>DCWS01000005.1:848-40228 GCA_002328165.1 Desulfobacteraceae bacterium UBA2156 | reverse complement strand
GAAAAAAATTCCCTATTCTTCCCCTCATCGGTCTTCGCCTGATGGGGGGGGCTATGCCAGGGTAGACGGTTGCAAGTCTGGTTATTTTGAAGCACCCTGCAGCCCCAAATGTCGGGATCTTCACAGCATTTTGACAAGCCAGGGAAAAGGGCTTGCTTTTTGGGTTCATTTGTGGCTAACGGATGCCCGGATATTATCCTGGAATGTATTTTTGTTGGTAATTGTCGGGCCTGATTCCTATCTGTGAGCAGGTTTGGAAATGCTCTATGCGAACTTGCTGGTGATGATTTCTTCTGCCTCTTCCATGATGCGATCTAGGAGTTTCTGGCACGTGGGGATGTCATGTATAAGTCCTACGCTCTGTCCAACGGCCAGCACACCTTTTTTCAGGTCACCCTCTTCCAGCATTTTTTTTCCCTCAAGACCGGTAACAAATGGGACGATATCTTCGATTTGCGTATTCCCCTTGCTTTCGATCTCAAGTACCTTGTCCACATTTTTACTGTGAAGAACGCGCTCTGTATTGCGCAATGTCCGCATGATCAGGCGCGTATCGCGCTCATCGTGACGAATAAGGACCTGTTTGACGTTATCATGTACAGGTGCTTCTTTGGTCGCCACAAAACGCGTGCCCATATTCATGCCATCGGCACCCAGACCCAGGGCGCCTACCAGACCACGTCCATCGGCAAAACCGCCGGAAGCGATTATCGGAATATTGATGGCATCCCGTGTACGGGGGATGAGGATCAAGGATGTGACGTCATCTTCACCCGGATGCCCTGCTGCTTCAAATCCATCAATACTGACCACATCGCACCCGATTTTTTCTGCCTTGATTGCGTGACGCACCGATGTGCATTTGTGGACGACTTTTATGTCCGCGGATTTCAGCTGATCCATGTAGGGTTCGGGATTCCTCCCGGCTGTTTCAATAAATTTAATGCCCTCTTCGATACAGACGTCAATGAAAGCAGGGTAGTCGATTATACGTAGGGCTGGCAGAAATGTAAGGTTAACGCCAAAGGGCTTATCGGTCATTTTGCGGCATTTATGAATCTCCGCGCGCAATGCCTCTGGGTCGGAAAAGCTGAGCGCCGTCATAAATCCGATACCGCCGGCATTGGCTACAGCGGATGCCAGTTCTGCTTTCGCAATCCACATCAATCCGCCCTGAACGATGGGCCGATCAATTCCAAACAGTTCGGTGATACGTGTTTTTAACATCTGAACCTCCGTTATTTGTCGTTTTGCAATTTTGTTTGCGATTGGTGCTCAATGGTTTTTCGGACAGACTTTTATGCACTTATCGCATAATGGTTGAAGTACCAAGAACCTTCCATATACTCGATTTATGACCGGTATAACCTTCGCAGCTCTTTTTTATCTAATTTCCCTACACTGGTCTTCGGTATGTTATCGACGAATACGAACTTTTCCGGAATGCTATACTTTGGCAATTTTCCTTTTTCGGCAAACTTTTTCATATGCGCCCTTAAGTCTTCAAGGGCCACCTTCCCTCGATAATCCGGTTTAAGGGTGACAATCATCAGTGGGCGTTCTCCCCACTTTTCGTCAGGTATGCCGATGGCTGCAGACTCCAGCACCGCTTCGTGCCGGCTTAAAAAACTTTCCAAATCGAGGGAGGAAATCCATTCTCCGCCGCTTTTGATCACATCCTTTATCCGGTCGGTGATCTGAAGGTATCCCTCTTGATCGATATACCCTATGTCTCCACTGTGCAGCCATCCGTTGCGCCAAAGATTTTCGGTCTTCTCCGGTTCCTTAAAATAACACTCCGTGAGCCAGGGCGACCGCATAACGACTTCACCGGTCGATATCCCGTCATGGGGTAAAATGTTGTCGTCTGCAGTTAAAACTTCAATCTCCGCCAATGGAATCGGCTTGCCGGTTTTGGTAATCACATCGAGTTGTTTATCTCCCTTCCAGTCGAGCATATGTTCTTTTGGATTTGCCGTACTCATGACAGGGCAGGTTTCAGACATACCATAGCCGGCATGAATCTCTATTCCCAGCTCCATCGCGGCTTTGGCCAATCCTCTTGGAAGTTGCGAACCGCCGATCGTGACCTTCCAGTTCGAAAGGTCCACCTGTTTCACCTTGGGACTTTCGATGATCATCTGCAACATCGTTGGTACGCAGTGTGAAAAAGTCACTTTTTCGTTTTTAATCAAATTTAATATTTTTTCCGGTACATATTGTCCGACATAAACCTGTTTGGCTCCGAGCAGGGTTGCAACGTAGGGAAATCCCCAGGCATGGACATGAAACATCGGCGTCAACGGCATGTAGACATCATCTGACCTGAATCGCCCGATGGTGTGGTACACGCCACATGCAAGGCCCACCGAGAGGGTATGAAGCACGAGCTGTCGGTGGGAAAAATAAACACCCTTTGGATTCCCTGTGGTGCCTGTTGTATAAAATGTCGTTGCCTTGGTATTTTCATCCAAATCAGGAAAATCATATCGGGGGGAGGCGGATTGTAACAGTTCTTCGTATTCGGTCTCCATTGTCAGCCGGGTATCCGGAGGTTGTTTATCTTCAGAGATAACCATAATTTTTTTAACCACCGCCAAATTTTGATGGATGTGCTCAAGCATGGTAATGAAATCAGCATGTATGATGATGAATTTGGCTTCGGCATGGCAGATGGTATATGAGATCTGGTCGGTCGATAATCGCCAGTTGATTGTCTGCATGACTGCGCCCATCATTGGAATCGCAAAAAAACACTCCAGATAACGGGGGCTGTCGTAATCAAATATGGCAATCGTATCTCCTTGCCGGACACCGAGTTTCTCCAGACCGCCGGCCAGCCGGTGGATCCGTTTATTCAATGTTTGGTAGGTGTAGCGTGACTTCTCTCGGTAGACTATTTCCCGATCCGGTGAATAGATGAGAGGCGTGTTGAGCAGTTTTTTTATAATGAGTGGATATTGATAGGCTTCTCCGGGTTGATAAATCATTTCTGTCACTGAATGCCTCAATTGATAAATTTGATCTCTCTACAACCTTCGGGGTCTTCTGGGTGGACAATAATAGACCGATGGTCCGCAATGTGCTGGACAAACGGTCCTTATCAGTCGTGTTTTTTTATTTTTTGGCATAGGGTTTGAAAATCGATTTTAGTCATTGAAAAACTGTGCTTCCATTTCTACCGTCAGCCCATCGCTATCCATCAATCGTTTTTCAAGCCCAAGGATCTTTGGCAGCTCGTATCTAAAGAAAAAGTGCATGGTGAACATTTTTCCCCGACGAACCAACTCCCGGATAAATTCCATCGGCGCCCGCTGAAAAGTCGCTCCTCCAAAGGTTAACAATGCACCGTCGTCGACAAGCCCTGTTGTCCCCTCAAAACTGGTCAATACGCTCTTCATCGAATTTGCCTCCCTTTAAGATCAATTACACCCGGTCCCATAAATAAGGAAAAAGTATTTAAAAACTCAATTGCACATAAAAACACTGAAAAATGAGCGGTAGTCATGTAAGTACTCAAGTTTCGCACCCCCAATGGGGCGCAGTGCACCATCTTATGTGGATTAAATAAAATTTTCCCGCAAAAATCAGTCGATGGTCACCATGGCGTTGCGGATAACCACTCCCCGTTCGGTCCTCACCTCAATGATGTATCCACCGTCGGCCTTCCAGCCTTGGGTAGTCAGAGTGTCACCGGGGTAGACCACATCCGAAAACCGGGCTTTGAACGCCTTTAAACGGGTCACATCACCGTTTAGGAGGCCGTTAACAATCGCCCGGGTGGCGAATCCATACGTACACAGACCGTGTAGTATCGGCCGGTCAAATCCACCCCGTTGCGCGGCGGCCGGGTCGAGATGAAGCGGATTCAAGTCTCCGCTGAGCCGGTACAAAACAGCTTGATTTTCAGCCACTTTGTAAGAGAGACTAAAATCCGGCTTTACACCAGTCGGTGGATCGAGGGCCTCGGTCCCGGGGCCGGGATCTCCACCAAAACCGCCGGCACCCACATAAAATATCACCCACTCCGCATCGTAAAGACGATCACCCTTCCCGGTCCGGCCTGTGATGTGGATATGGTAAACCGCTCCCTTTCCTTTATCATAGATATGTTTTACCTCACCGGTCTGGATAACCTTTCCTTCCGGCGAAAAGGGTCGGAAGAGCCAGATCGTCTGTTCACCATGGAGAAAAAAAGACCACTCAATCTGGTCGCCAAGATCAGGGAAAGCTTCTCTGGCCGCCACCATGCAAAAGCTCGGCAACACTTTAATCCCCCCGGGGGTGTTTTCATACACGAAGTGGAGTTCGTCATGGGGGGCGCCAACACCCAGTGCATAAAGTGCCACATCTTTCCAGGTGTATTCAAAAACAACCGGTTCGGTTTTTTTCCCGATTACGCTGAGATCCGCTACAGGCATAGTACACCTTTTGTTTTACGATGACCCACCTTCTGCGCTCCGATCCCATCCCGGTCGCCGCTCAAATCATTCACCACGATTTCAGCGCATGCTTTGGCCATCGCTATCGCTTCAGCTCTTCAGACACCACGACCCGCATCTGTCACGATAGCCACCTTTTCTTCCAAAAGCCCCATCTGATTATCTCCTTTTTTACCAATAAGATCATGACGCCGAAAATACGATCATTTCATTCTCTGTTTCTCTAAATATCATTTTCTTTTCTTCAAGGTATCGCAAGTGGGCAATAGCCTCGCCAGTGGCAAACCATTTTTGTGATACCGGGAATTCCTTCCAAGAATCATATTTGATATCCCATGTCATTCCCGATGCAACCTGAAAGGGTGTCTCTGAGCGCTTGCTCAAAATGAGGAGAATTTCATCAAGCCGCCTTTGGTGGTGCTCCCTCAGTTCGTCGATCCTTCCGTTATAATTTTTGAAAAGACGTCTGTGTCCGGGTAAAACCAGATCAACCTCCAATTCATAGACCTTGTCCAGGCTGGATAGATAAAGATCTAAGGGATTTTCCTCATCAGACCAACATTGAATATTTGGTGTGATATCATTCAGTATATGGTCCCCGCTGATAAATATTTTTTTCGTTGGTTCGTACAGGCAGGTGTGGCCTTTTGTGTGACCGGGGGTCTCGATGCATCTGAAGCGATAATCACCGATATTGACCGTCTCGCCATCTTTTAAAATAGACGGCTCGGGCATCCACTCCGCGCTGAATTTGAATCCAGGGTGGTTATCCAGTGCGGCCCGGAGTTCATCTTCAGGAAAGCCGCTTTTTGCGGCATATTCAACTATCCAGTCCCAGCCTGTCCAGGTCTCGATGAGTTCCGCATCCGGCCGGTTAAAATACATATTATTGCCATCTGTAATCAGCCGTGAAACCAGGCCCAGGTGATCCGCATGCAAATGGGTAATAAAAAAATCACTCTTTTTCAAATCAACACCCAGCTCGCCCAAATTCTTTTGCATGGCCTCGTAGCATTCGTTTCGATTGAGTCCGGTATCGATGACTAAATTTCTATCCACATCCCGTATCACGTATGAGTTGAGATATTTTAATGGGCTGTCCGGGAGGGGAATTTTAATTCGAAATAGATTAGGAAAAACTTCTTCTGTCATGTAATGACTCCTTTCCTTAATGTCTTAGGACTTTTAATTTTAGGAAGATCGGTCAGATGCCTTGGGTTTAAAAACCACGGCCGGCTTGATTCTTTCAGCATACTTGAATCCTTCGACCGCCTTGATACCACCGTATTTTTTTTCCAAATCGACCAACAGTCCGGCGTCCAGCGCCCTGACCGGGCAGGCTTCAATGCAGGTGGGTAGTTTGCCTTGAATAAATCGGTCCATACAAAAGTTACATTTGCGCATTTTAGCCCCTTTTTCCGGGCCAAATTGTGGGGCATCATAGGGACATGCCTTATGGCATTTTTCGTCACATTCCATATTACCCAGGCAGGTTTCACTCTCCACGAGTACAATGCCGTCATCTTTCCTTTTGGTAATCGCATCCACGGGGCATGCCGGGATACATACCGGGTCCAAGCAGTGCCAGCAGGGGGCAACCATGTAACTGACAAACACGTCCGGAAATTTACCTTTTTCCGTATATAGAATCCGCATCCAATTTTCCGGCCCGGACGAAATGTCGTGCCAATCCTTGCAGGCCACACGGCAGGCGCTGCAGCCTGTGCATCGGGTCTGATCGAAGAAAAAACCGATCTGCATGATATATCCTCCTTTAAGCCCTTTGAACCTGGACGAGACTTGAATTCATCACTGCTGCTCCGCCATCAGAATATGCATCGTTGGTCAATGTGTTGGCACAGGCACCCCTGTCAATGCCATTTTCATCCGGCGCATACCAGGCACCCTCAAAGATGCAGATGACCCCGGGGATGATCCGTTCAGTCACCCATGCAGGAATCGCCACTTTGCCGCGGTCGTTGAAAACATATATTTCATCTCCATCCCCGACACCCCGCGGGTCAGCGTCAATAGGGTTGATCCAGGCCCGATGGGCTTCAACCTCCCTGAGCCATTCCACGTTGTACAATTCGGAATGCACTCTGTTTTTGGCGTGGGGCGTCAAAAGCTGGAGTGGATATTGCTCGATCAATGGATCGTTTCGGTCTTCGGGCGTACTCATGTATTTGGGAATGGGGGGACAAAGGGGATTGTTGAGATCCGCCACGCGTTGGGAGTAAATTTCAATTTTGCCCGAAGGCGTATCAAAGGGATGGTTTTCAGGATCTTCGATCTGCTCTTGAAAAGCCACAATCGGTTTGGGCAGCTTAATCCGATGAATCCCGTCTTTCTTGAATTCATGGTATCCTTTTATATGTTTCTGGTACTCCGGATTCAACTCCACCAGCATCTTTAGCCATTCTTCCTCCGTATGGGGATTGAAGTCTTTTATGCCCAAATGTTCGGCCAGTTCACTTGCGATATCTAAATCTGATTTGCATTCGCCAAGGGGCTCCAGGGCTCGATTGACAAAGGCGAAATATGGACCCGAGGGCCAGGGCATTGTCAAATCACTTCTTTCCGCTGCGCTGGTCACCGGCAAAACCAGATCGGCATATCGGGCCTGGGCGGTCATAAACAGTTCGTTTACACAAAAAAACTCGAGCTTGTGAAGCGCTTTTGCCGCTTTGTTGCTGTTGCCGGTCTGGTTCAGGTAATTGTTGCACATCGACCAGGCCATTTTGATGTCTGCAGGAGAACCGCCTGCTTTTCCCCTCAGGATGGCGTCGAATATTTTATTGACGTGAATCCGCTTGACAACACGGAGCCTGATATCAAGCGTTCCCTTTACCCGGGGACCATCCAGTTCAAAAGGATTTTTCCCAGGAGGAATTGAAGACATCCGGAACATGTGCCCCACCGGAATCCCCATCAGGCCGCCACCGGCGCTTCCACCCGACCGGCCGACGTTTCCTGTCATCGCGCATAATGTGGCTGCACACCGGTTATACTGCTCACCCATGGCGCTTCGGGCCGGACCCTGGCAGTCCATCAGAGCGACCGGCTCGGTGGTGGCATACTCACGGGCCAGGTCCTCGATGGCAGCCGCATCTACACCCGATATCTCCGCAGCCCAGGACGGGGTTTTGTCCACCCCATCCTCCTGACCCAAGACGTAGGCTTTAAACTTGTCAAACCCAACCGTGTATCTGTCAAGAAAGGCCTGGTCGTGAAGGTTTTCTTTAATCATGACATTCGCCATTGCCACCATAACTGCCGTGTCTGTTCCAGGTCGGATCGGAATCCATTTATCGGCCAGTGTGGCAGCGGTATCATGGTACCGCGGATCGATTGCAATAATCTTGGCGCCGTTCTCTTTGGCCTTTATCAAATGGTACATGGTGTTTGTACCCGAGATCATCCGGGCCGGATCCCACCCCCACAAAATGATCATCTTGGAGTTGAGCAGGTCTTCCCGACTGTTGCCGACCATTACGGAACCATATTGGGTTAGGGAGGCCCAGACCGCGCCTTCGGAAGAAAGGTTCCCATAGTGAGTCACAAACCCGCCAAATTGGGCCAAAAGCCTGGCAGCGGCATTTCCGCCGTTATGAAGACTGCCCAAATAGCCGCCACCGGTTGCAAGGAGGATCCCCTCGTTCCCATAAGTCTCTTTCACTCGGGTGAGTTCACCGGCCAATATCTGATACGCTTCATCCCAGGAAATCCGTTCAAATTCCCCTGTGCCCTTTGCACCGATCCTTTTTTGCGGATAGAGGAGCCGTTCCGGGTGGTGGACCATCTGACGATAGGCCCGGCACCTCAGGCAGGTCCTGAGCTGTTCCGGTTCCTCAGCATCGTCCCCCTCGACCCGGATGATCCGATTGTTTTTGACATACAGCCTTAGCGGACATCTTCCCCCACAATCTAAAGTGCAGGTGGCACGGACAATCTTTACATCGCCATCAATAGGATTTGTACTTTGAAAATTCATTTTCGACTCCCCGGAACCGCACCCTCAGTTTTGAATCGTGCCTGATTTTCCCCAAGTAGCTAATCGATCCGGATGTTTTTCAATATCGACTCAATTAATTCACTCGCCAAATGAGGTATTGCCTGGATCACTGTTGCAGACAATATTGTGTCGGCTCACTAATATTTAAGCACGCTTCTATCACGGTCCCTGATTTAAATAACTTCCCTTAAAGTGTCAAGTTTATAAATGGATCGGCATGACCGGCGGCAACAATGTATTTTATTCCGGACGCGATCCAACAGGTTGACCGGCTGACTATTCATAAATTTTTTTGATTTTTAGTCAGTTATGATTTAGCCTGTCATTCTCTAAATCAATAAATAATATTTTTTTCAAAATTTGTTTTGAAGATATTTATCTGGCCCGCTCCAAAAAAATATCCTACAATTATAATTTTTGCGACGAATATCAATTTATTTAACATTTTATAAAGATATCGTTCAAATATCAGCTTTAAAAAAGAATGAAATCTGGATTTGGATGAGTCTGAAAATCTTGCGCCGGCAGTTAGAATATGTGTTCTTGAAGAAGCCATAATAAAAATAAGATATATAGTAATAGCCGGTTTAAGCGGTTTTGAAACTTTAATCTGTTCGGAAACCAGCACGTGCAGGTGAGGATGGAACGCTAAATAATCCCTGAACGTCCGTATGGCTACAACAGCTCCACAAACCGCCTTTTGGTCCCGCACGCCGGTTGTATAAAAGGCTTTCAGAGCCTTCCAACCACAGCGGCTGAGGTCGGAAAGCAGCTTTCGGTCGTAAAGAAAATGCCGCCTCAGGATTTTGGGTATGCTCAACACCACATGCCGATGCGGTAAATCTTCATGGACCCGCCCGCGTGCACGTCTCCGGGCAACAAAGTTTCGGTGACTGTCGAAGGGATCGGTACACTAACCAACACCGTAAGAGAGAGAACGGAACTTTCGCCGTCCCCCTATCCTTCTCTCTGACGAAGATCCTGCACCTGGATTCGGGCTCCGGCAGACAACTCCTCCACCCCCTCGGAAATCACGATTAGCGCATTTTTCCGGGCCATGGACTGTAGCCGGCTTCTCAGCTTTGCCGGCCGCACCACGAGCTGTCCCTCCTCCGTCGTCAACGCCGCATGGATGAACTGAGTCCAATCGGACTGGCCTCGCACGACCCCGTCAAGCCGGGCCTCCACCGTCGAAAACGCCGGCCCCGGCAGCCCCTGCATCTTCAGAATCCCGGGCAAAGCAAGCTGCAGAAATGCTATCTCGCACGAAGGGGGGCCGCCGGGAAGACAGAACACCGGCTTGCGGCCGAGCAGCCCGAACCCGATGCCCTTTCCCGGCCCCATACGCACCCGATGGTAGATGCCTTCCCAGCCTGCGGACTCCATCACCGCAATGATGAGGTCCCGCTCACTAGTCCACGCTCCACCGCTGGTGATCAACACGTCCGCATCCGCGGCCAGACTGGCGACCGCGGCCTCGATCTCCGTTCTGTCGTCGCCGGCGATCGCCGCAGAAGTTTGCAAACCCCGCTGGGCCAGCCAGGCACACACCTCGGTGAGGTTACTGGCGTACAGCTTCCCATGCGGCAACTTCTTTCCCGGCGCCACGATCTCATCTCCGGTCGCAAACACACCGACGCGTGGCCGGCGATAGACCGGCGCCGACTCGAAGCCTGCACAGGCCATAAGGCCCGCCAGAGGCGCAGACACGCGCTCTCCCACATGCGCCACCACCTCCCCCTTTCTGACGTCCGTCCCCTTTAGCAGGACGTTTCTGCCCGCCTCGACAATGGCCAGGCACAGAACGGTTTCTCCCTCCTTTCGCACAAATTCTTCGGCCAACACCGCATCCGATCCTTCCGGTATCTCCGCTCCGGTTGTGGCTCTCACGGCAACACCGGAGGAAACCTCGAAGCTACCTTCCCCGCCGGCAGTAACCGACCCGCGGACTCGCAACCGAACCGGAGCGTCCCGCCCAGCTTCAGCAAGATCCGCGGACAACACCGCATATCCGTCCTTCAGCGAACCGTCGATAGAAGGAGAGTCAACCAGAGAAACCACGTCCCGGGCGAGCACCCGGCCGGCCAGCTGCGCCAGGGCCACCTCCTCAGCAGCCAGCAGGGGCACCCGGGCCAAAGTCAGTTGCAGAGCTTCTTCATATCCGATGAACGTTTTCATGGCTGAAGTTCACCACGGATACTCGCCCGGGACAAGAAGTATCTATCTGTCGTTGAGCGAGCAGACCGCGGTGCCCGATTGCGAGAGCCTGTGCCACTACCTGATCCACGAATGCAGATGATACGGCACATGGTATGGTGAGCGGTCAAGCAACGGCAAGTAGGACTGTCTTGACGGTGGGTCTGCTTCGGCGGCAGCGATTGCCGCTGGGCCAATTGAATTGAATTGATAAGAACTCGCTTTTTGAGATCGGGTAGATTGCAATTTTATAATTGTGTATGAAAATCATGCAAACCGCAACATATTAAAATCCATCGTTTGCGGTGACAATTGAGACTCCAGTACCAACGGAGAAGCTATTTGTCAACCGTTACTTTTTACAAATTTTAGTCAACTTAAGAAAATTACGGGTATTTTAGACAAAGGTTCCCGTTGATCTTTCGACTGGCTCGATGCTAAAAGCAGGCTTCGGCCGGGCAGTCAGGATCGATCAGGTAGTCATCCACGGAAGGGATGGGGTATGAATCCGGGATGACGGGTGGAGCATTAGTCTTTGGGCGAGGTTTGCGCTTCACCTCCCATATCCCAAGACTCTCCAAGATCTTTTTGACGATAGCTTCATCTTCAACAAAGACGATGACTCGCATCGGTCCCTGGCACTTGCCACAAGTAAGTGGATCAACTTCATAAATTTTTTGAATCAGCCGTGACCAGTTTCGCCGGAAAGCCTTGCCGGTGAGCTCCGGTTCAAGGATGCATGGGATTTGATCATCAGCATCGGCTTTTTCCCGTTTTTCGCGTGACACATTGCTGTAGTAGCCGTAATAACGAGCCATCTGTTCTCCCCTGTTCGGGACGTGAGAACACATTGCGGCGAGCTAATCCAGCGCCTCGAATGTTTTCGTAGATATCTCATCTTTACTTTGATAAATGACTTTTGATATACCGTCAGATGAATCATTAGCTGTAATATATGCCATCCGCTCTTGAGAGAAAGACGCCCGGATGATATAGCACGCCAAACTCTCATGAACGTTACCGGTAGCTAATGAATATTCATATAGCAGTTGTCAATACTAAAGGTCAAAAAATTCTAAGGGAAAAAGCAATTAAGTTTATTTCTTCAGATTCAAATGGCACAGAGACAGTTCTTATTGGAAGTGTAAGAAACGAGAATAGTGGGAAAAAAGCAATAGCTGGTACCTATGATGCTCATGATCAAATGGTATCAAAATTATTTAATTCTATTTGTGGCTTAACAATTAAAAAGTTTGATATGAACGCTAAAATTTTTTAGAACATGCAAAGGGCCTTGTTCCTGTAGGAGAGACAAGTGTGCTCATAGCAGTTGGTGCCGGACAATCTTCGAGAAAAACATGTCCATCTGATTGGCAGAATAGAGGGTCCTGCGGGTCTCTCGGAAAGGTCTCTTCAAATCCTTGCACGAAATAGAAGACTTGGTTGTTTCTGGGGATACCGTTGCTCAGGCGGATGGATATCCCATCCACGCCCTGATAAGTGGCGTTCTTTGGGGATTTGAAGGATGGTATTGAGGTGGAGGAGGAAATGAAAGCCGGAGACATTGATCCAAGGGGGGAAAGGGACTATTGTTACTTGATTTCGTATAAGGTGAGAGCCATTATCGGCGGAGTGTTGGAAGCCATTCTCTGTTCCCTGAAGAACCTCAGTTCCACATAATTTTTTGACGTACAATCCAGGGGTAACCATGAATCCAAGGAAGCTTACGATTGAAAAAATTCAGGAGGCTTTAAGAAGTCGGCAGTATATCTGTGACAAAAGTCTGGCCACCGTGGTCTATCTCTCCATTAATCTGGAAAAGCCTGTGCTTTTAGAAGGGGAGGCCGGTGTCGGCAAAACCGAGACTGCCAAGGTTTTGGCTGAGGTCATGCAGACGGGCCTGATCCGTCTGCAGTGCTATGAGGGATTGGATGCCAGCACGGCGCTCTATGAGTGGAACTATCCCAAGCAGATGCTGCGGATCAAGCTGGAAGAGGTCGGTGGAGGAGACCGAAAGACTGTCGAGACGGAGATCTTTACCGAGGAGTATCTTGTCAAGAGACCGTTGCTGGAGGCGATTCAATGTGACGACTCGACGTCGCCGGTCCTCCTCATTGACGAAATCGATCGAGCCGACATGGAATTTGAGGCCTTTCTTTTAGAGGTCCTTTCCGATTTTCAGATCACGATCCCCGAGATCGGGACAATCCGCGCCAAGCAGCGTCCCTATGTGTTCCTGACATCAAATCGTACCCGGGAAATTCATGACGCTCTGAAACGCCGCTGTCTCTACCACTGGATTGAATACCCCACCTTTGAAAAGGAGTACGAGATCGTAATGACCAAGTACCCGCAAATACGGACGCTCTTGGCCAAACAGGTTTGCGCCTTTATGCAGCAAGTCCGACAGATGAATTTCTTCAAGCGTCCCGGAGTCGCGGAGACACTGGATTGGGCCTCTGCCCTGATCGCCCTTCATCGGGAAGAACTCGATGAGAAGAGCATGGAGGATACCATGGGGTGCGTATTTAAATACCGAGAGGACCTCCATCATTTAGAATCGGAGGTAGCGGACAAGAAATTGAATTTAGAAAGGATTTTCAAAGATCCGATGGAGTCCCAGACGTAGGATGACGACGCAGCCCTCAGATCAAGAAATTATCAGCGCGGTCAAACGCTTATCGAGCGTGAGGGGCCAGGGGATCCTGGCCAACCTACTGGCCTTTGGCCGGGTTCTGAAAGACCTTGGACTCAGGGTGGGCCTGAGTCAGGTGATCGATGCCAGCCGCTCTCTTGAGTTCGTTGACGTCACACGCCGAGAGGACTTTTACTCGGTCCTGCTCTCCAACCTGATCCACGAAAAGGAAGGGGTCTCTCTCTTTGACCGCGTCTTTGACTGTTTTTGGAAGGACTGCACGCCGGATGAGGGGCCTATGGAGATAATCGAAATGTCGATGCCCGCCTCGGAGGAGTCCCATGAAGAGTCCGATAGTCCCGGAGGGAGCTTGGAAGAGGTAGTCCCACAAGCCACTAGCCAGGAGGAGGATCTCACTCAAGATGGAGACCTCTTCTTTCTTCCCACCTATAGCCCTTACGAGTTGCTGAACGAGAAGAACTTTAGCGAGATGGGTATCGAGGAGAGTCGGGCGATTAGCCGAGCGATTCTTTTGATCGCCACGAAAATTGCTACGCAGATGAGTCGTCGGAAGAAGCGCGCCTCGAAAGGAGACGAGATTGATCCACGCTGGACCATGAGGAAGAACATTAAATTCGGAGGAGAGATCATTGAACTTGTCTCACGCAAGCGGAGGATTAAGAAAACGCGCATTGTTCTCCTCTGTGACGTTAGCGGCTCTATGGATTGTTATAGCCGCTTTTTGATCCAGTTCATGTATGGCCTGCAGAATGAGCTTCGGAGTGTGGAGACTTTTGTCTTCAGCACCTCGCTCACCCGCATCACCCACCTCATTCGCACCAAGGACATCGGTAACGCCCTGGAGAGGGTTTCGAGTTCTGTTCTGGGTTGGTCCGGGGGTACGAATATTGGGCGATCCCTTCACACTTTCAATCGGGAATTTTCACCCTCTCTGGTGACCCATCGGACCGTGATTGTCCTCTTCAGCGATGGGTGGGACCGAGGCGATGTGGCGCTTATGGAGCGGGAGATGCGGAACTTAAAGAGACGATGTCACAAGATCATATGGCTCAATCCCCTTTTGGATAGCGAACACTATCAGCCGTTGTGCAAGGGAATGCAGGCTGCGCTTCCGTATCTGGATTTCTTTTTGTCGGTCCACAACGTTCACAGCCTTGTTGCATTGGGGCGCACGATACAAAGGATAGTGGCCTAGGATGTCAAGTGATGGATACTATTTATGAGCAGATCAAGGGCTTTCTCGAGATCATATGGGTTAGGGGTCAGAATATTGAAATATTCATTAAAAATGTCAAGTTTCAAGACCTGACCCTGTTGTTTTGTGGGAGATAGGATCACGATGATAAGACTGGCTACAGAGCTGCTCACACCGAGGCAATAGGTGCTGTGAGTCACCTCAACACCCTGACTCCAGTATTGTTTGAAAAACAAAGGGAAGAATCCAGCCATGACTGTGGTCGCAAAGGCCGAGTTGGCCCAGTCGTACATGGTCCAGTAATAGGTGGCTCTGCGTTGGTTGGTCTGCATCTTGGTGTTTTCTGCCTGCCGGCAGTCGGGGTCAGCGAATCGAGAACTGTATATTAGCGTGTCTCCCCCGAGAAGGGCAAAGATAAAGAGTAGTGAGGTTTTTCGGGGAAGATCAACAACCGCGGCCGGAATATTAAGCCATAAACGAAAGGACACGGTGCGAGGCTGGCGAATACAACCCAGGGTTGCCCGGGGATATATCCGCCGACTGGCCTGGCACATCCTAGGAATCCCACCTCATAATCGACGCTGAAGGACCGTGCGTCAATTGTGACGTCGGTCTATATAGTGTTCGGATCCGGGAGAGATTTCATGACGAACTATCACATGTCACCAGAAGAGTTTCGGGCCAATGGGCATGCGCTGATTGATTGGATCGCGCGCTACATGGAGAACGTCGAGCAGTACCCAGTCATGTCAACGGTCGAGCCCGGCACCATCCGAGAAAAGCTGCCAGGTACAGCACCAGAACAGCCCGAGTCCTTCAAAGCACTGCTGGACGACCTGGACAACGTCGTGATACCGGGCGTGACACACTGGCAGTCGCCGAACTGGTTTGCCTATTTCCCCGCGAACTCTTCTCCACCAGCAGTCCTTGGTGAACTGGCTGCAGCGGGCCTGGCTGTCCAGGGAATGCTCTGGTCGACCAGTCCAGCCGCTACAGAAATCGAGTCTGCTGTGCTGGATTGGCTGGTTGATCTCATGGCATTACCCCAAAGCTGGAAAATGTCAGGACGCGGCGGTGGCGTTATTCAAATGTCCGCTTCGGATTCGACACATACCGCACTGGTGGTAGCCCGCGAGCGCCACGATGAGCCCGTCGACCGGCTTGTGGTGTACGCCTCAACTCAGGCCCATTCATCAATCGAAAAGGGTGCCCGGGTGGCCGGGTATAAACACGTCAGGCTGGTTGATGTCGACGGGAAGCTTGCCCTGAACACAACTGCACTGGCGCAGGCGATAAAACAAGACGTTGCCTCGGGTTTGACGCCCGTTTTTGTAGTGTCCGCCTTGGGAACAACGGGCACTGGCGCGGTCGATCCCATAGATGCGATTGGAGAGCTGGCCAGGCGTTACGGAATGTGGCATCACGTGGATGCGGCCTGGGCAGGTAATGCCATGATCTGTGCAGAACACCGTTTCCACCAGGGTACACTCAAGAACGTCGACAGTTACACCTTCAACCCCCACAAATGGCTGTTTACAAATTTCGACTGCAACGTGTTCTGGGTCGCCGATCGCAAACCGTTACTGGATGCGTTGAGTATCCTGCCGCCCTATCTTCGAAATGGAGCGTCTGATTCCGGGCAGGTTGTCGACTATCGCGACTGGCACGTGCCCCTGGGACGTCGGTTTCGAGCACTCAAACTGTGGTGGGTATTACGCAGCTACGGTGCGAAAGGACTCCGTCATCACATTCGCGAGCATATCCGTATGGCAAAAGAGTTGACACAGCGTTTAGAGGACGATGATCGTTTCAGGCTGGTTGCAGCAACAGATTTCGCACTGGTCAGTTTCAGCCATGTTGACGGCGATGCAGCCACTCAGGGCATTGCTGACGCGATCAATCTTTCTGGCGGGGCGATGGTCACGACTTCACGAATCAATGATCAGACTTTCGTGCGTGTCTCGATCGGCCAGACACGAACCGAGCAGCGCCATGTCGATAAACTGTGGAAGATGATTTGTGACTTTGCCTGAATAACAGGGTGCATCTTGTGAAGGTTTGGCGCTCTAGTGAAAACAACGGGATCAGGGGATCGGGGTAATGCTGATATATAAGGAGGTATGACGAATGGATTCAACGGGTAAGGTCGCTGTTGTTACAGGGGCAGGATCAGGCATTGGCAAGCGGACGGCACTTGCTCTTTTGGGAAGCGGATATTCCGTTTCCCTTGCTGGTCGTCGATTGAAGCCTTTAGAAACCACCGCCAGGGAGGCAGGAGCAGGTAATTCAATTGCGTTGGTTGTGCCCGCTGATGTGACGAACCCAGACTCTGTACGAGATTTGTTCTCCAAGACAAAGGACACCTTTGGCAGGCTCGACCTTTTATTTAACAACGCGGGTACCGGCACACCACCTATTCCTTTGGAAGATCTGTCCATTGAGCTATGGAAAAACGTCGTTGACACCAACCTGACCGGTGCATTTTTGTGTACACAGGAAGCATTTAGGATAATGAAAAGTCAACACCCACGGGGTGGACGCATCATCAATAACGGTTCTATCTCTGCACACTCACCGCGCCCCGATTCTGCGCCCTACACGGCTACCAAACACGCAATCACAGGCCTTACAAAGTCGACGGCACTCGATGGCCGAAAGTACGATATTGCCTGCAGTCAAATCGACATTGGAAACGCAGCGACGGAGATGACAAAACGTATGAAAACAGGCGTTCCACAAGCCGATGGGTCCATCGCGGTTGAGCCAACCATGGATTTGGATCATGTTGCCAGTACCGTGATTTATATGGCGAGCCTTCCGCTGGAAGCCAACGTCCAATTTCTGACAGTCATGGCGACTAAAATGCCTCACATCGGACGGGGATGAAAGCCGCCTATCATCCTGGATCGAAGGAAAATCAATTATGCACATTAATAAGATGGACCAATGGAGGCATCCTCACCGATTCAATATTGTCAATAGGATCGGTGAAAGAAACACGAACCGGGTGATTGCTTTGACAGCAGTCACAATGGTTGTGGAAATTATCGCGGGTATGGCATACGGGTCCATGGCCCTGCTGGCAGATGGCTGGCATATGGCTACGCATGTGGCCGCACTGGCTATCACCGTCATGGCATACCGTTACGCAAGAACCCATTCTGAAGATCCGAACTTCAGTTTCGGTACAGGAAAAGTCGTTGTCCTTGGCGGTTTCGCCAGCGCGGTTGCCCTTGCCGTGGTCGCTTTGCTGATGGCCATCGAATCCACTCAAAGACTCCTTGATCCCCACATCATTCAATTTAATCAGGCAATTTTTGTCGCTTTCATTGGTTTAGTCGTAAATATCATAAGCGCTTTTCTTTTGCATTCACGACCGCATAAACATGTCTCGAATGAACCACATCACCATGTAGACCACAATCTTAAGGCCGCTTATCTTCACGTTATGGCCGATGCCTTAACTTCTTTTCTTGCAATCATCGCCTTGTTTTCCGGTAAATTCTATGGGTTGAACTGGATGGACCCGATTATGGGGATTGTCGGAGGCGTTCTTATCGCAAAATGGTCACTGGGTTTACTCAAGGACACTTCATCAATTCTGCTGGATCGCAATACTGATCCAAAACTTGTGGGGCGGATCCGATCCATCATAGAGTCAGATTCCGACAATCGGATTTCAGATCTGCACGTATGGTCCCTCGGCTCAAACCGACATGCCGCAATCATTTCCATTGTCACTCATTTCCCCAAGCCGGTTGAACATTATAAGAACTTGCTCGCAGAACACAGTGAATTGGCCCATGTAACCGTGGAGACCCATCACTGCATGGATGAACCCTGTTTAGATTTTAAAGAAGAAAAAAACGGCTGACCCGCCGCTTGAGCGGACCTTCAGTGGGCGACGCTTACAAACCGACGCGGGTTGCTGCTGGTTTGTGTGATGCAATGTGGAGTCGCGGTCCTATGAATGAGTGGGATGTTTGTGCCGGAGTGCTGCGAGGATGTGACAATGTTTCTTTCTACACTGTGGCACTGGCCACATCCATCCTAATATTTACATTTTTCGGCAAATTTGAAACGATTTACAAAATTAAAAATGTTCCGCCCTATTTATTCTTAACCGGTTTTATAAGCGCATTTATCGTTTTGGGTATAACTTTTCTTATTCCAAAAATTGGAGCAAGAAAACTGTTCATACTCTCAATAGCCGGCCAAATAGTAATGGCAATTATTGCAAGTCATTTCGGCACATTAAAATCTCCACAAAACCCAATAACATTTAGAAAAATTATTGGTGCCATTCTTTTGTTTTCCGAAGCTTAAGTTTCTGTTATTTAAGCAACAGGCGGACCGTCGTCGAATCGAAGGTGTAAAACTTGTTCGAGAAGTTGGAAGAATCAAAGTGGATTTTAAACCGATCAACCTACAAGAAAAATTAGGCAAATTTACTGATCACTGGTCACCCAAAATCATAGCCCAAATTAACGATTATCATTTGAGGATAGTGAAACTTCAAGGCGACTTCATTTGGCACATGCATGATGATACGGATGAAATGTTTCTAGCGATTGATGGAGAGATGGAAATCGTGTTCCGTGACGGGAAGGTTGTTCTGAAGCCGGGAGAGTTGTTTGTTGTTCCAAAAGGGGTCGAGCACAAGCCTTTCGCCAAAAATGAATGTAATGTTTTGCTTTTCGAACCTGCAGGTACGATTAATACCGGTGATGTCGGCGGCGAAATGACCGCAGAGGAAGATATTTGGATATGAAGCTTCAGAATTCTGCTCGCTTCCAAATGACGCCGTTATACCGCTTATGAAGGGGGGAATTATCTAGTATGATATTAGAACGCATCAAAGAAGGCATTATCATAGGTGACGGGGGGATCATATTTGAGTTGGAACGGAGAGGCTAGGTAAGCGCAGGTCCTTTTACCCCGGAAGCGGTTATAGAACATCCTGAAGCTGTCAAGCAACTTCAGACGGATTTTGCTCGCGCAGGTGCCGACGTTCTTCAGGCATGTGCCTATTATGCCCATAAAGAAAAAATAGAAGGATATCGACATGGAAAGCGCATTGGAGGATATCAATAAAAATACCGTTCTGATTGCAAGGGAAATTGCCGATGAATATGGCATTATGGCGGCTGGCAATCTATGTAACACGTGGGTTTATGATCTACAAGATGCTTCCACGCATACAGAGACAAGAAAGCGGTTTGAAGAGCAGATTCAGTATCAGACAGATTATGGAACGGATTTGTTTATTGCTGAAACGATCGAATATCTCGGAGAGGCAAAAATTGCCCTGGAAGCAATAAAAACCACAGGCAAACCTTTCATGATAACGCTCGGTTCGAAAAGGGATACTGTCACTTTGGACGGAATAAGAATGGAAGAAGCTTTTAAAGTGCTGGAAGATTCAGGAGCAGATATTGTTGGTTTAAACTGTTTCAGAGATCCTGGGAGGGTGATGCCGCTTGCCCAAAGTGTAAGAAAAAATGTTTCCTGTTATGTCGCAACCCAGCCGGTGGCATTCAGATGCACGGATGACAAACCGGACTTCCAGATTCAGGAATCCGAAGGTCGGCTAGCCTTTCCAACAGCGCTTGATCCCTTTGTTCTGACAGGAAAAGAAATGCCATCCTATGCGATACAGGCAGAAGAGATGGGAATTAATTATATAGGTTCCTGCTGCGGTAGCACTCCCCATCACATCCGGGCCATGTCCGAGGCTTTGGGGAGAACCGTACCGAACAGCAAATACTCTCCCGAGATTCATCTTCATACCATTATCGGAGATGAAGAGCATATAAAAGAGAAAGATGAGCGCATATTATATGAACAACGCTATGGAAAAACATAGATTTAATTTTTCAACCAGAACAGATAAAAGACCACGGGGTTTGCATGATGATTAAAAATACCGAAAAGAATTGCCGTATGTCGGCGCTGCTCCCGAACACGGAGGCTTCCGGTCGCTGTCGTTCTTACGGCCACACGTACTTGAGAGCTTGGCTGATAGTTGAGCAAAAGGTCGGAACATGAAATGGCATAGCTTGAGCAAAAAAGTTTTGGGTGGTAAGGTCATAGAGCGCGGGGAGGCACGGGCTCTGCTGGAATCTTCCGACGATGAACTGTTCGAGGTTCTACAGGCCTCCTTTGAAGTCCGTCGTCATTACTTTGGTCGGGATGTTCGCCTACACGTTATTCGTAATGTGAAGAGCGGTAATTGTAGCGAGGATTGCGGCTTTTGCAGTCAGGCTGCAAAGACAAACAGCAGGATCCCGCGTTACCCGGTGCAGACTGTGGAAGAGATAGTCGAGGGAGCGCGTGAGGCACACCGCATGAAGGCAGTGCGGTATTGTATAGTTGCCAGCGGTCGTACCACGCCGGCTGAAGAGATAAAGCTGATTTGTGAAGCTGTTCAACAGATTAAACGGGAAATCCCGATCATGACTTGCACATCCCTTGGCCTAATTGGCCTCAAAGAAGCCGAACAGCTCAAAAAAGCCGGGTTGGATCGTTACAACCACAATCTTGAGACTTCAGAGCGGTTTTTTCCTTCAATCTGCACCACCCATCGATACGTGGACCGATTGAGTACTGCGAAAGCGTTGAAAAAAGCGGGCTTAGAACTATGTTGCGGCGGAATCATCGGTCAGGGTGAATCGTTGGAGGACAGGATCGATCTCGCCTTTGCCCTGCGTGAATTGAAAGCCGATTCTATCCCCTTGAACTTCCTCGACCCGAGGGCGGGAAGCAGGTTTGAAACTTGCAAACGTATTCAACCTGCAGAGGCTCTCCGTAGCCTGGCAATGTTCAGGCTCGTCAATCCCGACCATGAAATCCGGGCTGCCGGCGGCAGAGAAGCATGCCTGGGCGCCATGCAGGTCCTTGCACTGTTTGTGGCTGATTCGATGTTCACCATAGGCTATTTAACTACTGAAGGGCAAGGATATCAGACAGATATCGCAATGATACAGGCAGCAGGGTTTCGGGTAACAGACGTGACAGACGTCGGTTGAAGATTGGAAAAACTATGAAGCAATTTTTCAAAGAAAGTCCGAGGCAAAGTAAAAGCAACCAATTTAAATACTGTCCACAGTGTGGTTCTTCTTTAACAACGAATCATAGAAAAGCTGAAAACAAAATAAAATGCAACAATTGTGATTTTATCCAATACAGTAATCCACTACCCTGCGTGAGTGTTATTATTAAGAATAACGATGGGCGCGTTCTTATCGGTAGGCGCATAACAGGAAAAAAGTTATGGTGTCTGCCTTGTGGCTTTGTTGAAGATGGTGAAAACTTTCTGAATGCAGGACACAGAGAAGTTAAAGAAGAGACCGGCCTAGAGGTCCGGTTTGAACGGATAGTGAACGTCGTTTCCAATGAATTCTCATCTTTTGAAAGTATTGTGATCGTGCTGGAAGCAAAAATAATTGGCGGGTCTCCAACTGCCGGTGATGATATCACGGAACTGAAATGGATACAGAGCCAGGATTGTTTTGAAGAATTCGAGTTCACAGCAGATAAACACATAACCGAAAAACACTTCTCCGGGCATTTATCGGGAATTTTGATCGACCGACGATACGAAACAAAAGGTATCTGAAACACAAGGTGGAGAATATGAATTGTCTTTTGATGAAAGACCAAAGTTGAAATGGGAGGCATCGTACCTTGCTGATTGAAAAATTTATTAAAAAAGGCAAAGAATTTTTAGGCTGTAAATATCCAATCATGTGCGGTGCCATGACGTGGGTGAGTGACCCCAAGCTGGTCAGTGCTGTCGGTAACGCTGGAGGCTTTGGGCTTTTAGCAGGTGGGAACGCACCGGTAGAGGTTTTGGAAAAGGAAATAATTGCAACCGGAAAAATGAGTGATCATCCATTTGGAGTAAACCTTATCACCCTCGCGCCAGGTTATGAAAATCAGTTGGATCTGGTCTGCAAAATGAATTGTAAAGTTGTGGCATTTGCAGGAGGTATTCCGAAAAAAAGAGAAATTCATCGAGTCAAAGAATCCGGAGCGAATGCGATTTGTTTTGCCCCGACTGCACCGGTTGCACTCAAACTGATTGACCGCGGGGCAGACGCACTGATTCTCGAAGGTTCAGAAGCCGGTGGCCACATCGGGCCGGTTGCATTGTCCATATTGATCCAACAAATCCTTTTTCAAGTCGACAGTGTTCCTATCTTTATCGCCGGCGGTATTGCGACCGGACGCATGATGACGTCTGTTTTGATGATGGGAGCGGCAGGGATTCAGATGGGAACTCGTTTTGTAATGTCAGAGGAGTGTATTGCGCATCCAAAGTTCAAGGAAGTTTTCCGAAAGGCGAATGCCCGCGATGCAGTTGCAACGCCACATTTTGATAGTCGACTTCCTGCCATCCCTGTCCGAGCGTTGAAAAACGAAGGAACAATTGAATTCGCTAAGCTCCAACTTGAATTGTTGAATAGATTGGATAACCAGCTCATCGATCGCCAAAAAGCCCAGTTTGAAGTGGAGGAGTTCTGGGTCGGTGCACTACGCAAAGCAGTTATTGACGGAGATGTCAGTAAAGGTTCCCTAATGGCAGGACAGTCTGTGGGGTTGGTTGATGAAATCCAACCTCTCAAACAAATCATTGATGAAATGATTGAGGATGCAGAGTCAGAGCTGCAGCGACTGAAAAGTATTTTGGTGGATAAATAGGGCGAATACGAAGCTCCGGTGAATTGCGCTCAATTTTACAGACAGTAAAGGGAGGATCATTTGGATCACGGTTGACAATCGATCATACATTTTGTACTCTATTGCTGGCTTAAGTCAATAAATTGCTCCTAATTGTACTGTTAAAGACCGGTGGGCTTCACAAAAATTAGCCTTTGTGAGCATCACGCGCATTTTCTGTTCCGGATAGAAATTTCTGATGTTTTCACCAACCGGATCGGTGAAATAGACCCTGCCGGTTCAATCTCTTTTCTCAATGCCTTGGGCATCACTAAAGGAATCAAGGTCAAAATCGTTTCCAGAAGAGGCTATACGATCTTCACCCGGTATTTGAATTTTGGTTGTCCGAAGCCGCTTGGGACTTGTTGTCGCATCATTGCAATACAATATGTTGTGACTCATCTCCAGTGCCTACACAACTCTGTTTTTCCGGTGATCTGTTTTCAAAAAGCGAATTCTTATCCTTCATCCGGCGGCCTGTTGATGGCTGTGCCGCCGGATAAAATCGCTGCACTGCAAGCGGCGCTGGCGCAAACGCCGTCACCGGGCGAAGTGATTGGGGAGATCATACCTGCACCAGAAGAACAGATTCAGGTGATAGCGTGAAACGTGGAATTACGTATTAGGACATTCTAGGAGGCAAAACATGACTGACACACCGAAAAACTACCTGTTCGTCATCAACGACGGACCCTACGGGAACGAGCGCCCGTATAACGCGCTACGCATGGCGCTCGAATTGGTCAAGCGCCCGCAGGCCAGCGTGCGCATGTTCCTGATTGGCGATGGGGTCAACTGCGCCATCGCCAATCAGCGGACACCCGATGGCTATTACAACATCGGGCGCATGCTGCGCTCAATCGCCCGCCGGGGCGAAGTGGCCACTTGAGGGACGTGCGCGAAGGCCCGCGGGTTCGGGCCTGAAATGGCAGTCGAAGAGTTGATTATCGAGAACGTGCAGCATGGCAGCATGGACCTTCTCGGCGAGTGGACGCTGGCGGCCGATGAGGTACTGGTCTTCTGAAACACAGCGCTGGGCGCTGTCACGGCAATAGAAAATCGCACTCGAGCATGTGGACGATCGAACTAGGTGGGCCGCCGACGGCTGTAGATGACCACACCTGGGACCGCCGCGCGCCTAGATGCGACGCGTGGTATGCAACGGCTGCGGCGACTGCCTGCCCTCATGCGGCCATCGCCATGGGGAACGTTTACCCGACAAGCAATCGCGTTGCTTGGAAATAGAATAGAGGCAAACGCGCCGGAAAACTCAAAACGCGTACTTGCGCTGACAGGTGAAGCCATTAACCAACTGAAGAAACCTAAAGGAGAAAAACAATGACTGGCAAGACAATTCTTGTTCTGGGCGGCGGCGTGGGCGGCATCGTCACCGCCAACCAGTTGCGCCGGAAACTGGGCGCGCAGCATCGCATCATCGTGGTGGAAGACCATGGCGAATACGTCTTCACCCCTTCTCTGCTGTGGGTGATGGTCGGCTGGCGGCAGCCGCAGCAAATCACCAAAGACCGGCGGCGTCTGCTGCGCCCCGATGTGGAACTGGTCGCGGCGGAGGCGCAAGAAATCGACTTGGACGGCACGCGCGTGCGCAGCAGCAACGGCGACCTGAACTACGATTATTTGGTGGTTGCGCTGGGCGCGGACCACTCGCCCGCAGCCATGCCCGGTTTCAGCGAGGCGGCCCACACGCCCTTTAATCTGGAAGGTGCTTCCGGGCTGTGGTCGGCGCTGCAGGAGTTCGAGGGCGGCCGGGTAGCAGTGCTGGTCTCCGGCGTGCCCTACAAGTGCCCGGCGGCGCCCTATGAGATCGCGCTGCTGTTGGACGACCATTTGCGGCAGCGCGGCATCCGCGAGAAATGCGAGCTGCAAGTCTATACCCCGGAACCGCTGCCCATGGGCGTGGCCGGCCCCGCGATGGGGCATGCGGTGATCAGCATACTGGAGTCAAAACAGATCCACTTCAACCCGCAGTTGCAGCCGACGCGCATCGACGCGGAGCGCAAAGAATTGCTTTTTGCCAACCGCGATGCGGCGCCCTTTGACTTCCTGGCCGCCACGCCACCGCACCGTGCGCCGCCCGTAGTACAGAAATCGCCTCTGGCAAACGAGGCCGGCTGGGTACCCGTTGACAGGCGCACGCTGCAAACCGGCGCCAAGAACGTCTACGCCATCGGCGACGTTACGCTCGTCACACTGGCAAACGGCAAGCCGCTGCCCAAAGCGGGTGTCTTCGCTGACGGTCAGGCGCACACTGTTGCCCGCCGCATTGCTACCGAGATTCAAGGTGCGGGCGTGCTGGCTGAATATGACGGACTGGGTTTTTGCTGGATCGAGACTGGCAGTGGCTCGGCCGGCTTCGCCAGTGGCCAGTTCTACGCCGAGCCGGACCCGCTGGTGCCGCTGCTGCGCTCGGGGCGCATGTGGCACTGGGGGAAAATCCTTTTCGAGAAATACTGGCTGGGAGAAGGCGTGACGCGTGGGGTTTCGCACCTGGGACTGAATCTGGCGGGAAAGGTGTTCGGTGTCCCGGTAGGACTATAATGGCTGAGGTCGATGGCCGAATACACTGATTGGATCCTGTGGAAAATTCGTATCGCACGCCTGACGCTCAACCGCGCGCAGCAGCACAGCACGCTGCGCCGGGAATCCAGCAACTGCACGAAATCACGCGCCGCCTGTGAGACCGCAACGACATCTCTCTTCCGGAGTCGATGTGCGCGTCATCGGCGAACTGGTCGGACAGCAGGCCCGCACCTTCCACAAAAACCTGCACAACTCGCAGAACTGCCTGGATGAATTCGAACAATTGAAGAAAGCGACCATCGCCCGGCTGCACGGATATTGCCTCCGCAACGGCCTTCTGCTCGCGCTGTGTTGCGATTAAAGTTATTTTCAAAGGTAAAAATTTTATTAGTCGAATCTGATTCAAACGATAATATACTAAACAAGATAAATGGATATAAATCAACTCATCCAAATCTGGAAGTTATTTCGTTGGGAAGTTTAGTCTTAAAACACCCTGCATTTTCAATAAAATGTAATAGAATCGCAGAGGCAGGAAATGTATTTTTTTTGAAATTGTTGAAAATTTAAAAGACGAATACCAATATCTTTTAGTAATTGATATGGATGATATTTGCGCTCATAAAATTAAAGATGAATCAATACTTTCAAATTTTGAATATGACAATTAGGACTTAATAATTGCGAATCAATCTGATAATTATTACGACATATGGGGATTAAGACATGATGAATGGATGCCATATGATTGTTGGGAAATGGTTGAAAAAAGACCTTCATTTATTTCTCGCGATGATGCAATAAACCTCCATGTTCGTTCTGAACAAATTCATATAGATGAGAACCACCCCTTAATAAAAGTTAAATCATCCTTTGGAGGTATGGAATTTATAAAAATTGATAGCATCAAAGGAGCAAGGTCACAAGGACAAAGAAATAGTGATGGAAGAGAAACTTGTAATTGGATTTCTTTTTGTGAAAGGTTAAACGAAGGAAATGCTGATATTTTTATCAATCCCAAGTTTATAACAAACCCAAAGATATAATAATGAAGCACTGTTCGGATACCATAAAACAACCTCCGGGTCTCAGGACCCTGTAGGTTTCCTCGAACACCCTTTTCTTGTCCGGAGAAAGGTCGATAACACAGTTGGAGATGACCACATCCACGGAGTTATCGGCCGCAGGGAGATTTTCGATCTCGCAAGTTAACAAAATCTGTCATCGAAATTGTGGTCTGCTTCTGCTTATAAACAACATTTGGTGGCTTTCTTGGAATCTTTGCTTGCGGCATGGTTATTGCCTGAGGATATGCTGAAGACTCATCTCCGGTGGCTACACAACTCTGTTTTTCCATTGATCTGTTTTCAAAAAGTGAATTCTTATTATTCAGATGAGGATATTTACAGGACCATTGCCCGAGGTGTTAGAGGAACGGCAATGCTGCCCTGGTTTAGTCTTGGCAAAGAAGAAAAGAGGGCAGTCACATATTATATTAAAACCTTTAATGAGCGTTTTACAGAAGAAGACCCTGAAGCCCCTGTCGTAACCCCCGGGATAAGAGCTTCTTATTCAACTTTGGCAATCTGGGGACAACAGCTTTATAAAGAGGCCAAGTGCTTTGGAGGCCATGGTAAGGAAGGCTGCGGTGATGGCCGCAAGGCCGATGAACTCAAGGATGACTGGGGGTATCCGATTCGTCCAAGAGATTTTACTTCTGAATCCTTTAAGCGTGGCTCCGGCATAAAGGATATCTTTCTCACGGTGGCTACAGGACTTGACGGACCACCTATGGCTTCACATGGTGACAGCATGCCGGGTAGGGATATATTGTCCCTTGCTTCTTATGTAAAATCTCTCTCAAGGGAACGCCCTGAATACCCGAGAGGGGTGATGGGCTGCAGGATGATGCGTTAAAGAAGGTCTAAAACTCAATCCTTCTATGAATCCATAAGCTTTCTGGCTAATGACTTCATCTCATCACTGTCCCACTCTCTGTAACCCATTGCGACGCCTCTTAAATCCCCGTAAAAACTGGGCGCATTGGCCGGCGAACTCCGGCGCTTGTGAGGGCTGGAGATCGGGTGCAGCACGGGTCGGTTTGGGCGGGGTAGATATTACCCAAGATTGATAGCGTGTATCGGTATGACCTGTAAAATAGGCGGTTTGGCTTTTTACAAAACCGGCTTATTGGATTGTTTTTTGGCGGAGAGAGAGGGATTCGAACCCTCGAAGGAAGTTTCCCCCCTTACTCGCTTAGCAGGCGAGCGCCTTCAGCCAGCTCGGCCATCTCTCCGCTGTCATTGATGGCGGAGGGAGTAGGATTCGAACCCACGGAGCTATTCACTCAACGGTTTTCAAGACCGTCGCCTTAAACCACTCGGCCATCCCTCCGAACATGTAAAAACGATTGTAATTAACATTTGAATCTGTTATAATCAATATTTTTTTAAGCCTAGGGCGGACGGAAAATCGCCCATGGAAAAATATATGACTGTCCGGCTCATCACATTAAGTAAGATTTAAAGGAGATAAAGCATGAAGCAAAAATATTTAATTTTTAAAAACTCTGAAAAAAACGAGCTGATCATACGTGAGTTCGCCGAACTTAATAAAGAAAAATTTACCCTCCTTTGCGAAGAGGCATATGATGACGAGATGATTAAGGTCGCAATCGAGAAAGGGGTAAATACCCTGATTTCTAAATTGAAGACTCAAAATATGTATCCGATCGGTCACTATGCAAAAAAAATAGCTGAATCTGTCACAACCATGTATGTCTCCGGTGACAAGCAATCCGTGGAGCTTTTCTTTGATGATAATGATTTGCTAGCAGAGACCCAGAAACCTGATAAGGGTTTTGACGCCCTTGCAGACGAAAGCTCCGATCATGATGAACTGCTCGACGAGAACGTTGACAACAGTTATGCAAATAAAAATGTGCTGGAAAAATTTCAGTCAGTCATTAAAATTGCAGATGATGACTCAACCGAGACAGACAAGAAAGGTTGATAAGATAGAGTAAACCAAAAGTGAAAAATCAGGATTTTGAAATCGCTTCTAATCAACAATCAATTTCATAACATCTTGATTTACATCAAAATACTTCATCTCAAATTCTGAACGGCCAACCACACCGGCATACAGGTTAGGCCCCTTTAATCGTCTAAATCCTTCCACAAAAGAACTCCCCTCCCGATACCGTTCGATTGTGTGAAACATATCTAGAATGCCTTGAAGGGCATGACCTTCAAGGTCAGTGACGGAATGCTGGAGACTTTCTCCGGTAACCGGGTGCCGGTATGAAAATGGAGAAAGAAATAGCAAATCGGCTTTTGGTTTACGATGCGGGTAAAAATTAGAAAGATATTCCCTAAAATCGAGTCCGGGAATGGTATTGAGCAATTGGAAAATCATTCTGGGTAACTTTTTATCAAACATGGCCTGGACCCTTCGATGCATTAAGAGGGATTTTTCTATGTGGACACGCTCAATATTCATATCCATCTTATAGAGTGTCGAAAGGACATCCAAAAACAGTTGT
Source organism: Desulfobacteraceae bacterium UBA2156 (assembly GCA_002328165.1). GTDB lineage: Bacteria > Desulfobacterota > Desulfobacteria > Desulfobacterales > UBA2156 > UBA2156. The sequence goes on along the minus strand of DCWS01000005.1, from coordinate 10,918 downwards.
TTGTCCATTTCAATTTTATCCAGAACATTCGAAAATAGGCCCCTGTTTTTAAGTCGGAGTGTTTTTTTGAAATAAAGATCTAAAAAAGTTTCCAACTTATGGTGACGATAACCGGCTGATTTGCTGGCTCTCTGATTCGCCGGGTCTTTTTTCCCGCTAAAATAGAAGACCATGGGGTGAAAGGAACTGTCCGCACGAATATGGGTGATGACGCCCAGCAGCAGTGCGATAATCGGCTCAGTCATTTGGGGGGGAAACTGTGCGATAACCCTAGCGCCAAAATCAATACTGTTTATAGGGTTGTCATGCAACTGAGCAGCCACTTTATACATCGCATCTTTCCCGTTCCCGTAGAGCAGATAAAAGGGCGTATCCATAATTACCGCGCCCGCTAGATAAAGATTTTTATACTGTTTTATAATCGCCTTTAGGCCTGATTTGGTTTCAAGAGTACGATAAGCCTTCTCGGCTAAAATCCAGTGCGTTATCTCTTTCGGCATGTTTTACGTTCCCAATCGATCCCTTTAAAGTCCGAGGCAATCTCCCCCAAGATGATATACCGGAACATTGAGTTATCTGATACCGATCGTCTCACCGGCAGATGGCACCTTCATTGAAAATCCTTCTTTGCCTAACCATTTGGCAAAAGAAAACATTTGATCTTCCTCTCCATGAACAAGCGAAATTTGTTTTATCCTCAAATTCGACTGTTTGAGAAAGTGAAGCATTTCAGTTTTATCCGCGTGGGCACTGAACCCGCCTAATTTTACAACACGGGCTTTCAGCGGATATGCTTTGTTTAGAAATTTTAGGATCGGTGCCGGGCCGCTCCTCCCCCTCTTTTCATAAGCTATACCTTGTTCAAGGATTCGGCGACCCAGGGTGTTTTGTGCCATGTAACCAACCAGTAGAATAGTGTTTCGCGGTTGATGAATTTTATACCTCAGATTATGTAGGAGGCGTCCCCCCTCGCACATTCCCGAAGCGGAGATAACAACATGCGGCTTTTCTTCTCGCATGAGATCCATAGATTCCGCCACCGAACTGATAAAATGTATCTGTTCAGCCATAAAAGGATTTTGACCATGTTCAAGGAAGCGTACGTGGGTTTCACAATCATAGAGTTCTGGGTGCTCGCCAAAAACCCGGGTTATTTTTGTTGCCAGGGGGCTATCCACATAAATCGGAATTAAAAGTCAGTTTTTTCAACAAGCTTAGCCCAGACTGACCTTTAAAGAAAGCTCTTCGAGTTGGGATTTGGTTGCCTCGGATGGTGCGTTTGTGAGAAGACATGAAGCCTTCTGCGTTTTTGGAAATGCAATAACATCACGGATGGAGGGGGCCTTGCAAAGGATCATCGTTATTCTATCGAAACCGAGGGCAATCCCCCCATGTGGTGGGACACCTGCTTCCAGTGCAGAAAGCAGAAAGCCGAACTTTTCCTCATAAACCTCACGTTTTATTCCCAGGCTCTCAAAAATCTTTTCCTGCATTTCTTTTTGATGGATGCGTATGCTGCCACCACCAATTTCTGATCCATTCAACACCAGATCATATGCTCTCGATCTTACGGAAAGCAGGGAATCGTTAAGAAAACCATAATCTTCTTCAAGGGGTGCGGTGAAGGGGTGATGGAGTGATTGAAGCCGTTTTTCGGTTTCGTCATATTCCATGAGCGGGAAATGGGTTATCCATAAAAATCTGAATGCATTGTCGTCTATGAGCCCCAGTTTTTCTCCAAGGTGGTTTCTGAGATGCCCTAGGGCCTCATTTGCTATTTTTGATTGATCGGCAACAAAGAAGAGCAAGTCGCCGGGGTCAACACCAAGCCGCTCGGTTAATGCGGCTTTTTCTTCATCGCTGAAAAATTTTGCGATCGGAGATTGCCATGCTTCCTCGCGGACCTTTATCCAGGTAAGCCCTTTGGCTTTGTAAACCGAAACGAATGTTGTGAGATCATCAATTTCTTTTCGTGAGAAATGAATACATCCTTTGGCATTCAGCGCTTTGACAATACCACCTTGCTTTACGGCATTGGCAAAGAGCTTGAGATCTGAATTTTTTGCAATATCTGAAATATCTTTCAACTCCAGGTCAAAACGAATATCCGGTTTGTCCAGACCAAATCGATCAATCGCTTCAGCATAGGACATTCTCAGAAAAGGGCGTCTGATTTCTTTATCGAGAACATCTTTGAAAAGAGCCGCCAGCATGCCTTCGGTAATTCCCATGATATCATCCTCGCCTACAAACGACATTTCCAAATCGATCTGGGTAAATTCCGGTTGTCGGTCGGCCCTGAGATCTTCGTCTCTGAAGCAACGGGCAATCTGATAATACCGGTCAAATCCGGATATCATCAGCAGTTGTTTAAAAATCTGAGGAGATTGGGGCAGGGCATAAAATTGGCCTGGATTGACCCTGCTGGGTACAACATAGTCTCTGGCGCCTTCGGGGGTGCTTCGTGTTAAAACCGGCGTCTCTATGTCAAGAAATCCGTGTTTGTTCAAATAATTTCGTATCGATTTGGCAGCCCTGTGCCTTAAAATAATATTGCGTTGAAGTTGGGGGCGTCTTAAGTCGAGATGGCGGTATTTGAAACGAACCGTTTCAGATACATCAACCGTATCTTCAATTAGAAAAGGGGGTGTTTTCGCAGGATTTAAAATTTTAAGATCTGTCACCAAAATCTCAATTTCACCGGTCTTTAGGTTGGGGTTGGTCATCCCATCCGGCCTTTTGTCCACGTTTCCACAAACCCCGATAACATATTCATTCCGAATCGCATGGGCTTTCTCGTGTATCTCTTTATTCTCCTTTGGATTAAAAACAACCTGGGTAGTACCCTCTCTGTCCCGCATATCCACGAATATGACGCCTCCGTGGTCCCTTCGGCGTTGCACCCATCCCATAAGCACCACCTCTTTACCAAAATCGTCTCCACAAAGCTCGTTGCAGTGGTGTGTCCGTCGCATTTCTCCAAGTATATCTGACAATGAATATGCCCCCTCTTTAAAAGTTATTAAACCCGATAACCTTATCAGGCTGAAATCGATTAGACCGAAAATTACAAGGGTAATGCCCCCAGTTTTCTACTCACATTTTCAATAACCGCATCCGTAGAAATGAATACCTGCTTCTTTGTCATCATATCCCTGAGTACGGCTGATCCTTCTGTCAACTCCTTTTCTCCCACAATCAAAACATGGCTTGCACCGAGTTTATTAGCCCTTTTCATCTGGCTTTTCAAACTTTTTTCGCCAAAATCCATCTCGGCCCTAATCCCTGTTTTGTTCAAAGAACAGACCCATTCAAACGCCTTGCCTTTGCTCTTTTGTCCCAGAGCAGCGATGAATATCTGAGGGGTCTTATGGTAATCGTCGATTTGCAGATCGGAAATTTCTGTTAGCCGGTCAAGACCGATGGCAAATCCGGTTGCAGGCAGATCAGGCCCGCCAAGCGCCTCTACAAGACCATCATATCGGCCACCGCCGGCAACAGCACTTTGGGCGCCCAAAAATCCGGTTTGAATTTCAAATGTAGCCCGGGTATAATAGTCGAGCCCCCTGACCAATCGCTTGTCGATGATAAACGAAATGTTGAGATGTTCAAGAGAATCAGTCAGTATCTTGAAGTCCCTGACACATTCATAGCAAAGAAAATCGAGTAAGGAAGGTGTTTGCGCCATGGCTTCCCTGCAGGAAGGTACTTTGCAATCTAGCACCCTTAACGGATTTTGTTTGCTTCTTCTGATACAGTCCGAGCAAAGCTTCACCTTGGTTTTAGACAGAAAATCGATAAGGGCCTGCTTAAACCCGGGCCGGCAGATAGGACAACCAAGCGAATTAATATGGGTTTCTACATCCGGCACCGCCAACCTGGAAAAGAGCGTAACAAGCAAAAAGATGAGTTGGACATCGGCCAACGGTGAATCAATGCCGAATATCTCGGCATTTATCTGGTAAAACTGCCTGTACCTTCCCTGCTGAGGTCTCTCCCTGCGGAACATCGGGCCGATGGTATAAAATTTCTGGACAGGGTCACTTGTGTAAAGCTTATGCTGAATATAAGACCGGACAACAGATGCGGTTGCTTCTGGCCGTAAAGTAATCAGATCTCCTTTCCGATCTGAAAAGGTATACATCTCCTTTTCCACGATATCTGTATTGTCTCCGATACTTCTTGAAAAAAGCTCGGTTTTTTCTATAATCGGAATTCGGATTTCCTTAAAGCCAAAATCATCAAATACAGAAATAGCGGTCTTTTCTATCGCCTGCCAAAGTTCTACTTCTCCCGGGAGAACGTCTTTGAATCCTCTGATAAGCTGTATCATAATTTGTAATCACACTTGAAAAAATAATCGATTGTTTTTTCTACACCCTTCAACAACGTCTCATAGGTATGGTTCAAAATGAATATCAATATCTTTCACTTCCGCAATGTCCTTTAACGCATTTTCAATATTCAGTACTATTGTTTTTTGCTGGGCCAACGGGGCTTTTAACCCAACAAAGATCTTTCCGTCCTTGGCCAAAATGCCGGCACTCGGAAACTCAAATAAAACTACCCGTGCCTCGGCTGCTAATGTTAAATCATCGATTCTCTTCCGGGACTCGGGGGTTGTCTTGAAACAGGACAGCTTTGCTGCACTTATAATGGTATCAATGGCATGGTCTACAGTGATATCACCGATATTTAACACCATATCATAAAGGCTCGGATTCTGGATATCGATTCTATAGAGATAAAGGCTCCATTTACGGCGTTCGTCATCGTCTTTTTTCAGGACATACCGTGCATCTTCGACAGAAATATTTTCCCGTTTTATCTCTTCTTCTACCCGCATCTCCAGGTCCTGAATTATTCTGACTTTAAGGACGTGGGAAATATCCTGGACAAAAAAATGGCCCGCTAATCCATGATAAACAACGTTATCTTTTTGGAACTGCTTCAACGCCGCTAATCTCATACTTTCGATGTATCTTTCTTTTCCGTATGGAAACCTATCCAGAACCGAAATGGCATCTTGAATGTTTCGGATCAGCTTGATTTCCGGTATTTGAAATTCGCCCAATGCTTCGAGCAGTGTATCCCGGGAAAAACATGCAAAGCCTAACTGTTGGGCGATCTTTTCGGCAATTTTTCCCCCCAGATAATAACTCTCCCTGGAAATGGTGATGATAGACATTGCCTGCTCCTTTATTTATCCCTCATTATTCGGCCTATGGGAAAGAGGTTGCCGTTTTCAGTGCGTTCCGCTCTTCGGCAGGTCTCACATATCCTCTTGAGTATAACTCTTTTGCTAAAGATGGTAAACTTTTATTGTATCTTATTCGGAACCTCCGAATTATCGTACCTGCAATAGGAGATATCTATAATTTTACTGCGGATTTTGCAATGTAAATGGTGATGGCTGTCCGTTTAGATGATGCTGTTTGCATTTTCTAATAAATAATGAAAGGCCCTACGTGCGGGGTTGATTCTGTATCATGTTCGACTAAATAAGAATAATTCTGAATTGTCAAGGAGATTTCTGTTCTCGAAAGGTGTGAATTGAGTAACTAAATCTATACACCAATGGTAATATTTGATAAGATGTAGAAAGAAACATGGGTATATTGCGTAAAATTTAAGTTCATCCTTTGCCGGATGCGGCCCCCTGATCAATTGGGGTTGAAATTGGAGGGCAAAGAGGAGGGGGAAAAAATGATCACCCATCGGATTGCCGTGGTGCCTGGCGACGGCATCGGTAAGGAAGTAATTCCGGAAGGCATCCGTGTTCTTGAAGCGGTTGGCCGGCGGTTCGACATCCGCTTTTTATGGCAAGAGTTTCCGTGGAGTTGCGAAGCATACACCGAGACGGGTCGCATGATGCCTGAAGATGGACTAAAGCAACTTTGCCGATTTGACGCGATTTTCCTCGGCGCCGTCGGTTTTCCGGGTGTGCCCGATCATATCTCTTTGTGGGGACTGCTGATACCGATCCGAAGACACATGCGGCAGTACATTAACCTGCGTCCCGTGCAGATGTTGAGGGGAATGGTCTCACCCCTTCGAAATAGAACACCAAAAGATATCGATTTTTGTATCGTGCGGGAAAACAACGAAGGAGAGTATTCTGAGATCGGCGGAAGATTGTATACAGGAACCGATGCCGAGATGGTAGTACAGGAGACGGTCTTTACCCGTAAAGGCGTCGACCGGGTGTTGCGTTACGCTTTCGAACTCGCGCGCAAACGAAAAACCAAACACGTAACTTCTGCAACCAAATCGAACGGTATCATCCACACCATGCCTTACTGGGACGAGCGCTTCAATGCCATTGCGAGAGAATATCCTGATATTCAGACCGCCCAGTATCACATCGATATCCTCACTTCTCACTTTGTCCTTCATCCCGACTGGTTCGATGTGGTGGTGGGGAGCAACCTCTTTGGTGATATACTTTCTGACCTGGGTCCTGCAGTGGCTGGGAGCATCGGTGTCGCACCGTCTGCCAATCTCAACCCGACCCGTGAATATCCGTCCATGTTCGAACCGGTACACGGTTCAGCACCTGATATTGCCGGCAAGGGTATTGCCAATCCCATTGCCCAGATCTGGTCAGGGGCGATGATGCTGGAGCACCTGGGCCACCACGAGGCCGCTCAAGCCATTGAAAAAACCATAGCGAATCTGCTTGCAGACACTGATCTTCGGACGCCCGATATGGGTGGCAAAGCGATGACGGCCGAACTTGGCGCGGCGATTGCAGCGTCCGTATGATTTTAGTTTTTCATCTTGAGGCATCCGTGCCGGAAATTTTGAGGGTAAATTTTGAATATTTGGACAACACTCGAAAAGGCAAGGTCTTTATACCCGGAAAAAATCGGGATGATAGACAACGATCGTTCATTCACGTATAAAAAGATAGGGGAGCGTGTTTGCACCTTGGCACGCTTTTTTCAGGAACATGGAATTCAGCCCGAAGATCGGATTTCCATTCTCGATGTCAACTCCTATGTTTTTTTTGAGAACTACTACGCAGCAGCCGGAATCGGCGCAATCCTTTCCCCTCTGAACCATCGTTTATCAGCCAAAGAGATTGCCTATATACTTAGAGATGCCGGAGCCCGATGGCTGGTGGCCAATTCCAGTTTCAGCCCCCTTGTCGAAAATATCCTAACCGAACCGACATTGTTGGAAGGCATTCTATGGATCGGAGAGATTCCCTCCCTATCGGCCGACATTTCTTTTCATGAATACGGGAAAATCATGGACCGGGAACCGACGCCTTTCAAACCGGTTCCCATCCGGGAAGAGCAGGTCGCGCAACTCTACTATACCAGTGGCACTACCGGGAGCCCAAAAGGTGTTATGCTCACCCATAAAAACGTTTGTATTCATGCCCTGGGCACCATCGGGGAACTGAAGCTGGTCGATGCAGATATCTGGGGTCATATCGCCCCCATGTTTCACCTTGCAGATGCCTGGGCCACATTTGCCATTACCTGGGTGGGAGGTCAACATGTGATGGTTCCTCACTTTGAAGCTGAAAAAGTGATGGCCACCATCGAAAAAGAGCAGATCACTCTGAGCAACCTGATTCCGACCATGTTGAATCTGATGATAAAGCATCCCCAGGTCCGGTCTTACAATTATTCCAGCCTTCGCGCAATTCTCAGCGGTGGCGCACCCATTGCACCGCAATTGGTTCACAACATTATACGAACCTTTGGCTGTGATTATATCCAAACCTACGGCATGACCGAAACCAGCCCTTATCTGACTCTGAGCATACTGAAAGAGCACTTGCAAAATCTTCCGGCAGAGGAACGGTTGACTTATAAAGCCAAAACCGGTCGGCCATTTATCACGGTGGACCTCCAAGTGATGGATAAAAACAACACACCGGTTGTTTCGGACGGCCAACAGGTCGGAGAAATCTGGGTTCGGGGGGATACAATCACACCCGGGTACTGGAAACGCCCGGTGGAAACCCGAAACGCCTTTTCCGGAGCTTGGCTTCGGACAGGAGATCTGGCGGTGGTCGATAAAGAAGGATATGTGAATATCGTGGATCGAAAAAAAGATATGATTATCTCTGGAGGTGAGAATATTTACTCCACGGAGGTGGAAAACGTCCTCTACCGGCACCCAAAGGTGCTGGAAGCCGCCGTCATCGGCATACCGGATGAGAAATGGGGAGAGGCGGTCAAAGCTGTGGTTGTTCTGAAGCCAAACGAAACATCCACAGAAGAGGAAATCATCAGATTTTGCAAACAGCACCAGGCATCGTACAAGACGCCCAAGTCTGTGGATTTTTTGACGGAGCTGCCCAAAACAGGATCCGGAAAGATTTTCAAAAAGGTCCTACGAGATCCGTATTGGCCAAAGTAATAAAAGCCCAGTTGTTTTCTAACCGCCTAAAAACAGCCGTTCGACTTCAGGATTCTTAAGAAGCTCGTCACCACTATCGGCCATGGCCAGCTGACCCGAGACCAGAACATAGCCGATGTCCGCGAACTCCAGTCCTTTCTTGGCGTTTTGTTCAACCAAGATGATGGTTTTACCTTCATTGTGCTGGAGATCATCGAGAATTTCGAACACCATTTCGATATAGCGGGGCTCAAGCCCGATGGAGGGTTCGTCCACCAGCAGAATTTCCGGATCCATGATCAGTGCCCGGGAGATTTCCAAAAGACGCCTTTCGCCGCCTGAGAGTACCCCTGCATGTTGGTTTCGTCGTTCATCCAGACGGGGATATTTTGCGAACACCTTTTCTGCTGCGTCCCTGGTCTGACTCGGTTTGTCCATGAGAAACCCGCCCATTATCATGTTTTCCTCAACCGTCATACCCGGAAAAATAGATGCATCTTGCAAAATGTAAGCGATCCCAGCGTGTTTGAGTTTTTCGTTTGGACTGAGGTGGGTGATGTCGTTATTTCGCATCTTGATAGCGCCACCGGTGATGTTGGTGAACCCATAGATGGAGTGAAGGATGGTGGATTTACCCGCACCATTGGGTCCTATTAAACATAAAGACTGTGCTTTACTTACAAATAAATCAAAGTCATGTAAAATAACCATTTTTCCATATCCGGCATTGAGATCCTTTATCGTTAAATGCACATCATTGGACGATAGGTTTTTTAATTCTTCTGTACCGGGTGCTTTACCTAAAACTGAATATTGATCTGTCGACATTTACTGTGCTCCTAGATAAGCATTGATAACTCGCTTATCATTTTTAATTTGTTCTGGTGTACCCTCAGCAAGCAACTGCCCATAGGCTAAGCAAAATATTTTTTGAGCTAAATTCATAATTACTCTCATGTTGTGCTCTATTACTAAAAGTGTGACGCCGAATTCTTTATTTACTTTGATCAATCGATCTATAATTCCATTAATCAAAGTCGGGTTAATTCCAGCAGTTGGTTCGTCAAGAAGTAGCATTTTGGGTTCATTCATTAATGCCATTGCTAATTCCAAGAGCTTTTGTTGACCGAAGGATAAATCTCCAGCCCTAAGTTTTCTTTTCTGATATAGGCCTACAAATTTCAATAAATTTTCAGCTTTTGCAGTTAATGTCGCAGGGATTTTTGCAAAAACAGTAAAAATATTATCTTTCTCAGGTTTAGAGCTAATTAGCATATTTTGAACGCAGTTTAATTTTCCGTAAATTCTTGTTTGCTGAAATGTTCTGAGCAAACCAAGTTTTGCAACGACGGGGATAGGTAGTTCTGAGACTTCTTTTCCTTCAAATTTTATTGAGCCTTTATCTATTGGGTGAGTTCCAACAATTGAATTAAATAATGTTGTTTTTCCAGAACCATTGGGGCCAATCAAACCAACTATAGTGCCTTTCTCAACGGATAAAGAAATATTTTCGTTAGCCTTAACGCCACCGAAATATTTATAAACCTGGTTTACTTCTAATATACCCATTATTTTATTCTAATTCGACCTGTGCCTTTCGATCTGCTTCATCAATTACTTCTCCAAATCTTTCTGGAAATTTTTCTCTAAGCCAACCCATAATTCCTTCCGGAAAAAACACAACAATAAGTACAATTAATAATCCAAGAGCA
>DCWS01000005.1:0-472 GCA_002328165.1 Desulfobacteraceae bacterium UBA2156 | reverse complement strand
TATTGCTCCAATTACAGGTCCCCAGAGCGTTCCTTTTCCTCCAAGGATTGCCATTAGCACCATGAATACTCCGTAGGATGCCCCTGCAAAGGCAATCTCTGTTGGCTCAATATATCCAATCATATTTCCCATCAATCCACCTGCTATACCTAGAAAAAAAGCTGAAATAACCCAGCCAGTAATTTTATATCTCATGGTGTGAATTCCCATTGCTTCTGCTTTATCTTCATTGTCTCTAATTGCATTGAGAACCAGTCCAAATCTTGTTTGATAAACCCACCTTAGAAATAAAAATGTAATAATCATCAACGCAAAGCATAGATAATAATAAAATTGTGATCTTAACTCGACGCCACCTATACCTTTTGGCCAAGGGGGAGTCGTCATTCCTTGTCCGGCTCCAATTAATTCTATACCGGACGCAATTTCTCCCATAGCAATACCTAAGCCTAATGTGCAAATCGCAAAATAA
>DCWS01000029.1 GCA_002328165.1 Desulfobacteraceae bacterium UBA2156 | reverse complement strand
CGAAAAAGCAATGTCTTATCATAATCATACATACATATATCATATCATAAGGCTTTGGCAGTGAGCGAGTTTCCGACGGATATCGAAAAATTCTGTGACGATCACAATATACAAAACGAGACTTCTTATCCGGACTCAAAAGAGCTTCTTCTACTCTGGACATATCAAGCCTCGCAAGATCCAATTTGCAAGGACAAAAATATCCGCATCAATGCTGTCAGTCCTGGCCCTGTAGAAACCCCGATCCTCAAACAGTTCCGCGAGGTATTGGGAGATGAGCGAGTTAATAGTGGCATCAACCGGGTTGGGCGTGCAGGAACGGCTCATGACATTGCGCCTCCAATTCGGTTCTTGGCCTCCGATGCATCACGCTGGGTAAATGGAACCAACCTGGCTTGTGACGGCGGTCTTGAGGCCTCTGTCATGGCCGAAGTAATGGAATTCTAAAGGAGATAAAACATGAATGTTCAGCTATTGATAGACGGACAAGCGGTCGCAGCGACTGATGGACGAACCTATGATCGTTTTGATCCAGTAACCGGCCAGATTGCCAGCACGGCAGCGGCCTCTTCCAAAGAAGATGCTCTAAAGGCAGTTGAAGCGGCTGCGGCGGCTTTTCCGGCTTGGTCTGTGACAGGCCCTGGACAACGGCGAACATTTCTGCTCAAAGCAGCGGATGCATTAGAAGCCAAAACCGAAGAATTTATCGGCAAAATGATTACCGAAACAGGCGCAACTGGTCCTTGGGCCGGCTTCAATTGTATGTTGGCCGCTGGCATGCTGCGCGAAGCAGCGTCAATGACAACCCAGATCACTGGAGAAGTCATTCCGGCCAACAAACCGGGCTCATTGGCGATGGCTCAGCGCAAGCCTCTTGGCGTCGCCTGGGCATTGCACCTTGGAATGCTCCAGTAATTCTTGGCGTTCGCGCTATCGCGATGGCGCTAACCTGTGGGAATTCAGTTATCCTCAAGGCCTCAGAGCTCTGTCCAGCAACGCATTTGGCAATAGGTGAGGCTTTTCAGGAAGCCGGGTTGCCGGGTGGGGTGGTGAATGTGATCACCAATGCGCCTGAAGACGCAGCGGATGTTGTCTCAACATTGATTGCTGCTCCTGCGGTGCGTCATATCAACTTTACAGGTTCAACGGCCGTGGGCCGCATTATTGCATTGAAAGCCGCCAAGATACTCAAACCAGTACTTCTTGAGCTCGGCGGCAAAGCCCCCATGATTATTCTTGATGACGCCGACCTTGAAGGGGCCGTTAATGGCGCAGCCTTCGGGGCCTTCATGAACCAGGGGCAAATATGTATGTCGACAGAGCGGTTGATTGTGCATGAGGGCATCGCCGATCGTTTTGTAGAGGCTCTGGCTGCCAAGACCAATGCGCTGCCTGCAGGCAATCCGAGGGATAAAGTTGTTCTGGGCTCACTTGTTAACCTCGAAGCTGCGGAAAAGATGGATGCACTGATTGAGGACGCAACAGCAAGGGGCGGCAGGGTTGTCGCTGGTGGCAGCCGCGATGGCTCAATTGTAAAAGCGACATTGATTGATGATGTGACATCCAAGATGCGCATTTATGCGGAAGAGAGTTTTGGACCTGTTAAGCCGATTATTCGGGTTAAAAACGATGCAGAAGCCATACATGTTGCAAATGACACCGCCTATGGTCTTTCGGCAGCTGTTTACAGCCAGGACATCAACCGTGCCTTATCCGTTGCAAATCAGATCGAAAGCGGGATTTGCCATATTAATGGCCCAACCGTTGGTGATGAAGCTCAAATGCCCTTTGGCGGCGTGAAAGATTCAGGCTATGGTCGCTTTGGGGGAAAGGCAGCTATCGAGGCGTTTACATCCATACGCTGGGTAACGATTGAAGATCCAAAACAGCAGTATCCATTCTAGGGTCAGATGGCAGGGTTTTCCTAGGTATGGGAATCAAAGCAGTGTCAACCTTAGGGCTTGTACAAAATCCATCTATCTATTCCGGGACTCTCACTTCTTATTTCCACTGCCTAAGTTCGATAGTCAGCCCATCGGGGTCCTGTATCTCCGCCCTCATTGAATCTCCCAAATCTACAGGGCCCATCGTTATATCTATCCCTTTACCCTTAAGGTATTCTGTGGTCTTGTCCATCTCTTCCACCTCAAGGGCTATGGCTTTGTATCCGACCTGGAATGGTTGTGTGGATTTAGGAGCAGGGTTTTCAGCCGAAATAAATTCTATAACTGTATCGCCCAATTCCACATAGGCAATTTCTTTCATGGGTGGCCAATCCACTTTATTCCTGCCTTTAACCTTGAAGCCAAAAATTGTTACATAAAAGTCAATACTTTTTTCAAAATCACTGGGAACAATCTCTACATGATCAACCCTCTTAAACATGGTCTTACCTCCTTGTTTGATTTCAAAAGAATTCAATTTTGCGCCAGGTGAGTATAGGAAAAGACGCCTCGTGAGTTAAGCAAAAAAAATAACTGGAAAATGGGCAAAAGCAAACACTTTTTTATCACCTTGCGGTCACATTTTTTGCGGACAATATTATTCGAGATATGTAGAGATAATATCCAACCACTTAAAATAGCGAGTAATTTAACTCTAAACATTTTATGATTAATTCTGAATTATGCGGCACTTTTTCCAGAAATCCAGTTCCGCATGCACATTTGCCAGTTTTCGGTCAAATTTTCTCTCTTCAAAGCAGATATTTGTTTTGGAAAAACCCAAAACGCTATCATCCTGCTCTAAAACCCACTTGAATCCCTTTTTTCGTACATTTTGAACATAGCACTCTTGCCAGATCGCTGCAAACCATTTATCAGTGCATGCCATCTCAGTGCTGCCAGCCAAGCTCAGCCCGGTAATGGTGCCCCAACGGAAACGCTGACGCCACATGAACGTGCCAACGCCTGGCGTGATAGACGATCCGGGCACCCGCTTTCACCAATCTCGTAATGATCCATTCTATAGACCGGCGCGCATCTTCACCCCACAAATAGAATCGGCGAATCAAGTGGAGCAGGTTGTAGGCGAGAAAGCCCATTTTCAGCCGGGCTTCGTTCGCCGGGAAACGGTGACAACTCGTCTTGTCCCAACGCAGAGTATTCTTGCCTTCTTTGATCCGGTTTTCAACATCCCCGCGCCCGTTGTACACTTTGACAACTTTACTCGCGGCAAGCTTTGAATTAGTCACGATGAAATAGTGGCGGGGAAACAGTTCCCCAAAATGCCACTCGATCTTCGCAACCACCCATCGGCCTCTATCCCAACTTCCCGCTTGATATTTCAGGTCCATGTACTTTACCTGCCCGTAAAATTGAAATGTGGTTGTTTTCGGGGGCGCCATACCATTGCTTGGATCATCGGACGAGCGGGCGAAAAACATCAGGCAAATAGGGATTAGGAATGAATCGCAAAACCTATTAATTGTATCCAAGAAATTTATCGGTAACAATCCGGCCTTCTGCGATATCAAGCTTGGTTAAGGCTTTTTTAATCGCCTCAACCATATCCGGTGGACCAGAAACCATATAATGAGCAGTACTGCTTTTCGGAACTTCTTTTGATATTATATCAGCGTTTATGAATCCTTGATAAGCGTTTTCCATGCCAGTAGTATCCGATAAAACATGAACCAGATGGTAATCGGGAAGCTTTATGTTTTCTAATTCATCCCTGAAAGCTATATCCTTTCTGTTCATATTGCCATAGATTAGGATAACCGTGCCGATGTTTTCATTTTTTTTGTCGAGGCTTGTAAGAATACTCCTGATCGGTGTAATGCCAATGCCTCCAGAGATCATGACTGAAGTCCTGCTTAATCCAAAGAAGCAAAATTTTCCAAAAGGACCCTTTACGCTGATAGTTTCTCCCTTTTTAAGGGATTCCAGTCGATCGCAGTATTGACTGCCGGTCATCCGTTTGGTGAATTCAATGAACTCGGATTCACCTGGACAGTTACTTAGTGATAAGGGACGTGTAAGTTTGTTACCTAAATCTACTAACATATATTGACCGGCAGTGAAAGTGAAATCTTCGGGCTTTTTGAAACGATAACTCACCGCAGTCGGTGTCCTGTCTATTCGTTCAACAAATTCAGTACGGTATTCCATTGTCCTGATTTTACCTCTATTCTCATTTGCATATTTAAAGGGGCTGTTTAAGAATATTGTAAAAATAACAACGTTAATAAACGGAAAACTTTTCCATGATATCGGACTATATGTCTGGAAAATATTTCCACCTATCCAGATATAGGAACTAATTGTGGCAATATTGTGAGACTCTTTTCAAAAGTTGTACATCTTGCCAAGTTCCAAATATATCAGATACACACAAAATACGGGTGATCTGCAAATTATATCACATATTATCATCAGCTTTGATATAGTAGTAGTCGCAGTTTTGGCCTCAATCAAGCGACCACCATATATAGCGGTATAGTTAATGTGTTTATGCTGGTTTGATTGACCGTGAGGACACCCATTTGTTCGTGTCGGCGATAAGACCCTTGACTGACTTGTGCCTGAAACTCTCCAATATTAAATTACCTATCGGCAACAAGGTAGATGAATTCCCCATACGCCAGGGTTCATTAGTCCGGTCTCGGTTCGGTCTTCATGGCTGTTCATCCCAGAATATATAGTCTTCCGGACAATACATAGTGGCTTCGTTGACCTCATCTTCAGGGTAGGTTTCCAGGTCGGCGACTTCGATCTGTCCAAATTAGTTTCGAAAAAACCTCCGGACATACCTCGACGCAGCCGTCGCAATGAGTGCAGTCAGCAATATCAACAACCGGTTTTCTCATTGTCATCCTCGATTAAAAAAGGCATGGGCGTTTTATTATACCGCGCCATGCCCTTAGGTCTCTTACCTGAATGCTATCCAGCCGCAATGACGGCTTTGCCAATCTCCTGACCGAAGTCGACACATTGTCCGATGGCGTCTTCCCCGGGGGCATATTGAACCCGCAGGCCTTTTACCGGGATGTCGAACTTCATGGCTTCCAGTTCCCGGGTGATGTACTTGACGGCTTCGCCACTCCAGCCATATGACCCGAAGGCCGCCCCGATTTTCTCCTGGGGCTTGAGTCCTTTCATGTAGGTGAGCATGTCCGCCACACTCGGGAAAAGCTGGTTGTTCAGCGTCGGTGAGCCCACCACGATAGCTTTGGCATCCAGGACTTCGGTCATGATGTCGCTGCGGTCGGATTTGCGGATGCTGAAGGGTCGGGCCACCACCCCGGCTTCTACGGCGCCGGCCACGATAGCGTGGGCCATTTTTTCAGTGCTGTGCCACATGGTGTCATAGATCACGATTGCTTTTTTCTCCGGTTCGGCCTCGCACCAGCGGGCGTAGGCATTGAAGATCCGCCCCGGATCTTCACGCCAGATGATTCCGTGGTCAGGGCAGATCATGTTAAGCTTCAGGTCCATCTCCACAACTTTTTCGATTAGCTTGATGGTCTTTTTCGAATAGAGCATCAGGATGTTGGCAAAATACTTCTTGGCATGCAGCATGATGGCGTCTTCAGTTTCATCATCGAAGACCTCGTTGCAGGCATAATGCTGCCCGAAGGCATCACTGGAGAATAAAATTTTATCTTCGTTCAGATAAGTGAACATGCTGTCCGGCCAGTGGAGCATTCGGGTTTCCATGAACGTCAGGGTCCGCTTGCCGATGTTGAGGGTTTCACCATTTTCAACGGCATGATAATTCCATTGATTGGCAAAATGGCACTGCAGGTTCTTCAGTCCCATTTTCGAGCAGTAGAGCGGTTTTTCTTCACCAACTCGGTACATCACATGCGGCAATGAGCCGGAGTGGTCCATTTCCGTGTGGTTGCTGATGACAATGTCGATCTCTTTCGGATCGATGATATTGGCAATATTGCTGAGCAGCTCCTTAGAAAAGTCTTCTTTAACGGTATCAATTAGAACATTCTTTTCGTCCAGAATCAAAAAGGCGTTGTAGCTGGTACCCTGATGGGTTGAATAGCCGTGAAAGTCACGAATATTCCAGTCGTTCACGCCGACGCTGTAAATGTTCTCGGCAATTTTAATCGGTTCCATATAGTCCTCGAAATTTTACGGATGGGTTTGTTTAACCGGGCCGATTTCCACTGGCCCGGGTGGTCATAACCGCCGGTCGGCATTCCCCGTCGGTGGTTACCGGTCTATTCTTCTCCTTCAAAATATTCTTTGCCTGTACTGCACACCGGGCATTCCTAATCTTCAGGCACGTCTTCCCATTTTGTGCCGGCTGCCACGTCATTGGCGGGATCGCCTTGTGGTTGATAAGAATTCCCTTTTGGGGAGCGGAATGAGACCAAATTTCAAGTTGTGTACGGTAACCGAGTGAATCACAATATATGGTGTCGCAAAGTATACAATAACAATTATCATCCAGATGCTGACGATTGAAATTCAGATAACGGATGTGAGCAGAGGTGTCAACAGGATATTTAGTTGCAATTTATAATTCTTTTGATAAGCTATTCGCCGATCCCGATACACAAATTATCAAGCTCATAAAAACATGGTCGATATTCTTATAATTTAAAGAAATAGTATATACCTCTTTACTATTATAAATCGAAGCGTGGCGAGAGAGCTATGGCTAAACAGCAAAAAAGAGAATCTAAATTTGCTGATAATTCACATAAAAGTGAAGATTTAAAGAAAAAGGCGCATTCTTTTTTGAAAGCTGCAAGAAATTCAACCCTGAAGGTTCACGACTCGGTTGATCTTGGTCAAAATATACATCTTCAGAGCAAAAAAGTGGCCGGTTCATCCTTGGTGTATAAAGAGCAGGTTTTGCATATGGCTCTATTTGCCAAAAAAACAGACGGCAAAGGTAATCGATACACCTCCTGAGATTTTGTCAAAGGTACAATTGAAAAGCCTAGGAACGACTCCCGTATAATTCAGGGATAAATATAAAAGAATGAGGAAACCATGCGTTATTTTTTAAACACTCTTTTATCTTCTATCTGTTTTCTATCATTTTATGGATGTGTTTCAACCACACCCAATATCAGTATTCTTGATGAAAAATATACAGGGAAAAACACAGAACCTTTTTCTTCAGTGACGATTACCCTGAAAACCCTATTTAAAGAAAATAACTTGTTAGCCAGAGAATTGGGTAAGCTGCCTGATTTACAGGATGGCATCACCGTTGAAGAAAAGCAGGGGACAGACTTGCTATTAACGCTGTATATGGAAAATCAAGCTGCGTTTGGTCAAATGTTTCAACAGATGTATCGGGTAGGCCTGTCTGAAAAGAGAAAATATTGCACCCCGCTTCAGGCGCTGTTCTGGTTGTCCAAGAAAAAAAAGATCCCCGGCATAAAAAATCAAATCAATGCGTATTCAACACAAGACCTTTTAAATGATACATGGAAATTAGGTTCTCTCCCGGAATATATTACAGATCAGCAGATGCGCCTGCTGATTGAAAATATCCAAATCGCCTCAGAAAAAGCCCAATACATAGACATGTGGAACAAAAAAAAATATGAAACGTTTGCACAAACCCTATACTGGGATCATAAAAGAGACAGCAAAAAATCCAGAGAAAATAGAATATTCACAAAAAATGCCAAAAAAATCATAAAAGAAATACTAAATGCAAAAAAAGAAGACCCCAACTGGAGTGACTATAGAAAAACCGTGATTCGATTAAATTCTCCGGAATTAGTCGATTATTATTCAAAAAATCGTCTTAAATGGGTAGACTGGCGATCCCTTCCGACAAAAACGGTCAACAATCTGTATGTGTTTAAAAATGGTGTTGGTGATTGTACGGCCATATCAAATTTCATTGCTGAGTGCCTTCGCGCAGGGGGATACAATGCCTATGAATTCAAGGTGGCCCCGCTGCGGAGTGTAGACAACCATCACTCCATTGTTGTTTTCAAGGATAAAGGGAAAACATATGTCATAGATAATGGTAGATCATTCCCATGCGGTATCATCCGTTATGCAAAATATATGGACAATTAGAATTTAACAAACAAAATGCACCCGGTCGAGCCGGTGATCTGGGTGGTTCGGCTTTTTAGAAAAGGCGCTGACAACGAAAAATTTTAAAGATAAAAATAGAAATAAAATTTTTAATTGTTCATTTAGCAACGAAGTTACAGAACAAGAAATAAAAAACATGCTGGCAATCTCCCTTTAAACAAGAGAGTCATAGGCCCTAAGAGTCCAAGCGAGTACATGGATAGATTCACAAGAAATACTATGCTTGATGAAACAATGAAAAGCCATCTCATAGATATTGAAACATATGGGGTTATGAATGATGATTATGATACCTTTTTTGAAAAGAGGATCATAGCAATAAGCGACGCATTAAAAGGCAAAATAATACTGCAAGATTGCGAGCTTTTTCATTTCCCGGGAGAAAATGAGAAAGAGCATCAGCCTTCGGCACTGTGCATGGTTACAAATGGTAGATGGCCAATGATAAATAGAAGATGGAAAATAAGTCCCCTAATCCTCAGTTTTCTCCCAGTAACAACCTGCCGGGCATTGGTCCGCGAGATGGCTGCATGGCTCAGGATGTATGATCACGTTACAGCCTGAAAGCCTGCCGGATAGCTCCTTCTCTATATTGTCCATAGTCTCGTGTGTTTCTTTTATCCTCTCATTACTGCATACGGTGAGGTGCAAGTCAATATGCCTCTCACTGCCAGCCTTCCTGGTTCTCAATTCATGGAAGTCTTTTACATCTTTACTGTAAGACTCAAGTACGTCATGTATAACCTTCACCTCATCTTCAGGCAGCACCGTATCGAGGAGTCCATGGATAGACTTTCTGGTGATGGAGAGACCCTCATAAAGTATCAGCCCCGATACGACCAAGGCCGCAAGGGAATCAAAGACATGGTATCCGGTTATAACGATCAGGAGAATCCCGGCAAATACCCCAAGAGAGCTGTAGACATCAGCGCTGAGATGTTTTGCATCAGCTTCCAGAGCGATGGAGTCCGTCTCTTTTGAGATGCGTTTCAGGTATGTGGAGATAACAATATTGACAGCGGCAGATATCCCCATGACTGCTAACGCCAGGCTTGGGAACGAGATCATCTCTTCTGTAAAGCCTCTTTTTACAGCCTCATATGCGATAAGCAGTGCAGCAGCTACGATGAGGATGGATTCAGCCAGAGCGCTCAGATTCTCGTACTTGCCATGCCCAAAGGGGTGCTCACTGTCAGCAGGCATTGTCGCTTTTTTGATGCTTGCATAGGCTACAAAGGAGGCAAAGAGGTCAGTTGCACTGTGAAGCGCTTCTGACAGGATACTGATGCTTTCCGTCAGAATACCTGCTGCCAACTTGATTACCACAAGTATTGTGTTGGAGACTACTGATAATAGTGCGGCCTTTTCTTTCTTCATTGCAGAATCTTCTTTAAGGCCTTAATGAAGGTGTTATTCTCATTTACCCTGAGACTGTTCTTAAGAACACCCTCCATATTTCTGATAAGCACTCCTTCTGAAAGCAGTCTTTCATGGACTGGGGAGGCATTCTTCAGGCTGAATGGAATAAAGTTGGCCTCAGATGGATAGGGCGTTACGCCGTCAATCTTTTCCAGCTTCCTGAAGAGCCTTTTCCGCTCTCTACGTATAATTGTCAAGGTCTTTTCCACCTCACGGTGACTACTGATGGTCTCAACTGCCGCTGTCTGGGAGAGGGAGTTGACATTAAAAGGCAGCCGTATGTGCCAGCGATGGAGGCGACACGGGACACAGCTCCGATATGCTTGGCGCACCAAAGTACAGGCTCGCCAAAAGAATCGCGGCGCTGATCCAACTTGCAGTGCAATTTTTCACGGTCGGCACGGCAATACCTCATTGAGGCCGTTGTGTCGCCATGTCGACGCAAGCCGCCATAACGATCAACGAAGCGGAGAGAGGCCCAGTCCGAGCCCCAAACCCTCGCCAGGACCGCAGCGCACAGTAGAGTGACGGTTCTCATGTGACTTGTCTGCTGGTTCATGCCAACCAGGGCGAGCATCAATCGCTCAGCTTACCAATGCGGACCTCGACGCCCCGTCGGACTCGCTGCCGAGCGATGCCAAACTCGTGCTCAACAATCACCCCCATCCTCCTTGCCCTCTTCTACGATACTTTCACACAGTGCCGTGAGGCCGGGGACCGGGATAGGGGAGCAGGTGTCTTTCTCCGGGTTGTACATTAGGCGATAGGACGCGCTCCGGTTCCCCTGCTGGGACATGTGTTGCCATCCGCCGACGAAATAGGGGCACGCGTCATTGAAGCAAACGTACATGTGCTCATTGTCCCACGTCTGCCCGAAAGGATTGTCCGGTACGGTCCATTTGTCGAGCCGGCCGTCGCAATGAGGGCAGCGCAACGTCTCCTTGATCCGCCGTTTTCTCTGTTGCACTTCTTCTGGGCTGAATACCATCTCCGATCCCAGCACAGGTTGAGGCCGTGGCGTGCGGTCGGCGTGCCCGCCTATCCACTCGGCATAGACGGCGTATATCGGGTCGCTTGTGGAAAGGTGGTCGGCATATTTGTCGTCGCGGGGCCGGGGCCGTCCTCTTGACACGAACGTTTGCGGCTTTTCAAACCCGCCGGCCCGCGAGAAGAACTCCTCCACCAGGATCACCCGTTCTTCTTCGCTACTGTCACACCAAACACGAACTGCTTTGTCAGGAAACATCCGGTTGGAAAAGACCACCAGGAACAATCCCCCTGGTCTAAGGACTCTGGCAACATCTTTGAATACGTCTACCGGGCGGGTCAGGTAATCGACAGAGACTGTGTTGAGAACCACATCGAAGATGTCATCCCCAAACGGCAGCCGGGGATCCCGGTTTATGTCGTGCACCACGGCGTCATCCACAGACGGATTGGCCGAAAGCTCTCTGAGATTCAAGCCCAGGCCCACTACTCGGGACGGTCGGATATCGGCCGGGATATGGGAATCCCAGGAGGCCATCAGGTCCAGAATCACCGGTGACTCTTCAATGACCAGTTGTCCAATCACGCTTGTGACCGTCCGCAGGGCCAAGGAGTCCAGATGACTGACCATCCGGTCCTGGGCGTAATACTCTCCATCATCGCCTTCATCTAATCGCTTGAAGGCGTCGCGTGCGTCCATGGGACTGCAAGGGTATTGTTGACACTGTTTCAAGGGTTCACCGGAAACCATCATCTCAGCTTCATTACAAGAATCAGCCGGCATGATAACTTGTGTCCTCGCTTTATCTCCAGACTCCGCGCAAAGGATAAGAATTCGCTTTTTGAAAACAGATCAAGCAGAAAAACAGAGTTGTGTGGCAACTGGAATGAGTCACAACATATTGTATTGCAACGATGCGACAGCAAGTCCCAAGCGGCTTCAGATAACCGAAATTCATACCGGATGAAGATTTTATTGTCAAGACGGCACTTTGCTGCGGAATATCTGCTCCAGGGCTTCGGTATCTACGGCCGGAGAAACTGAAAACATACCATTTTTCTGAAAACAACCGTCAGACACGAGGATATGCAAGTGAGGGTGGAACCCGAGAAAATCTCCAAATATTTGAATGGCGACTACCGCACTGGGCACTGCCTTTGGATCCCTTACACCGGTTGTGTAAAAAGCTTTCAGCGCCTCCCATCCACAACGACTGAGATCCGAAAGCGGCTTGCGGTCGTAAAGAAAATACCGCTGCAGAATTTTCGGTATGCTCAACACCACATGCCGATGCGGTACGGCCTTCACCACCTCCTGACAAAGCTACTCACCGAACTCCACCTCACGCTTCTGATGGCAGGATGGACAAAAATGACGCCTTTCGCATGAGTGGGCCTATAAATATTCATAACCACGGTGATCACAACGCACACGGGCAAACCCGTTGTGCAGAATCCTGCAGTCAAAGTACCGCAACATCATCTACCCGACACAGGGGCGAAAGAATCCGTATCTGCGCTCGAACCGGTCTTTATAGACCCGTTCGAATGTTTCGAAATAATCCTCAACACACTGATAGTACGGCGAGTTTTGTGGATTGCGTTGTCAATAAACCGATTCCGGCATCGGTACGGTACCTTTCTGAAAACGGGAGCCTTCAACATATCCTCAGGTAATAACCGTGCCGGAAGCAAAGATTCCATCAAAGCCACCTGACGTTGATTATAAGCAAAAACAGGTCTCAATTTAGATCTTAGATCATTTAGCGGAAGCCATGATCCCGATCAGCCTGTGTTGCAGAGTTGGTTTCTCCGATACTGGCAAAATGCGTCCATTGAAATTTTTCATCATAAGAAATTTATCCTATATATTTAATATATTCAGACATGTTCAATTCGCGGATAATTTTCTTTTAAACATGGATTTTTGATAAAAACTTCATGCTAATATTACGCAATTATTACGCAGAAAGGCTTGAATATGCCCCAATATGCCGATATAGTGTCCAAAAATAAAAAAAAGAGATTGGAGGCTAAATGCCTGCAATCCCTTAGTATTTGTGGAGCCGGCGGGCGGAATTGAACCGTCGACCTGCTGATTACGAATCAGCTGCTCTACCATCTGAGCTACGCCGGCATGTTGTATGGATAAGCTATTGTGAATACAGATCGAAATCAAGAAAAAACTTCACTTCAAACTTTCATCAATTCGATACCTCAAAGGCGCAGCCGGATTCATTGTACGGGCATTCACGGAGCTGAGGCAGCCTATTTGACAGTGCAGATTTATCTGCGACTTCATCTCCCCACAGTTGTAATCTTACCTTCATCGAAGGATGGAGAAAGGTTTTTTCAGGATTTGCATTTTTTTTCAAATCGGTCCGGCCTTCCACTCATCTATTTTCCCTCCTATCACATTTTGCCTTTTAAATTTCTTTCTTATCACAATGAAACTGCTGCAAGGAGAATACGAACCCTTTATCAACTGACCGCAGGAGGGGCATCTCCCCTAGTGGTGACAACAGTCGATGCGCTGCTGCAAAAAATTGTTCCGAAACATGAAATAACCGATTATGCCGAACTCATCATTGAAGGTGAGGAGATCGATCGGAATGGTTTGATTCAAAAACTCATTTTCGGTGGATATACCCGTTCCCTGATTGTCGAGGAACCGGGTGATTTTAGTCTAAGAGGTGGTATCCTGGACCTATATACACCGCTTTATTCATATCCATTGCGCATCGAATTATCGGGGGAGACGGTTGAATCATTGCGATTCTTTTCCCCGGCTACCCAAAGGAGACGAAAAAGGATATCTGAGGCAATCATCCTTCCGGCAAAGGAAACGATAATAAAAAAGGATCGCCTGCATCATATCATCAGCCAAATCAGAAGAGAAGCCGCCGAGCTTGAAACGCCGGTCACTCAGGTGAGGAAAACGATCGATCAATTGAAAAATGAAGTTGTTTCCCCGGGGATAGAGGGCCTAATTCCATTCATTTATCCATCACTCAATACATTTTTTGATTATATCCCGAATCAGGCGCTCTTTATTTTAATGGAGCTGAAGGAACTTGAAAAGGCTGCTGAAAAATCCCAGGAACAGGCCGCTAATAATTTTAAGACAGCCCGAGACGAGGGGAAACTCTGTGTTAAACCGAATCATCTTTATCTGGAGTGGGAGAAGGCAAAGGCAACCTTTATGGGGAAGAAACCGTTGATCTTTGAAAGACTTCCGTTGTCAATCGGCGTTTCCCACGCGAGTCAGGACGTTCAATCATGCCGGTTTTTTGTTGAAGAAAACAGCGAGTTAAGCGGAAAACTCCAACGCCAAAAGGAAAAGGAGCATTTTTTTCTCCACCTTGCTACCTGGATCAAAGATCAAACCGCCGCCGGTTGTGATACCCTCCTTGTTTGTGGTACCGACTCACAGGCCGAGCGGTTGAATTTGCTCCTTTTCCCCTATGATATACACCCTGAAATCTTGGACGGTTTTCTTAAAGTTGCATCGGCAAAAAAAATGAAAAAAGGGCGGGTGTACCTCTGCATTGGTGAGGTTTCACAGGGGTTCGTGTGGCCGACAGAAGCACTGTCGCTTGTGACCGAAGATGAAATATTCGGCACGAAACGCCGAAAGCGGAAAAAATCCGACCAAAGGATTCAATCAGAGCAGATTGCCTTTGAAGATCTCAAAAAAGGCAACGTGGTTGTTCACGATGAACATGGTATCGGGAGGTATGGGGGCCTCGTCAGGCTCAAATTAGATGGCGCTTCAAACGATTATCTTCTGATTATCTACCAAGATAACGACAAGCTCTATCTTCCTGTAGATCGCATGAATATGGTTCGAAAGTATGTCGGGGCTGATAACATTAAACCAGTGCTTGACAAAATGGGTGGCAGGTCCTGGGAGAGGATTAAAAAACGTATCAAACGATCGGCCGAGAAGATCGCCGGGGAACTGTTAAAACTCTATGCGGCGAGAAAGGTGAAAAACGGGTACGCTTTCGGATCTCCGGACAGTTATTTTCGCGATTTTGAATCTGCTTTTCCATTTGAAGAGACAGATGACCAACTCAAGGCAATTGAGGATGTCCTTGAAGATATGGCAAGACCAACACCCATGGATCGCCTGGTTTGTGGAGATGTGGGTTACGGTAAGACGGAGGTGGCGCTTCGGGCATCCTATATGGCTGCAAATGACGGAAAACAGGTGGCAATCCTTGTTCCGACCACTGTCCTCGCGGAGCAACATCATGCTACTTTTGCAAAACGGTTCGAACCATACCCGATCCAAGTGAATTGCCTGAGCAGATTCCGCCCGCCGAGTGAACAACGTTCCATCATACACGATCTTAAAACAGGCGAGTTAGATATTGTTATCGGAACCCATCGTCTTCTCCAGAAGGATGTATCTTTTAAAGATTTGGGACTGATCATCATCGACGAGGAGCAGCGATTTGGTGTCAAACATAAGGAGAAGTTGAAAAAAATGAGGAGCACGGTGGATGTTCTGGCGTTGACTGCGACACCGATTCCTAGAACCCTTCACATCTCCCTGATGGGGATACGGGATATAAGTATTATTTCGACCCCTCCGGAGCATCGCCATTCTATCATCACCTATATTTCTGAAATGGATGATGCACTCGTTTCTGAGGCGATTCGGAAAGAGGTTAACAGAGAGGGACAAATTTTCTTTGTCCACAACAATATTCAGACCATATCGGCAATGGCAAAATATTTAAAAGAATTGGTGCCTGAGGTGAGACTGGGTGTGGCACACGGTCGTTTAGATGGGGATGATCTGGAGAAGGTGATGCTGTCGTTTCTTTGCAGAGAAATTGATCTGTTGGTCTGCACCACCATCATCGAGGCAGGATTGGATATCCCCTCTGCAAACACCATACTGGTGAATCGAGCGGATCGATTTGGTTTGGGGCAGATCTATCAACTGCGGGGTCGTGTGGGACGGGCGGAAGAACAGGCCTATGCCTACCTCTTTATCCCCAAAGAGAGCCTTCTTGGCATTGATGCGCAAAAGCGACTGAAAGTATTGATGGAACACAGTGATCTCGGTTCAGGATTTCAGATCGCCATGAGTGATTTGGAAATCAGAGGCGGCGGTACTGTTTTAGGCGCTTCCCAGTCGGGCCATATTGCGGCGGTTGGATATGACATGTTTCTTCAGCTCATGGAAAACGCCATGGCTGAATTGAAAGGGGATCCCCTCCCCAAAACCCTGGAGCCGGAAATACACCTGGACTTACCGGCATATTTTCCGGAGACTTATATCCCGGATATCGACCAGCGGCTTTCAGCATATCGCCGTCTGACAAAGGTAGCCGAATTGAGTGAGATATCTGATTTTAAAGGGGAGCTGATCGATCGGTTTGGCGCTTTACCCCGGGAGGCGGTCAACCTTCTCTCAAAAGTGTTATTGAGGGTGTTATCGATCAAAGCAGGGGTCAAACGACTCGATCTTGTCGGGCATCAACTGATGCTCAATTTTTCTGAAGCCCACATAAAGGATCCAACCGGGATCATTGAGATGATCGACTCAAATCCAAAAAAATTTGGATTTACATCAGATCAGGTTTTGGAAGTCAAGCTAACAAAACAGATCAAAGTGAGCCAGCTGGCTCAGACTAAAAACATCTTGAAAGAGATTGTTGAACGTGTTTAATAAAGAGCGCCCAAAACGCCTCTGACCCATTTTAAAAGAAAAACGAAGGGTAATAATGAAAAATAGAATTATTGAAAAATTGTTTAAACATGTGGTCGGTTTCTCAACGGTTGCTTTTCTTTTTTGTGGGATTGTTTTTTTGATTGTTCCCGGAGCTGGTGGCGCAGAGATCGTGGATCGAATCGTGGCTGTGGTGAATGATGATATTATTTCCCTGTTCGAAATGAACCAGACGGTCAAATCATTTACAGAGAGAGTCAAAACACTCGATTACTCTGCTGAAAAGAAAAAAAAAATACTCTTTAAAATCCGAGAGGATGTTCTTAACCGCCTCATCGATGAAAAGCTTGTTGACCAGGAAATTAAACGCCTCAGAATCAACATCAGTGGAAAAGAAGTCGATAATGCAATTAAACGGTTTAAAGAAACCAACGACTTTACGGATAAGAGGTTAAAGGAAGCACTTGAACGCGATGGGATATCGATGGTAGAATACCGCAAGTACATCAGGGATCAGATCCTTAGGGGAAAACTTGTCAATCGTGAAGTGCAATCAAAGATTGTGATTACCAAAGCGGATATAGAGGCCTATTACAAACAGCACCCTGAGGAATATGCTGGAAAGAAAAAAATTCGTTTGCGGCATATTATCATGCGGGTTCCGTCCGAAGCAGATAAAGATGGTAGGCTAGCGGTACAAAAAAAAATGGAAATGGTTCAAAAAGAGTTAAAAGCTGGACATCCTTTTGAAAAGATGGCTAAAATTTATTCTGAAATATCGGGTGAGACCGGAGGAGTGCTGGGGCTGTTCGAATTGGATGATCTTTCACCTCAAGTAAAGAAAGTCATCAAGGGGATAATACCGGGTGAATTCACCGACATCCTTGAAACCGAGCATGGCTATCAGATCTTTTTTCTCGAAGAGATTATAAACAGTGGGGGCAAGCAGGTCGAGGAAGTTTCTTCTGAGATTGAATCAAAACTTCACAAAGAAATCATCAACGACAAGTATCAATCATGGTTGAAGGATCTTCGTAAAAGGTCTCATATAAAGATTATGTTTAACGGCCGTTTAAATGCAGACTGATCGAAACAAAATTCTTGTCGAAAGTATCAAGCGACTGCTAAGGCGTGGGGCGACAAGCCACCTTATCAAAATTGTCAACAAGACCCACGCAGCTGATCTGTCGATGGTATTTCGGTCTTTATCCCTATCCCACCAGCGCAAGCTGTTCGGTATCATCGAGGACACGGAACAAAAAGGTATCCTCTTTACGGAACTGGATGAAGACACTTTTCTCGATCTGGTTGAAGGGGTGGAGTTGGATCATTTCGTCGAAATTTTGGAACAGATGCCCACCGATGATGTTGCAGATCTAATTGGGCGACTTCCCGAGAAAATGTCTGATACCATCCTTGAAAAGATGAAAGTGGAGGGATCTGAAGAGGTTGAAGATCTTCTGCGTTACAAGGATGATACGGCCGGTGGCATCATGCTTCCTGATTTTATCGCGTTGGCAGAAGACACTACTGCTAAAGAAGCGATCGAATCCCTGCAAAAAGAACACCTTGATGTGGAAATGCCTTTTTATCTGTATGTTGTGGACCGGTATGACAAACTGGTGGGAGTCATCTCTCTGAGGCAGCTTGTGGTTGTTCCGCACGAAACGACTCTTAGGGATTTCATGACCACAGACGTCTTTTCGGTTCAGACTGATATGGACCAGGAAGAGGTGGCAAAAATTGTTGCCCGCTACGATATTTTGGCCGTGCCGGTTGTAGATGGAGCCAACAAACTGGTGGGTATCGTTACTGTGGATGATGTCATCGATATCTTCCGGCGAGAAGCAACCGAAGATATGCTTAAGATGGCGGGTGCAGGGGAGGAGTTTGTCGAAACAAAGTCTGTTTTAAAGAGTACGAGGATTCGTCTTCCCTGGCTTTTCGCCAGCTGTCTTGGTGGTATAATTGCATTTTTGATCATTGGACATTTTGAGGGAAGCCTAAGCAAGCTCGCCTATCTTGCCGCATTTATCCCGGTCATTATGGGTATGGGTGGAAACATAGGAACACAGTCGTCTACCATCGTCGTACGAGGACTTGCGACCGGGCGACTTCAATTGAGAGATATCTGGTCCGTAGTTTCCAAAGAGCTGGCCATCGGTCTTATCCTGGGGCTTGTTTATGGGATTATCATCGGCATGGCAGCTCAGTTTAGATACAGTAGGGAAGCGCTGGCCGTATCGGTGGGCATCGCCTTAATTTGTTCCATGTCCATTGCTGCCCTTGTGGGCTCTCTGGTACCAATGGCCTTTGCACGGGTCAATATCGATCCGGCTGTCGCGAGCGGCCCTTTTGTGACAACCGCTATCGATATCATCAGCGTTTTTTTCTACTTTCAAATCGCCACGACCCTCCTGGGTCTCTGAAGATATGCCTATCATATCAACACCCGCCATTTTGCTGCGTCGGATTGATTATGGTGATCATGATCTCATTGTTACCCTTTTTACATTCGACGGGGGAAAAATCTCAGCCATCGCAAAATCGGCCAAAAAAAGTACCAAACGGTTTTCAGGGGTCCTTGAGATTTTTTCTGTTTTGAATGTGGTTTACAGAACGAGTCAGCGCAAGGGCCTACCTGTTTTGCAGGCAGCAGCCTTGAAACACCCATTTCAACACATTCGGGGGGACATCAAAAAAACAGCCTATGCCAGTTATTGGGCGGAGTTGATTAATCAATGGCTGGAAGAGGGTGAGAAACAGGTCCAGCTTTATCTCCTTTTCCAGCAGGTTCTGGATAAACTCGATCAAGACCATCTGCCGGAAGAGACCCTTTCGATTTTGTTTCAAATGAGATTTATGAAACTATCCGGATTTTATCCAAATCTGGAGCACTGCAGCGTTTGCCGAACAGGGATGGAAAAGATGAGAAAAAACAGGATTACTTTTGATCTTGTAAAAGGGGGGCTCCTATGTGAAAAATGTATCTCGGGGTCGTTAAACAAAAGATCGCTTTCAAAGGGAACCATAAAACAGCTCCGATGGTTTGAAAGCGGCGACTGGACAAAGGCGGAGCGGATCAGATTTTCGCTTCCGGCGATTCAGGAGGGACAGGAATTTTTAGAGGCATTCGTTCCCTATCACCTGGGGAAAGAACCCCGAAGTCTTAAATTCCTGCGACGGCTTAGGAATGATCAATAATTGGGTTCGCGCCCCTATCCTGTGTAGGCCAGGTCAAAGACAATGACTGAAAATAGAAAAATAGACTTCAGAGATATTCTAGAAACAGAGGAGATTGAAACGTCCGCCCCCAATAGGATCGATATGGGAGGAACGCTGGATATCGGCACTTTTTTTTATCCGCTTCGACATCTTGTCCCGTGTACCTTTAACATTGCGATCAATCTCAGGACAAAGGTGTCGCTCCGCCCCTTTCAAAAAGGTATGGTGAAAATTTCCTCAAAGGGGTTCAAAAGCGCAACCTATCCCTTTGAACACGCCCCCTTTGATCATCCGCTTGGTCTGATGTTTGCGATTGCATCCTACTTCAAGGCAGAGGGGACTCACATCAATATCGAATCCTCATCTCCCCCAAAAAGTGCTCTGGGCGGCTCATCGGCAGCCGCGGTAGCGCTAATTGCTGCATTTTCAGAGACCTACAAGAAAATGGGGGCAATCCCTCTCCCGCGGTCAAAAATTGCTTTGCTGGCCCATGCAGTGGAACAAAGCGTAGCGGGTGTACCCTGCGGTCTTCAGGATCAACTTGCAGCTGTTTACGGCGGGGTGAATGCGTGGTTTTGGCCCGGAGAGGTAAAAGGATCTTGTTATAAGCGGAAAATTGTCATTAAAAAAAAAATTCATACCGATTTTGCCCGACATCTCCTTTTGGCATACTGTGGCATACCCCATGAATCAAAACAGATTAACAGCCGATGGATCCGACAGTTTGTCTCGGGAAAACAGAGGAATTATTGGTATGAAATTATAGAATGTGTCAAAACTTTTGTTAAATCCCTTTCTGATGGAAATTATGAGACTGCTTTGGTGTCGATGAACCGGGAGACAGCGTTGAGACGAAGGATGACTCCTGAGGTTCTCGACGAGATGGGAAAAAAGCTGGTTGATGTTGCCTTGAAATGTGAGTGTGGTGCTAGATTTACCGGGGCAGGAGGGGGAGGGTGCATTTGGGCATTGGGTGAAAAAATTAGTATTGACCGATTAAGAAACGATTGGAGAGACATCCTTGGATCCAGGAAAGATGCCCGTCTGCTCCAGATCGAGATAGATTCAAAGGGGGTAAGAAAAGAAAAATGAATTTTCAGGAAATGATAATGACGTTGAACAGGTATTGGATGCGTAAAGGGTGCGTTCTGGTTCAACCCTATGATACGGAAGTGGGTGCCGGTACCTTTCATCCGGCAACTCTTCTCAAATCGCTAGGTCCGGAACCCTGGAACGTTGCATATGTTCAGCCGTCCCGGCGACCCACCGATGGCCGATATGGAGAAAATCCCAACCGGCTTCAGCATTACTACCAATATCAAGTGCTCCTCAAACCTTCTCCGCCCAATATTCAAAAACTTTTTCTTCAAAGCCTCAAAGTTCTCGGTATCGATCCTGAAGAACATGATATTCGGTTTGTTGAAGATGACTGGGAATCTCCTACTTTGGGTGCTTCAGGTCTGGGATGGGAGGTTTGGTTGGACGGTATGGAAATCACGCAGTTTACGTATTTTCAGTTGGCCGGAAGTATTGAGCTCTATCCAATTTCCGTCGAACTCACCTATGGCCTGGAGCGGATCGCTATGTACCTTCAGGGGATCGATAGTGTTTATGATTTGAAATGGGACGACAGTATTGCTTACGGAGATATCCATCATCAGCAGGAAGTGGAACAATCAACCTACAATTTTGAACTGGCGGATGTAGATATGCTTTTGGCGCTTTTTAATACATACGAAAAGGAAGCCACCCGGGTGATACAGGCCTCAATGGTTTTGCCGGCGTATGAATACTGTCTGAAATGTTCGCATACATTTAACCTACTGGATGCCCGCGGTGCAATCAGTGTCACAGAGAGAACCGGCTATATCGCCCGGATCAGAAATCTGGCCCGTGCCTGTGCAGAAGGATATCTGGAACAGAGAGAAACAATGGGTTTTCCGTTATCTAAAAACTCGTAATATTTATTAGAGGTGTACATGAAAACACTGTTGCTTGAAATAGGAACAGAGGAGATACCGGCAGGCTATATTGCACCCGCCTTAAAAGCGCTATCATCACGTTTACTGCAAAAAATGACCGATGCCCACATTGGCCATGGTGCCGCAAGAACATTTGGAACCCCCAGACGGCTCGCGGTAACTGTCGAAAATGTTGCGGATAGACAAAGGTCTTTAACAGATGAGATCATCGGACCTCCGGCAGGGATCGGGTTTGATGAAAACGGTCAACCCACTCTGGCGGCAAAGAAATTTGCAGAAAAAACAGGAAGTTCATTGAAAGCTCTAAAAATTAAAAAGACGGACAGGGGCCTCTATCTGTCTGTTAAAAAAACAGAAAAAGGATCGGCAACCCGTACAGTTCTTCAGACCATCTTACCGGAGGTCATTCTGTCAATGCCCTTTCCCAAAACCATGCGATGGGGATGTATCTCTGTTTCATTCGCAAGACCGATCCGTTCGATCCTGGCACTCCTGGGGGGTCAGATCGTTCCATTTGTTTTAGGGGGTATTAAAAGTAACAGGTGTGTATATGGGCACAGTTTCATGCATCCATCCCGAATCAAGGTTTCTCATCCTGACACATATGTTCAACAACTGCGCAAGGCGTTCGTCTTGGTAGATGGAAAGGAACGGCGGGAAAGGGTTGAGGATGAAATTGAAACGGCTGCAAAGGGTCTTGGTGGAAAAGTGTTAACCGATGGTGCGCTTGTGGATACTGTCAACAACCTGGTGGAGTATCCGGTTGCTGTGGCAGGGGCATTTGAAGAAGCTTTTCTTGAACTTCCCAGGGAGATACTCATTACTGCCATGCGGGAACATCAAAAATATTTTGCCCTAACAGATGAAAACGAAAATCTAATGCCGTGTTTTATTGCAATGAACAATACCGTTGTAAAAAACAGGGATCTCTCCGGAAAAGGGCACGAAAGAGTGATCCGGGCTCGACTGAAAGATGCTCAATTTTTTTACCAAAGCGATCTGGAAGTCCCTTTTAATGTTAGGATCAAAAAATTGAAAAAGGTTCTCTTTCAGGCCAGGCTGGGATCGATGTATGAAAAGATCATGCGGGTTCAAGAACTTGGGGCATTTTTGGCCGATGCAGGGGAATATGATTCAAAGATCAAGGAACAGGTGATGCGGGCCGCCCTTTTGTGCAAGGCCGATCTCGTCAGCCAGGTGGCCGTAGAATTTCCGAAACTTCAGGGGATTATGGGACGGATCTACGCGACGGTTGCTGGGGAACCTCCCCTTGTGGCGACAGCGATCGAAGAGCATTACCGGCCCACTTACTCCGGTGGTCCGCTCCCTGAAACCATGACCGGCGCGATATTGAGTATCGCCGATAAAATCGATTCTATTTGTGGCTGTTTCTGTGTTGGACTTGTCCCTACCGGTGCATCCGATCCTTACGCACTCCGTCGCCAGGGGATCGGGATCGCTCAGATCATGCTTTATAAGAAGATGCCCTTTTCCATAAAAGAGATGATCGAAAAAGGCATCGGGCTTTTTGGAGAAAAGAAAACAGATGATAAAAATGAGACCGGCCAAAAGATTTATGCTTTTTTAAAGCGCCGGATGGTCCATCTCCTCTCTGAAGAAGGATTTTCAAAAGATGTCATTGCAGCGGTTATACATGTCTCGGTAGATCATATACCGGAAGTCTGGAAGCGGGTTCAGGCGCTGGAACGACTCAGATCCGCTCCTGATTTTGAACCCCTTGCCATCGCCTTTAAGCGTGTGGTCAATATCATAAAACAGGCGGGTCGGGTTGAAACAACCGATGTTGATGAAAAACAGTTTCAGCACGGATGCGAGTCTGACCTATACAACGCCTATAAAAAGGTTCAAAAAAGGGTCAGAGAAAACCTGAAAAGAGGGGATTTTAGCCAGGCGCTTCTGGATATCGCTGGTTTGCGCAAGCCGGTGGATGTTTTTTTTGACGGGGTCATGGTCATGGCCGAGGATATAAAAATACGCCATAACCGTCTTGCGGTGTTGGGACGAATTGCTGCTTTATTTGGAAAATTTGCAGATTTTTCTAAAATTTCAGCCTAATCTCCTTTAAACTCTACCTGTTTATTGATACTACAAAATTTTTTGGTTATAAAGGAACGATAAAGGGATATTTGAACCCGAAAAGCGGAGATATCCCCGACAGTTCATCGATCAAATCTCAGTTTCCACCACCAGAACTTGCTGGAATCTTTAAGTACATTTGAAAGGGTATCCTGATGAACCGGTTTGCCTATCGCACAACTGGTCTTGCCATAAAGGCACTTTCATTCCTTTCAAGGGCAAGAATCAATATCCATGGCAAGGAGAATATTCCTGAAGGCGCTCTCATTTTTGTCAGTAATCATTTCACCAGGGTTGAGACACTCCTTCTCCCCTATCACCTCAATAGGCTTACACATTTACCGGTCTGGTCCCTAGCGGACTACAATCTGTTTGAAACCTATCTTGGTCGGTTTCTCGATAAGATCGGCGCTGTCTCCACAAAAAATCCGGACCGGGATCTATTGATCGTAAAAAGTCTTCTGACCGGAGAGGCCGCCTGGATCATTTTTCCTGAGGGCCGCATGGTAAAAAGCAAAAAGATCGTTGAAAAGGGGCGGTTTATGATCTCATTCGGCGATGGCAGACGTCCTCCCCATACTGGTGCCGCGA
This sequence comes from Desulfobacteraceae bacterium UBA2156, assembly GCA_002328165.1. GTDB lineage: Bacteria > Desulfobacterota > Desulfobacteria > Desulfobacterales > UBA2156 > UBA2156. The sequence goes on along the minus strand of DCWS01000029.1, from coordinate 95,795 downwards.
CTTTGGCGCTTCGAACCGAATTTTATCGGAAACGGTTGTCCAAACTGTCAAAGGAGTTTCCCGAGGAGGCAAAGCGGTTGATGGGCCTTTTCAAGATAGATGCCATAGAGATTTTGCTGGATAAAAATACCTACATTGTGCCGGTCAATGTTACCTATTACCCGATCAGAGCCGAGGAAAATATTCTGAGTCAATTGGCCATGAATTTGGTGGAGGAAATCCCCGAACGGGTCATCGAAGAAATTATGACCGAAGGAACGATGTTCCTAACCGGAGTCGATGCGGACATCCGGTTCGGCAAGCCGATTGCTGTATCGCATTTTCTAAAAAAAATTGCCATCGACAACGATATGTCAGCCAGACGGAAAATCAATTTTGATGATCCGATCCCCTCAAAACAGATCATGCGAAAAACCGCCCTGGGTTTGATGCATCGCTATATTTCGGATATCTACAAGATGACGACCCTCAACTATGATCACCTGTTTGCTAGCATGCTCAAGCAGGTCCCCGGCTCACGGATGGATGAGGGGAGTCTGAGACGGAAGGTCTACCTTGCGGCAGATTTCATCAAAAAGAAAAATGTGCCGATTCACCGGCATTTTAACGGCGACCAGGCTCCTCTTCTGATCGACGATCGGTTTGATATATACAGGGATTTTATCACCCTGGCAGTGGAAAAAGGGGTGGTGAAGAAAAACGGTAAAGTGCTTGAAAAGGACCGGTCGAAATTTTCTTCTGTTTTCCCTTTCCATCGGGTTCGAATTGATAATCCCATTGCGGTTATTGCGAACGAAGTGGAACCTTTAACCGACCTCCAACGGCATTTTCGCCGGATCGCGTGGCAGCCTGACTTTTGGATCAGACGGAAGATCGTCGCCCAATTACTAAAAAACGCTGTGAGTGAATTTGAAGCAGATTATGAGGCATTTTATATCGAAGGTGAATCAAAAAAAAAGGATGTGGGCAGACCTTTTCTCGTCAAAGGAAGATCAAGAGATCTCGGTGTGGTGCTTGTTCACGGTTATATGGCGGCACCCCTTGAAGTGAAAGAGCTTGCCTGCTATCTGGGTCGAAGAGGGGTTTGGGTCTACGCCCCTAGGTTAAAAGGGCATGGGACTTCCCCTGACGATCTTGCTTTGAGAACATATGCAGATTGGTCGAAATCGGTGGATAACGGATATGCCATCATCAGCAACATCTGCAAACGAGTGGTGGTCGGCGGATTTTCCACCGGTGCAGGTCTCGCCCTTCATCTTGTAACCCGGATGAGAGAGGTAAAAGGTGTTTTTGCAATTTCTCCCCCTCTCCGTCTTCAGGATCTTTCATCAAAGTTTGTACCAGCAGTCGACGTCTGGAATCGGATCATGGACCGCTTCAAATTTGATGGGGCCAAAAAAGAGTTTGTTAACAATAATGCTGAAAATCCCCACATCAACTATTTGAGAAACCCAATTTCAGGGGTACTGGAGATTGAGCGTTTGATGGAATCTTTGGAATCGAAGCTGTCTGAAATCGTCATTCCAGCGCTGGTGGCCCAATCCCAAGGAGATCCGGTAGTTGATCCCGGCGGTTCGAAAAGAATTTTTGAGCGGCTGGGTTCGGCAGACAAAACGTATCTTCTGTTCAATTTTAGCCGCCACGGAATTCTCCTTGGAGAAGGTGCAGGAAGGGTTCACCAGGCGATCTGGCATTTTATCAAACGCCTTAGATAAACATGACGGTTTGTAAAAGACCTTTTTGCGAGCTTATTATATCTGTTTGCCAAATATTCTTGATGGAACCAGGTGTTTCGAAAGCATCATGTTCGTCCAATTTAATATTGCACACTTTCATGGCTCCCTGTCGACCTTTATAAGAAAGATTCCCCCAATAATAAAAAGGACGATGATGCTTAAAATTCCAAAACGGGAATGACCGGTGACGCGGGTGATAAGACCCACGAGAAACGGGCCTGTAATGGCGGCAAATTTTCCGAAAATGTTATAGAACCCAAAGAACTCCCCAGCATGTTCCGCGGGGATAAGCTTACCAAAATATGATCGGCTGAGGGCCTGTATGCCTCCCTGTGAAGTTGCAACAAGGAAAGCAAGCACCCAGAAGACCAGAACTTTCATTTGCATTGTGGGAAGTGCAGGAAGAAAAAAGCTGATCATTGTGATAAGCGTATAAATGCCGATGCCTGCAAACAACATTGCCTTTGTTGAATATTTTTTTGCCAGTTTTCCATAAACCAGCGCAAACGGGAAAGCGACGACCTGAATCATCAGCACCACAAGGATTAGCATGGTTATCCCGAGTCCGATATCCCGGCCATAGGCGGTTGCCATTGTGATAATGGTGTCGACACCATCAATATAAAAAAAATAAGCGATTAAAAAAAGAAAAGCATTTTTATATTTTTGAATTTCCCTAAAGGTTTTTAACAGACGAATAAAACTGTCCTTTATCGGATGCGCCACATGTTCAATAAAATGGACCTGGCTTACATTTTTCAGAATAGGAAAGGAGAACCCCAGCCACCACAGCGCGACAATAACAAAGGCGATCTTTGCCGATTCGATGGAGATAGCACCCGAGGTGCCCGAGGACATTCCGATTATGATCACCGCGATCACGGCAACAAACGGAACAGCACCTCCGATATACCCCCAGGCAAATCCGCACGATGATATCCAGTCCATTCGTTTTTTTTCTGTTACATCGACCAGAAACGCATCATAAAACAGATTGGCTCCTGAGAAACCGACCCTGGCAAATATGAATATGATTAGGCAGCTCAGCCAATCTCCTTCTTTCACAGTGGTCAAAAGCAGGGTAAAAAGAATCCCCAAAGACAAAAATCCCATCAGAAACCGTTTCTTAAACAGCTTATAATCGGCGAAGGCGCCCATGATCGGCGCCATGAAGGCGAGAAGTAATGATGCCAGTGAATTGGCAAATCCCCAATTTCCGGTTGAAACGGCATCGGCGACACCTTTAGAAGCGATATCTTTGAAAAATATCGGCATGACGGTCGTAACGATTATCAAGACAAAGGCGGAGTTGGCCACATCATACAGCACCCAGCTTTTTTCTTCTTTCGTCAGTTTCATTTTTTTGGCCTTGTTAATCTGATAAAGTATTCTTTCCTTGCAAATCCGTTGTGATGGTGATTGAACCGATATGCTTTAAATATGTATTTTGGGTTACATAACCCGGGCATTCCCCATTGAGATTCTGTCGGAAAACGAATGATAAATATTATTTTAGTCATTTTGGCCGTATTGTATGTTCTCTCTCCCTATGACATACTCCCCGACATGTTGGTCGGGTGGGGTTGGCTCGACGACCTGGCGATCCTGGGCTTTTTGTGGCGGTATTTTTATTTAAAAAAAAGAAAAAAATACGCCTACCAGCAGCAATATCGCAAAACGGAATATGCTGACCGCGGCGAAACACTAAAAGACCCCTATACCATCCTTGAGGTGGATAGAAACGCCACTGCAGAAGAAATAAAGAAGGCATACAGACGTCTTGTAAACAAGTATCATCCGGACAAGGTGGTTCATCTGGGTGAAGAGTTTAAAAAGTTGGCAGAAAAGCATTTTAAGGAAGTGCAAGAGGCCTACCAGAAAATAAAGGATCGCCTCTGATTTTTTATGAAAAAATTTTAGTGGACTGTAAGGTTTTTCAATCTATATGCAGTTTGTTTGGTAAAGTGCTATCCGTATATCCCGAAATCCTTTAAAAGCTCATTTATTCCGAGTTTTTTGACCCTCAGTATTAAAAATTCTGAAATGGTCGGTTGGTAGACTTTTACTTTCAGGTACATATTCACTTCGCTTGGTTTTCTGGCCCCTTTCTTGTTATTACATGGTTTACAGCACGCAACACAGTTTTCAAAACAGGTCTTTCCGCCCTTTGATTTGGGTATGATGTGGTCTACCGTCAACCTTTCTCCGTCTTTTCCGCAATACCCACATTTGAATCCATCCCTTACCAACACATTTTTTTTGCTAAAAGGAATCCGGTTTTTGTAGAGAGTTCGAATTACCTTGATCAGCTTCAACACAGCGGGGACTTTCGTGATCAACCCTTCTGCGCCCCGGATAATTCGTTCAGATTCCTTTAAGACCTGAACCTTTCCCTTTACGACAAGGCACATGGCCCTCTTCCAATGGACTATATTTAAAAAAGAATAGTCTGCATTAAGCAAGATACACTGTGTCATTTGATCTAATCCTCTGTCTCTTAAAACCCCCGGTCGAACTCTAAAATCGGTCAGGGCGTCTCTAAATCCCAGCGGGCTGCAATGTTAGAGTTGCGTTCAATGTAGATAACCTGACGGTGTTGGCCGCTTCGGTTTGGAAAGCGTTTGCCGACGTACCGGCGAACTTGGCAAGGATCATAACAGGGTCTTAAAATAATGTCAACATATTTCAAGAGGTTAGACGGTTAGTCGATTATGAACCCAGAAAGGGTTTTTGGCCTAGTGGCTTTCTTGTATCAATAGCGTGGAAGGATCAAGGAACAGCCGAGGACGATCTGAGGTCTTAGGCCGGCCTTTTATGATTTTGACGTGGATCTTTTTGCCTTCAGGTTGAAGTTGGATGATGGTCTCGAAAAGATCTGCAACCGCAGAAAGAGGACCGGGTATATAGTCCGGTCCGGTTGTTTTGTGGCGGTGGCTGGTTACGGCGAACCAGACCCTAAAGGCGTTGATTTTAGCGATCGCTTTCAGGTTCGCAAGTGAATTTTGAAGAGACGATCTAAAGGGAAGGCCATCGATGATTATTGTTTGGGGTGAGAACCGGGCCTGATCGATAAGGTCTGTGATCCTATCTTTGAGCATTGGAATAGTGAAGTCTGTTGTTTTGAAGGTCATGATGACCCTATTGGGAAGTAACCATTCCCATAGTCCGTCCGGCTCTTCGAAGGTGCCTGACGTCACAAGATTATAAAAGACCTCCTTGTACCAAAGATTCACCTTGTCTATCGGATCCTTGAAACTGATGTGTAGGACATTTTTTTGTCTTGAAAGGGTGTTTAATGCCAGTTGAACCAGAAATGATGTTTTTCCAACACCAGCGCGGGCTACCACCGCACCGAATCCTCCCAAAGGAAGGAGGTCTTCGGTATCGTATTCCAAGTGTGTCAGCGGATTTTGAAAAATCGGATCGTCGTTGTTCATGCAAAACCCCTCCTTTTGCCCAATCCTAACATCAGGCGCAAATTTTACTTTCCGAAGTATTCTGTAAATTCATGGGAATAACATTTTCTTATCGAGCATTTTTCAAAGATTTTAATGGATCATTCCTGGTCATCAGATATTTTTTATTATTTTTTTCTTTGTTCAAGTAATTTTTCCGCCACAGGCCGGGGGACCTGTCTGGCGGCTGAAAATTCCATGGTGAATTGTGCCTTGCCCTGGGTGGAAGATCTGAGGACCGTTGAATATCCGAACATCTCCGCAAGGGGAACCTGGGCTTCAATGATACAGAAGCGGCCTTCGTCCTGGGATCCGACAATGATTCCCCTCCGTTTGCTCAACGTACCCATGACAGCGCCCTGAAATTCGGTTGGCGTTTCCACCACCACTTTCATAATCGGTTCAAGAATGACCGGTCGGGCTTTGGCATATCCTTGAAGAAAGGCCCCCCGGCCAGCGGCCTGAAACGCCATATCAGAAGAATCAACAGCATGTGACTTACCGTCGTTGATGACAATTTTAACTCCGGTGACCGGAAATTTTGCAAAGGGCCCTTTTGAAAGACATTTTTTAAAACCTTTTTCACACCCGGAGATATACGGGGTGGGAATGGCTCCACCGACAATCCGGTTTTCAAAGACAAACTCCTTATTAGAAACCGGTTCCATATAACCGGCCACGCGACCGAACTGGCCGGCACCTCCGGTCTGCTTTTTGTGGGTATAATTGAATTCCACCCTGCAGGTGATGGTCTCCTTATAAGCCACCTGGGGTGCCCCTGTGAATACGGTTGCGTCAAACTCTCTTCGCATCCGCTCGATATAGACCTCCAAATGGAGTTCTCCCATTCCGGAGATGATGGTTTCATCGGTCTCGTCATTGTGATGGGTCTTGAAGGTGGGATCCTCCTTGGTAAACCGTTCTAACGCCTTGGACATGCCTATTTCAGATTTGTAATCTTCGGGTGTAATTGCTAAAGAGATCACCGGATCCGGTACGTGCATGGATGTCATGCTCACTCGGATTCCCGGCGTTACTAAGGTATCGCCCGAGGTGCAGTCAATACCGAAAAGGGCTCCGATGTATCCTGCCGGGATTTTTTCAATGTCTTCCATTTGATCCGCATGCATGCGGATCACTCTGCCGATCTTGACCTTTTTTCCTGTCCGAACATTGACCAATGTATTTCCTTTGGCAAGGATGCCCTGGTAAACCCGGATGTAGGTAAGCTGGCCATATGGGCCGTCCTCCAGTTTAAAGACGAGCGAGATCAGTGGAAGGTCGGCATCGCTTGAGAGAACAATCTCTTTGTCTTCATCCTCAAGGTCAATCGCCAGGTTTTTCACCTCAAAAGGAGAGGGGAGTAAGCGATTGATTGCATTGAGGAGAGGTTGAACTCCCTTGTTTTTATACGCGGACCCCATTAAGACGGGTGTCAGTTCGCGTGTTAAGGTCGCTTTTCGGATGGCTGAAATCAACAAATCGGAGGTGATTCGCTCTTCAAAGGCGGCTTCCGTCAATTCATCTGAAAACATGGCAGCTGCATCGATGAGCGCCTCACGTTTTTCCCTTGCTTCTGGAAGGAGGGCTGCAGGTATATCTTCGGTTCGGACCTCTTCTCCATTATCCCCGTCAAAATATACGGCCTTCATCTCGATAAGATCGATGATACCTGCCAAATTAGCTTCAAGACCGATCGGTATTTGCAGGGCAACGGCATTATGACCGAGTTTTTCTTTGAGCTGGCCAATCACACGGGACGGATTGGCACCGCTTCGGTCGCATTTGTTGACAAAGGCAATACAGGGCACCTTATATCTGGCCATCTGCTGGTCCACCGTGATAGATTGGGACTGAACCCCACCCACCGAACAAAGGACGAGTATGGCGCCATCGAGTACCCTTAGTGAGCGCTCTACCTCTATAGTGAAATCGACATGGCCGGGGGTATCAATGATGTTGATTTTATGGCCATTCCATTCACTGTATGTGGCAGCGGAAGCAATGGTGATCCCGCGTTCTTTTTCGATCTCCATATAGTCCATCGTCGCCCCGACGCCATCTTTTCCTTTGACATCGTGTATGGTATGGATTCGCTTTGTATAATAGAGGATTCTTTCGGTGAGCGTGGTTTTCCCCGCATCGATGTGGGCACTGATTCCGATGTTCCTCACTATAGTATTATCATTTTTCATGGGGCTTTGTGCAATGCCTCCGATAAAATATTGATGTATGAAACAGGGGCAAAAGCGAGATCATTTAGTTTTTTAAAATTGATTTGTCAAGCGATATTTTTCTAATAAATATCTTTTTCTGATCCCGTCAAACATTGATGAAACTGAGAAGGCGGGTGTTCTTTTGTTTTCTTAACCGTTTAGTGACAGGGCGCTGTCGCAGGAGTACATAGGCAGCTCCGGCGCCACCATCACAAAGCCTTGCGCTGGAGAAGGCGATAACCCACTTTCGCCATGGCTCGCTGGCGAGCCACTGAAAAACTTTGGTTTTGAGTATCGGTTTTGAAGCGAAAGAGAGGCCACAGCCACGGTTTTGCACCATCCATTGCATCCAAAAAAAAGCTGGCTTTCCTTTTTAATATCGATTTTGACTACCCGGTGAACTTCTATGTCATTTTCTCTGCGGCGGGTTGTGGATAAAGATTTTTTATCAAGGAGGAATTTGAGATCCTTAAACGATTTGAAGATATCTGAAGATTTGGAAGACTTCATCGGCTTTGTCTCATTTGACCTTTGGAAAACCATATCGATCTTATCAGTAGATTGTCCGTGGGTCAATTTAAAAAAGATTTTCAAGCATCCAGCAGAAAGCTACAGGCTAACTGAACCGAAACAACGAGCGCATTCCCCGCCCGCCTCAAAGGGCCTGCAGAGTTATTCAATTGGCATGGTCGAGGGGAGTTGCATACCAGGTCTTGAATTCCCTTCTGGTCTTGCGGGTGGTGAGAAAAGCAATGGGTAAAGAGGCGACTGGATAAAGTCCGATAACCCTCAAGGCAGTAAAATATTCGTCTGGATAAGGGGCGGCGGATCGAATCGATTGATAGTAATTTATCTGTCCTTGATCGAATTTGAAAAGATTTGAAGCCAAATAGGTTATCCGGTTCAGTATAGCGTTTCGTTGGGGCTCGAAACCGAGTTGATCTGCCAGATGGAATATTGCAATGGCGGGGAGGTGTTGAATTTTTTTTCTGGCGTTGAGATTCAATTTCAACATCTGTTTAGCCCACAGCTCTTTTTGATAATTATGTTCCAACCTTTTGCCTAGAAAAGTTAGAAAGCGATTGTTTCGAAGATATGGAAAATCGGTGACCGATTCATTGGAGGTATCCCGTACGCCTGCTTTTTTAACCTCTGTATCCAAAAGCTTAAAAAACCGGTCGTGAGTTGGCGGTCTTTTTGAAATGGCGGGAGGCGGTGCAGCTGCAAAAGTGGCACATCAATGAAAAAAGATGAACAGGAGAAGGCCGATTACCAATAAAAATTTCTTCAAAAACATTTCCTTATGTTTCTTTTGTGTTGAGCCATGTACCCTTTTCACATGTAACTATAGGATCCCGGTTATTTTTTTCAACCACCGGCGGTAATAAATATAATTTTTAAACGCTACATCTTCGCGAACCCGACCGTCAGCCATCGGCACATATCCACCTATAAGGAGCGGGGGAATTTTCGCGTGCAATTCTCGCTTAATCGACGCCTTTCCCTGTCGCAGGGCATCGAGGTCGATGCCTCCTATAAGACGCAGATCAGGGCCAAACTCCCGCCGCAGTGTCCGATAGTCCATCGCTTCGGCGTTGACCTCACAGGCCCACAGGCAATTGAAGCACCATTTCAAAATACTCGGGATCAATATTTTTGCATTGGCGTAAGTTCTGAAAATGATCGTGTGAACCTTCCCGCGGTTCAGAGCTTTCAGGATCGGGGAATAGCTTTTGAGCATCAGTTCTTCATACATCTTTGGTGAGATCAGCGGTCGGTCATTTCCTCCGATCGGCTCGCTGAAGATGGCCGCATCGATCTGAATCTCATTGAGTACCCGTTCAACCAGCCTGGTTGAAAATTGACCCTGGATCAGCATCGCCTGGCGTACGAATTCCGGGTTGTAAACAGTTAATTGCATCAATTTGTGAAACCGGTCCCACCCCTTAACCCCCATGGACTGGAAAAAGCCCCTGTGTACCCTTAACATGTTTACCTGGCCATCTGTTTTAGAACTCCGAACGACATCCGACCAATTTTCAGGAAAGCGGTCGGGATCAAGATGGTCGAGTCTGTCCTACATCGTATCGAGATCGGCGATGCCTATGGGCCAGTTCTCAAGTCTCGGCAATGGCTCCAGATCGATTTGTATTTCCCGACGTCGATCGGTTGGAAAGAGCTGATTGAGGTCGGTCTGCGGGGTCAGTCCCTCTGTTTGTCAAGCTTTGATAACTTCGTCTCTAATGCCTTCTTCAAAGTAGGGCACGCGGTCCGGAGATCCAAACCGCATAATTTCCCGGAACCGTTCCGCACTTGTCATTTCTCCTTGGGGACGGGGGGATGTAGAGGATTTGCTCATGGTTTTTCTTGGAATTCAAATTGCAAAATTGAAGGGACAATCTCAATGACATACAATCGATCGTTCGGCAGAACAATTTGATCACGTGTGATACGAAAAGACTGTATACCGGATCGTGCCGATGAAAGATCAATCCCGGCATGTAGGTCGCTTTTGTCCAGGGTGCTGGCATCCTTTCGAAGCCCCCTAACGGTGATTTTCACCTGTGGGCTTGTTGTCCCGAGCCTCTCGATGTTTGCGGGAATGTTTTTAATCTCCAGCGGAATCTCAATGGCCACTTCAAAGTTTTGTTGTCCTGCCAGCAGCAGCCAAACCAGACCCACCAGAACCAGGGTGCCGATTTTTATCGGCCAGCGATGGTGGAAGATTGAAAGTGCCTTTTCCAATAAGGAGTTTTTTTCGGGACTGCCCGGGATAATCGCCTCTATCAACCAGTCAGAAAGTATTTCGGCATCATCCACGGGTGACACCTTCTTTCCCCTTGCAAAGGATACTTTACCCCGTTCTTCAGAGACCGCTACCACGCAGGCATCACAACGTTGAGTGATACCCAAAGCCGCTCGGTGCCGGGTGCCCCATTCCTTTGGGAGACCTTCATCCGCGCTCAGAGGTAGATAGCACGCGACCTGATCAACTCGACCCTTTCTGATTAGCATGGCGCCGTCGTGTAAAGGGGATTCTTTATGAAAAATACTCATTAGAAGTTCGGGCCCAGGCTCTCCATACAGCGCCTGTCCGTCAGTAACCATGTCTTCTACCATGTCCATCCGCTCAATGATCACCAAAGCACCGATTTTCCGTTTTGCGAGGGAAAAGATCGCTTTTGAGAACTCGGGTATCCAATGCTCGGGTTTGGATATTTTTCTTAATCCGAGCGCGGAAAGGGGGTTGACCCGTTCAAGGACTTGACGGATTTCAGATTGGAAGAGGATAATAAGGAGGATGACCAGAACCTGCCAGAAAACCTGAAATACCCAGGTGGTCAAAAAAAGCCCCCAGGATTGGGCGATGGTATAGATCACCCCAAAGCCCAACAATCCCACCAGCGCCTTAAAGGCTTTTGTTCCCTGAAACCAAAGGTAGAGATGATAGGCGACCACTGAAAGAAACAGGATGTCGAGTATATCCTGGAATCGCAGATTAGACAAGAGTGCGAAAAGATGCATGCCTCCCCCTGATGATCATCAAATATACGGACAACTCGGTCTCTTTGTCAAGTAAGGATCATCCGGCGCAGCATTTCTCGGCGAACATTTTAAAAAGCGATGACGAAGGATCGATGCCTCTTTTATAGGTGCCATCGTAACCGCTTCACTTTCCATATTACGGTTTTACGAATAGATCTGTTTACATTTGAGGTTGCCATGTGATATCTAAATTACCTGTACTAGGATGTTTTGAATTTTATTTTTTTGTTTGGTTCGAGGTGACCATCGATGCGACACAAATTTGGACCGGTGAGCAGGAACGGGATGGGCATCTTCAAAGCACCGATTTCCTCGATGCGGTATCGTTGTCGGTGACATGGTGGAAATTACCCTCGATTTTGTTGTTCGCCAATCCAGTCACTTCGGGGAAAGGATTGGCGCTTGCTATTTGGAACCAAAGTATTTGTGGGGAATCAATGGACTATAAAAAAACACTCAACCTTCCAACTACCGCCTTTGCTATGAAAGCAAATCTATCGAAACGCGAACCTGAGCAGTTAAAATCATGGGAAGAGAATAGCCTGTACGATCGGATAAGGGAAAAATCCAAGGGTCGAAAATTATTTGTTTTGCATGACGGACCACCCTATGCCAATGGTTATATTCACATCGGCACCGCCCTGAATAAGATCTTGAAAGATATTATCGTTCGTTCCAGGCAGATGTCAGGTTTTGACGCGGTATACGTGCCGGGATGGGATTGTCACGGTCTGCCGATCGAACACAATGTTGACCTGGAACTCGGAGACAAAAAAAAGGATCTTACACAGGCGGAGATCCGAAAGTTGTGCCGTACATATGCTGAAAAATTCATAGACATCCAGCGTAAAGAATTCAAGCGACTCGGTGTCATTGGTGACTGGGAAAATCCCTACCTGACGATGAACTACAAGTATGAAGCTACCATCGCCAGGGAGTGCGGGAAATTCGCCAGAAATGGGAGTTTTTTCAGAAGCCAAAAACCGATCTTCTGGTGCAGTACCTGTCAAACCGCCCTTGCCGAGGCCGAGGTCGAATATCATGACGAGTCTTCGCCATCGATTTACGTCAAATTCCCTTTGAAAGATAAAATCGGTGAAACAGTTCCGGAGCTGTCAAATAAAGAGGTCTTTGTTCTGATTTGGACCACCACACCTTGGACCATCCCGGCCAATCTGGCCGTGGCACTGCACCCCGAACTTGAATATGTTGCGGTTGATGTGGGAAACGATGTGGTTTTTATCATTGCCCGGGATCTGTTGGACCAGTGTATGCAGACCTTTGGTATTACAGATTATTCAGTCCTCGTTTCCATCGATCCCAAAACCCTTGAATACAGAAAATGTATCCATCCCCTCTATGACCGGGAGTCTTTGATCATTTTGGGCGCCCATGTCACTTTAGAGGAGGGAACCGGCTGTGTCCATACCGCCCCCGGTCATGGACGCGAAGATTATGAGGTGGGGCTCCAATATGGTATTGATGTATACTCTCCCGTGGATGATAGTGGTTGTTTCACAGAGGAGGTCGACTTTTTCAAAGGCAAATTCGTATTTTCCGCCAATAAGGAAATCAATGCACGATTGAGAGATTCCGGAATGCTCATCAAGGAGGAGACGATTGAGCACTCCTATCCACACTGCTGGCGCTGCAAAAAGCCCGTTATTTTCCGGGCGACCCCCCAATGGTTTATTTCAATGGAGAAAACAGAGTTGAGAAAGAAAGCACTTGCCGAAATCGATCGGGTAGAGTGGATACCGTCCTGGGGAAAAGACCGGATATACAGCATGATTGAAAACCGTCCGGACTGGTGTGTTTCCAGACAACGAGTATGGGGCGTTCCGATAACTGTATTTTACTGTGAAGATTGTGAAGCCCTTCTCCTCGATCGGGAAATCATGGATTCTGTGTATGATCTGTTTGAAAAACACGGTGCAGATATCTGGTTTGAAAGGGAGGTTGCGAACTTTGTTCCCGAGGGTACCATCTGTAACGAGTGCGGGGGCGCTTCCTTCATTAAGGAGACGGATATTCTGGATGTATGGTTTGATTCAGGTGTCAGCCACGCGGCGGTATTGGAACAGCGCGAGAATTTAAGATGGCCCGCCGATCTTTACCTGGAGGGAAGTGATCAGCATCGTGGATGGTTTCACAGCTCCCTCCTGACGTCGGTTGGCACGAGGGATCGCGCACCCTACGATGCGGTGTTAACCCATGGATTTGTGGTCGACGCGGATGGAAAAAAAATGTCTAAATCGATCGGGAATATTGTTTCCCCAAGAAAGGTAATCGATAGATACGGTGCTGAAATTCTACGTCTTTGGGTGTCGGCAACGGATTACAGAGAGGATATCCGTATTTCAGAAAATATCCTGAAGCAGTTGACCGATGCCTATCGGCGGATCCGGAATACCTGCAGATTTATGTTGGGAAATCTATCGGATTTTGATCCGGAAAACGATCAGGTACCTTTTGGATCGATGCCGGATATCGACCGGTTCGCTCTCCACAAACTCCAGGAACTGGTTGAGAAGACACGCAAGGCTTATGATACCTATGAATTTCACTCCATTTACCATGGGCTTTACAATTATTGCACCCTCGATCTTTCCGCATTTTACCTTGATATACTCAAAGACCGGCTATACACATCGGCGTCGGGTTCTCCGGGGAGAAGAAGCGCCCAGACCGTCATGCATACGGTGTTGGAAACACTTGTCAGGCTGATGGCACCTATACTTTCCTTTACAGGGGAAGAAATTTGGCAATATATGCCGGGTAGGGGAGAAAATGAGATAAGTATCCATCTCTTATCAATGCCGGACGTAAAAGAAGAATGGAAAGACGATAATTTGGCTGAAAGATGGGAACAGTTGATAGCGGTTCGGGGGGAGGTGACCAAAGCACTCGAGAAAGCCAGGGCTGAGAAGAGGATTGGACACCCGCTGGATGCCGCCGTTACGATCGCTTCAAATGGAGATTTGTATCAAAAACTTATGCAGTTTTCTGATGATTTAAGATCCGTATTTATTGTTTCCCGGGCAACGCTGGTAAAAAGCGAAAAATCGGCAGACGCCTATGAAAGCGCTGAAATCAAGGATCTTTCGATCCTCGTTGAACCCGCGAAGGGTGACAAATGCGAACGGTGCTGGGTACACGAGCCAACGATCGGACAAAGCGCAGATCATCCCACGATTTGTGATCGGTGCATAGATGTGCTGGGTGAGTTAAAATTGGATGCCCAGACACAGGATCAGAAAATTTAGTCTGTCGGTAACCGGTGATGAGCCGGGGAAGAGATGAAAAACACCGATAACAAATACATTAGACTCGCCGCCATTTCCGGATTGGTGGTTGTTTTTGACCAAGTCGCCAAGGCCATCATTGTAAACAGACTCTCCCTTTACAGCTCTGTTCCGGTCATACCCGGTCTGTTCAACCTTACCCACATCCAAAACCCAGGAGGTGCTTTTGGATTTCTTGCCCAACAGCCTTCAGGTCTGCGAAGCATTGTTTTTCTGACCGGCTCTCTGCTATCGATAGGTCTCGTTTTTTATCTGTATAAAAATACACCGAAAACCTTGCCCTTGCTTGCAACAGGGATTTCATTGATCCTGGGAGGGGCTGTTGGAAATCTGATCGACAGGGTCCGTTTTGGAAAAGTGGTTGACTTTCTCGATTTTTATCTCGATGATTTTCACTGGCCCGCTTTTAATATTGCAGACAGTGCCGTCTCTGTGGGTATCGTGATTTTTTTATTCCATCTTCTCTTCAAAAAGATGCCGGAATGAAATGGTATCAACCAAAAGTGATTAACACAATTATCTCTCTTATGGCACCATGTCTGTACTCAATTATAAACATCTAAAAACATATCTTCATGATCTAAAGAAAAAGCAGGTGGCACCGGTCTATTTGATCTATGGCGACGAACTACTCTATAAAAAAGCATTAGAGGGCGTTTTAAACCGGATTATATCAGATTCGCCCGGCGCTTTGAAGGACTTTAACTATGAGCCGATAGAAGGTGCAAATGAGAATATTCCCGAAGCGGTTGAGCGAATAAATACATTTTCTCTCCTTTTGGGGAAAAAGATTGTGGCGATTTGCGATTCAAAGGTTTTTTACAGAAAAGAAGATCAAGAAAAGTTTCTCGAAAAAGCGCATGAAGCCTATGATAAGGACAAGATCCATAAAGCGGCAAAACACCTCTTAAGCTATCTGGCCTTTTCGAATCTTTCCTTCGATGATTTGCGCGAGGTATATCGAGACAAAATCGCTGTGGTTGACCTTTTAGATTCCCAGGCCGGCCACTGGATTGACAAGATCATCGATTACTGCCGGGACCATGGTATGACCATTCCATCGATGATGGATACCGGAGAGGTTTTGGAAAAAGCGATCGAAAACGGTTTTCCGGGCGATAATCATCTGATTATCACCACCGATTTGGTAGATAAAAGACGACGTCTTTATAACACCATCGACAAAAACGGAATCATTATTGATTGTTCTGTGCCAAAAGGAGATCGTACTGCGGACAAGAAGGTGCAGGAGGCGGTTCTTTATGAAGAAATGGGGAGAATTCTTTCCAAAAACAAGAAAACAATGACGAGGGATGCTTATCAGGTACTGGTTGAAATGACCGGCTTCGACCTTCGAACGTTTTCAAATAACCTGGAGAAACTGATCAGTTATGCGGGAGATCGAAAAAAGATAACGATTGAGGACATTGAAGCTGTTTTACACCGCACCAAAAAAGATCCGGTGTACGATCTGACCGGTTCCGTACTGGACAAAAACATTCATGGAGCGCTCTTTTTTTTAGATTCCCTCCTTGCAGCCGGTTTCCATCCGCTACAGATCCTGACCGCCATGGCGAATCTGTTCCGGAGAATGATCCAGCTTAAGGATTTTACCGATAGCGATCAGGGTAGGCTTTGGGATTCAGGGCGTGACTACGGCTATTTCAAAAGAGAGGTATTCCCCGGGGTTGAAAATTATGACCGGTTGTTCATTAAAGCGGTTGAGACATGGGAAACCGGTGAGACCGCCAAGAAAAAAACCATCACCGATCTGCTCATTGCAAAAACCCCAAAGAGTCCTTACCCGGTTTACATGATGCTCCAACAATCCGAAAATTTTACTAAAAAAGAATTGATCCATGCAATTGAGTCTCTGAGAGAAGCAGATCTGCGACTCAAGTCAACCGGACAGAATCCAAAGTTGATACTTGAAGGCGCAGTGTTTAAAATTTTAAGAAAACTCTAGGACATACCTTTTGCAATCAAAACCTGGTTTCTTTCAGATTTTGCTGTTTTTCACGATTATTTTCTTCTTACGCTACATCCGATTCCTTTGAGGTTGGGTGTGCCGAACTCCTTTCCCAATTTCTCCATTGAGGTAAGGATGTTAAAGTTGGATTTCTCCCAGTCATATTGAGATTCAGCCTTCCCTTCCCGGAACCACCACCCGTAGGCCGCGTTAATGACCTTTGGATGCATCCTTTCGGTTAGATGAGCCATTTGGACTATCTCGCCCCGCTCTGTTTCAATGATTACCTCATCTCCTTCTTGGATACCATACTTTGCAGCAGTCTCCGGATGGATCTCAGTTTTTGGATGTGGTCTATGTTTTCTTAATCGATCTACCCACCTGTAGGAGGAATGGAGGTAATAGCGGCTCTTGGAACTGGTGAGGACCAGAGGGTACTGAATATTACTCTCCTCTGGAAGGCCAACAAATCGAGGCAGCAAAGGGAGTTTATATTTTTCCGCCTGAGATAAGGCCAACTCCACCTTCCCAGTCGGTGTTTTAAAACCCGAAGATAGGTACTTTTTGAATAGATCTTGGCCCTTTAGATATCCCTTATCCGCAAACTCTTCGTAGCTGAGGCCACTTGGTTTCACAACCTCTTCTAAAAGCTCCTCATAGTCCTTGTACCAGTATTCACCGGATGTGATGGCTTTGCCCAATTCATTCAGTATCTTTATGTCAGGCCAGCATTCCACAGGGGGATCAACCACCTTGGGTCGGGCCAATATAAGACCATGCCCCATGCCCCAATGACCGATATCATTGAATTCGAATTGAGTGGCGGCCGGGAGCACCACGTTCGCAAAGGCGGCTGTCGGGGTCATAAATATGTCAGAAACAACCAAATAATCCAGGTTCATTAAAGTTTCGTGCGTCTTTCGGCTATCCGCATAGGTAAGCATGGGGTTGGTTCCCTGCATGTAGGCCCCTTTCACAGGATAGGGGAACCCTTCCAGAACCGCTTTTCTGAAAAAAGCGGGTGGGACATTCATCAGTCTGGGAATGGTGTGATGATAGGTATGAATCATTTCCTTTCTTTTTGAAGGTATGAGATCGGCCCTCACAAACCGTCCTAAGTTACTGGTTTTGGGCTCATTGGCCTGAATGTTGCCGCCCGGTACATCCAGGTTTCCGCATATGGACATCAGACAAACAAGCGCCCTCACCGTATCGAACGTGTGTACATTGTGTTCAATGGGATTCCCCCACTGGATTGCTGCTGGACTGGACCGGGCATAAAACCTTGCAGCGTCTCGAATGAGATGTGCAGGCACCCAGGTTACCTCGGACATTTTCTCCGGGGTATATTCCCGTACATGAACGGCCAGCTCGTCAAAACCGTATGTCCAGTTTTCAACGAACATTCGATCATAAAGCCCTTCCTCGATAACCACATTTAGAAAAGCGAGTGCCAGGGCATTATCCGAACCCGGTCTAATCTGAAGCCAGAACTTGGCCCTACCCGCCAACTCTGTCTTTTTGGGGTCTATACCAATCAGCTCGGTTCCATTTTTCATTTGGTTTAACAGAAGGCTGCATATGGTTCCTTCCTCGTTGGTGCTGGTGATATTGCTTCCCCAGAGCATGACAAGCTTACTGGGGTGATGGAAATCTGTCACAGGATAAAACCCGCAGCTGTGGTTCCCTGTTATTTCACGCGGTATATGACAGACGTCCTGTATTCCAACCGCGTTGGGAGAACCGAAGATATTGGCCAGGCGAATCAGCACAAAAAGTTCCAGCCCTTTAGGCATGCCTTGGCAGAAGGCGACACCTTTGGCCCCATACTTTGTTTTTATTCTGTTGAGGTTTTCACTGATTTCCTCGATGGCATTGGGCCAGGATATCCGTTCCCATTTTCCTTCTCCCTGTTTCCCGACCCGCTTCAATGGGTGTTTGAGGCGATCAGGATGGGAGAGTCGGTCCGGCGAGGCCAGGCCTTTGGGACAAACATAGCCCTTGTTTAAAAAACCGTCCGGATCTCCTTTAACCTTTACGATTTCGTTATCCTTGACCCCAGCCAGAAGGGCGCAACCTCCATGGTCCATTCTTCCACAATGTGTCTTCACCCAGCGAATTTTATCTTCCATTTGGAAAAAATTCCTTTCTCTTTCCTCCATCCTTACCGCAACACTTACCGTTTTTCTAAGTAATAAGTCTGTTTCTTTATCTTTTCCCATTCAACATTCGATGTTGGACGTTCGATGTTCGAATATTCATTTTTTTTCAGTTAACCTTCCACGGTCCCCCGGTGTAAAAATAACTTAGCGCTTATGGGATTTGGGGCACCATTCCTATAGTTCAAAATGGATCAAATTTTTCTTCATTCTGAGTATCAACATAGGTATTATACCTAATCCAGAGAAAATGGCCATTGCGGCGAAACTCCGCAAGTAGTCGCCAGTCGCATCCCGTAAACTGCCAACGATATAGGGGCCAACTGATATCCCAATGCCGAGGGTAGTGCCAAAGATACCAAATGCGAAGCCCATCATCGGTTCTGGCAGAAGCTCTGCCGGTAATGAAAATATCGCTGGAGTCAGGAGAGCTATGAAGATTCCAATAGAAATGGAAAGGATTGTGGCATGATGAGTTAATTGCGGGAGCAAATATAATAATATGGCTACACCACAGCACCCAACCGAGACAAACAGCCATTTGCTCCCAATTTTGTCAATTGACATACCCACTAGCGGTGATAGGAAGATAGAACCCCACATCGGATAACTTGCCAGAAGCCCCGCTTTGGCAATGTTTTCTCCTTGGGCAACAAAGTAATCCGGTGCATAGGTAAAAAACGAGATAATGCCGGCGTTGAATAAACCCCATGACAGCCCGACCAGCCAGACTTTCCCGCCGGCCTGTTTTATCACCGTTGGCAAATTCTGTGGGTCTGCTCGTAACCCTTCATCAGCGTTTCGGCTTCGGTATAACAAGAGGAAAAGACTTAACGCGGCTATACTGATGGCAAAGTCAACCCATATTGATGCCTGCCAGCTGAATCGGTATGCAATGATTCCCATAAAATTAAGGGATAAAATCGTACCCAGCGGCATTGCAGTGTTAAATATTCCCATCGATAGGCCTATCTCTCGATCATAGAACCATGAGGTGACAATTTTTGGTGTCACAACGACCAAGACGGTTGCTCCGATCCCCGCCACCAGTCTCCCAGTTGCCATAACCCAATAGCTGCCGGCCAAAGCAACTATTACCGATCCGAGAGCCATAGTGAAGCAACACCCGCTTTTTTGGGTCCATAACGGTCCGCCAGCATACCACTGGGAAGCGACAAAAAAATCGATGGGAGTGTAAATATGCCCATCAGTGCACCGGCCTTTGCGTAGGAGATATTTAAGACATTAACCAAAATTCGTATAAGCGGGGGAATACCTTGAAAAATAACACCAAATGTCAATAAGCAAAAAGTAGCGAGCCCAAGAATATTCCACCGATAACCGTTTTTTAAATTCATTTCCATTCCTATTTCTCTTAATCGTTTTAATAATTGAAAACCTGAAATTTTAAAGATATTATATAAAGTTATTGAAAAATCTATATTTAATGTCAACGAACGCGGACAATGAAAAGAATTGTCGGAGATAACGCTTCAATTCATTGTTATAGTATTTTGTCTTTTTAGGATAACTGCTTGAATTTTCTCATAAAAATTCTTTACTAACTGAATGAATATAGGTAATTTTTCGCTATATTTTTAAAATTGGTTTCGACTTTAATAGGAGGGATACATAGAGATATTGCATAAAACCCTTTTTACCTGGACAAGACAGGGGTTTTATTTTGTTATTAATCGCTCATTGAAGTGGAAATATGATTATTGGCACATTATCATCAATGCCGTTGAATTAACAAATCGGCTTGCAAGCCATATGAAATAGATGCGTTAGAATCAACTGACAAAGGTTCCGTGATATAAGGTTTTCTGATAAAAACCTTCAAGATACCGCAAAAACATCATCAAGAAACAAACCATAAAATCTTGTTTATCCATATTGACATTGAACCATAATTTAGCTATCTCCAATTTAACCATCCAAAATTCCAGATCAGACAAAAGGTCTGGAATGGCCCGAAACTTGGGGAATTTCAAATCTGGAACCGCTTCAACCAACAGGAAATCCATCATGAGCAAAGAGGATTTTGAACAATTTATGAAACATGCAGCAGAGAGTGATGAACTTAAGGCAAGGATTAGCGACGAAATTGATAGCGAGTCTCTGATTGCCTTAGGAGCAGAGCAGGGCTATGAATTCACCGCTGAGGATTTAAATGGATCGGTAGAGTTGAGTGATAAAGAGTTGGATAAGGTGGCGGGCGGTGCCCGATCGTCAAGTCCAGGGCTATCTTTTCGGAGTTGGAGCAAGTTTCCGGGCCGAGTGCATGATTAGCCCTCTGAGCAGGGTCGTTCAGTTTACATATCTCCATACGATTCGGCATATATCAGTTCTGAAAATTCCCGCGATATTTGATTAGTGTTTTATCCACAGTCCGTTTGATTTCAACCACAGATGGCTAGATATATTCGTACCTCCGTGAATTCACCGATAAAATTCATCTTTAGACCTTCAATGATTTCAGGGTCAACATCTTTTTCCACACTGGTTACGTGCTCGTCGGCCCAGGATTATTCACCGGTTTGCTGTTCCTTAAATTTAAACCCGCCTGCACCGCAACCGGGGCACCTTCCCGGTGGATATTCGCCTTCGTGAACAAATCCGCATATTGAACAAACAAATTTTTTCATTTTTCCCTCCTGTTTTCAGGTTATTAACAAGTTACCAGTGATTAAAGAGATAAGACATTGTTTTTTCGAGGAAGAAATATAGCGGAATTAGCCTTGTATGTCAAGAAATAATGGGCCACGATATATGGAGATTTAGGAGCACGGTATGGCAGAAAAGGTTGTGAATGGTTGCAAAAAGAGGTGAGTAGATGTGATCACCCACAGATTGATGGGAATTACCCCATTTTAGGCCATTTTGGACGGACTCATCCCTTGAATCTCCAGGTTTTTTTTTTTGAGGCATACATTTCTATAGAATTAATTGACATTTTTCAAACAACTCTTTAAGATACCGGCTTATGTGACATTCCAAGGGGGCTTTATGAATAAACTGGAACTTATAAAAACTCTTAAAGATGAAAACGGACTTTCCATGAAAGAAGCAACCGCGGTTGTTGACATATTTTTCGATGAAATGGCGAACTCCCTTGCAAAAGGTGACAGAGCTGAAATTCGCAGCTTATGTTCCTTTTATGTAAAAAAATATAAGGCTTACACCGGTAGGAACCCAAAAACGGGTGAAAAGGTCAAAATCAAACCTAAGAAATTACCGTTTTTCAAATGTAGTAAGGAATTGAAAGAACGGGTGGATTCTTAATAAAATGCAAATAAACCCTCCACCCTATAGATTTCAGGAGGAAACCATTGGGATTCCGATAGAAATCAAATCGAATGAATTCAATGAAATTGCCGGTAACACCTACCATAAAATTGTTTTTCAGATAAAATAAGAGGAAAGAAAATAAAAGCGGGGTGCCGGCTATTTGCTTGCCCAATTGAAAGCACACACATTAAGCTTCTGGGTGGTAGACTGCCCTGGAGATATCACCCACAAACTCCGGCAAATCAGTATGCCCCAACAACTGTCTGATTGCGTGTGCCTCGCCTGTATGAAACCAATAGTGGTAGATATTTCTCAACAACTTGGTACCGATACTCTCGTCTAAATGCTCACCTTCCCATTTTTGGTGTGTCTGCAAACGTCCGGTCGTCCACGTTAACGACCGAACGAACGAGTCCAAATACGTGTCAGCAGCATCGGTAACGGTGTGATAGGTGTCCCACATCCCATCCAAAGGCGGCGTACTCGCGGGTGTTGGTCCCAACCCACCTGATGTTCCAGGTCGGGCGCTAGATCGCGGCCCTGGGCCCGAACCACCCAGTACAGGTGCTCCTGGTATGCCAGATGTCCCACAATCCAGCTGATGCAGTTCATTGGTAGAAGACGCCGGCGAGCATCCTCTGCAAAAACACCTTCGAGACAACGCATGAACTCGGTACGGGCAAAACGCAACTGGGTGACCAACGGATGGATCGTTATTTTCTCCTATCCTAATTTCATAGAGACCACAGCCTGATACCTTCAATTCAATTTGGAAATTTTCCGGTATTGTTTTTTCAATGTCAGCTGGTTAATGGAGAAGCTCTAACTAACTCATTTTGAATACAATGTCCATATCTTGCCGGCAGTGCCTGAACGAAAAATCATGTTCAGACGAAATCCGACCGGATGCTCCAGTGGATTGGCGGTGCGAAACTTGAATATGTAGTTGTTGCAGTCCAATGTTGACCTTTTTAATAGGAAATGTAATATCTTAAAATTAAGTAATAACCAGTTTAGAGGGTGTTGAGTATGATTGCTTTTGAGGCAATTGAAATAATAAACACCTGTAGTGATCGGCTGAAAACCGATCTTGAAGACGGGTTCGGGAGAGTGATACCATGGGGTTTATCAGACGTCAGGAAGAGCAGATGGCGCTCCGTTTGCTGGAGTGGCAATACAAGCGAATGAATTTTCCCCTACCGGTTGCGTCTGAATTGAAACGCCGGGCGGATAAACTGGTGGATGATGCACATCAGATTGCGCGGAAAAGGGGAAAAAACGTTCTTTCCATCATCAAGGATCTGGTGGGTGATCTGAAAAAATAAAATATTGATAATTGAAAATCGCCGTATTATTCGATTTTCTATTGCAAAAACCAACGACGATCACCACTGTTCGAAATATCTGTAACAAGAAGTAAAATGGAGGTATCATGATAAGAGCAGGCGTTGTGGGTGCGACCGGATATGCGGGTGCGGAGCTCGTACGAATTCTCACAGGGCATCCGGGTGTCAAGCTGGCCATCGTAACCTCCCGTCAATACGCTGGAGATGCGTTCGACAAGGTCTTTCCATCCATGGCCGGTGTGGTGAACCTAAAATGCCGCGAATTTACCATAGATGGCGTCTGTGACATTGCCGATGTCGTATTTCTTGCGCTTCCTCACAAGCTCCCCATGGCATATGTCCCTGAACTGCTTGAGAGGGGAAAACGGGTGATAGACCTTTCCGCTGATTTTAGATTCAAAGATGGTTCAACCTATGAGGCTTACTACCAGCCCCATACCGCTAAGGATTTTCTTGACGAAGCAGTGTACGGGCTTTGTGAAATTTACCCTGATCAGATAAAAAACAGCCGCTTGATCGGAAATCCGGGCTGTTACCCCACCAGCGTGCTTTTGCCGCTTATCCCTTTGTTGCGGAGCGGTATTTTGGATCTTCATTCCATCATTGCTGATTCAAAATCAGCGGTCAGCGGCGCCGGCCGCTCTCTTTCTCTCAAGACACACTTTTGCGAAGGCAATGAGTCTTTCAAAGCTTACAACGTTGCTCAACACCGCCATAATCCGGAAATGGAGGAAATTCTCAGTTCGGAAGCCGGAAAACAAGTGCGAATAACATTTGTACCCCATATTGTTCCGATGACCCGGGGGATGGAGACGACGATTTATACAAATCTTCATAAGGACGCAAGTCATGAGGATGTTAAGGAGTGTCTTTCTTCATTTTACGCGGGCTCCCCCTTTGTTCGTATCAGACCAGACCATCGTCCACCGGATACTTTACATGTCAGGGGAACCAATTTTTGTGACATCGGATTCCATATAGATGAACGGCATCATCGTCTCATTCTGATGTCTGCAATCGATAACCTGATAAAGGGAGCCGCAGGGCAGGCGGTTCAAAATATGAATATCATGCTCGGTTTGGATGAAACTACCGGGCTAAGCCATATTCCATTTCCATTGTAATGAGGTCGCTGCTTATGGGAAACTTTTGTTTTTTTTAAAACTGCGCATTTTTTTGCGTTGTTTGAGGCGAGGTTCCGCCTTTCTGCTTGACTTCGAGAAGGTGTTTGGAATAAAAAGGCTAAATTTTTTTTATTTGTTAAAACGATTTCAAATTATACCATCTAAAAACCATTTGTGGAAAAGAGAGGTGACATGTCAGCAAAGTTGATCAAAGGAATCGAGGTTCGTGAGGAGATTCTGGAGGAGATTACGTCGGAGGTGGCTCAAATTAAGGAGCGGCATGGGGTTGTTCCCGGTCTTGTCACCATTTTGGTGGGTGAAAATCCCGCCTCCTTGTCATATGTCACGCTGAAAATAAAAACAGCTCATCGGGTGGGTTTTAAAGAAATTCAGGACAGTCAGCCGGCCGATATGACCGAGAGTGACCTTTTGAACCTCATTGAGCAGTATAATAACGACGATTCCATCAACGGGATCCTCGTACAGCTTCCGCTTCCAAAGCACATGAATGAAAAAAAAGTTTTAAATGCCATCGACCCTGATAAGGATGTGGATGGATTTCATCCGATCAATGTCGGGCGTCTGATGATCGGTGGGGATGAGGTCAGGTTTCCTCCCTGTACACCCGCGGGGATACAGGAACTCATTGTCCGTTCCGGGGTCGATACCAGCGGCGCCGAGGTCGTAGTTGTCGGGCGTTCCAATATTGTGGGAAAGCCGATCGCCAACATGATGCTTCAAAAGGGAGATGGTGCCAATTCAACCGTTACCGTCGTTCACACTAGGACGAAGAACATGGATCAACACTGCAAGCGCGCAGACATCCTAATCGTTGCTGCCGGTGTCCCCGGGCTCGTCAAACCCGAATGGATCAAGCCGGGTGCCTGCGTTATTGATGTCGGTGTCAATCGAGTTGGAGAAAAGATCAGTGAGAAGACGGGAAAAAAGATAGCGATTTTAAAAGGGGACGTCGATTTTGAGGCGGCAAAAGAGATCGCCGGTTGCATTACCCCTGTTCCCGGTGGGGTGGGTCCCATGACCATTACGATGCTGATGAAAAATACCCTAAAATCTCTCAAATTTAAACTCGGAATCGCCTATGAATAAAAAAGAGAGGCGGAAAACCGGGGGAGAGCTGTTCCGGGTCCCTCCCCCCCCTTCTTAAATCGAGACCTGAATATGGATTGTCGATGACCTGATCGCTGCTCAAAGCTATCTTTTTCGTCAATCCGATACAGTCAGAATTTCTGACTCCGAATTCAATTTTTTCGAACACCTCCATCAGACCGGTATCGGAGAGAACTATTTCCTTTTTTATCAATGGTTTACAACAAACTGATTGCGATTGTGCCTCTTATTGCCTTTCAAATGAGCATTCCAAAATCTTTGGTTTTTTCCATCGGGCAAAATATTAATAGAGAATCCTCTTGAATATTTCACGAAGATTATAATAATGATGTATGATTCCGATTACTGTTTAATGTAAAAAAATACGGCTAAATGAGCGCCAATATTTCCTTTTTTCTGTTTGAATTTCGATTGTGACAAGTAGACGAAAAAAGATACCCTGCTTTGTTGGAAAAGATCTCCCGCCGTCTGTTTTAAGGATCTTCAACCCAGAGGGGGAAGAAGGATTATATCCCGTATGGTTTTTGATTTTTTAGCAAAAATTTTTGGGAGCAAAAATGAACGAGAGCTGAGAAAACTCGCTCCTGTGATTGCAAAAATCAATTCTTTGGAACCTGAAATGCAGGTTAAGAGCGATAATCAGCTTAAAGCCCAAACATCGCTATTCAAAAATCGTGTGGAACAGGGCGAGTCGCTTGATGATATCCTTCCCGAGGCGTTTGCCACTGTTAGAGAAGCCTCCGTTCGGACACTCGAGATGCGACATTTTGATGCCCAACTGATCGGGGGGTTTGTGCTTCATCAGGGCAAGATCGCTGAGATGAAAACCGGTGAAGGAAAAACCCTGGCTGCCACGCTTCCCGCCTATCTCAATGCCATTTTCGGTAAGGGTGTTCACATCATTACGGTGAACGATTATCTGGCAAAACGCGACACCGAATGGATGGGAAATATTTATCAATTTCTGGGTCTATCGGTTGGGACCATTCTCCACGGTCTTGATGATGATCAACGGAAAAAAGAGTATGGTTCAGACATCACCTACGGTACAAATAACGAGTTCGGCTTTGATTATTTGAGAGATAACATGAAATTTGAGGGGGAGTCGATTGTGCAGGGCGACCTAAATTTTGCCATCGTTGACGAGGTAGACAGTATATTGGTCGACGAAGCACGGACCCCGTTGATTATATCCGGACCGGCTGAAAAATCGACCCACCTCTACTACCATGTGAACGGCATTATCCCGCGCCTTAAACAGGATGAGGATTTCACCGTAGACGAGAAAGCGCGTACCGCTGTTCTGACAGAGGGAGGGGTGGCAAATGCTGAAAATATTCTAAAGGTGGATAACCTGTTTGATCCGAAATATATCGAACTTCTCCACCACATCAATCAGGCGCTGAAAGCACATGCCCTTTTCAAGCGGGATGTTGATTATATTATAAAGGACGGCGGAGTCGTTATTGTCGATGAATTTACCGGCCGTTTGATGCCGGGCCGTCGATACAGCGAGGGTCTGCACCAGGCGCTTGAGGCGAAAGAAAATGTCAAAATAGAAAACGAAAACCAGACCCTCGCTACGATTACTTTTCAAAATTATTTCAGAATATATGATAAACTTGCGGGTATGACGGGGACAGCCGATACAGAAGCCGCTGAATTTAAAAAGATATACGATCTGGACGTGATGGTTATTCCGACAAACAAGCCGATGATCAGAATAGATTACCCGGATGTCATCTATAAATCCAAAAAAGAGAAATATGAGGCGGCTCTGGATGAGATCGGGGCACTTCATGAGAAAGGTCAGCCTGTCCTGGTCGGTACCATTTCCATCGATGTTTCAGAAAGCCTGAGCAAAAAACTGGGCAAAAGGGGAATCAAACATACGGTGCTGAATGCAAAGAACCATAAAGGGGAGGCGGAGATCATTGCCATGGCTGGTCAGAAAGGGGCGGTGACGATTTCAACAAATATGGCGGGCCGTGGCACCGATATTGTCCTTGGTGACGGTGTGGTTGAACTGGGAGGACTTCATATCCTCGGTACCGAGCGGCATGAAAGCCGCCGCATCGATAATCAGCTGAGGGGCCGTTCCGGTCGGCAGGGGGATCAGGGATCTTCGCGGTTTTTTCTGGCCCTGGAGGACGACCTCCTTCGGATTTTTGGTGGAGAACGAATTACAGGCATCATGGAAAAACTGGGAATGGAGGACGGAGAACCGATAGAACATAATCTGATCAGCAAGGCCATCGAAAATGCCCAAAGGAAGGTGGAGGGGCACAATTTTGGTATCAGAAAACAGCTCCTTGAGTACGATGATGTAATGAATCAGCAGCGAGAAGTCATTTACAAACAGCGGCGCGAAGCGTTAAGCGGCAAAAGTTTGAAAGGCGCCATAGAAGAGATGATCGATGAAAAGGCCGAAGACTTTGCGGATCTATTTACTGATGAAAAAGTGCTCCCCGAAGAATGGGATTTTACAGGGCTGGACAAGGCGGTGTTCAAACAGTTTAATTTTCGGCTGAAGATCGATAAAACTGCGGTGGACGGATTGACAAAGAGCGGACTGAGCCGGCTTATTTCTGATAATGTTCTGAAGATATATCGCGAAAGAGAATCGGTCATCGGTGATGAGGAGTGCAGAGAATTGGAACGAATTGTTATGCTGCAGACCGTCGATAACCTGTGGAAAGATCATCTGCTGAACATGGATCATTTAAAAGAAGGGATCGGTTTAAGGGGATATGCACAGCAGGACCCGCTCCTCATTTATAAAAAGGAAGGGTTTGAGATGTTCAATGAAATGATTTCAAGTGTTAAGGAAGAGGCCCTGGAAATCTTATTCAGAATCCAGATTGCCGAACCTGAAAAGATCACCGACTTACGGCAGCCAAAGGAACAACAACTCATTTTTTCCGGTGGAGATGAAGCCGAAACAAAGAAAGGTCCTGTCAAACGAACCCAAAAGAAGGTCGGTAGAAACGCACCTTGCCCCTGTGGTAGCGGAAAGAAGTACAAGAAATGCTGTGGCAAATGAGCCGCAGCGGCGATATCATACAGATCAACCTTGATTTTTATTGCTGCAGAATTTATATTCAGTGTAGATCCTAAAGCTTGTTGATTCGATATGGGGATATGACTGATTTTCCCAAATTAAAAAGCCACAATCTTTCAATACCAGAGTCGCGAAAAGGTTCCTAAAAATTGGCTCCTTACAACCATGAAACAGAAGGGGATACCCTAGTAAAGACAGAGAAGGAGCTTAAAGAGCCTCCCATGTACAAGGTGTTTCTCCACAACGATGACTACACGACAATGGAATTTGTGGTGGAAATACTCGTTCATGTTTTTAACAAATCGGTGGAAGATTCAACAGGTATCATGCTGAATGTCCACCGGAAGGGAATCGGTCTTTGTGGGATCTATACCCATGAAGTTGCGGAAACTAAGGTGGATATGGTCCATACTTTAGCCCAGAAGCATGGTTTCCCACTAAAATGTACCAAGGAAAGAGAGTAGATAGATGATCAGTAAAGAGCTTACGGTTGCCCTCGGCTTTGCGGTGAATGAAGCCAAAAAAAGACGACATGAGTACGTCTGCATAGAGCATATTCTCTTTGCCATTCTGCATGATAATGCTGGAAGGCAAATCATCGAGAGCTGCGGAGGAGATATAGAGAGCCTGGAAAAAATTTTGAAAATTTTTTTTGATGAACGCCTGGACGTCATCCTTGAAGGGGATGAATATATTCTCCAGCAGACCATCAGTTTTCAACGGGTGATCCAGCGTGCGGTGAACCACGTCCGTTCCGCTGAAAAGCAAGAAGTTGATGTCGGTGATATCCTGGTCTCCATCTTCCAGGAGGAGGATTCAAACGCCGCATACTTTTTAAAGGAGGAGGGGATTACACGGCTTGATGTCTTAAATTACCTTTCCTACAGCACTTCGAAAGAGCCTTCCCAGGAAGAGGTCGGCAGATTCGCGAAAAGCGGCAAGGAGGAGAAGAGGAAAAAAACAGATCCGCTCGAGTTGTTCACCGTTGATCTTATCCAGCAGGCTGCCCAAGGGAGACTCGATCCCCTCATCGGTCGAGAGAATGAACTGGAACGTACCATGCAGATTCTTTGCCGGAGGCGGAAAAACAACCCGATCTATGTGGGAGATCCCGGTGTGGGGAAAACCGCTTTGGCCGAAGGTCTGGTACAAAAAATCTATCGAGGTGATGTACCTGATCTGCTCAAAGACGTACACATTTATTCCCTCGATCTTGGCGCACTCCTAGCAGGGACCAAATTTCGCGGCGATTTTGAACAGCGACTCAAAGGGGTGATCGTGGCGCTGAAAAAAGAAAGACATGCGATTTTGTTTATTGATGAAATTCACACCATTGTCGGAGCAGGGGCAACCAGCAGCGGATCCATGGATGCGTCAAACATCCTGAAACCTGTTTTTGCAACTGGCGAGCTTCGATGTATCGGTTCGACAACATACGAGGAATATAAAAATCATTTTGAAAAAGACCGGGCCATGTCCCGACGGTTTGAAAAGATCGAATTGGCTGAACCTCCGATTTCAGGGTCGATCCAGATCTTGAAAGGGCTGAGGACCCGTTATGAAGAACACCACGGTATTGTCTATACCGATCCCGCCCTGAAGGCGGCGGTTGAGCTTTCCGCAAAATATATCAATGACCGCTTCCTCCCGGACAAAGCAATTGACGTAATCGATGAAGCGGGTGCTTTTGTAAGGCTTTCCGGTTCCTCCATGAGGAAGAAGATCAACCCGGCGGATATTGAAAAGATCGTGGCAAAAATGGCAAGAATACCCACTGTAAGCGTATCCACGTCGGATAAGAAAAAACTGGAAACCCTCGAAGACAGGCTCAAACAGAAGGTTTTCGGCCAAGATGATGCCCTCCGATCGATCGTGACCTCTATAAAACGATCAAGGGCCGGCCTGCGCACACCCGGTAGACCGATCGGATCCTTTTTATTCAGCGGGCCGACCGGTGTTGGGAAAACTGAAGTGGCACGACAGATCTCCTTGAATTTAGGGGTTCAGTTTTTGCGCTTCGATATGAGCGAATACATGGAGAAGCATGCGGTAGCCAGACTGATCGGCGCTCCTCCAGGCTACATCGGATTTGACCAGGGTGGACTGTTGACAGATGGGATTCGAAAGCACCCCCACAGCGTACTCCTACTTGATGAAATTGAAAAGGCCCATTCCGATCTCTACAGTATTTTGCTCCAGGTTCTAGACCATGCCACCCTGACGGACAATAACGGTAAAAAGGCTGATTTCAGAAATGTGATCATCATCATGACCTCTAATGCCGGCGCAAGGGAGATGAGCACCCTCAACATCGGTTTTGGGGATCAAAAAACCGATACCCGGTCAAAAGGGAAAAAAGCCATCGAAGCCTTTTTTAGCCCAGAATTCAGAAACCGGTTAGACGGAATCATAAATTTCAATTCGTTGACCGTCAATATCATGGAGAAGGTTGTCGATAAATTTATGGATGAGGTGAACGAACAACTTGCTCCCAAGAAGGTGTATCTCAACATTGCCAAGCGCGTGCGGACCTGGCTGGCGGAAAAAGGGCATGATCCACGTTATGGCGCAAGGCCGCTGGCAAGGGTCATCCAGACAGAGATTAAGGATGTCCTTTCAGATAAGATTCTATTCGGGTGCCTTGAAAAAGGAGGTAAAGTATTCATTGATCTGAAAAATAACGATTTAGCCTTCCACTATGGTTAAATGCCGGTCTTTCTATTATCCCAAAAAATAGCGTTTCCTCCCCCCCATCTTGCCAGAAAAGATGGCCTGCTGGCCGTTGGCGGCGACCTTAGCCAGAAACGGCTTCTCCTCGCGTACCGAATGGGCATATTCCCATGGTTTTCAGATGGCGAACCGATCATGTGGTGGTGTCCTGATCCTCGTCTTGTTCTCTACCCTGATGAACTTCGAATTCCAAAGAGCCTGAGAAAAGTGCTTAAAAAGAATTTTTTTCAGATGACTATAGATACCGCGTTTAAGGAAGTTATAACCGAGTGTGCACGGGTGCGATCGGAAGCGGGTGAGGAGACCTGGATTGTCGAGAAGATGAAAGCGGCATATTGTCAATTACACGAAGCCGGTTTTGCCCATTCAGTTGAAGCCTGGCATCATCGTGAGTTGGCAGGCGGATTATATGGCGTTTCAATGGGTAAATGTTTTTTTGGAGAATCGATGTTCACACGGGTCAACGATGCCTCGAAAGTGGCCCTGGTTTTTCTGTCCGAATATTTAAAATCTTTATCTTTTGATATGATTGACTGCCAGATGACCACCGAACACATGATTCGTTTCGGCGCCAGAAAGATCCCGAGAGATCTCTTTTTGGATCAGCTGAAACAATCCCTTAACGTACCAGATTTAAAGAGAAAGTGGGCAAGCAGATAACAAAAGGGGGTAAAAAGAGGAGGGTACTGTCCCATGGAAAAAGAATGCATCTTTTGCAATATTATCAATCGAAAACTTCCGAGTGAATTCCTATATGAAGATGATACGGTGGTGGTTTTTAAAGATATCCATCCGCGTGCACCGATTCATTTGTTAATCGTCCCTAAAAAACATATACGGAGCATCAATGACTTTGGGGAGGATGACAAATCGATAGTTTTAGATACAATCGATATTGCTAAGATGATGGCAGTAAAAACGGGCATTTCCAGGTCCGGATTCAAACTCCTTTTTAACGTGGAAAAAGGTGGCGGGCAGGTGATTTTCCATCTGCACCTGCACTTGATGGGCGGATGGCGTCGATAGACGACATCATCTGCTGGTGCAATCGGCCCGCACGAAGGCAGAAGGATTCCAGCTTGGCGGTGATCAACTGGGGAAAGGAGGAGCCGTCGCTTTCAATCACCAGGAAGGGGAGATCATCCATTTCTGTAAGGACAGCTTTCAATCTTTTATTTCGCGGGTCGGTTCCCAGCTTTCCCTCACGGGTCATTGCATTATTTAATAGGGCCTCTGACAATCGGTTTGGCATACAGCCGAAGGGACCGATGGAGATCACTCCGCAGGCCTGGGTCGCGATCTCGGTCATGGCACTCCCCACGGTGAGGATGGCTTCTCCGGCCAGATCCGATGTTATGTAGGGTGCGGCATTGGCGATGATGGATTTGATGTTGACCGGTGTGGCGTGAACGAGACCTGATATTGAAAGTAAAGATTTGATCTTTTTTTCAAACCGGGCCATCGATATTTTTTTGATCAAAAATCCCAGTTTTTCCTTCTTTAACATTTTGTAACTGCTCGGATCGTTTTGGAGTGTATAGTCGGAATAGAGCATCCATTCGGCAATTGGCGAACAGATAGTAGCAAAACCTTTATCAGCAAGCGTCTCGGTCAGATACTGGCGGGACAATTGATCCCTCCGGACAAATATCTCGCCGACAAGGGAGATCAACGGTACTTGATTGGATGGGCGTTTCAATGGAATTTGGCGAAAATGCCGAGCGGTTCGTATCAGCTGCTTGTTCAGTGTATTGAATTCTCCTTTTTCCAGTTCACCCAGTATCAGATGCCACTCACGATCGAATATATCCATTGCCGTCCCAATCTCTTTTGAATTTGCCAGCAGCATGGATCGAATATCTTCCATAACATCGGATATAATAATCGCCCACCATCCTCTTTTCTGAAAGCCATTTCCCAAACCGGTGTAGGAATTATCCGACGTCAGGGCAAGCAGGGCGACATCAGGTATACCGAGCTTTCGGACCAGGTCTTCCATAAAAATGTAATACTGGCCGAACCGGCACGGACCGGAACCGGTCGGCATAAAGTAAACCAAAACTTCCGCTTCCTGTTTTTTATTCTGAATATAATTGAGTAGTGTTCCGGTGGTTAGGATGAGCGGAAGACATTCTT
This sequence comes from Desulfobacteraceae bacterium UBA2156, assembly GCA_002328165.1. Taxonomy (GTDB): domain Bacteria; phylum Desulfobacterota; class Desulfobacteria; order Desulfobacterales; family UBA2156; genus UBA2156. The sequence continues at coordinate 62,593 of DCWS01000029.1, read as the reverse complement.
TGCAGGATGTATTGGCACGTCCCAGCTTTAATATTGTTTCATCCGCCGGTGGATGTGCCTTTGCGTTAAACCCTCTTCCCCGAAAAATCGCCGCCATCGACTCGGTTGCAAGGTCTCCCATCGAGGGAAAAAGAAGGGAGACACGGGGATCGGTCATAGACAGGGTCTTGCCGGCGGTAGTGATCACCTTGGGCACACCATTTCCAAACACCACCCGGGCGGGAGAAAATTTTCTTTTTTTCTGAGTGATCTGGTTTTGGGTCGACAATTGTCGATAAGCTGAAACGATATCGAGGAATGCCTCAATCCGGGTCTCCAGGCCTGCATCTGCCGTATAACTGTCCAGTTCGAGGGTGAGAGACGGTTTTTTACCCATCAGATCCCTGAAGTATCCAAGAATAAATGAATCCGGGCCACAGGAAAAATTGGTGATATAGGTTCCAAAGAGCTGGGGATGCTTTTTAACGAATCTGGCGGCCTTTAAAATGAGTTGTCCCATCCCCCAGTACATGTGGCGTCTTGAGATCTCATCATCGACGGGGAGGAAATCCAACGGCAATACCAAAACGCCCCTTGACGCGAGTTTGTGGGGAATTCCCATATGGGCCTCATTGGTAAAACCGTTGTAGGGACGAGAAAATAAGATCACCGCAGTTTTGTCCGGATCGGTAATAAGTGTTTCAAGGGCGGCTTTACCGAGAGCCTTCATCTCAGCAAAGCAGTCCGTTTGTTTCATTAGCGCCTTTCTGAAGGCCTTTTCAGCCGATTCCAGACTTAACCCCATGCTAACAGCGGTTTCAACAAGCGGTTTTCTGGCTTCGGCCAATCCCTTGGTGAGATCGATCAGCGGCGTTAAAATTTTGGTTCCTTTTTTTCTAAGGTCGTTGAGCTTATCTTTGAAGGTTGCCCGGAGATAAAATGTTTCACCCTGAATTAAAGGGCAGACCTGGGAGGCAGAATTTTTGTCCAAAATCGGAACTGCCTTGAAGTGGGGAAGAAATATGAATTCAGGGGAATCTTTCATATTGATCAAAGAATCAAAAAAACCGTGGGACAGCTCACCTGGAAAGCAGAACGCCGCATCCTTTTGATCAATACCTTTTTGAGAGGGAAAATCAGGAATAACCGGTTGAATTCCCAGTTCAGCGAAAAACGTGGAATAAAGCGGAAAATAGCTGTTAACAAGAAAACTCCGATTGATCCCAATGCGCCGGTTGGTTTTTTGTTCGCTTTCTTCAGAAAGCGGGGCGCCGTATTTTTCAAATATGAGGTGTTGTCGAATGCGGACGAGGTCTAATTTTTCCACGTTATATTTTATGTTGTGAAGCAAATTATAATATCGATTGCATGCCCCGCCAAAGGTATATTTTTTCCTGTCAAGTTCGATTGTGGCGATTTCACACCGCCTGTCGCATCTCTCCTTGCCGCCTTTACATCTGAAGGGCTTTTTATAAACAATCTCTCTGTTTGCCAGCGTTTTCAGATCAAAACGCTTTTTTTCCAATAAATTTGTTTCAATTCTTTTTTTTACTTCAAGGGCAACGCCGTATGCACCCATTAGACCCGGTTCCGGTGGAACGATAATCGGTTTTCCCAGCAGGGCGGCCATGGCCAATGGTACAGCTCTGTTGTAGCATACACCGCCCTGCATAAAGATCTTCTCACCCGCCGGTCGATTACCTTTGACCCGGTTGGTGTAATTCATACAGATCGAATAGACCAACCCGGCTACAATATCCTCGTGTTTCCCTCCCTCGTGAATGGCATTTTTGATGTCGGAGGCGATAAATGCTGCACATTGATCGTTAAAATTGGGCGGGTTTTTTCCTTTAAGTGCCACTGCTGCGATGTCTTCCATTTTAATACCAAGGGTTTCATATGCCGACTCTTCCAGAAATGATCCGGTTCCCGCCGAACATGCTTCGTTCATCGCATAATCCGAAGGAACGCCATTTGTTATATAGGTGTATTTTGCATCCTGGCCCCCAATTTCAAATAACGTATCCACCTTTTCATCAAAATATACTGCAGCAGTTGAATGTGCGATGATTTCATTGATAACGCCGTCCGTCAGTGCATGGAGACCGGCGATTTGACGACCGGAGCCACAAATACCCAATCCCTCTATGGTGATGGTCGAAGGGCTGACTTTTTCTATTATCTGGTTCAGCAAAGAGCGATAGCATTCCCGGGAGGCTCCCACCGGATCCCCGTTAGTGCGAAGATAAACGGATGAAAGAATTGCGTTGTTCGTTTTTTTAAGAAGAATCGCTTTTGTGGTGGTCGAACCGACATCCAGGCCGAGGATGCACACTTCGCCGGATTGAATTTCCCCCATCTCAATGGTTTTGAATTCGACCCTGTCTTCAAAATTCTGGAGAAATGGAAGCGTATCAAATGAAACGACATTCTCCTTTAACAGATTGGAAATGCCGGGAAAAGGAGCTGTTTCATGGTTTAGGGCCCAAAGTGCCGCTCCCAGCGCTTCAAAATATGGTGCTTCATCAGGAACAATCAGACCGGAAATTTCCCGACCCAAGTATTCGATCATCATTTTATTACGCGCCGTGCCACCGGTAATCATGACATTCTGCTTTGTCTCTTTTTTCAACAGGGATAGAATTTTATCGGACATCATTTTGCAGAGGCCGGCGGTAACCTTTGAACGGGGAATCCCTTTATTGGTCGCATGGGTGCAATCGGATTTACAGAAAACAGAGCATCGCCCGGAAACATGATACGGTTCTTCAGCTGCAGCCCACCTGGCAGCCTCCTCCATGGATACGTCCATCCTTCGCAGCTGCTGAAGGAAGAATTCACCGGTTCCGGAGGCACATTTGTTCCCGGTTAACACATTGCATATCTTGCCAAAACGATCCAGGATATAAATCATGAAGGTCTCACCGCCGGCGGATACAAGGACCGGGCATGAAACATCGGACGGTTTGACAAATCGATAGGCGTACTCTACTGATTCAGGTTCGGGTATTGAAGAAAGGTTTACAAATTTTCTAAAACGCCGGCCCGTAACAGCGATTCTATCCAGTGAATCCAGTTTAAAGTCGTTGAGGGCCGACAGGAGGGTTTTTTTTGGATTACCTTCATGGGGATAAATGGCATATTTGGCAATACGGGAATTTTTTGAATTGGGTTCGATCTTTCCGCCATGGCTGTCGGATAGATCCATAATAAGATCAACAGCCGATACAGAGGATGCGCCGAGGCACAAACCCAGCGCCCTCATCCTCCCTGATTTTCTGAGAATCAAACCAGACATTTTTTGAGAAGTTTCCTGTTTTAGAGGAAGGATAACAATGGTTCGACTTACGAGGTTATAAAAATCGGTATTTAAACCGTAAGCTAAGACAAACCGAGTATAGCAAAACTCTTACCGGGTTTCAAAGAAAAAAGAGTTCCGAGGGGTCTATTCTAATTGGTTATGGTTTGAAGCTTGTGGCGGTTCTGCTTTCGACACTGTAATGAATCTGGTAATTCTTTAAGGATATATATATTAATATTTTTCAACTAGGACGAAACATTGTTGATTATTGCCGCCATATAACCGGCGCCAAATCCGTTATCGATGTTGACCACCGCAATATTTGAACTGCAGCTGTTTAACATAGCGAAAAGAGCGGTTAAACCACCCAGGCTGACACCGTAGCCGACACTTGTCGGAACAGCGATGACCGGGGAGGTGACCATTCCAGCTACCGCGGTGGGAAGGGCACCCTCCATTCCTGCAACGACAATTAAAACAGATGCCGTCTCCAGCAGTGCTTTATGATCCATGAGCCTGTGGATGCCTGCGACTCCCACATCAAAAACCGATTCCACCGGGTTTCCCATGGCCTTTGCGGTAAGATACGCCTCTTTTGCAACCGGTATGTCCGATGTACCGGCCGAGAGTACAAGTATCGTCTTTTTGTCTTTTGAGGGCACCTTGTTCTTCCCCCAAATAAGCATTTTGGCATCTTCGTGATAGACCGTTCCGGAAATGGTTGATACAATTTTATTTGCATTTAATGGATCGATTCGGGTGACCAAAACGATATCTTCCTGTGGCAACATTTTCTCCATGATCCCGATGATTTGTTCCACTGTTTTACCTTGTCCAAAGATTACTTCAGGAAAACCCTTCCGCAAAGAACGATGGTGGTCGATATGGGCATACTCTATATCTTCAAACCCGAGGTGTATGAGTTGTTTTGCGGCCTCTTCGACAGATGAGGTTCCCATGGCTACCTTGCCTAGGATCTCATGCAATGATTCTAAGTTCATAAAATATATTACCCCTTTACATTGGTTTCTCTATTGGTTAATGATGGTCCATCACAGACACTGGACCGGTTTGAAACTCTATACAGCGTGGTGTAGGGACTTCCATGCTGCTTACGAGATTCTCAATTCAAATAAAATTCCTGGGCAAAATAGTCAATCCAAAATTGAATTTGCCATATGAAAGTTGTAGCTATTATACCATCCAGGTTCAGATCGACCCGCTTTGAGGGCAAGCCGCTTGCCCGAATTGGCGGAAAATCGATGGTTCAACGGGTCTATGAGAAAGCAAAACAATCGGAAAAAATCACAGATGTTTTTGTAGCCACCGATGACCAGCGGATTGTTGATGCCGTGCTCGGTTTTGATGGCCACGCATTGATGACATCTTCTGAAAACAGAAGCGGTACGGACAGAGTAGCGGAAGCTGCAGAAAAAATTGGGCTCGTGTCAGATGATATTGTCGTCAATATTCAAGGAGATCAGCCCTTACTTGATCCCCGGTCTATCGACGAATTAATCGACGCTTTTAATACCGGTTCCGGCTTCGAAATGGCCACCCTTGCTTTCCGAACGCTTGATGACAATGAAATTAACAATCCAAAAGACGTCAAGGTAACATTTGATTTCGAGGGTTTTGCGCTTTATTTTTCCAGATCGCCGATACCGTTTCATCGCGATCCGGACGTGTGTCCCATGGTTTACAAGCATTTAGGGATTTACGCTTATAAAAAACGATTTCTTGAGATCTTCCAAAGTCTTCCGAAAGGAAAACTCGAGAATCTCGAAAAATTGGAGCAGCTTCGGGCCATCGAATTCGGTCATCGAATTAAGGTGATTATCACCAAATATGATTCTCCGGAGGTCGATTTTCCAAATGATATAGCCAGAGTCGAAAAGGTTCTTAATTGATGTCCTGCTCTATGATTTTGCCCCCCGGTTTTAGGATGAGGTCTTTGTCTGTCGATTTGTTCTTAACCGTCGGATTTGACGGTGGTGGCGCTGCCGCCTTTCTTACCGGTTTTATCTTTGCAGGGCGGCGGGAAGCGCTTTTTTCAAGGGCTTTCAGTTGCTTTTGAATTGAATCGATTTTATTTCCAAGTTCCCTGGTGGTTTTGTTCAGATTGTCCCGGTAAGTTTCCTGTTCGGTTTTCAGTGTCAGATCGAATTTAGTTTGGCTTACCATGTTTTTGGAAAGTGCGGTCAGGTTCGCCTTAAATTCTTGGAATTGATCTTTTGACTGCTCGGCAGCTCCGGAGAACGTTGTCAATTTTTCGGTTACATCTTTTTCGATCCTTGCTAATTCTTCCATCAAATTTTTATCGAGACTATCCAGATCAGCCGTCATATTTTTCAGCGTTTTCTGAATCGGCGCCACTGTTTTGTCGATGCGACTCAAGGCGGTTTTAAGTTCGTTTCTGCCCAGTTTTGATTTGCCAATTGCCCTTGCGAGCGTTTCGGTTTTCTTCAACTTATTTTCCAAACCGGAAATTCTTTTTTCAACGTTCGAAACCTTTTTCGACAATGACCCATCTAGTTTTGTAAGGGTCTCTTCAAATTTTGCCTGTTGAATGGAAAGGGAAGAAAACTTTGAATCGAGGCTTTTCATTAGATTTTCAACGCCTGCGCTGCCTGTGACCTGCAGACTTGTAAATCTCTTTTTAATATCCATGTATACAAAGACAACTGTAACGCCCACAATCAGGAGGGCGAAAATGGAAAAGATCACCATTCGTCGACCCGCCATTTCCCCCCGGGGCTGTCTTATCTGGTCTTGAAAAATGGAATCCGGTCTTTCACCTTCAAAACGGAACTTGAAATTCGAAGATTCATATTTTTTCATCTGCGTCTATTCCCACTCAATTGTGCTGGGCGGTTTAGAGCTGATGTCATAAACCACCCTGCTCACCCCACTGACTTCATTGATGATTCTGTTCGAAATCAGACCGAGAAATTTATGGGGCAATTTTGCCCAGTCTGCTGTCATTGCATCTGTGCTGGTCACCGCGCGGATGGCAATGATATTTTCATATATCCGTTGATCTCCCATGATGCCCACACTTTTTATCGGCAGGAGCACCGCAAACGATTGCCATAATCTTTTATAATACCCGTTCTTTTTTATTTCTTCAATCAAAACCGCATCAACTTTTCTTAAAACAGACAATCGTTTCCGGGTCACTTCTCCGATGATTCGGATGGCCAAACCAGGTCCTGGAAACGGCTGTCGCCAAATCAATTCTTCGGGTATACCCAAAGTCTTTCCGAGTTCACGCACCTCATCTTTAAAAAGATATTTTAAAGGTTCTAAAAGCGCCAATCTCATTTTACCGGGAAGGCCCCCCACGTTGTGATGGGATTTGATAACGGCGGTTGGCCCGCCAAATGCGGATACAGATTCAATGACATCTGGATAGAGCGTTCCTTGGGCAAGGAATTCAACCCCTTTAGCCTTATTGGCTTCAGTCTCAAAGACCTCAATAAAGACCTTGCCGATGATTTTTCGCTTTTTTTCCGGATCGGTTATATTTTTTAGCGGTCTTAAAAATTTGTTTTGTGCGTTTACAAATCGAATGTTGATCTTAAGATGTTGTCTCAACGCGCTTTTTAATTTTTCCGCTTCATCCATCCTGAGAAGGCCGTTATCGACAAAAATGCAGGTGAGACGTTTTCCCACTGCCTTGTGGAGCAACACGGCTGTGACCGAAGAGTCCACGCCGCCGCTGAGCCCCAAAATAATTTTTTTACAACCGACCCGATCCTTTATCCGAGCGATCGAGTCATTGACAAAGGATGGTATCGTCCAGGAAGGCTGACATCTGCAAACATCCAGAATAAAATTTTTCAACATCCGCTGACCTTGGGGGGTGTGATGCACTTCAGGATGAAATTGCAGACCAAAATGGTTTTTTCGGTGATTCGCCATAGCTGCGATCGCGGCATTTTTTGTTGAAGCGGTTATTTTAAAACCTTTTGGCAGCGCTTTAATTGAGTCCCCGTGGCTCATCCAACATGGTGTGATTTTATCCACACCGCTGAAAATCCCTTTTTCGCTTTTAGCCTGAAGCAACGCATATCCATACTCCCGTTTTGCGGCCTTCTTGACCGTTCCCCCAAGTACGTCCACCATGAACTGCATGCCATAACAGATACCTAGCACCGGGATACCAAGATCAAACAGGCCAGGATCTGTCCCCGGGCGTGCCTTTTCGTATATGCTGGAGGGACCGCCGGAAAGAATGATTCCTTCCGGCTTGAGATTTTTAATCTCTTCAATCGTTATGTCTGGTGGTTCTATCTGGGAATAAACATGGAACTCCCGTACACGCCGGGCGATTAACTGATTGTATTGCGAACCAAAATCAATGATGAGTATCATAATAGCCTTGTCGAAGCGCAGCTAAGATCCCGTCATTCGGGTTTGCGGGATCAGCGAGCGAATCTTAAAATAAGACAATTTTCTTATCAGTGGAATCCCGCTGAAGCAGAGGCTGTAGCTGGTTGCAGGGTTCTTCAAAAACCCGGCTTTATCGTCGTTTTCCACCGGGATGCCAGAACCAAACGATTTGCCAAAACATGCCGAATATGTTAGAGATAATAAAAAATGTCAACCGAATTCTGGTACCGGGGGAAATTGTCTGTCGATATGGATAAGAAGGGATCATCCATAGTCGATCGAAGAACCGGAGATTAATGGAGGTGTATTGACTATGTATGAAAGCGGACATCTGAGAAAAGGATTAAAAATTGAAATCAATGGAGACCCTTACATAATTGTGCAGTTCGAATTTGTCAAACCCGGCAAAGGTCAGGCCCTTTATAAATGTAAACTCAAGAACATGTTGACCGGTGCACAATTTGACAGAACGTTTCGATCAGGTGATAAATTCAAGAAAGCAAACCTGGAAGAGCACCCGATGGAGTTTCTGTATATTGATGGGACCCAATACTGCTTTATGAACACCTCTACATGGAGTCAGGAATTTCTTTCCGAGGATCAGTTAGGTGAAAGCCGGAGTTTAATAAAGGAAAATACCAAATGTACTGTCCTTTTTTTCGAGGAGAAACCGATCGGTGTTGCCCTCCCCAATTTCATCGTTTTAAAGATAATCAAAACAGATCCCTGGACAAAGGGGGATACCGCTTCAGGGAGCACAAAGACCGCTACCCTTGAGACCGGTTTTATTGTGCAGGTCCCGCCCTTTATTGAGGAGGGTGAGATGATCCGGATTGACACAAGGACCGGTGAATATGTGGAGCGTGTGAAAGTGTGAAAAAAGAGTGCAACAGACTGGAGGCCTGGCAAGCCATTGGGAATCCGGGCTTATCCGCCCGCCTGGTGCGTTGACTGAAAAAGATTTTCTGTCACGGTGCATTAAATGTGGTCAGTGTATGCGGATCTGTCCGACAAATGTCATCCATCCAGCGGGATTCGAGGGTGGATTGGAAGGTCTGTGGGCTCCTTTGCTCAACTTTCGGATCGGTACGAGCGGTTGTCAGCTGGAATGTATTGCCTGCGGAAATCTGTGCCCGACCGCGGCCATCCGACCGATTACCATCGATGAACGACTCGGTGAAAAATCGTATGCCGATAAAGGACCGATAAGAATCGGAACCGCCTTTGTCGATCGGGGTCGCTGTCTCCCCTGGGCGATGGACAGATCCTGCATCGTGTGTCAGGAAAATTGTTCGGTCAGCCCCAAAGCGATTTTTACACGTGAAACCTTCAACACGGTAAACATAAATACCGCTTTAATTGTGAAAACAGCTGGGAACGCGCATATCGAATTCAGCGGGGAAGTATTTATTCCCGATCTGTTTTCAACCGGTGATTATTTTTGTGTGGCAAAGGAATCACCGGACGATCGTCCTCGGCCCATAATTGAAAATACCGCCCGGACCCTGTCGATTGATCCGGAATTTCAATGGAAATCGCCACCTGTGTCAAAAGCCCGTGTTGAAATTAATGTCCGACTGCAGCAGCTATTTGTTGATCTCAAAAGTTGCATCGGCTGCGGGGTTTGTGAACACGAATGCCCGGTTCTTGGGAAACGAGCGATTCGGGTCACAGCAGAAAATGAGACGAGGGATTCGAAGCATACGCTACTTCTGGAGGGTTGACTCCGTGGGGTCGGATTTTTTGCTGCCTTTGTTTTGTATATGGAGGTTAATTATTTTAATATGGAAGGGGTGGAAAGATGAAGGTGAACCTTATTTACGTCACAGTCGGCAGCAAAGATGAAGCAAAAATGATCGGTAGATCACTGGTTGAGTCGAGACTGGCCGCCTGTGTCAATATCATCGATAATATGAACGCCATTTATCGCTGGGAAGGCGAGCTTCAGGAGGATCAGGAGGTCATCCTCATAGCGAAAACAGCGGAAACAAGGGTGCCGAAGGTGGTCGAAAGGGTCAAAAAACTCCATACCTATGATTGTCCATGTATTGTGAGTCTTCCATTAACCGGGGGGAACCAATCGTTTTTGGACTGGATCGTCGATGAGGTAACACAGACAAACCTGATCGAAAAACCGGTCTGATTCTCGGGCGATCAGATAAGATGGGATGTTGCTAACATGGGTGTCCGGGTTGTCACAAAAGGGCATTGGAAACAGGAAAAAACAGAAAATTCAAAGAAATTATACTCTATGTAGTCTATAGGATAAGAAAAGATGCAATATATTGTTGACATGCGGTTAACATGGTATAAATTAAAAATCAGAAGTGTTGCATTTAAATTAAGCAAAAAAGGACTTCGAGAGGCTTTAATTTTTTATAATCCCGTTTTTATAACAGAAGAGTATCTTTCATTGGAGCGGTTATGAAGCGTATTATCATCATTTTGCTGGCAATTTTGCTTGTCGCGTGTATCGATTTGGGAATCGATTACCCGGATGATCCGGATTTCGAACCGCCACAGATGACACGAGCCCTTGAATGGATAAGGGCGAATCCTATGTTTGTTAGCGGCCTGAGTGTTTCGATGGGAGAGCCTCCCAGTGATTTTGTCAATACGTATTTTAATGATTTTTATGCGACAGCAGTGCATCTGTGGGAAGATGGATTGCCTCGAGAGGCAGATGCATGGGCAGCCGCGGGTCACCCGAGTTTTCGATTTGTTTCCTGGGTAAAAAGTGATGGAACTAGCGCGGACGGGGGTGAACTGATCGGCGGTTACAGCGCTGATGTGCAGGGGAGGATCGGATTTCAGATAGGGGATGAGCCGGCCAGAGATTGTCTCAGTCTGGCGTGTGCTATTAACAACCTCCAGACGATGGAGGCGGGTGTCAATGCGGTTCGTGCCCTGGATTCTAATGCATTGATCTATCTCAATTTTCAGATGAGCGATTATGTCGATGATGTTCTTGACTACTACGGTGAGCATGTGGACGGCGATATCATCAGTTACGATCATTACACACGGAGCAGCTCCGCATACGAGGCCCTGGAGATTTTTCGTCACGCCGGTCTGGATCAAAATAAGCCGTATTGGCGCTATCTAAAATCGTACTATAACCAGGACGATCCGGACGCGTTCACCGAATCGGACATGAGATGGAATGCATTTTCGGGGATTCTCTATGGATACACTGGACACACCTGGTTCTTTTACAACATTGGGCCGGATCACGGCCTTGATCCTGCGCTGTTTGAAGCCGAAGACAGTTTCAATACATCGCCGACGGCACTCTGGCATATCGCAGCCCAGATCAATATCGAGATGTACAATCTCGGGCGAGCGATAACCCAGTTGACGAGTACAGCGGTCCGCTACATTCCCTTAATAGAGTGGCTACAACCAAAAGAGACAAAAAACTGGGAGGCGGGTGCCGGGAATGATCCTTATATCGTCGATATTGAACGTTCAAATGAAAACTCGTTGCTGGAGTTTTCTGTTGGTTTTTTTCGAGATGATACCGGCGAATTTTACTTCATGCTGCAGAATGTTTCCCACACCCATGGATCCTGGCCGGTGAGTGAAGGGGGCACCGATACGATCCGCATCACATTTGATTTTTCGAACGCGCCGCAGGAAACCAGTCGGTCATCACTGCTCACCCTGAACAAGCTCAATGGAAAGGTGGAGACCCTTTTGCTGACCCAAAGCGATGGCAATAGAGGCTATCTGGATGTTACCCTTGCCGCAGGTGACCCAATTCTGCTAAAATACGTCACTGGCGCCCCTTTTGCCATTCGATAACTAAGCGGCACAGACCGGCGGGTCGGATTGCTTATCAGTCCAATAATAAGCGGGCCTTTATCATCCGGAGTTAAGAGAAAAACGCCATGAGAAAAATATCACAGGTATGGATCCTTTCGTTTTTCGCAGGGAGTGTTTTATTGGTTTTTCAGTTGATTTCATCATTAACCGAGACTGAGAGTAAGGATTGGGAGTATCGGGGTCTAATCGATATTATTGATGAAAAATATCTTTTATCACTTCTATCCATTTTCTGACTGGGTATCGGAAATATATTCGAATATGTCTTTACGATATCTCTGTTTGTTTTGCTGTTTTGTATTGGCGTCATTTTTTTTGTGTGGGACTTGATTTTTGGGAGCAAATAACAAAACCAATTCCCGGGCTCGGCAAGCATCCAGAGAGATCAACAGGACATTGGGCGGGCGCTTTTGACACGCATTGCCAGCTAAGAGTATAAATGCCAGAAAGAGAAATTTGAAAAATCAAAAAGGATTAGCTGATCTTTTTGAAAGATTTTCTTTAATCATTATTTGGCCTTGAAAACAGGTGTTTTCAATTCTGTTTGCCGTTGGAACTCCCTTGATCCACCGGGTCCAAACCCAGAAGGTCAGGGATCCATTTTGTTTTCCTTATCGACACTCAGCGGGGAGACTTCTTTTTGAGAAAACTCCTGGGTGATCTTTAAAATATCCTTAAATATCCGCCCTGGGGTAAACAGCAGACGCTTAATAAAGCCGAACGTGCTTTTCCCCAGGTTTTCCAATGGTACGTATCGAACGTCAGGCGTGGGGAAAAGTCCCTCCACTTTGAAGTAATAGACCAAGAGAGATTTTTCTTTTCCAGTCAAGATATAACCGACGATCGGTATATTGCTGAGGAGAAAATCGACAGTGCCCAGGGGTTGGATCCCCACTTCAGCATCTACTTTTAATCCGGCCAGATCCATCTTTCCCTTGGCGATTCCGTTAAATATAGGGCTTTTCATCATAAGACTATCTGTACCAAAAACCCCATTATCAATGGCGATGTGTGCCATAATGGTTTCAAAATAGAATCCCCCTTTTGAAAAGGTTTCCGGCCTCTTCTTTAATAGATTTTTGAGACTCAAAAATTCGAGGATCTTAAAAATCACATGGGGCTTCTTTTTGAACATTCCCTTTTCAATGAGAATGTTAAACCCTCCGTTTAAGCCGGAAATCAAGTCTTTCTTTTTTTCCCCTCTGGTGAAAAAGAACCCTTCCAGAGTCAACAGTCCTTCCAAGCGCGACGTCAGGCCGTCAAATTTTTGGGGAAGTTCTTTGAGCGGCTGCTTGGTCAACTTTATGTAACTGGAAAGGAGTGTTTCTGGTGTTTTTCCTCTTTTGACGTGACCTTTCACATGGAGGATTCCGTGTTCCAGCTGAATGTCTGAATTTGTAATATTGATATCCCCTGATCGAAAAGTACCCTGTATCTTTAACGGGCCGTATTTCATACCCTCAAATTGACCTTTGCCGACCTTTAATTTTATCCGCAGATCTGATTTGTCGATAAAACGGCCGAGGGCGGAATCATTGTAATTGAAAGCGCTGCCGGTTTTATGTGTTATCCAATCCGAGAAGTCCAGACGGCTTGTCGATACCACCAATGATCCTTTTAAGCGTCTCCATTCTTTTAAACGGCCTTGAATAGATAGTCTATTTTGACCCAGCTGAAGATTCATCGATTCTATGTGGGTCTCTTTACCGGAAAAATTGAGCTTGAAGTTACTGTTCACAACGGGCCAGGGGAAGGCCGCAGAAAACAAAGAGAGCCCTTGAGCTACCATTTCTCCGTTCAGCTCGGTCAATTTGAGATTTTTTCGCGAAATTTTGAGCATAGCGTTAAACGCAAAAAGACCATAAGCTCGTAAGTCCCCCGTTTTAAATCTGATTCCTAAATTCTCCACCGCAAGTCTGTCGGTTGAGACCCCAAGACTCAGGGTGTCTTTGTCCTTCAGGTCATAGGCACCTGTCATTTGGAGCGAGGACTCCCCTGTATGCCACCGCAGACGCTTAAAATCGATTTTTTTGCCTGGATCAAGTTCGATATCAAAAAGAATCCTGCTGTCTTTTTGAGTGGGTGCTATGAAAAGAGGTCCTGCCTCAAATCTTACGTCATTGAGGGCAATTTCACCACGGGATGCCCAGATTCGTTTTCTTTTGAAGAGTGTGAACTGCAAAGGTACAGGTGTTTGAAATTTTCGAAGCACCGTTCGATCTGGAAAAAAAATATCCACTATCTCGGTGACGTCTGCCTTTGCTGAGACCTTAACTTCACCGATTTGAAACAATGGCCCCACTGATCCGGAGAATTGGATGTTTGATTTTCCCCATTGACCGATGCCCTGAAATCGATGGTTCTTTTCCCCTTTAATTTTGAGCTCGGCTCGGGTTAAAACAAGGGGCAAAATCAGTCTTTTATGCTGGATAAAACCACCCACTAGTTGAAAGGTCCCTTTTCTGACTTTCATATACTTTAAAGCGCTGTCATAGGAAATGCTGATGCCGGTTTTTAGCCTACCTGCAGCTGATTCAAACCCTTGAAGTTTCCGGTGCAGATCAACAGGTATCAGATCGATCTTCCTTAGCAGCATAAGGTCTTCAAGGGAGAACTCCCCCTCAAAGAGGATGTGAAAGGTGCGGTTGGCGCCATAGAGGCTGCTGACGTTAAATGATCCTTTTTCAAGGGATGATTTTCCGAATCCAGCCAACACATCTGATACAGAGAGGGCCCCTTTTTCAATTTTTACTACCCCCGAAACATTGGTGAAGGGCAGGCCGGGTTTGCCCTCAAGCACATTAAAAGCCTTACATGTCAATTTCAATGTCAGAAGAGCCGCATTTTTGGCAAGGTGCAGATTCCGTATCTGATTCAAACGGCCGTTGAGTGAAAAGAGATCGAGCCGGACATCGCCCTTTGTGAAAAGTGGAAAAAGGCGTGCCTCCAACCAAGAAGGTAAGAGAGGGGATGGGAAAATTTTTTGAAAGGTCCCTAAAGGCATAAAAGGGGCTTTGACTCTAAAGGCCAAGTGGGGGTTTGAGAGTTTTCCGAAATCGATTCTTGAGCTGGCATTCATCAACACGTTTTCGGATTTGAGTTGAAGAGAGGAAATCCGCAAGATCGATTCAGAATAATGCGTGTCAAAATCAATAACAAAGCGTTTAAAAGAAAAAGATTTTTTGTTTTTGGCACCTACAATCAGGAAATCGAGGTCCTTGGCCCTGACTTGCCCCCTGGACGACATCGGCCCCGTGAGTGGACCCTGGATCTTTACCCTGATTTCAGCACTTCCTTTTTCAACTGGAAAGGACGATGGCCATTTAATCCATGTCAGTGGAACATCGCTTGTCTTCAAAACGGCTTCGGCAAAAGTGCGTCCCTTTTCATCTGCGTCCCGGGTGATTGATCCTTTTATTTGAAGTGAAATTCTTTCCTGATGAAGTCCGATCTTTCCATTTAATGCGATATCTAATTTAAAGGGGTCTTCGCTTCTTTGAACCAAATCAAAATTGATGTTGTCGAACTCAAAAGGCAGATCATTGATTGAAATCTTTGCGTCTTCTATCGCAAGCGAGAGGGGTCCTGTGGATTTCCGGATATAGATTCCTTGAAAATCCCGACCGAACTGTTTTAGCGTTTGCAATGTTATTTTCCTACGGCCGGGGAAGACCCGAGGGCCGAAAGGGTTATCAAGTTGGATTTGGGGTCTGACAAAGACAAGATTGGTCGGAATAAGACTTCCCCGCAGCAGTTCTCTAATCTGAAGGGTGATTTTGATATTCGATATTTGAATTTTCTCAGCCCCGGTGAGGGAGATCGCATCCAATCCACTGACATTGATTCCCACACCTTTCCAAAAACTGAGTTCTATATCTTTTGCATGGAGCTCATACCCGATTGACGCGGATAATCGTGACAGCAAATAATGCCGAACCGAAGGGGTTGAGATGAGGGCATTGAGGATAAAGACTGAAACAATGATGAAAATAAGTAGGGCGAGAATCGGGAGGAGGATGATCTTTAACTTTTTAAAGAACATTGTTTAAAATGATCATTATTGCTTTTTGGGCATTAAATTTTTTGATAAAGAATGAGTCACCAGCTTTGGCAGATTAGGTGATTTAAAAAACCGTCAACATTTGAATGGGTAAAAATGATAAAAACAGTATCCTCCTGGATCGCTATACAATATTTCCGATTCCGCCAGACATTGTCCGATCATATCTTTAGATACTTCCGCGTAATCCGGGCGGTCTTCTTCTTCCAGTTTGCAGGCCATACAGATAGGCTGGTGATCATAGGCCGATAAGATCCGTTGATCAGTCGGGTCCAGCTTGTTGCCGCACTTTTCACATTGGATGGCACAGGAAAGCGTTTTTTCCCAGTTGTCTTTCATTTTTTCATCTCCAAAGGAAATCTGATGGAAGCCGTTTTTTCTATTATTATGACACAACCTCCGGTAGATGTAAAGTTACGCAATATTACCTGATAACATATCGATTGGCGATAAAAGACGCCAACTATCTCTCTCTTACTACAGGAGACATCGATTTTTCATTAACGATCAATTGGAAAACATCAGGACGCGCATAGTGACCAACGACATCAAAATCGACCTTTCCTCTTATTATCTCTCCCATGTCCAATTCCGCATGTAAAATACCCTCCTGATCATAAAGAGGGCCGGCAAGAACATCACCAAACGGCGAAATGATGACACTTCCACCTCGACACATCACCTCTGGCTGGGTATCCAACTCACTAATCCCCTCCAATGTATCTGGGTACATATCCTTTGTAACAAACTGATTACAGCCAAGAACAAAGCAGCGCCCCTCGCAGGCGATGTGGCGTAAGGTGGGCTGCCAGGTTTCACGGGCATCGGCAGTGGGGGCCAAATAGAGTTCAACACCTTTGCCGTACATCGCCATACGGGCTAAGGGCATATAGTTTTCCCAGCATATCAGTCCTCCTATTTTCCCGAATTTTGTATCCAGAACGGTCAGGGTGCTCCCGTCTCCTTCGCCCCAAATCAACCGTTCGGCACCTGTCGGCTTGAGTTTGCGGTGTTTACCGATCAACTTTCCATCAGGACCAAAGTAGGCCAGCGTACAATAGAGCGTTCCCTGGCTGAATTCGGTGTCGCGTTCAATGACACCAATGGCCAAATAAACGCCTGCCTGACGGACCGCCTTCCTCAGCGCTTCGGTCTGTGGACCGGGTAATTCAACAGCATTGTCCCAATAGACCTGCCACGTCCGACGCCCCTCTGGACTTCGGCTTCCGACCACCATGCCAAAGCTCAAACCGCGCGGATAGGCGGGGATAAAGGCCTCAGGAAATAGGAGAATTTGTGCGCCTTGGCTGGCGGCTTCCTGGATGAGCTGACAAGCCTTCTCAACCGAAGCTTCACGATTAAATAATACAGGAGCTGCCTGTATAACTGCGACCTTAACTGAAGAAAAACGGCTGGTCATGTTGATCTGTCTCCATCTGGTTTAAGTAAATCGAGTGGTTTATGGAATATATTTGTTTAAATTAGGAAAAAGAGGCGGGATCGTCAAGGAGAAAACCGGCTCAAATTGAATTGAATTGATTGAATTGATATTGATTGATTATTGATTAATTGATAAGAACTCGCTTTTCAAGAGCGGAATAGGAAAAAACTTAGAGTTGTGTGCGGTAACCGAATGTATCCCAAAAAATAGTGGAATCAGAAAAAACTGTAATCATCATCCGGCAACCGAAGACTTGGATTCATATAACGGAGACTGGTCTTATTGCCAAGAAGGCATTCCCCCTAAATGGGCTGAAATGTTACAACTTCAAGCAAGATAGGGGAGCGGGTTCCAGTTATTATCATAACACAACGGGCTGGAGAAGATTTGTGTGCCGACCATGGCGGTCTTTGACTCGGAGACCACTGACAGATTGAAGTGCCTTAGTACGCCTCCTGACACCAAGAAAGATAATGTTCCTACGTGTTTTGGTTAAGCAATGGTATTATTGTTAAACCAGCTAACTCGGCTAATTCGGATTGCCTTTGATCAAGGGTCAGAAATCTGTTTGCCTCGAGGGCCAGAGCAGAAGCAACATGCAAAGTATCAAGCGACCTGGTACCGGTTGTTTTCGTGTGGCTTTGGGATAGATCAAAAGCGAAATTAATGACGTCCGTCCAATTTATCTGTGGCCGATAGTAAACGCCTCTTCTTAGATGCTCATCAAATTTTGAAAGAACAAGCAGAACCTGTTCATTAGTCATTTCAGCCCTGAACTGCTTCAAATAGATAGCATTTGTGAATTCCAGCTCATGAAAACGGGTTAGAGGAATGGCTTCATTATTTCGTCTTATCCACTGGGATACTTCGAGAGAACATTCTTCTTTTATGTACAGTTTAACAATTACACTGGTATCTACGTAAAGCACTTAGAATCTATCCTCTCTTCCTTCAGCTACGATTTTGCCCAGAGATTTTCCATCAAGTTTGATGGCCTCATTGTAAAAATCAGGCCAGTCAATTTCATCTCTTGGCCCCAACGCGGCTATTTTAGCAACCGGCTTCCCTCTTCTTGTGACTGTTATTTCTTCACCAGACCAAATATTTTTCAAAACCCGCGCAAAGTTCTTTTGAATTTCCCCTACTGTTGCCGTTTTCATATAAAAACCTCCTTGTCTACGCATATTATATACGTAAACAAAAGTATGTCAAGACTATTTATAGATTCAGGGGAGTTCCAAAAATGCCAGACCAATCTGAGCGATTGATTGATTGAATTGATAAGAACTCGCTTTTCAAGAGTGGAATAGGAAATTGAATTAATTGATAAGAATTGATAAGAATTCCCTTTTTTGGATCGAAGCAGGGGAAAACTTAAAGTTGTGTGGGGTAACCGAATGCATCCCAATATATAGTGGAATCAGAAAAAACGGCAATCATCATCCGGCAACCGAAGACTTGGATTCATATAACGAATACCGGTCGTATTGTCAAGAAGTCATTTTCCCCTAAATGGGCTGAAATGTTGCGATTTTGGGCATAGGAAGCCTGGCTTGCCCGAGTGTGGTTTTAAAAATAGGACTCTGCAGGGTAATGCGCCAGAGGCGCACAAGTCCGGATTGGTGATCCTCCAAAGGCGGACAAGTGTAATCATCCGTGCTTGGACCCGGCTGCTCGTCACCTGTCTGCGTGCGACGCACAGGCAGGTATAAGGGGAAAACATCAATGGGTGGGGCCCGCCGGAGGCGGATAAACATCTTGAGCACTTTGTGCCGGTCGAAGATCCCGTGTCCTTAGCGGAGAATATTTGCTCCAGGGCTTTGGTGTCAACGGCCGGAAAAACGGAAAACATGCTGTTTTCGTATCACCGAACTCCACCACCCGTTTCTGACCTGCCCGCCAGTGCCCTCCCAAATCTGTTGCGCATTTTCCTTCTGTACTGGTGCCGGATGATCATATGCAATTCAGTTCAAAATCAGGCAAGGCAGGCGGGTGGCAGGCTGGGCAGAAATGGCGACGTTTGCATGAAAAGGCCAAAAGATTTCCAGTTTCACGATTTGCGACATACATTCGCAAGCCAGTTGATCATGAGAGGCGGGATCGTCAAGGAGAAAAGCACTTCAATATTTGTGTTGATTTTTTTTCAAGTTCTCTTTTATAAGCCTCAAAAGGAGGGAACAAATGCCTGAACTCGCTTATTTAAACGGTAAAATACTTCCCATAAAAAAAGCAATGGTTCCGATTGAAGACCGCGGATATCAGTTTGGCGATGCGGTCTATGAATTCATCGCAAGTTACAAGGGGCGCATGTTTTGTGTAGAGGAGCATCTTGATAGATTGGAGAGATCCATGCGAGCGCTTGATTTTCCACCAGTTTCTAAAAATAGTGTGCGAGATGCACTTACCCATCTTTTTGATAAGGCCATGATTGAACGTGCCGGTATTTACATTCAAATATCAAGGGGCGTTGCATCACGGACCCATAGCTTTCCCCAAAACACCGGTGTCCAGACGGTCATGACCGTAACGAAATTGTCTGAGACACACGCTTATGTTAACACAGGAATGGCGGTCATTACCCTGAAAGATTTCCGGTGGGGTCGATGTGACCTAAAGACCGTCCAACTTTTACCGAATGTGCTTGCGAAACAGAAGGCATTGGACAAAGGTGTCAATGACGCCATATTTGTTTCGGATAAAGGTGTTGTTCGGGAAGCGACCAGCTCCAATGTCTTTTTTATTTCAAGCGATAAAATCGTTACACACCCGTTGACACACAACATACTCCCCGGTATCACTCGGATAATGATTTTAGATATTTGCCGGAAGAAGAAAATCCCTGTTGAAGAGCGTTTCTATCGGGTTGAAGATCTCTATGGAGCCGACGAAGTTTTTCTGACCGGTACGACAACGGAAGTCACGCTCGTTGATACGGTTGATGGTAGACCTGTTGGTGAGGGGCTCGTGGGGGGCCATACCATCGAACTATACAAGGCATTGCGTGAAAGAGCGACCCGGCATGCCGATGAAAAGAATGAATGAATTCATATATTCAAACATAGAAAAAGAGATCGAGGTATACGGGTACGACGGTGTGGTCAAGACTCATTGCCGGATGTGCCATGGCGGCTGTGGCGTTCTGGTCTATACAAAGAACAAAAAAGCGGTCAAGATTGCCGGTGATCCCGGATGCCCCATCAATCATGGTACACTTTGCAGCAAAGGAATCGCTTCTCCCCAACTGGCATATCATCCGGATCGGTTGACACACCCGGTTAAAAGGATCGGGCCGAAGGCGAGCGGTAAATGGGAACGCATTTCATGGGATGAGGCCCTGGACATCATTGCAGAACGGATATTGAGTTATAAGGAAGCCTTCGGCGCCGAATCCATCGTCATGGGATATGGTACCGGTCGGGATAATGAATCCGTTATTTACCGGTTCGCAAACTTGCTCGGCACCCCCAATGTTCTGACTGCAGGGCATTTTTGTTACGGCCCCCGCATTGCCACAAGCATTATTACATGCGGAACAAATCCGATTGTCGATTACGAAAACCAGCCAAAGTGCATTATGGTCTGGGGAAATAACCTCGTGATCAGTAACCCGGACTGTTATAAGGGGGAGTCGTTTTCAGTCGCTCTGGACAAAGGAGCCAAGCTGATCGCCGTCGATCCAAGGTTGACCAGAATTGCAGCCCGGGCCGACATCTGGCTCCAGCTCAGACCAGGCACGGATGCAGCTCTTGCTCTCGGCATGCTCTATGTGATTGTTGAAGAGGCCCTCTATGACAGGGAATTTGTCGAAAACCACACCCATGGCTGGGAACCGTTTGTAAAACGGGTCCGTGAGTACCCCTTGGAGCGGGTTGAAGAGATTACCTGGGTTTCCAAAGAGAAAATCAGGGAAGCGGCCCGGCTGTTTGCAACCACCAAACCCGCCGCCATCCAATGGGGTGTGGCCATTGAACAGCAGATCAATTGTGCTGACAACAATCGCGTCCTATTGGCCCTGATGGGCATTACGGGGAATATAGATGTTGCCGGTGGACAGGTCCTGTTTCAGTCCCCGAAAATAAGGAACGCCGGTTATTTTGGCGCTCATCGAATGCTCCCCGAAAAACAGCGTGCAAAGCGCCTTGGGGGGGATTTTTTCCGCCTGGCGGGAAATTTTGCCATTATCAACCCCAAATTTGTATGGGATGCCATTTTGACCGAAAAACCGTATCCGGTGAAGATGCTCTTTTTTATCAGTTCAAACCCTGTCATTACCCGCGCCAATGCCAAAGAGGTTTACCGCGCACTTGAAAAAGTGGACTTCATGGCTGTCTCCGACTTCTTCATCACTCCTACCGCTGAACTTGCAGATATCGTCCTTCCGGCCGCAACCTGGCTTGAGATGGATTACATTGGAGATTTTTGGAAACGGCACGGTTATATTTTACCGCGGCGGAAGGTCATTGAAGTGGAAGAATGCCGTTCAGACCACCAGATGCTCAACGATCTGGCCCACCGGGTGGGTCAGGGGGAGCACTGGTGGGAAGATTTTGAACAGGCTCTGGATTGGATTCTGGAACCGATGAAGATCACATGGGCGGATTTTAAAAAAATGGATTATATACGGGGCAGTGTACAAAACAAAAAGTATGAGGTGGGGGGATTTTCAACCCCCAGTAGAAAATTTGAGCTTTTTTCGACAATGCTTGAAAGTTGGGGCTATGATCCACTTCCACAGTATCACGAACCGCCTGAAAGTCCTTATTGTACACCAGAGATCCACAAAGCTTACCCATATATCCTGATTACCGGCAGGAGATTACCCGGCTTTTTCCACACGGAAAACCGACAGATCCCCATGCTGAGAGAACTCCACAGGGATCCGGTAGTGGAGATTCACCCTGAAACAGCGAAAAAGGAAGGGATCAAAGAAGATCACTGGGTTATTATCGAATCAGCACGGGGGAAGGTGAGACAGCGGGCAAAGTATTTTGCAGGAATCGATCCAAGAGTTGTCAGCGCCGAACATGCCTGGTGGTTTCCTGAAAAGAAGGAGCCGGGCTACGGATGGGCTGAGTCAAATATCAATATACTAACTGATAATGCCTATGAAAGTTGTGATCCTGCAATGGGGGCCACACACCTCCGAACGCTTTTGTGTAGGATATATCCTGAAATACAAAAGGAGGATGAAAGGGTATGGGGCAATACGGTCTGATCATAGACCATGAGCGATGCTGGGGTTGCAAGACCTGCGAGGTGGCTTGCAAGCAGGAAAACCGCATTGCTGACGGTGTTAAGGTTATTCAAGTTTCAGAGGACGGCCCCAAAATTGTGAATGACAAACTGGATTTCAGATTTGCGGTGGATGTTTGCAGACACTGTGATGACCCCGATTGTGCGGCGGCCTGCCCGGTGGGAGCGATTTCAAAAAGGAAAGACGGGATTGTGGTCATGGATTACGAGACCTGCACAGGATGCCGCGACTGTTTGGATGCCTGCCTTTACGATGTCATTGCATTTGATCAGGAGCGAGGAATCGCCCAAAAGTGCAATCTCTGCCATCACCGGGTGGATAACCAACTTCTACCTGCCTGTGCGGATAATGTCTGTCTGGCGCATTGCATCGATTTCATATGCTCCGAGGACCCCATTTAATCCGCGGAATATCGGCTCACCGGCATCCCGCAGTTTTTCTTGATCTCTTTATCTTAACGTGAGATGATCCGAATCCGCCGTATCCGTTTGGGAACCCTGTGGCAAAGGATATGCGGCAGTGTCCGTTCAGTATCTTTATTGATTCCCCGGCCTATAGGCCATGTGGTTTGGACGACAATAAAAGAAAGGAGAAGCTAAACCATGCACACTATCGGACAACTCTTGGAAGGTAAAGGCAAAGACATTTGGTCCATAGCACCACATGCCACGGTATTTGAAGCATTGCAAATAATGGCCGAAAAAAATGTGGGGGCCTTGCTGGTAATTGATAATGGGAAGGTTGTCGGTATTTTTTCAGAACGCGATTACGCTAGGAAGGTGATTCTAAAAGGAAAATCATCTAAGGATATCTCAGTTGGTAATCTGATGACAAAAGAGGTGTTCTACATAAAGTCTCAAAACACACTCGAGGAATGTATGGCATTGATGGTAGCCAAGCACATCCGCCATATGCCTGTCTTTGAAAACAATCAATTGATTGGGGTCGTAACACTTGGCGATGTGGTCAAACAGATCATTTCAGATCAGGAATTCACTATTCGGGAACTTGGAAAGTATATCACGGGCCATTAAGGGGCTTAGCACCAACCCCTAGTCGTAATAAATCTGACTCAAGTTTCGCACCTGATATTTTAAGGAAAGTCGCATCAGGCACAGGGTAAAAAAAAGTTCTCCGGAAAAAATTAATGATGAGCGCTTTGACAACGACACAAAATCTTTTAAGAGTTAGCATTTCAGAAGCAACTGATATTACAAAAGAAACCAGACCATCGCGTGCCTGTGCACGGTGATTACTTTAGGTATACCGGTTCAAACTGATTGCCGCATTGTTTTTCCGAAAAATTTTATTTACCCCACACCGGATGCTGCACCGTGCTCCATTGGGGGTGTGAAACTTGAGTTATTTATAACCAAAAAATCAGCCCGGCTGTCCCGTGACACCCTATGGGAGGTTTTTAAATAATGGAAACAAAATGGAGGAGTTATAATCCTTCCGGAAACAGACGTGTGGTCGTAACCAAAGAACTGCCGGGTAAGAGGTGGCTGGAAATATTGGGTAAGGCTGACTGCAGGGTTGAAATCTGTACGTCGACGAATGTTTTAAGTTCTGATGAGATAAAAACGGCAATCGGAAATTGTTGTGATGCGGCCATCGGACAGTTAACGGAACATTGGGATGAGGATATGTTTTCCGCTCTGAGGGCCGCAGGAGGTATCGCTTATAGCAACTATGCTGTCGGCTTCAACAATGTTGACGTCGTTGAGGCCACAAAACAGAGAATTCCGGTTGGAAACACACCCGGTGTTTTGACCGAAACAACGGCACAAATGGCTGTTTCCCTGACCTTTGCTTCGGCCCGCCGTATGGGAGAATCCGAAAGATTTTTACGAGCAGGGAAGTACAGGGGATGGTTGCCGACGCTTTTTCTGGGTGAATTGTTGTGGCGTAAGACATTGGGCGTTATCGGCACCGGACGTGTTGGTGAAGCGTATGCCCGGATGATGGTTGAAGGGCACAAGATGGATCTAATATATTTCGATCTCCACCAAAACGAACCGCTTGAAGGCTATATAGCCGCTTATGGCACATTTTTAGCTTCAAGGGGGATCAGACCGGTAACATGCAACCGCGCAAAGCGTATTGAAGGTCTGTTGGCCGAGGCAGACTGTGTCAGCTTGCATACCGTGCTCGATGAAACAACCCGTCATCTGATCAACGCGGAACGTCTGGGGCTGATGAAAGAAAATGCTATTTTAATAAACACCAGCCGTGGGCCGGTGATTGACGAAACAGCACTAGTCGACCACTGTCGAAAATATCCGAATTTTAGAGTGGGGTTGGACGTATTCGAAGACGAGCCTGAATTAAAACCGGGATTGGTAGAACTGGATAATGTTGTTATTGTCCCTCACATTGCTTCGGCGACCGGTTGGACGCGGCAGGGGATGGCGACACTTGCCGCCAGTAACGTCGCGGCACTCTTGATGGGATATCCTGTCTGGCAAAAGCCCGATATCTCAGCTTTTTTGGGGGAAGATCCGCCCAAGGCAGCTCCTAGTATTGTAAATGCAAAAGATTTGGATATTCCGATATATGATAATTCGAAAGACAAAATGTGAAGCAATGTCTAAAATACCGAGGTGCCAACAAAAAGAATATCTTATTTCCTATCCACCAAAAAGGCTTTTGTGACCTCGGCTGATAAAAAAACTTGACATTTTTTTTATATACGGTTAAAATTTCTGGTCAATTTAAATAGAAGAAGGGATTTTATATTGTTGTCTCAATTTTCAGGCAGAGTCTTTTTTTATTTTTGGTACTATTTTTTCGGTACCGGTCTGCCTGAGGCTTGCTGAGATTAAAAAACGATTAACCAAGAGCAAAAAGCCGTGGGTAGATTAAAAAGCCTACGGCTTTCTTTATTTACAACCTCGAGTGGTTTAGATTAGCCGCCTTTTTTGCCGGTACCACGTTTTTGCGCTGTTGTGTATGCCGGATTAAGTTTTTTGGCGATCTCAATTTGATAAAAGAATCTTAATCATGAAACCGATAGATGACCTACGAATAAAAGGTTATGTACCCCTGTTGACACCGAAAAATTTGAAACAGGAAATTCTCATCACTGATAGGGCCAATAAAACAGTCGCTTTTGGGCGAGATGTCATTGAAAAGATATTGCAAAGAAAAGACCAGCGCCTTCTGGTGGTTGTCGGGCCTTGTTCCATCCACGATGAGGAAGCTGCTCTTGAATATGCAATAAAGTTGAACCTTTTGCGAAAACAGGTGAAAAAAACGCTCTTTTTGGTCATGCGGGTTTATTTTGAAAAACCCCGGACCAACGTGGGATGGAAAGGGATGATAAATGATCCGTATTTGGATGGAACCTGTGACATAATTGAAGGGTTGCGGAAGGCCCGCAGCCTTTTATTGAAAATCACCGAGATGGGACTCCCCTCTGCCACAGAGATGCTCGATCCGATCACAGCCCAGTATGTGGCCGATTTGATCAGCTGGTCTGCCATCGGTGCCCGCACAACTGAATCACAGACACACCGCGAACTGGCCAGCGGTCTTTCAATGCCGGTGGGTTTTAAAAACAGTTTAGATGGAAATTTATCATCGGCCATCAACGCGCTCATGGCGGTCCGTACCCCGCAAAGCTTTCTTGGGATCAATCATGATGGGAAACCTTGTGTGGTTAAAACCGGCGGAAATCCATGGGGACATATTGTGCTGCGCGGGGGCGAACGACCCAATTATGATCCGATTAGCATTGAGGAGACACGGCTTAATCTGATCGAAAAAAAGTTGTCGGAAGCCATTATGGTCGACTGCTCCCATGCCAATTCGATGAAAAAATACCGGGGACAATCCGTGGTTTGGAAAAATATTATTGGCCAGTTTATCTCCGGTAATAAAGCCTTGATCGGTCTGATGCTGGAAAGCAATCTACATGAAGGGAACCAGGAGGTTTGTGCCGATGTTTCGTCACTCAAGTATGGCGTTTCCATTACCGATGAATGCATTTCATGGGAGGCCACCGAGCAGTTAATGCTTTGGGCGAATGAACAATTGCTGCAGGCGGTTCCGTCAACATATTAACCGACATCATTGAAGATAAGACACTTTCGAAAATATGAAAACCGTTACAATTCAAGGAAATAGGGCCAGATCGAATATTTTGATCGGCGAGCGTCTGGAAAACCTTTACCAATATGTTCCGGTCAGCCAGCCGATAATTATTACCGATGTCAATGTTCAGAAAAACTGTCCGATGGACTCGATGCCCGGTGACATCATCACCATCGGAACCGGGGAGAAGATCAAGACCCTAAAAACCGTCAAAGATGTTTACACTCAGTTGGTATCACTCGGGGCGGATCGTTCGTCTTTTATTGTCGGTATAGGCGGTGGTATTGTATGTGATATTGCCGGATTCGTCGCATCGACTTTTATGCGGGGTGTTCGGTTTGGTTTTGTTGCCACCACCCTTTTGGCGCAGGTCGATGCAAGTGTAGGTGGTAAAAATGGTGTTAATTTTAATGGGTATAAAAATATGATCGGGGTGTTTAATCAGCCAGAGTTTGTGATTTGTGACCCGGAGCTTTTAAAAACCCTATCCGAAAGAGAAATCTTATGTGGACTTGCTGAAATCGTTAAGCATGCTGCCATAGGAGATATCGATTTATTTACATTTCTTGAACAGCATCATGAAAATGCCGGGGCGCTGGACAGTCAGATTATTGAAAGATTGGTACTTGATTCTGTAACCCTCAAATCATCGATTGTCAGCCGGGATGAAACCGAAAGAGGAGAACGCCGGATACTTAACTTTGGTCACACCTTCGGACATGCGCTGGAAAAAGTTATGGGAGTTCCACACGGAGAAGCTGTTAGCATGGGCATAACGATCGCATCGGCCCTTTCAGTCAAAAGAGGGCTTTTGGCGGTTGAAGATGAACAAAGGATCCTATCACTGATGAAGCACCTGAAACTTCCGACCCGGGTTGAATCAGAACATGAACAACTCTTTGATGCACTGGGAAAAGATAAAAAACGGGAGAGCAACTTTATAAATTTTGTACTACTGGATGGAATTGGCACGGCCGTTGTTGAGAAAATTTCGCTTGAAGAACTAAAGGACGCGATCGATGAAAAAATCAGACCCAAATAATTTCATAGACAATTTAAATGCGGATATTCGAGCATCGAGAAGTGCCATTGATAAAATCGATGAAAAAATTCTAGACTTAATCAACAAGCGATTTTTACTTGTACAGGAAATTGGCCACATTAAAAAACGATGCGGCATTCGAATCGTAGACAAGGGCCGGGAAAAAGAAATCATTAATCGGTTGACGGATCGGAACAAAGGCCCACTGGACGATGATGCCCTCCATCATATTTTCACCGCCATCATTGTCGGTGGTCGCGGTGTACAGCGGACCCTTTAAAGGAGAAAGTGGGAGTAAAACAGGGGAATGATTAATTCCAATACATCTCTTTTCGGTCTTTTCGGCAATCCGGTTGCACACAGTCTGAGCCCGGTGATGCACAACCGGGCTTTTAAAGAAACGGGTTACAACGCCCTCTACCTGGCGTTTGACATTGTGGATCTATCCATCGCGGTCAAAGGGATAAGGGCTTTGAATATGAAAGGCATCAGTGTCACCGTTCCGTATAAAGTCGCTGTAATGGAGTTCCTCGATGTTCATGATGATGCGGCGGTTAAAGTGGGTGCTGTAAATACCATTGCCAACCAAAACGGAAAGCTGATCGGATACAATACCGATTGTCACGGGGCCATAAAGGCATTGACCGCAAAAACAACTGTTAAGGACAAGGATGTTGCTGTTATCGGCGCCGGCGGCGCAGCGAGGGCTATCGGTACCGGCATTGTTTTGGCCGGCGGAAAGCTTACGATTTATAATCGATCGACAGTTAACGGTGAGAGGCTGGCATCGGATCTAGATTCAGAATTCCGTCTCCTTTCGGAATTTGGTCGAAGCGAATGTCAGATCTTGATCAACACCACTCCGGTTGGGATGACGCCGAATAGAGAAGCGATACCGGTCAAAAGTACGGCTTTAAACAAAGAGATGGTGGTCATGGACATTGTTTATAATCCACTGAAAACCATGCTGTTAAAGGCGGCGGAGGAACGTGGAGCAGAAACCATTGATGGCGTTGGCATGTTTGTGAATCAGGGGGCACTCCAGTTTGAGTTGTGGACGGGCCAAAAAGCACCGATTGATGTCATGCGTTCAGTGGTTTTGGATGCGTTGAGGAGTTAATAGAAACTGATACTGGATTAACAGATGAAATAGCGGATGATCGAGATTAAGCAGCATAAAATAAACAATTGCGAGATAACCGTTCCGGGATCGAAAAGCTTTACACACCGGATGTTGATCGCAGCGGCGTTATCAGACGGTGTTTCTTTGATAAACAACGGTCTAATCAGCAATGATACGCAAATGACAATGGCCGCCCTAGAACAGATGGGAATTCGGATTGAGTCCAAAACAGATGGTTTTCTTGTCCATGGAAGGGGAGGTTATCTGGATTCGTGTGATTCCCCGATTCATCTCGGAAATTCCGGAACATCCGTGCGACTGTTGACGGCTGTGGCGGCGATCGGAAAGGGAACATTTAAGATTACAGGATCGCAACGGATGGGGGAACGCCCGATTCAGGACCTTTTGGATGCGCTCAGACAACTTGGCGTATCGGTCCGATCCCTTAACAACAACGGTTATCCTCCGGTCGAGGTGACAGGGGGAACGTTATTCGGAGATAAGGTTGCAATTAATTGTGAAAAAAGCAGTCAATACCTTTCCGCTCTTCTGCTGATCGCCCCTTATACGGAAAACGGTATTGAAATTACCGTGACCAAAGGACTAGTATCCAGACCGTATGTGGACATGACCGTGGAGGTGATGAAAACCTTTGGTGCTACCCTCACACGCGAGGGCTATCGAAAATTTAAAGTTCCGGGCGCCCAGGTTTACCGTACCGGTGAATATTGGGTGGAAGGGGATTGTTCGCAGGCAACCTATTTCTGGAGTGCGGCCGCTATCACCGGTACCCGGATAAAGGTTCTAGGCATCAAGCCAGGTTCACCCCAGGGCGATGTCCGATTTGTCGACCTGTTGAATAAAATGGGTTGTCGCATCTTCAAAGAGACCGACGGCATCAGTGTTTTGGGCGGGGCGCTTTCTGCTATTAAAGCTGATCTTTCCGACATGCCGGATTCGGTACCGACGTTGGCTTTGGTGGCAGCGTTTGCCGAGGGCACATCGGTGATTTACAATGTTGCGCATCTTAAATCAAAAGAAAGCAATCGTTTAACGGCTGTTGTGACCGAGCTGAACAAAATGGGAATCAAAGCCACTGCCACTGATAATGCGCTGGTTGTCAAGGGCGGGAAACCGTGCGGATCGATAATCGATACCTACAATGATCACCGCATCGCCATGAGTTTTGCGATCGCCGGTTTGAATGTCCCGGGGGTTTATATTCGAGATGAAGGTTGTGTTGAAAAATCTTTTCCGGACTTCTGGCAAGTTTTTGAGGAATTATACGGTTGATGAACATTTTTTTGATTGGATACCGTTGTGTCGGAAAAACAACGGTGGGAAAATCGATCGCCCGGATGATGGGCAGGTCTTTTGTCGATTCGGACATGTTGATAGTTCAAGAGTCCGGCCAGAGCATTCAGAAGATCGTCGATACAGAAGGATGGAACGTATTTCGCTCCATGGAACGGTCAATGCTAAAAAAGATTTGCAAAAAAGATCATCAAGTGGTTGCTACCGGTGGCGGGATGGTGCTTAACACGGATAACGTAGACGAGATGAAAAAGAGCGGCACCATCGTTTGGTTACGCGCAACCACCCTGACCATTCTGGAAAGGATTCTTCAGGATGAAAACACCGGGAATTTGCGACCGGCATTGACCGATAAAGGGCTTAAAGAAGAAATTGAAGAAACGCTTTTGGAGCGAAATTCTTATTATGAAAACGCTAGCGATTTCTTTATGAATACCAACGGTATCGGGGTGGCTGAAATTTCAAAAATCCTCATCCATAAGATAAAAGACATCGGTATGAAGAACGTGTTTTAACAGGGAGCACAATTGTATGTCCAGTTCATTCGGTACACTGTTTCGGATCACCACATTCGGAGAATCCCACGGCCCTAGCGTTGGCGCCGTGGTTGACGGATGCCCACCTAAAATTACCCTCAGCGAGGCAGATATCCAACCACAGCTCGATCGCCGCCGGCCTGCCCAGAGCCGGTTAACGACCACAAGAAACGAGGCGGACCGGGTTTCCATACTGTCCGGTGTGGAAAACGGCAAGACGCTAGGTACACCGATTTCACTCATTGTAAAAAATAATAATCAACGCACAGGCGATTACCAGCAGATCCATTCGGTTCCCCGACCCTCCCACGCTGACTATACCTATCAGATGAAATACGGCAATCGGGCTTTGGGTGGTGGGGGCCGTTCCAGCGCTCGGGAAACGGTTGCCCGCGTCGCAGGGGGCGCGATTGCAGAAAAATTGCTATATGAAGATTGCGGCATTGAAATTGTTGCCTGGGTCAGCAATGTTTACTCTATCGAAGCGTCTTCCATTGATATTATGGGGATTACGCGCACGGATGTGGATCGCTCGATTGTTCGATGTCCGGATTCAGATACGAGTGAAAAGATAAAAGAAGCAATTTTGGAGGCTCAAAAGGCAGGAGACTCACTCGGCGGGATCATTACCTGTGTTTGTCGAAACCTTCCGGCCGGTTTGGGAGAACCGGTTTTTGATAAACTGGAAGCTTTATTGGCCCAGGCCATGTTATCCATCCCCGCGACCAAAGGGTTTGCAATCGGTTCGGGTTTTGCATGCTCGGAAATGCGGGGATCTGCGCACAACGATTTGTTTATTAAAAAAGGAGATCGTCTGGGGACAAAAACCAACCACAGTGGGGGTGTCCAGGGAGGTATTTCCAACGGTGAACCGGTTCTTTTTCGGGTTGCTTTCAAACCAACGTCGACCATCAGCTTGCCCCAACAAACCGTCGATTTTAATGGCAATGATGTTGTCCTTGAGGCCAAAGGACGTCATGACCCCTGTGTGGTGCCACGAGCCATTCCGATTGTTGAAGGTATGACAGCGCTGGTCATCGCAGACCTCGCACTCAGGCAAAAGTCGAGATAAAATGAAACTGTCCAATAAAATTCAGTCGATTAAAGGATCACAGACGGTTTCATTTACCTCTTTAATAGCGCGCCTACGTCGGGACGGGAAAAGGATAATCGATTTTGCCGTGGGTGAGCCGCAATTTGATACGCCCTCCGAGATAATAGAATCTACGAAAAAGGCCCTGGCCGAAAAAAATACCCGGTACGGACCGATTGGCGGTCTCCCCCAGCTTCAAGCGCGGCTCGCAGCACAATTTAGCGGTTATGACGCGGATAATATACTGATCTCAAATGGATCCAAACAGGCGTTGTTTATGATTTTTCAGGTTATTTGTGATCCTTTGAATGAGGTGATTATCCCCACGCCATTCTGGGTCAGCTTTGCCGAACAAGTGAAAATGGCCGGGGGAAGGCCGATATTTGTTCCCACCAAAGATCACCAGCTCGATTGCGAAGAAATTGAGAGAGCCATTACCCATAAGACCAAAGCAATTTTGATAAATTCACCGAACAATCCCACTGGTGCTGTCTATTCCGCGTTAGACCTTAAAAAGGTCGCCGGGCTGGCCATGGATCATGATCTTTTTATTGTGGCAGATGAAGCCTACGATGCTTTTGTTTATGATGATATTACCCATTGCAGTATGCACGACATCGAAAATATTAGCAATCAAACGATTGTAACGAGAAGTTTTTCCAAAAACTACAGTATGACCGGTTTCAGGGTCGGTTACGTAGCAGCGTCCAAAACGATTATTGCTGCAATTTCCAAACTTCAGAGCCACCTGTCGGGCAATGTCTGCACATTTGCTCAGTACGGCGCGTTGACCGCCCTGTCTTTGGATGAATCTTTTCTTTCAACGTGGCGGTCTGAATTACAACGAAAAAGAGATATTGCCCATCAATACGTCACAAAGTTGTTTGGATGTGTTAAGCCCCAAGGGGCTTTTTATCTTTTTCCGGACGTATCTACCCATTTAAAGGACGATGAAACATCGGGCAGACTGGCTGAACGTCTTTTGGAAAAAGCGAATGTGGCGGTGGTTCCAGGGGAGGCATTTGGTATGGCAAATCACCTCCGGATATCATTTGCTGTTTCAGAAGAGAACCTTAGAAGAGGTTTTGAACAAATATCAGAGGTATTATGATCGGTATTTTCGGTTTTGGGCGTTTTGGGAAGTTGACCGCAACACATTTGGCCAAAGATTTTAATGTTTTGGTTTTTGATCGAACAGACAAATCTTCCGAAATTCAGAAATCCGGCGCACGTGCGGCATCTCTATCAAAGGTTTGCAGGCAGGACATTGTTATTTTATGTGTGCCGATTTCAACCTTACAAGAGATCCTAAAAAAGATTGCACCTGTTCTAAAAAAGGATGTTCTGGTTGTGGACGTATGTTCGGTAAAAGAACACCCTTCCCAATGGATGAAGGATTTGTTGCCTGAAACGGTTTCGATTTTGGCGACCCATCCGATGTTTGGACCGGATAGCGCATCGGATTCCCTGGAAAATCGAAAGATCTTTTTGAGCGGAGTAAGGATCAGGGAAAAGCTGTATCAAAAGATCAAATCCTATCTCTCTGCGAAGGGGTTGATCGTTGTCGAATCAACGCCAAAGGACCATGATGAACAAATTGCAGTCAGCCTTGCCCTGACCCATTTTATTGGAAGAACACTGTCCGAGTTTAGCGCCGGGCCTCTCAATATCGATACCGAAGGCTACAAAAGATTGCTGCATATACTCGATGTGGTGGATCATGATACCTGGCAACTGTTTTATGACATGCATCGGTATAATCCATATGCAAAAGAGAAACGGATTGCGTTTATGGAGGCGATGAAAAAAATTAGCGACCGGTTGAATGATAAATCGTGCGTTTGAGGAATAAACGGCATGTCTGATGAAATCCTATTTATTGGGTTGTTTAGCAACGCCGGATAGAGAATTGGGCTTTGAAAAAAAATTTAATAATGTTGGAGTAAATCATATGGAAAATAACACCAATCGTAAAAAAATCCTGGTTATCCATGGACCTAACCTGAACCTGCTTGGAAAGAGGGAACCTGATATATACGGTCATCAGACGCTTGACGGAATAAATGCCAAACTAAAGGCACGTGGAGAAGAACTTGATCTTTCAGTCGAGACCTTTCAGTCAAACCATGAGGGGGACATAGTGGAAAAGATCCAACAAGCACCCGGTACATTTCATGGAGTCCTCATCAATCCCGCAGCTTTTACACACACCAGTATCGCCATCAGGGATGCGCTTTCGATGCTGAATATGTTGATGATTGAGATACACCTGACCAATATTTACAAAAGAGAAACCTTTCGTCATGTATCAATGATCTCCGATATTGTAACGGGGCGGATTTCTGGATTCGGGCACCATGGATACCTTTTGGCTTTGGATGGGTTGGCACAAATGTTATCTTCTAGTTAATCGTGGCAAAATCGAAAAATTGATATAACAGATCAATTTTGATCGGTCAGTACTTTAATAATTCGATTCGTGTTTTTATGGCAAAATATTCCCGAATTATGTTTATTTCACCCAAAGCGCCTAATGGAAAAACAGAAAAAAAATCGGAGTATGAATCTTGTATCAGTCGAGTCGGATTTTTTGATTATCATAGTTGGGGGTCGTAAAAGTGAAAAACCTTAAACTTGCATCAGGGGAAAAAGGGGATCGTACAATTGTCAAGGTTTCCAACGCCGAAATCGGACGTGGTTTTGTGGTGATTGCCGGGCCTTGCAGCGTGGAGAATGAGAGGCAGGTTCTGGAGACCGCACATGCTGTTAAGGATGCCGGCGCGGATATGCTTCGTGGGGGTGCGTTTAAGCCGCGAACATCTCCCTATGCCTTCCAAGGACTTGGTCTTCGTGGTTTAAAGATATTGGAAAAAGCAAGACAGGAAACCGGATTGCCAATTGTTTCCGAGGTTGTCGACCCCCGAGATGTTTCTTGGGTGGCTGAGTTTGCAGACGTTCTCCAGATCGGGGCGCGTAACATGCAGAACTTCTCTCTTCTCAAAGAAGTGGGGAGGGCAGGGCGCCCGGTTCTGCTCAAGCGTGGGATGCATTCCACGCTCGAAGAGTGGCTTAATTGTGCCGAGTATGTTCTGAGCGAGGGTAACCCGGATGTAATTCTCTGTGAGCGGGGTATCCGCACTTTTGAAAAGTATACGCGAAACACGCTCGATTTGAGTGCCGTCCCGGCAATCAAGGAGTTGACACATCTACCCATCATTATCGATCCAACACACAGCACCGGGCGCATCAGCTTGATCGGTCCCATGAGTCTGGCTGCCGTGGCGGCCGGTTCAGACGGATTGATCATTGAGGTACATCATAAGCCAGAAGAAGCGTTGTGCGATGCGGAACAGGCGCTTACGCCGGATATGTTCATCGATATCATGGGGCGACTAAAGGCGCTGAAATCTTTTCTTGATAACCAGGCATCATAGAAAAAAATAATTTAGGGGCGGAAAAATGAAACTTGAAGAGATTCGTAGAAAAACAGACAAGATTGACCGGGAACTTCTGGTCCTACTTCAGGAACGAATGGGGCTGGCGCTCCGGTTGAAAAAATTTAACCTAACGGTCACTGATCCGGAACCGCAAGAGGATTTGGTGGCCCGTGCGGAACATTTGAATCTAGATCTTATCGAGCGCTCGTTTACCAGACAACTGCTCAATACAATAATCGAAGAGAGCAAACGTCTACAGGAAGAAGATCGCCAGCTGGTCGCATTTCAGGGGGAGCATGGAGCTTATGGTGAGGTCGCTGCGAGACGTCTGATTCCTGCCGGCGCCTATATTCCCTGTCTAGAGTTTGTCGATGTATTCCGTGGGGTTGAAGACGGCCATTTCGATCTCGGAGTGGTACCGGTTGAAAACTCGCTGGAAGGGGCCGTCACCCAGGTAAATGATCTACTTACAACCATGAATCTACAAGTCATTGGTGAGGTCAAGGTGACCGTAAACCACTGCTTGCTCGCCACTGAGATGACAGATTATCGAGAAATCCGTCTGGCTTACTCCCATCCCCAGGCACTGGCCCAATGTCGGGAATTTCTTTCCCGCAACAAGCTGGAGCCCCGTCCGTATTACGATACAGCGGGAGCAGCAAAGATGCTGGCCAGAGAGAACCCAAAGGCCGCTGCTGCCATCGCTAGCGCCTTATGCGCCGAACTGTATAACCTCGAAATTATAAAAGAGAGTATTGAGGACGGTCCTTCCAACTCCACGCGATTTTTGCTTCTGTCCCGGGAGCCTTATGCGGGTGATGGAAATAAAACCTCGATTATTTTTGCGGTATCCCACCAAGCCGGCAGCCTGTTCGGTGTGCTCAAACTGTTTGCGGAAGCCAATATCAACTTGACCCGAATCGCTTCAATGCCACTCCGCACGGATCCAGGCAACTACAGCTTCTTTCTAGATTTTGAAGGCTCAGAAAAAAGTGAAAAAATTACCAGGGTGTTGGAACATGTGGAGGCGCAGACTATTTCGATGAAGTATATAGGCAGCTACCCAGCTGACAGTACAACAGCCTAGGGGCATCATAATTATCACAGCGGGTTTACAATCACATCCTTTAAATGCGAATTTTTAAGGTTCGTTTTTTCACCAATCTTTGCCATGCCGTCAGAAACGAATCTAGCGGATAAGGGTTTATGGAATCTCTGTGAAAGGCCTTGTAGTAGACGAAGAATTTCATAAATTTTTCGGGCAGGTTCATTTACTCCAACCGGATAGGTGTCGATTCCCAATCCGCAGTGAAGGGATAAGTATACATTCCTTTCGATCGAGAAGTCACCGGCCTCATATTCTCTGGCCAATTCAAAATCCTCCAGACATGGCAACATGATCCCACATAATCCTATCGGTTTTGGGTTATTTTGCTTTATAAAATTGCTGATTTGAATATAAAGATCTGTTGTTACTGAATGTGAAAAGGAATTTTGAATCCTTTTGACAAAATGAATCAGACTGCTTTTCCCGGTGAAAAGCGGTGCGATCGAAGAATCAATACCCAGAAAAGAGGAATTGTCGCAAAACAACTCGAAGATCTCATCCCAGACCGATTTCATTATTTGAAACCATTCATCCAACGAGTTGCAACCCATGGACAGATCAGTCGGCTGAAGGCCGATGGAAAAACCATTTTTCTGATATGTAGCCGAAGGGAAGTAAGGGCTGGAAGGAGAATTGTTAAAAGTATAAGTAAAGCTGAATGTTTTGCTGGGCTGACTTTTTATGATGTTGAATAACAAATCACTGTCTCTCGGAACGACTCCATTGCTTAAGTTCAGGTTGAACGCGACATTGTCTGTATGAATAAAATCGTTGAATTGATTACGGGCTGTTTCACGATCGAGGGTCCCAACGCTTAAGTAAAGCGAAGGGTCAATAAAAACGGAACGGATGGCTGCAATCGACGGATCTTTGGAACAAATTCTTTTTGTCTGAATTGCATAATCATGGGCTTCAAGACGGGTCGTAATCCCTTCAATTCGTTTTAATATATCGATATCCAGAGTGTCAGAGAAATAACAGACGCTCCGAATGATTTTATTTTTCCGCATGTTTTTTTGAAATCCTTCGTCAGAGTATCCAGTATGTTGCTTCGATCTGTTTCATACCCTCACAACCGCCTCTCCATCGATAACCACCTCTCCGTCATGATTGGCGCACACGGTTTTTAGGGTGATTATCGGCTTGTCTTCACGGATGTTTGTGATTTCAACCGATGCGGTGACTTCATCCCCGATAAAAACCGGCTTGACGAATTTGAGCTTCTGTCCGAGATAAATCGTTCCCTCACCGGGTAATGTTTGGCCCAACAGGCCGGAAAATAGCCCGGCAACCAACATACCGTGGGCTACCCGGCGGCCGAATATTGTTGTTTTGGCAAACGCATCATCCAAATGAATCGGATTCCTGTCATTTGAAATTTCCGCAAACTGTTCAACGTGTTCCTGGGTAATAGTTTTTGTAATTGAAGCTGTGTCGCCAATTCTAAGATTTTTTTTCATTTTTAAATCTCCTTTAAATAATGTTTCTCAAGTCTCGCATCTGATATTTTAAGGAAAGTCGCATCAGGCATAGGGTAAAAAGAAATTTTTCTGAAAAAAAAATTGATGATGAGTGCTTTGACAACGGCACAAAACCTTTTAAAAGTTAGCATTTCAGAAACAACTGATATTACAAAAGAAACCAGACCATCGCGTGCCTGTGCACGGTCATTACTTTATGGGTACCGATTCAAACTGATTGCCACGTTGTTTTTCCAAAAAAAATTATTTATCCCACACCAGATGCGGCACGGTGTCCCATTGGGGATGCGAAACTTGAGTAATGTTTATGCTGTATTCCAACTGCCTGTGAAGTATGATGCCGTTCCGATTGAACAGAATCTTGGGTCTGCCACGGTTTCAGGTCAAAATTGGTTTTTAAGGGACAATAAGTAAAAGGCAAAAATAAGTCAACTCAACTGTGTTTTGTGATGAAAAAGGAAAATATCAAAGGCTTGACCTCAGATCGCGGTTGTGTTTGAAAGGCGCAAGGTGAGAAATCTTTCATTTTTCGGCATCGAACAAAGCCGAACATTTTTAATGATTTCCAGTTGTCGGTGAAGAAAATTTAAATTTGGAATTTGACGATACCAGGAATCTGATTTCCCGCTTAACGACCATTCATTGGCATGCCGGTTCCATGATTCTGATCCCCAATGTCTCGTAGAGCGGATTTTCGGGACAAGAAGCCGGCCGCACGGTTAATAGATGGTTAATTTTGGTCAACATCATCTTAATGGGATTCGGAAAAACTTGGAACGATGACCCGTCGCTTCTTTATACAAAGGCTTTTTGAGGGGTTTAAAACAGCGGTACTGGTCCATATGTTTTGGTTTTCTATGACAAGTGACCAAAAGGTTGCTGCGGATGTGAATTGGAAGCTTGTGAATAAAATGCCGTTAAGGGAAATCACGAAAAGAAAACTTCATCACGGATCGGACCACTATTTGAATCCTTTCGGCAGGCGAAAACATGGAAATCTGTGGCGGGTAATGCGCTGGAAACTGTTTGGCGAAAACCGGTTCAAGCGATTCTACCCAAGTGAACCGGTTGTCCCGGTCAAGATGGACTGGCGTTTTCTAAAAGAGTATAAAGGACTTGGGATTACTTTTCTGAAACATGCCACGTTGATCATCAAAGACGGCGACGATTATATCTATATTGACCCGGTCCTTTTTAACATTTTTCGTTTCATCAAAGATTTTACACCACTGCATTTTGATATCAGAGAGTTACCCAACCCCAAACACCTCCTGATTACCCATGGACATTACGATCATTTGGATAAAAAATCTTTATCCCATTTCAATAAAAAGACACATATCATCAGCCCGGTGGGCTATAACTCAATTTTCAAGGGGCTGGGGATGACCAATCGAGATCAACTGGATTGGTTTGATACCTTGACCCAGGGTAACCGGGAAATCACTCTGTTACCGTGCCATCATTGGACAATGCGAAATCCAATTGTCGGCCCAAACAGATCGTTATGGGGTTCCTACTTAATCAAATCTGCCAGCGGACCGGTCATCTATATCTCCGGAGATACCGCCTATTTTGATCGTTTTTCGGAAATCGGCAATGAATTTAAAATCGATCTGGCCATATTCAACCTCGGTGCCTATGAACCGCGCTGGTTTATGGCGGACAGTCACATAAATCCGGCCGAAACCGTCCGGGCTTTTCAGGAATTGAATGCGAAACACTTGATGATCGTTCACTGGGGAACGTTTCGCTTGGGGGATGAACCGGTTCATTTTCCATCAATAGAAATAAAACAAGAAATGCAAAAGGCGGGGTTGCAGGATCGCTACGTGGAGATAAACCACGGACAGACATTGTTTTTTGATTCATTCAATGTCGTTTAGAGGCGAGTTCAAATATGTTGGTACTCATATTTGCCAGACGAAATAAATATTTTATTATCGTGATGACTACTTTTTACCTTGAATTCAGCTTCGCTGTTTTCCAAATTTTTTAGGGTGCTGACAGGGGGATAAAGGGTCTTGAAATCGGAGCAAAAAAAACTGGTGGATGCCCATGCTCACCTGTGTGATCCGGCTTTCGATAATGACCGGCCTGAGGTCCTTGAGAGAGCCCGCATGTCAGGGGTTGGCACTATTATTGCCGTCGGTGAAAATATTTCAGATGCCAGAAAAAATCTGGAACTGGCTGAAAAATACCCGATGTTAAGGCCGGCTGCAGGACTTTATCCAACTCATCTGGACCTTGATCAGGCGAGGGAAATGCGTCGGTTTATTTATCAGGAACGTGAAAAGTTTATAGCTATCGGCGAAGTTGGGCTCGATTTTTGGGCTGTAAAGGATGAAATAGAAAAGGAAGTGCAAAAAGAAATTTTCAAGGGTTTTATCAACCTGGCTGAAAAACTGAATTTGCCATTGAACATTCATTCCCGATCTGCCGGGCGACATGCTGTTTCGTTGTTGCTTGAAAGCGGCGCAACCCGGATACAATTGCACGCCTTTGATGGTAGAGCTGATGCGGCACTACCGGCTGTGGAGGCCGGCTATTTTTTTTCAATTCCCCCATCAATCATCCGTTCGCGCCAGAAACAAAAGCTTATAAAACGACTACCGCTTTCATGTCTATTAATCGAAACCGACAGTCCGGTCCTGGGGCCCTCGCCGGGAAAACGCAACGAACCCTCAAACCTTGTCATTTCAGTCGAGGCTATTGCCGAGATAAAGAATATCCGTAAAGATGAGATCATCGAAGCGGTATCGGAAAATACCCTGAAATTATATGGCAATCTCGGTTAAATACTTTTAATCAGGCATTTAAATCATTACTCTAAAATTTTTTGGAAAAACAATGAGGCAATCAGTTTGAACCGGTATCCATAAAGTAATCACCGTGCACAGACACGCGATGATCTGGTTTCTTTCGTAATATCAGTTGCTTCTGGAATGCTAACTCTTAAAAGGTTTTGTGCCGTTGTCAAAGCGCTCATCATCAATTTTTTTCAGAACAATTTCTTTTTACCCTATGCCTGATGCGGCTTTCCTTAAAATATCAAGTACGAAACTTGAGTTCATTATTTAATGCTTTCTCATCCCGGAACATATTCACTGGTCTTTCGGTCGTCACTTGAGCGGTTGATTGCCGTCGGAAAACTTGGACAACTTCGAGTCAAGCCGGGGTTTTATGTTTATGTGGGGAGCGCTTTTGGACCGGGTGGCTTGGCTGCCCGTGTTGCTCATCATGGGAGATCATCCGGCTGTCCGCGCTGGCACATCGACTATCTGGAATTATCTAACAATTTGGAAGAGGTGTGGTATACATACGATCCTATTCATCGTGAGCACCAATGGACTGAAATCATAGACAGCTTAAAGGGGTCATCCATCCCCCTTGTGGGTTTTGGGTCCTCCGACTGTCGTTGTCAATCCCATCTATACTTTTTTCCCTCAAAACCGTCCGATCGGCCTTTCCGTCGCAGGGTTCACGTAAAATATGATAACCACGGAAAGATCATCATCGAGAAACTGCTTTCTTAACCGCAGATTCGTCTTTGGGTCTTGAATTTTTTTAGATTATTTTGACATTTGAATACAAATTCGGTAGACTGAACATTGCAATTAAAATGTTGCAGATTTCTTGAGAAATCGGACTTGTGAAGGTCCGAACAATTCCCCACCATTTTTCCTTACCTTAGATTTTTAATTAACGTATTCATTTGGCGCATCACTACGTACCATTTGCCGTATCGATAGTAATGATCGTTTGGAGGTAGAAATGGATATTAAAGTTGTTTATGACCTGGATCGGGATAAATGAAATGATATTAAAGAGCCTCGTAGCGGCAGCCCTCTACCTGATTATTTATTTCTGGTTCTTATATCTTCTGCGAAAACCGCGACTCTGGCTACCGGTTTCAATGAGAGACAAACTTATCGGGGTCCTTTTGCTGACGGTTTTAAACGGTTATATTTCGATTTCAGGAGCAGTTGTCGATCTGTGGATTCTGTTTATTTCCGTTACAGGTATCGCCCTGTTGTTTTATATCATCGCCGCCCCGGCATATGCTTTGTTACCCTCAAGACCACTGCTGGTGCAGTTTATTGCCTGGAATGCACCCCGGATTGAAATAGGGTTACTGTTGCCGGCGCTCATCCTGCTGTTTTACGTGTCGAACCTTAAATTACGAGCCCTGCTGATCACTGCGATATTAATGGAATCCTTTTGGTATCTGCGTTTATGGATGAAGCAACGATACAAAAAGGCTAAAACTCTTGACGAGTACAGTTTATTGGTTTTAAAGGCCCAGGCCAACAGCGATATCAAAAGGTTTGCCAAAAAACACCGCATACTCGAATTACAAACTGTACAGGAACAAATAAGCTGGTTGGGTTGTACCCAACAATCGTTCCCCTGTCCAATGGATTATTACGTAAATACGCTAGGGCTTAATACCCCACCCTGCTGTCGCGACAACATGCGGGAGATGCTTCACCGGATTGATTCAGATCTGGCGAAAATAGGGGTTTTACACTGGATTGAAGGCGGAACGCTATTGGGTGCGGTACGCGAAAACGGTAATCTTTTGGCTTGGGAAGATGATGTCGATATATCTTTCCTCCTAACCGAAGAAAACACCTGGCAAAAAATGGTTGCCAGCATTAAAAAAATTGCGAGGCATGCACATTATCAGGTAATTGTATTTGAAAAGATTGAATCGATTTATATCTATTATGACCCTCCTGGTCCATGGCCTTTTAATTATGAGCGCACTCGTATGCGCGGCGAAATCCGTATTGACATGCACGGATATCGGGTGAGCCGAAGCAACGGAAACAATGTTGTGGAGCGTTTCACATCAAAAGGCCTTTTGCAGAAAAACCGGAAAGGAAAATTTGAAATGCCTTCGGAACTGGTGCTGCCGCTCTCTGTAATATCATTTGCTGACAGGAAGGTATCCTGTCCGGCTAAACCCGGCGATTATATAAAGGCGATGTATGGGAATTATACCGAGGTTGAGTATACCTGGATTGAAAAGGATGCTGCTAACGCAAGGCGCCAAATCGATCAAAAGAGATGATCCGGTATAGTCCAATTTTTATTTTGCGAAGTGACGGAATCATTCATTTGGAGATCTCGAATTTTCGGGTTACTT
Source organism: Desulfobacteraceae bacterium UBA2156 (assembly GCA_002328165.1). Classification (GTDB taxonomy): domain Bacteria; phylum Desulfobacterota; class Desulfobacteria; order Desulfobacterales; family UBA2156; genus UBA2156. Next base: position 19,957 of record DCWS01000029.1, on the reverse strand, counting down.
TGACATTTGAAAGGGAATCCGGTATGATACACAATCCAATCAGTAAGGTACATGTTTCTTGATGTGCCGCACTTGTGTAGGTTTGGGCAAGAATGTTGCAGTGATGAAGCTCAAAAATCGTCTTGAATGATACTAACGAATTCCTCCCAAAATAACTTTTCAGGGTAAAGCCCATGAAGAAATTGTGGCCCATGCATTACGTTTTTCGTGATTACAACGCATGAACTTTTTTGTTGTTATGGTATCTGGAGGATTTTCTAATGGAACATAAGCCAACCTATGAAGAATTGGGAAAAAGAGCGAAGGGGTTAGAAGAAGAAATGGCTAAGCGCAAGAAGGATGAAGAAGCCCTATTTCCGTCCCCAGGGGGGATAAGCCGGCTCAAAACGCAGCCAAGGTTTTAAAAAGATGGCGGCAGAAAAAATATATTGTCAAGGATGATAAACTCGGCATCTATATATATTATCAATATTTTAAACTGCCGTCTGATCCACGAAAATATTGCCGCAAAGGATTTATTTGCAAAATCAGGGTCTATGATTGGAAAGAAAATGTTATCCTGAAACACGAAAATATCATGCCGGAGTTCGTCAACGTCCAGCGCGACCTGATTGCCGAAACCCGGCTCAATGTCACTCCAACCCATGGTTTATATACCGATGCGTTCTTTGCACTGGAGCCTGATATGGATGAAGGCATCAACCATCCGATCTGTGAAGCAGAGGATTCTCAGGGTGTAAGGAATGTATTGGGCGTCATTAACGATGAGTCCATAATTGCTCGGTTTGTTGAAACGCTGAAAGACATGCAAGTCATCCTGGCAGACGGTCATCATCGCTATGCCGGCTCTCTGGCTTATATGCAGCAGAAGATGATCAAAAATCCCGCCCACACCGGGCAAGAAGGTTATAATTATCATCTCATTTGGCTGACCAACACCGAAGCAGATGACCTCAGATTTTATCCAATACATCGATTGATTAAAAAGCTGAATAATTTTGGTGAAGCTGCCACAGTGAAAAAACTTGAAAAATATTTTCAAATCAAGCCGGTGACTGATGCAAGCAGGATCAAAGATGTCATTATCGACAAGGAATGGACCTTCGGCATTCTTTTTAAAGAAAATGCCTATATTGTTCAGCTCAAGCCAGAAACCTTGCCGACGATAAAGTGGGATTTTCCGGATGAAATTAAAAAGTTGAATTTAACAGTGGCCCACTATTTTATTATCCAGGAAATTTTGGGAATTCCGGAAAAGATACAAAACAGATCACCCTGCATTGAATACGAGAGAAATTTTACAGATTGCGTATCCAAGGTCATCAGAGAAAAAGCTCAGATGGCCATCATTACCAATGAAATTTCCATTGAAGACGTGAAACGTGTAAGCAGCTGCGGCTGTACGATGCCCAAAAAATCCACCCTCTTTTATCCGAAGGTTATTTGCGGGTTCCTTTATTGCTCCCTCTGAATGTGTTTGAAATCCCAATTCATGACTATCAAATCTCTGTTTTGTGTTTAGTACAGCAATTAGATTCTCATTTCAGATAGTTCATCTTTGATTTTTTCGTATAAGAGCATTTTTGTCATTTATGAGTTTATTGGCAAGCGCTTCACTCTCTTCTTTTTCGCACGCTTCAACCAATTTGTCCAGTTGTTCTAGTGATATAATTGCTTTCCAATTCCGTTGTGCTGTATCTATAGACCCGAACAGAAAAAAATGTTTTCATTGATCGGGACAAACCCCGATAAAAAGAGAAAACTTTCAAATATCGCGTTTTAAAATCACGCTTACCCGTTCCACTGTCAGCGTGATTGTCCCGAAATCCGCTTCTACCTTTCCATTGAGAATAAAGGGACAGCTTTTGTCCAACATGCTGCAAAAGCGGTGATAGGTCTTTGGAAAAAAAGTGGCTTCAATCAGACCGGTCTCATCCTCAAAGGTCAGAAACTCCATCGGATCGCCGTGTTTGGTGCGCACCACTTTGCCGGTGATCAACAGCCCGGCTACCTTGACATGTCTGCCCACGAAGCGGGACAAGTCTCTGGCATTGACGATCTTCTTTCCTTTCAATTGATCGGCATAGAGGGTCATGGGATGCCGGTCACACAAAAAACCGAGTACTGCAAATTCCTGTCTCAGACGTTTAACTTCGCTCTCCGACGGAAGTGACGGTTTATCCGTATCCGGCCCAATGTCGAACAAATATGTTTTTTTTGGCCGAACTGATCTGGTTTTTTGCCAGCAGGCCAGCTCCCACAGCAGTTCAGCGCGGTTTTCTTTTGGGTGGAGCGCGTCAAACGCGCCGGCATAAATCAACGAGCGGGCTTCAGTATTGTCCGGTTGAACCTGTTTAAGAAAATCGGTCATGCTGGAGAAATAGGGCCCGGTTTCCCGCTGTTTGACGATGCGCTGTTGCATCTCGGTACTCACATGTTTGATGGACAACAGCCCCACCCGAATAACACCGGAATTTCCCTTCCAGCGGATATCGCTTTTGTTGACATCAGGCGGCAGGATTTTTACACCCAAGCGTCGGGCTTCCGATACGTATGCGAAGGTATTGTAAAATCCTCCCTGGTTACTGATCACCGCTGCCATAAATTCTGCCGGATAATGGGTCTTCAGGTAGGCCGCCTGAAAAGAGACACGGGCATAACTGGCACTGTGGGGTTTGCAGAAGGAATACCCTTCAAAACTCATCATCATGTTCCAGATCGCTTTAATCTGCTCATCGCAGACCCCTTTCGACCGTGCGCCTGTAGTAAAACGTGCTTTGAAGTCCCGCAGCTTTCCGGCCTTGTCTTTCTTGGACATGATCTTGCGCAACCCGTCCGCATCTGCATGCGAAAACCCAGCTAACGCAACAGCGGTTTTGGAGACATCCTCTTGATAGACCATGATCCCGTATGTTTCATTGAGTACATCTTCGAGCAGAGGATGAATCGGCTCCCAATGGCCGCCATGGAGCCGGCGGACATATTCACGGATAAATTCATTAGCCGCCGGGCGGATAATGCTGCTGTGGATCACCAGATGTTCAAAATCGCCGACCTTTGTTTTTTTCTGCAAAAGCCGTGTGGCAGGGCTTTCGATATAGAAGCATCCTATGGTATTTCCCTTGGCCACATTTATCTGGGTGTCAAGATCCTCTTCCGGTTCCCAGTTGTTTTCATCAAAGACAAGGCCGTTGTTGTAAAGATTTGAGATCGCGTCGCGAATAACGCCTAGAGAGCGGTTGCTCAGGAGATCAATTTTGATCAACCCGGCGGCTTCCGTGCTGTCCTTTTCCCACTGGATAATCGGCACCCCCTTGGTGGGGGCCGGTTCGATTGGGACGTATTCATCAATGGGGTTTGGCGTGATTACCACCCCTCCGGGATGAACCGAAAGGTAGCGCGGAATCCCGATAATCCGCTGGGCAATGCGGATGATCTGCGGCCAGGGTTCGGGGAAATCGAGCTCGCCAAGCTCTGGTAACCGGCGGAGCCGGGCGAGCAGGTCGTCATCCGGCCTGACCGATCGCCAGAGCCAGGGAATACGTTTGGATACCTGGCCGATCTCTCTATCGGTGAGCCCGAAGACCTTGGCGGTTTCCCGTATGGCCATGCGGGGTTGAAAGGTCACATGGTTGCTGACCAGGGCAGCGTGTCCTTTAAACTGTTTTAATACAGAATTGAGCACATCATCCCGTTCATCCCATGCAAAATCGACGTCGATATCAGGCGGATCCGTTCGTCCCGGATTCAGAAACCGGTCAAAATAGAGATTGTGTTTGATCGGGCAGACATTGGTGATACCTAAGCTGTAAGCCACCAGTGATGCGGCGCCGCTTCCGCGACCACAAATTCGAGGGCTTCGGGATACGATGTCCTGAACCACGAGAAAGTACGAAGAAAAATTCATTTTCGCGATGATACGCAACTCATATTCCATCCGGTCGACGACAGTTTCCGGCAGGTCATTTCCGTAGCGCAGGCATGCTCCCGCATAGGCGGCGCTACGCAAAAGATGCTCGACAGATTGACCCGATCCGTTGGTCCAGGGAGGAAGAACCAGATCATGTTGTGGACCGGTAAAGACCAGGCGTTCGGCAATGGCTTCGGTGGATCGAAGCACATCAGGCCAGATATCAAAGCGATGGGCATAGACTGATGCCGGCGCAAGGTATGCATCGGGAGGTGCGGCATCTTTCTGGGTCAATCGGTAAAGGGATGTGTTCATGCCGATTGCCCGCAGTATCCGGTGGATTCCAAAATCATCCGGGTTGAGGAAAAAACTGGATGGTGTGGCAACCATGGGTATGTCGAGGTGTTGAGATACCCGGCGCAGTCGAAGGACGGTTCCGCCTGGTTTGCGGGGAACAGCCGCCGCCACCGTCACGTCGGCCCCATGCCAATCCGGTAAAAATTCAGGGAAGGAGGTCATGACAATAAGTCCTTTGGCGTGGGCCGGGATAGCTGTCTTCAAATCAAATCGGTCATCTGAATGGCGGTGGGTGACCAGCCGGCAGAGATTGCGATAGCCCTCGTCGTTTTCAACCAGGCAGACAGCCCGGTAGCCCGAGAGGGGATCTGTCAGCTCCGCACCGATGATCGGTGTGATCCCCTCGTGTTTGCAGCTTTTTAAAAAGGGCCACAGGCCGTAAAGGTTGTCCGTGTCCGTAAGGGCCAGCCGGTTGTATCCCCGCTGTTTTGCGGCCTGGCAAATCATTTCCGGTGAACTTGTGCCCCACATGAGGGAGTGGTATGAGCGGACGGTTAAAGGAATCATGACACATCGTGTGCCCGGATAAAGGCTTTCTTATGCCGCCAGGGTCTGTCCCACACGAATAGCACCTGAACCAAACCGGCGGCGGATCAAGTCAAGGGTGCCGACCAGATTGTCTCTGATTTTTTTTTCTTTTTCGTATTCGGAAAAGAGCGTTAGCTGGGCAGGTGGATAGGTTAGACGATCGCAAACAAGCCGTAGGTGCCGAACGCGAACACGGCGTGTCCAGGCACGCTTAAGGGCCAGCTTCGCTGCGGCAAACAGAAAAAAATCATTGGTGGTTGCCGGGTTGGCAGTTGCCTGGCGGATTATCCGGCTGCCGTCGGAATAGTCGAGGATGATCCCAACCCGCCTTGCCGCTGTGCGCCGTTTGCGCAGATCTGCTCCAGTCTGTTCGATCAATCGGTATAATGCGCCTTTTATCACAGTCACATCATTGGTATCATTTCCAAATTCATGATCAGCCCTTACCAGCGGCCGCTTTTGCCCGACGGAAAGGACCGGAGACGGATCAATGCCACGGACGGCGGCATACAGGTCCCGGCTCCGCCTCCCGAACACGACATCGAGTTGCGCTATCGAAAGGCGCGCTACCTGGCAGGCACGGGCCAGATTGAATTCATAAAAACACTTCAGGTCATTTTGTTCTATTCCAGGGATGAGGTGAATCGGCAAGGGACCCAGGAAAGCCTCTTCATCACCTGCACGAACAATATATTCGCCGGTCGGTTTGACGACGCGGGTGGCGACCTTGGCCACCAGCTTATTGGGCGCAACAGACCAGATCGGGTCTAACCCCATCTCGGCCCGTATGATTTTTCGGATACGCCAGGCCACGTCTGGCGGCGGACCGAATAATTTCCCGGTTCCGGTGGCATCGACAAACAGATGCCCGTTGTGGTCGGTCATCTCGATAAACGGTGAAAAGGGGAGGGCATGTTTTAGAAGCGCTGTCATCGACCGCTCATAACGGTCGGGGTGGGGTGACAACACAGTGGCATCCCGGCAAAAGCGCAGGGCCCGTCGCAAAGCCATGCCTTTTCGCACACCGTTTTGGTATGCTTCATCGCTCATATCATATACCGCTGCCCGTGTTGCGCCTTCAGGGGCGATAATGACCGGCCGCTTTCGCAACCGGCTGTCCACAACCCGTTCAACCGCTACCGCGAAATCAGCCACATTTAAATGAATAATGGATCGTTCACGCATATTCGCTCCCGACACCGTGGAGCTGGATATCCTCGATTCTTGCATCATTGGAACTCAACCACCGTAAGACCCTGTTCTTTGAGCAGGCCGGTCATTCTCCGGGCATTTTCCGGTGCCTGGGCACGGACATGATTGTTGAAAAAAAGAACCCCCCGACGGGCCTGTTTGCCCATGTGTACAATTTTCTCTTCGACCCAGTTGCTCAATTCAGCATCGGAGTAGTTGTAGTCAAACTGATGCTGCATTTTTCCCGAACGCCAGCCTTTGGTATTGCGACCGTGAAAACGGGCATAAAAGAGGTTCGGGTTGGTCACCACATCCAAGGCAGGAAAGAGATCCGGCAGGTTGGGTTCGTCTACGGCGACCAGCGTCACCCGGCGACGTTCCAGTTCAGCGAACACACGGTCGTTCGCCCAGGATCGGTGGCGAAACTCTATTGCCAGGGGAAGGCCGTGGAGTTTGTCGATCAGGGCGGCCAGATACTTTCGATTGTTCGGTGTGCGGGCAAACGAAGGGGGAAGCTGGATCAACACGGCCACCAGTTGATCGGCCTGCAACAGTGGTGTCACACCATTCCGGTAATGATCCGCATGGCCGGACCACTGCTCCGGATCGATTTCATGGGTGAGGTTTCGTGTCAACTTGGCGGCAAACAAAAATTCCGGCGGGACCAGTTGGCGCTGACGCTCAATCGCATCGGCCCGGGGTATCTGGTACCAGGTGTAGTTGAGTTCGGTAATCGAAAAATGCCGGGCATACAGCGGCAACATCCGGCCGGACTTTGTATCGGGCGGATAAAAACCGGCATCAATCCATTCGGTATAGGCATAGCCGCTTGTGCCGACAAACAGACGGCAGACGTCGGATCCTCTTGCTGCTTGCTGTGTTGCATCAATCATTCTAAAGCCTATCCATCACTTCCAGTCCCCTGCAAAGACCGATCACCTTACCCTGGATCAGGACTTCGTTAAACGCATATGTCGCCGCTTTGTAAGTCGGGTTTTCAGGGCGAAGTTCAATCAGTTTTTCCCGGCGGAAGAACCGCTTGACCGTGGCTTCTTCCGGCTGGATCAACGCAACGACGATCTCGCCGTTTTCAGCGTATTGCCGGGGTTCACAAATGACCAGGTCCCCATCCACGATTGCCGCATCCCGCATCGAGTCACCCTTTACTTTGAGGGCGAACAGATTCGAACCGTGGTATCTGGCTGCATCCACTACCACACTACCGTCCCACTCCTGCTGGGCATATAAGGGTAAACCGGCGGCGATACTTCCGACAATCGGTACTTGGAGCCAGCGCATGATACCCGTGGTTTCCCGGATGCGGTTGAGCAAATGAATGGTGCGGCTGTAACGTCCCTCGCGTTTGATAAGCCCTTTTTGCTCAAGTGTTTTTATCAGTTGTGATATCGCCGCGTGACTCACACCCATATCAGCGGCTGCCCGGCGCAGGCTGGGTACCTTTCCGATTCGTGTGATTTCGCGTTTCAAATAGCTTAAAAGTCGCTCCTGTTTTGGTGTTAAATCAGGCTGCATCGGATTTGTCTCCGTCCTGGTTCTTTGGTCAATTCATTCGATGAATTATTTTGTAAAAAAGATAAAATACAATGAGTTAAATTATTTTTATTCATCTAACACTTTATATTTATACAGGTATGGATACATTTATTTGACCGCTGTTGTGTTTCAAAATAACACATTAAAATATAAATGTCAATGTAAATGTAAATATTAATGTGAAGTATATATATTTTCGCCGGCTGTGAAGGGCAGAGGACTCATATTTGATGTGGTGATTTCTGAGAAAGGTCCGCTTTGTTTCAGCTATAGGATGTGATATGGATGGGGTGAACCAAAAAGAGGCAGCATTCCCATGCAATACGGTGCCATGAATTTTCCGGTCAAACCTGTACTGAACGAGCTGGAGGAGATTGCAGCACGGGGGTTTGACTATCTGGAGTTGACTATGGATCCCCCGAAGGCGCACCATAAAGATGTTCGGCAACAGAAAAAGGAGATAATCAGCGCGCTAAATAGTCATAAAATGAATCTCATTTGCCATCTACCCGCCTTTGTTTCAATAGCCGATCTCACCGACGGTATCAGAGCGGCCTCTTTAAAGGAAATATTGATGTCGCTGGAGGTGGCTGCTGAGCTTGATTCCCTCAAGGTGGTCCTTCATCCGGGTCATATTGGCGGAATGGGGTTTTTTGTAAAGGAACAGGCAAAAAAATATGCGATGGAGAGTCTCGACGCCGTTGCAGAAAAAGTTGAACAGCTCGGCATGAACATATGCCTTGAGAACATGTTTCCCAAGTATCCTTCTTTTGTGTATCCGGAAGATTTTGTTGAGATTTTTAAACGGTTTCCATCCTTCAAGCTGGTGCTGGATATCGGACACGCGCATATTGGGAGCAAAAAGGGCGACAGGGTTTTCCGGTTTATTGAGAAGTTTCACAGCCGTATCGGCCATATCCATGTCAGCGATAACTTCGGAAAGGAAGACCAACATCTTCCAATCGGGGTAGGGGCGATCGATTTTCCGAAGGTGGTTTAGGCGCTGAAAAAAATCGGATACGAAGACACGGTGACCTTCGAGATTTTTTCAAGGGACCGGGATTATCTAGAGATAAGCAGATGGAAATTTTCCGTCATGTTGGCGCAAGGCTAAAATATAAAACTCAAGTTTCGCACCTTTGATTCTACAAAGATCCGTATACGCCCCACGCCGAAGGCGATGCACGGACCAGATCTATTCTACGGGTTGTTTTTTTTGGAAAGCACCACCGGTCTGCTGCCGGGGGCGGAAATCCCGCGGCGTTCCAACAAGGACCCTTCCTGCCGGTATAGGCCGATCAGCGCTTTTAGGTAATTGGCCACGGCCTGAACCTCGTTGATTTTGCTGACCAGGAGATCCCGCTGGGCCTGGGCTACCAGGAAACTGGTCGACCGTCCCACCCGGAATTTTTCGGTTTCTATTCGAAGCTTTTCTTCCTGAAACTTTCGCGTGGCGGCCGATGCATCGATCTGCTCTTTGGCGCGGTTGACCTCAATGTATGCACCTCGAACATCGACTTCCGCAAGTTGTTCGAGGTTGTCCAGCGCCTTTTCTGCCTGGTCCTGTCGAAGCAGCGCCCGCTCCTGTCGTGCCTTTGCAACCCGGTTTCGAAACGGGTACTGAAAACTAATACCTCCCGATACATCATAATTGTCACCGGTTATATCGGTTAGCGAGTCTGAAAAGGAGCCGGCATAACCGGTTTTTCCCAGCCGGACAAACAGTTTCATAACCGGAAGAAGCCCGTTTTTCGTCCGCGAAACCTCGAGATCTCCCTGTTGAATACCCAATCGCGCCTGGTTTAAATCCGGGCGCATACGCAGGGCCAGGGAGACATGTGTTTCTACATCACCCAGATTTACTTCAGGTAGTGTCGGTTCATGGAGCAGGATGATCTCCCGGTTCCACAAATTGTTTCCCGGCAGGTTCAGCAGGCGAAGCAATCGAAGACGGAAGGATTCCATGCTGCTCCGGGCATCGATCAGTCCTTGCCGCTGGAGGGCAACTTCGGCCTGAACCGCGGCCATCTCTGCTTCTGCCAACTTCCCCACAGCGATTATCTCTTTGGTTTGCCTGAGCTGCTGCTCAGCCAGCTTCAACGATTCTTGAAAAATCCCTATTCGGCGCCGGGCCAGAGCATAGTCCCAGTAGGTGGTCTCCACCTCTGCCACCAGGCTCTCGGTAAAGCCGCGTAATTCATAGTTTGATATGCGCGTTTCCAACCGGGCTTGCCGGAGCTTGACCAGGTTCACATCTGCACCGCGTCCCCTCAAAAGCGCCTGGGTGACCGTCAACCCGAAGCGGGTGGATGAAAAAGGATCAACGTACAGGGAAGATTCGGTTGTTTCGGTCGTACCCGCCACTTCAACCGTGGTCCCTGTGGAAAAAAACTGTTTGAGCGACAGATCCCCTTCATAGGTATCGGTGACGACGCTTTCGATTGTATCACCGGATTTCGCCAGTCTTTGGGCATCGATCCGTCCTGCGGAGACCTCGGCATCAAATACCGGGTCGAACACCGCCTGTTCCTGTTCTTCAGCGGTTTGTTGGATGGAAGGGTTTAGCTGTTCCACAATCAACGATCGGTTATTCTCCAAGGCCGTCAATACAGCTTCTTGGATAATTATGCGGATCGGGCCTTTATGGGGTGGACTCGATTTGGAAGGGTCGGCGACGTTCGATTTGGGCTCAATCGGTGTTAGATTGCTCTTTTTCCCAATCTCTTTACCAACCGTTTCAATACGGACCTCATATTTTTCAAAAACCGCACAGGAACCGATCAGCAGCCCCAGTCCAACCAACGGCAGCGCAACAATTTGTTTGTGAAACACCCGATGTGAAATCAAGTGGCAATTCCCGCGGCTGTATGCACTTTCGCCTTTGTTTGTTCTACTTTCCCTGATTTTCGAGCAAAAATAGAATAAATGGTGGGAATGACAATCAGCGTGATAAGTGTTGAGCTCATCAAACCACCGATCACTGCCCGGGCCATGGGCGCCTGGGCTTCTCCCCCTTCCCCCATTCCAGTTGATAGGGGAACGAGCGCAAGCATGGTGGTCAATGCGGTCATTAGAATCGGACGAAGTCTTCTGCGACCCCCTTCTTCAATCGCCTGTTGCAACGGCATCTTGTCCCGGCGTCGAAGCAGGTTGATGTGATCGACCAGTAATATGGCATTGTTGACCACGATGCCTCCCAGGACAATGCATCCGATATAAGATTGGATATTAAAGGTGGTTTTGCTCAGAAATAACATGACAATGACCCCGACAGCGGCCAGGGGAACCGAAAACATCACAACAAAGGGATCCCGCAGCGATTCATAGAGGGAGGCCATCACCATATAGACCAGGATCAGTGCCAAAATAAAACTCAACAGCAGCTCTCGAAATGCCTTTTGTTGTTCCTCATAATCGCCGCCAAAAACAATACTAAAGTCTTCGGGAACGGGAACCGAACGGAGCCCTTCACGGATATCCGATAAAATCGATCCCATATCCCGCCCGCTGATATTGGCGGAGACGACCACGTACCGTTCCTGATTTTTTCGCTCGATGGTGACAGGACCGGTCTGTTGTTCGATTCGAACCAGATTGCGCAGAACAACCGGATTTCCGTCTCGGTTGTTGATAGTCAGATCGAGGATATCCCGAATATCCATCTGCTCCGCATCTTTCAATTTGACCATGATGGCGATTTCATCGCCGGCTTCACGAAAATTGCTGGCTCGGGTGCCGGAAATGATGGTTTTGAGCATATCGGATATCTGGGAAACCGAAAGTTTCATATCAGCCGCCTTTTGTCGGTCGATCAGGATGATCTCCTCGGGCCGTCCGGAATCAATACTGATTTTGGAATCGGTCACCCCATTCACCGGGTCCACCACGGACTGTGCCCGCCGGGCCAGTACTTCTGCTGTTCCAAGATCGTATCCCCTGATTTCCACCTGAACCCTTTCGCTTCCATGGGTTCCCATGCGCAACAGAAACAGACCTCGGCCGGGCCGGGTCCGGATTTTCACGCCGGGTATCCCGAGGAGTTTTCGACGTAGCACAGCAGCAATCTGTTCGCTGGATCGGGTTCGTTCATGCTTCGGTTTAAGGGCGATCTGCAACTGACCGGTATGGGATCCGGAGGTTCGCCAACTGGTGCCGCCGAGATAGGCGACGGTGCTTTTCGTTTCCGGGACCTCTTGTTGAACAATCGCTTCAATTTTTTTGAACACCTCATCCACGACCTCCACACGGGTGCCGACGCCCATCTCACCATAAATCCTCACTTCATTTTGATCGGTGTCGGGCATCAACTCAACTCCGATCAGTGGAATCAGCCAAAGGCTGCCGGCCAGTGCCAGCGCCGTGCTAAAAATCACCAGCAACCGGTGGTTCAGGGCGAATCGCAGCAGTTGACTGTAACTATCTTCCAGCCCTTTAAAAAACCGGGATGCGTGACTCGGTTTCCCGCTTTTTGAATACCCGGTTTGTACCGCTGGGCCGAGGATCCGGGCCGACAGCATCGGGATCAACGAGAGTGCCACCACCAAAGAACACGCCAAAGAGAAACTGACCACAATCGCGAGTTGTTTGAACATCACACCGGACATGCCGCGGACAAAAACCAGGGGCAAAAAGACGACTAGCGTGGTCAAAGTGCTGGCGATGATGGCGGCGGTAACCTCTTCGCTTCCGGCAATGGCGGCTAGTTTGGATTCGACCCCGCACTCTCTGTGGCGGAAAACATTTTCCAAGACGACAATCGAGCTGTCCACCAGCATACCGATCCCGAGGGCAAGTCCGCCCAGAGTCATGATGTTCAGGGTAAACCCGCCGAAATACATGAGAACGAACGTTGCAATAATGGAAATCGGTATGGCGGTGGCAATGACGGCCGTGCTCCGGATGCTTCTTAAAAAAATCATGAGCAGCGATATTGCCAAAATACCTCCATAAAGCATCACCGTGCCGACATTGGTGATCGATCGTTCGATATAATCCGAGGTGTCGATGATCGTCGTGATATGTATTTGGGGGATATCCTGATTTATTCGCTCGATTTCCCGGAGTACTTTGCGGGCTACTTCAACCGTGTTGGTGCCGGACTGTTTGTTGACAGCCAGCCGAAACCCGGGTTTTCCGTTTATTCTGACGATGCGATTGACCTTCTCATAGGAGTCCTCGATGGTGGCGATATCTTTAACCTGGACAGGAACCCCGTCTCGCATGTCAACCACTGTATGCCGCAACTCATCCAGGTTGGCATAGACGCCGGGAACGCGAATCATCACCTCCAGTTTTCCCCGTTCCAATGTGCCTGCAGGTATGTTTACGTTTTCCGATTTGATCCGGGAGAGGATCTGATCCAAAGGGATGCCCAGGGCTTTGATTCGGTCCGGGTGAAGACCGACTATAATTTCCCGATGGAGTCCCCCACGGATATCCAGGGCAGCCACTCCGGGGATCCGTTCAATCCGATATTTCACCTGATCGTCGATAATTTGTCGCATCTGAATCGGATCCAGATTGCTGGCCGCTCCCAGAATCAGTATCGGAAAGCTGGCCAGATCGTACTTGCGGATCGCCGGGCGTTCCACATCATCAGGAAGCCTTGGGATGACACGATCCAGCCTTTCCCGGATTTCGTTTACAGCTTCGGCCAAGTCCGTACCCCAGGAAAAGGAAACGCGGGCCCGGCTGATGCCCTCCCCGGAAACCGTGGTCACCTCTTCCACGCCGGAAATCGCACTCATGGCCTCTTCAATCGGCCGGGTAACGAGTTCTTCGATCTCCTCTGGGCTGGCATTTTCATAGATGGTTGTGATGCTCAAGGTCGGATAGGTGATATCCGGCATCAAATCGATCGAAAGCCGATTAAGGGAAACACTACCCACTATCAAAACAATCAAAACCGCCATCACCACAAAAACCGGCCGATTAACGGCAAACTTTGAAATTTTCATCTCTTTTTTTCCGCATCCTTAATGACGCTTCGGATGACGCTTTCTTTGTTTATCTTTTTCGAACTTTATCGAGCCTGCACTTTGCCCGGCAGAAGAATGGCAGATCCATCTTCCAAGAGGTGCTGCCCTACCGACACCACGTTCTTCGCTTGCAAAGGACTGACGATTTCAACCTGGTCTTCATTGACAACGCCCACGGTTACAGGAACAAATCTGACGGTTCCTTTCTGTTCGATTGGGACGAATACGCCCTGGTTTCCGCCCCGTTTCACAATGGCACCCGGCGGAACCACAGTCACGGCGTCTCGCTTTTCGAATTCAATCAAAACCCGGGCAAACATGCCCGGTTTCAACAGCTGATTTTTATTTATAATTTCGATCTCCACCCGTGCCTGCCGGGAGGTTTCCTTCATCAGCGGAGCGAGCCGAGCCACTTTTCCATAAAACCGCCGGCCCGGGTACGCATCGGAGGTAATAACCGCTTCCTGGCCAATCCTGACCTTGGGATAATCGCGTTCAATAACGTGGATGACGGCTGTCAAAACGCCGATGTTAAGGATGGAAATGATCGGTGTATTGGGTGCCAGCATGGCCCCTTCGTCCACAAAACGTTCACCAACAACTCGGTAGCCGCTATATTCCTCCCAATCGACTCGAATTTTTGCATATGACAGCCGCACTTTTGAAGCTTTCAGAGCTGCTTTTTTCTGGGCCACCTGAGCTACGGCCACCTTTAATTTGACCTGCTGTTTTTTGAACTGGGACTCGGCAGCATCCAATTCTGATTCTGAAGCGATTTTCTTTTTTCGAAGAGCGACGGTTCGATCGAGCTCTCGTTTGGCTATTTCTAAAAGGCTTTTGCTTTCTTCGGTGTTGGCCAGGGCTACTTCCAGTTCGGCGCGAACCTGATCGACTTGTTGAAGATATTCGTCGTCATCGAGAACAGCAATCAGATCGCCTTTGTTTACCTGATCGCCAATATCAAAAAAAACATTTTCCAAACGGCCGGCGATTTTTGGGGCGACCCGAAACTGGGATCTGGGTCTTAAAGTTCCGGTGAAACGGCCCACATCACGGATGGATGTCTTTTCAACCGGCAAAATTTCAACAGCCACCGGAATTTTTTTCCGCTGTCGGCGAAACTCCTTTTTCGATGCAGTGGTTTTTTGATAGATCTGCCAGCCCAAAACACCGGCAAACGTAATTAAAACCACAAGCAAGAAATATTTTTTCATTTTTTATATAGGTCCGGGTGTATTGTTAGAAAATATGTCGTTGAATTTAGCAATAGAAGCACTCCGATTCCAAGAGTATGGCAAAGCTTCATCTCCATGTCAAGGTAACGCCGGCAGCAAATAAAATTCATTCTCATCCAGCCTTTGTGGCTTACGACGAAAATTTGGATGATTTTGTTTACAAAAAAAAAGGTGTTCAAAAGGATAAGCAATATCCCTTTAAGTCCCTAATATTCTTTATTATTCGTGTTTATGATTTCACAAAGAGAAATGTATAATTAAATATTGAGCCTTATCCAAGCCGCAAGGGGCACAACCTTTTTTTACATATTTTTTGACATTGCATTTTTTGGTTTTGACGATAACCTTACATTCTTTTATTCATATCTCATAACTTGTTGTTATTATAAACAGTTCGATATCCAGACAACCTTAAACAGAGGATGCTATGGAATTATAAAGGGCGGTTTAAAAGTGTGATGGAATTGCGGCGGTTGAAACATGTGACACCCTAAATTAACCTTCTCCATAAAACGGTAATAGCGGTCAAATAAGATTACCGTATAAAGGGAAGGGGACAGGGTGTTTACAGACATGAAGAAATGGACGCAAATCCGATTAGATGCATTAAGAGATGCAGTCAGCAAGCGTGAGATAATACGGCGTGAAGGGCTCCACGGGGAGACATTAAAGAAGGTATTGACCCATTTGCAGCCACCCGGCTACCGGATGAAAGAGGCGCGTTCCAAGCCAAAGATTGGCCCTTATCCTGAGCGGATCGCTCAGATTATCGACGAAGATAAAGGTTACCCCAAAAAACAGCTGCAACGACTTCACCTGCTCGTCCTGGATGAGCTGAGATATGTTCCCTTTTCCAAAGCAGGATCCAAAACAAAAATATCCTTAAAAATAAAGAAAGGGAGTTCTTGACAAGCAATAGTCAGGTCGTTTATCCATGACCAGGTGTCACACTATTCGACCGCCACATGCCTCAATTTTTCTCCGCCCTTTCCGTTTCACACTTATGGCCTTTGGGCTGTCTTAGTTGATGATCCCAACTGGGTCGCTCAATCAGATTCGTTACTCCTAACAACGGTTGCCAGGGAAGATAACCCGGCCCAATACAGCATCTTGTTTAGACCGTCCGCGAAAATATTTCTCGATCTTTGATCCATCGGAATCGCGGGAACGTCTCGTACCGGGAACATTATCAAGGGACTTCAAAAGGACGCTTATTCAAATGAACCCAGTTCGACAAATCGCATTTGGGTACTCAACTCAATGTAACATTAGATGTGGCCATTGTGTTGCCTCAGACGCGTCCCCCGGAACCGCAAAAATGGACTTTGACCGAGCGAAAGATATTATTCAAGAGATGGCCCGTTGTCATGTCACGGGCATAAGTTTTACAGCAGGCGAACCGCTTTTGTTTTTTGATGATATCTGCAAACTGATTCAGCTCTGTAGGGAAAATGGGATCTATTCAAGAATTGTTACCAACGGATACTGGGCAAAAACACGGGAACATACGGATCGTGTCGTTTTAGAATTGATGTCAAACGGTTTGTCGCAATTACGGCTCAGTTACAGTCGCTGGCATCAGCAACATATTAACCGTGAAAACATCGTTCACGCGGCGTTAAGCTGTCAAAAACATGATCTTGATTATTTTATCTCCTTTGTTACTGATTTTTCAGAAAAGGATGATTCGTTTGAACAGTTTCTGCGGGGTCATCACTTAAAATTTTTTCCAGAGCCTGTCATTTATTTCGGTCGTGCAAGTGAATTCGATCGCCAACGGGTATTTACAGATTATCGACCCAATGTGTGCTCAATGAATCCATACCTTTCTCCGGAACTGGACATGTTTGCCTGTTGTGACGCGTCAAGTCACTTTTTAAAAACAGACTTTTTATATCTTGGAAACCTTCACAATGATAACATCGACGCGTTGTTTCGGAAAAGCGAAACCCATGTATTGTATCATCTCATCAGGACCATGGGGCTTACAAACATGGCTTCCTGTTTAGGATTCAAGGCCCGTGAAATTGTTCAATATAGAAAGTGTGAGTTGTGTGAAAAACTTTTTAACTCCAAAGAAAATCTGCGTATTTTGACAAAATCGGCTGCGTCGGATTTAATCAACTGGCGGCGGTGAGGCCTGCCAACGACGAAGACAACGGATCAGCCGGACCACACGGACAAACACGGACAAAATGAAACCGACCATCGAACAAGTTTTAATCAAACAAACAGTTTGGCAATATGGGTGCATCGGTGACAGATGAAAACAGGATTTAGATGATAACCATTGGCAGCAAATCATTGTGTATACCGGTGCTCGCCATCGGAGAGGGGTGGCTGGTGGTGGATAAGCCAGCCGGCATTACCGTGCACAACACACCCGGGCGAGATGTTTGCTCCCTGGTATATGCGTTTATTCAAAAAGAACCGTCTGTTTTCGGCCAGATAGATATGGACTCGGATTTCAGCGTCAATCCTGTTCATCGACTCGACAAGGAGACAAGCGGCATTATTCTACTGGCCACCACCCCGAAAATGTTTCGATTTTTTTCACTGCAATTTGAATTCCGTCAGGTAAAAAAACGTTATGTCGCTATTTTGCATGGTACGCTGGAAAATCCGCAAGGAGACGACCCGTGGGGAACGTGGCACTGGGCGCTTGCCAAAACCGCCGCCGGGCGTCTTCGGCCCAAAGGAGCTGGCCGACGGCAATCTGCCAGAACGCTTTACCGAATTCTTGATCACAGTGCCCATTACACGATGGTGGAAATTGACCTTCTCTCCGGTCGCAAACATCAGATTCGGCGCCACGCAAAACTGTCCGGTCACTCGGTGGTCGGCGACGCCCGTTACGGATCCAAACGGGCTGCAGATTATCTGAAAAAGAATTTTGCCTTTGACCGTCTTGCACTGCATGCGCACGCGCTCACGTTTCAACTGCCGGGGGGAACAGAGCAGGAAACCGTCACCACACCGGCAATTCCAGGCCAATTGCAGAATCTGTTTAAAAATGATCGGGAAAACCGATTTTTACAGCAGAAAAATCTTTAAGCTCGGGTCAGGAAATAAAAAATGTCATTAGTCTTGTTGAATTTTCTTGAATTCATGTATTATGCATGGATGCTTGAATCCTAAACATTACTATTCAACGCCATTTCTGGCATTATTTGCCCAACAGTTCGTTATGCCAACAGTGGCAAAACGCAAGCCACGAAGCTACCATATTGTGGATCTCCAGCAACAGATAGACGAACGTGAGAAGCCCGCCCTCTTGCGACCGTGGCTAAAGGGTGCTAAAAGCATCTTTCTATCCAGGTAGCACTTGGACAACCCCGGGCGAGCGCCCTCAACTACTTGATAACCGCATTGATATGATCATACTTGATTCCGTTACAAAAAAATTTGGCACCTTTGCTGCGGTCGATAGTGTTTCATATACGATTCAAAAGGGAGAGTCTTTTGCATTGCTTGGACCAAACGGTGCCGGCAAGACGACCATCGTCCGGATGCTTCTCGATTTTATCAAACCATCCTCGGGCAGCATTACAATCAATGGACTGCCTGCATTCGACCCGGAATCCCACAAACACATCGGATATATCGCCGAACAGCACATGATCCCTCCGTATCTTTCCGGATTTGAATATCTGTCGCGGCATGCTTCATTAATCGGATTGTCCGGGAAAGATGTTGAAAAGGAAGTCGACAGGGTTCTCGAGATAGTTTCCATGAAAGGGCAGGAAAGGATAAAATCCACGGCGTACTCGAAAGGCATGAAACAGCGCATCGGTCTGGGGGCTGCCCTGCTGGGACAGCCAACGCTGCTGATACTGGATGAACCCATCACCGGGCTCGATCCGATCGGCATCCGCGATGTCAGACAAATTCTTGAAAACCTTCGTGGCAAGGGAGTGACCGTGATCTTAAACTCCCATCTGCTTTCAGAGGTGGAAAAAACATGTGAAACTGCAGCGATCATGTACAAGGGGAAAATCCTTATCAAGGATACCATTAACGCAATCGTGAAGGATCACGAGACGCTCGAAGATGTTTTTATTCGATATATAGAGCATGAAAATGAATAACGTCATAAAAATTACGATCTATACCATACGGGACCAGATGCGGCATAAAAGTTTTTATGTTCTCCTCGGTCTTTCTATTCTATTCATATTGACGGTCCGCGGATGTTATGACGGCGGATATACTGTTAATGGGAAAATGATGGATAACGTTACGTTTGCCTGGTATTTTTCAAAAATTGTTTTCCATCTAATTGCTGTTGGAATGTTTCTAATGGTTTCCATGATTTCAATTAAGATATTCAGCCGAGATCATGAGGATGGAAGCCTCGTTTTGTTTCTTTCCAGATCTGTTTTCAGATGGCAATATGTTCTCGGCCGGGTCACCGGCACCTGGGCACTTTGTCTTATTTTTATGTTTATACTTCACTTGACGATTTTTTTGACGGTATGGGCAAAAACAGGAACTATTATTTCGGGATACTTGACCGCATCTTTGGTATCTTCGATCAACCTTCTTTTTGTGATTGCATGCGTCTGCTTTTTGTCTCTTTTTATGCCGGATTTTATCAGTGCACTTTTTACCATGGGAATTCTGTTCGTTGGTTTTATTTCCGATGGCGGTTATCAGGTTATTAATAGTGACATCGTCAGATCCGCTGTCCCTTCCTCAGTCGATTTGGGACCTGCTTTATGGAGGGTTTTATACCCCAAGGTTTTTATGGTGCAGGCCTATGCAGATGCAATCATCAGCAAAAGTGAATTTCACAATATGGGATCTTTTCATCCTCTTCTGAATCTTTCCTTTTTTATTCTTTTAATAATGACGTTAATGTTGGGCTGTTTTAATCGCAAAGAGATTTGAGATGTTATCCTTCCTTCTTAGTACGAAAAACAGTATGAAGACAGCGACTAAGATACGTTGTACACGCAACAAACAATTTTTCATAAATATTTTAAGGTGCTTATGAACGAAAACCACACAATAAAAATATCAGAAGAACTAAAACTTAAATATAGTCAGGTCCTGTCTGTTTATACACTCCTTGAAGAGGATGCAACAATACCCTTTATAGCCCGATACCGAAAGGAAGCAACCGGAAGTCTTGATGAAGTCGCCGTAACCTCGATACGGAACAGACTGCTTCAGCTTAAATGTAGCGTTTCAAAGGAAAGTGG
>DCWS01000075.1 GCA_002328165.1 Desulfobacteraceae bacterium UBA2156 | reverse complement strand
AATCGATATTTTTCAAAGGTCTCACAGTTGGGTTTGGTTTCAGCGACGTTCCCTTATTCTCGCGGCTTTACCCCTCAGTTTACGCAAATAATAGATCTTTGCCCTGCGGACACGCCCCTTTGAAATCACTTCAATTTTATCGATGATTGGAGAATGGAGCGGGAAAATACGCTCGACACCCACGCCGTATGAAACTTTTCTTACTGTAAATGTCGCATTGGTTCTTCCTTTACGTTTACTGATAACAACACCCTGGAAGATTTGGATACGCTCCTTTTCACCTTCCCTGATCTTGACACTCACTTTAACCGTATCACCGGCAGAAAAATCAGGGTGATCAAGCCGCATCATCTCTTTTTCAAGCTGCTCTATCGTTTCCATAATTTTATCCTCTTGCATTATACCCCAATTAAGCGAAAAAAAGCTCAATCGGGGGGTATTAGTTAAATGGTAATGGTTATTTGTTTTAATCCCTATTCCTCGTATAAATGAGATACAATGCTGAAAATTCCGGTTTTTTTGCTGATCTGTGCCCTTTAACCGACAATTGGGATTATTGCAATGAAATTTATCGTCCCATCAATCGATCCAAAATAATTGATGCTGCTGATCGGACCGAAAGGTGATTGTAGCCGGTACAGCCGGTGACCGGTTCAAGCAGGTAGTCCGCTCTGGCGAGGATTCTTTCGGAAAGCCCCCATCCCGTGCCAAAGATTAACAGATAGACGTCCTCTTTTTTTAGCATCGCGCGAAACTGGTAAAAACCGATTTTTTGCCGATCGTTCATCAGCCTCTGATCCGCACCGGTGACAACCGTTACCGGCGTCACTTTTTCCTTTGCTTTGATATGTTCGATCACGCCATCCAACGCGGTTTTGATCCTGATCAGTTCTAACGCGGCACGCCGTTTTGGATTGTATCTTGAGCCGACTCCGCTGACCCAGTGTGAAACTATTCTGTTAACGAGGGCTTGCTGATCAATCAAAGGGGTCACTACATAAAATGCTTTCACCCCGTATGTCTTTGCTACCCTGGATATGTCATGCAAGTCTAAATTGGTTACGGCAGATGCAATGGTGTCGCCATTTTTATTGATTACCGGATAGTGCAGCAGGGCCACGTAAAGATTGGAAGCGAATAATTTCTTCAATCTCGAAACACCACTTCTTTAAGATATATGACTCTTGTTTGGTCAAAATTCTGTCTTTCAACAGATCTTTTCTTTTCAAAAAGGTCCGAATCAACGCTGTTTCAAGGCGCCATTTTTCAATGTCCTGATGGTTTCCCGACAGCAGCACTTCAGGGACACTTTCTCCCTCAAAGGTTCGGGGTCTGGTATAATGAGCATGTTCCAACAGGTCATCGGAAAACGAATCTCTCTCGGCTGAGTCGGCTCCCCCCAATGATCCGGGAATCAAACGGGTGATGGCATCGATGATAATCATCGCCCCGAGCTCTCCACCTGTTAAGACATAATCGCCGACCGAGATTTCATGATCGATAAAATCACTGCAGATCCGTTCATCTACGCCCTCGTATCGGCCACAAACCAGAATGAGCCCCTTTTCGGATCCGAATTTTAGGGCTATCTTTTGATTAAAAACTTGCCCCTGAGGTGTCAGGAGAATCGTTTTTGAGTCAGGGCTTTCATTTTGGGCGTATCGAATCGCTGCTGCCAGCGGCTCGGGCTTCATCACCATCCCACAGCCACCGCCATATGGTCTATCATCTGTCGTCTGGTGTCTGTCCTTGGCAAAATCTCTGATATTGACGGCGGAAACGCTTATCGTCTTTTGATCGATCGCCTTTCTAATAATTCCATGTTCCCAAAACGGAAAAAAAAGTTCCGGAAAAATTGTCAGATTGACAAAGCGGATAACCGGCACCCGGTCGCTATTTTTTGATCCAGCCTGTTTTTCCGATCCCCTCACAACAGTCCTTCCGGTAAATCGACCTTCATGATCCTTTTATCAAGATCAACAGCCAAAACCACTGATTCGAGGGCCGGAATCATAATCTCGGAACCATTTTTTTGCTTCGGATCTTTTACCACATAGACATCGTTACTCCCCGTGGGCATGATCGAATCAACTTGGCCGAGGTATCTTTCATCTGTCGTAAAGACAGAAAGACCGATGATGTCAAACCAGTAATAAAGACCGTCTTCAAGATCCGGAAGTGTTTTCTTCTCAATCAAAAGGTCAGAACCGATCAGCGATCCGACCTGATCGCGATCGGTTATGCCCTTGAGAGATAAAAGAACTCCACGGGTATGCGATTTGGTCCAATTTATTTCAAATGTCTTTTCCAACGCTTTTGGCGTTCTGACCAGAATCCGGCTGCCGGGTTCGAAAACCGACAGAGATTCAACGCAAGCGTATACCCGTATGGTTCCCTTGACACCATGGGCTCCAACAATTTTCCCCACCGGGAGCAATCTGTCTTTTTTCACAAAATTATTCTATGATCTCAAGGACGGCCCGTTTTTTTATTTTCGCAGATGCCGCGCTGAGTATGGTCCGCATCGCCCGAGCCGTCCTCCCTTGCTTTCCGATAACTTTGCCCAGGTCCTCTTCGGCCACTTTAAGTTCCAATACCGATGTCTGGTTGCCCTCCACTACTTTTACCGTTACCTGCTCCGGATTGTCTACCAGTGATTCGGCAATATACTTGATCAAATCTTTCATAGCTCCATCTCCTTTACAGGTCGTGAGAATTCGGGATAACGTCACTCAGCAGGATTAGCGAAAAAGCCCTCTTTTTTCAAAAGGCTTTTGACAGTATCTGTGGGAATGGCACCCTGATCGATCCAGTATTTAATTCGATCCTGTTTCATCGACACTTCTGCCGGGTCAAGCAACGGATTATAGGTGCCGACCATTTCAATAAATTTTCCGTCACGTGGGCTTTCAACGTCGGCAACAACAATCCTGTAAAAAGGTCTTTTTTTTGCGCCGTGTCTGGCTAATCTGATTTTTACTGGCATATCAATTCTACCTCAAATCGGCAACATTCCGCGGTCGATTCCGTGAATACCGCCCTTGTTGATTTTCTTCATTATTTTCATTACTTGTGCATAATTTTTTAACAATTTGTTCACATCCTGCAGGCTGGTACCGCTCCCATTGGCAATCCGCTTCCGACGGCTCCCATTGATGATGGTATGTTGGCGACGTTCCTGAGGCGTCATGGAATTGATCGCCGCTTCTATTCCGACGAATTCTTTTTCGTCCACCTTTAGATTCTTTAGGTGTTTGTTGTTACCCATCCCCGGGATCATATTGATCAGTTCGGAGAATGAACCCATTTTGCGTATCTGAACCATCTGGTCCCTGAAGTCTTCCAAAGTGAATTGATTTTTTCTCAGCTTTTTTTGGAGGGCTGCCGCTGCTTTTTCGTCAACTACTTCTTGGGCCTTTTCGATCATCGTAAGGACATCCCCCATTCCAAGTATCCGAGAGGACATCCGGTCAGGATAAAAAGGCTCCAGTGCATTCAGCTTTTCGCCGACACCAATAAATTTTATCGGCTTGTTTGTGATTGACCGGATCGAGATCGCCGCCCCGCCCCGGGCGTCACTATCCATCTTTGTCAGGATGACACCACCAATGTCGAGCGCACGATCAAATGATTGGGCGATATTCACCGCGTCCTGGCCGGTCATGGCATCGGCCACAAGAAGAATATCAGAGGGCTTCACCGCGTCCTTGATCCGAGAGAGTTCACCCATCAACTCCTCATTCACGTGAAGCCGGCCGGCTGTATCGAGAAGGAGCGTGTCACACCCTTCATGCTGGGCAGCTGTTCTAGCCTCACGGCAAATCTGAACCGGATCCATTTCAATGTTAGAAGGAAAAATCGGTACAGATAACTGTTCTCCCAGTTTTCTTAACTGGTCGATCGCTGCCGGCCGGTAAACATCGGCCGGCACCAGATAGGGTTTTCTTCCTTCTTTTCTCAACAAAACAGAAAGCTTGCCTGCAGTTGTAGTTTTCCCGGATCCCTGGAGGCCGACCAGCATGATCGATATCGGTTTGGTGCCCGATAGTTGCAGCCCCTTGTGCTGGGATCCCATCAGCGCTGTAAGCGCTTCATTTACGATTTTTATGACCTGCTGCCCGGGTGTCAGGCTCGCCATCACCTCCTGGCCCAGGGCCCGTGTCTTTATATCTGAAACAAGTTTTTTCGCTACCTTGTAATGGACATCGGCTTCCAGCAGAGCCATTCGGACTTCTTTTAAACCTGTCTCAATGTTCTTCTCCGATAGTTTGCCGTGGCCCTTCAGCTTCTTAAACA
The DNA here is from genome assembly GCA_002328165.1 of Desulfobacteraceae bacterium UBA2156. GTDB lineage: Bacteria > Desulfobacterota > Desulfobacteria > Desulfobacterales > UBA2156 > UBA2156. Next base: position 34,009 of record DCWS01000075.1, on the reverse strand, counting down.
CAAACTTGAGCTTTTCACTGAGATCTTCAAACATAAAAAACCTTTCATATTAACTAAACCATTAGAAATATTATTATATAGATGCTATGTCAAGGTAATAATGATACATCTATCTAAAACAACAGATATAAAAGAGCTTTCCATCGATCAGCTGACACTTTGGCTCCAAAACAGAGGGTTCAGGCCTTTTCATGCAGGTCAGATTTTTAAGTGGGTTTATCTCCACCAGGCAGACGCCTTTGAAATCATGACCGATTTGGCCAAGGAATTGAGGCTCTTGCTTTCGGCCCGCTTTACAATAAACCGCCTGGATAAAAAACAGATAGCGACATCAAAAGATGGCACTCAAAAATACCTTTTCAAACTGGCTGACGGAAAACATGTTGAAAGCGTGATCATTCCTGAAAGGGATCACTACACACTTTGTATATCAAGTCAAGTGGGGTGTGCCCAAGGATGTAGATTCTGTTTGACCGGCCGGTACGGCTTGACCAGAGACCTCACAAAAGGTGAAATTGTCTCTCAGGTACGCGACATTACAAAAGAGATGAACGATTCCGCACGCCTGACTAACATCGTTCTGATGGGGATGGGTGAACCGCTGGCCAATTATCAAAACGTTGTCCGTGCCCTTGAAACGATCACAGACAGTGATTTTGGTCTAAAATTTTCAAACCGCAGGGTGACCCTCTCCACCGCCGGCCTGGTCTCCAAACTACCTGATTTAAGTCGGGATACCCGGGTCAATCTGGCCGTATCTCTAAATGCGACAGAAAATAAGACCCGCGACATGTTGATGCCGATCAACCGCAGGTTTCCGGTGGAAGAATTGATGGCTGCATGCAGGAGATATCGTTTGCACGCCGGCCGGAGGATTACTTTTGAATATATTCTAATTCAAGGTGTAAACGACTCGGTTGAAGACGCCGAACGCCTCGGTCAACTCATCAGACCGATCAAGTCCAAAATTAATCTTATTCCGCTCAACGAATACAAAAGTTGCGAGTTCAGACGGCCGTCAAACTCCGTCATCGAACGGTTTCGCGAAATCCTGCATCAAAACGACTATACAGTCATCATTCGGCAGAGCAAGGGGCAGGATATATCTGCTGCCTGTGGCCAATTGAGTGCCCACCCGACGCCACACCGGATCAAACCGGATATCGCCTGACCGGTTTCCAGTAGAGCTGTGTTGCTTTTTCGATAAAAGATGCGCCGCGTGTTTTGGTGGAAATCAACAGGGAATAAAGTGTGGGGACGACGATGAGCGTCAGAATAGTTGCAATCATAAGTCCAAAAATAACCACAAGCGCCATGGATTGCCACCATTGGGTCGATTCGCTGACATAAGACATGCTCATTTTGTGAAAATCGAAGGAGATGCCGGTCACCATCGGCAAGAGGCCTAAAATGGTGGTAATGGCGGTCAGAAGGACCGGACGAAGCCGGGTGGCACCTGCGGATATAACCGCGTGGTTCAGATCCATTCCTCTTTTTATGAGTTTGTTGGTATAATCGATCAATACGATGGCATTGTTGACAACAACACCGGCCAGAGAGAACACCCCGACGCCTGTCATGATGATGCCAAAAGGGGACTTAAAAAGGGCCAGGCCAAGAAACGCACCCCCCAAGGATAAGATAACTGATGTCAGAATAATCAAAGGCTGGGCCACGGAATTGAAAAGGGACACCAGGATGAGAAATATCAAAAACACCACGACTACAAACGTTTTGGAGAGAAATGCCTCTGATTCTTTCTGGAATTCAAATTCACCGGTAAATTGAATCCGATATCCGGCCGGGAGGGTAAAACCTTTCAGCATTGTTTCCGCCTGCGCACGGGCAACCGGACCGGGAATCTTTGTTTCATCCACATCGGCTTTAACGGTGACAACCCGGTTGTGATTGATTCGGACAATATTGCCGATACTCCCCGAGTAATCGATGGATACGATGGAGGTCAGCGGGACCAGTTGTCCTGAGGGGGCAGGCAGCATCAATTTATAGAGCACATCCAAGACCGATCGGTCTGCTTTACGAAGGATGACAGAAATGTCATAATCTTCATCTCCCTCACGATAAGTAGAAATATTCAAGCCATTATATGCGGTTTTTAGAGCAAATCCGATAATCTCAGTCGAAAGACCGAAAAGAGCGGCCTTTTGCCGGTCCACCCTGACGCGTATGGACGGGATCAGCGAAACATAGTCATCCTGGATATCCTCAATAAAGGGTATTTTTTCGAGAACCCCTCTGATCTTTTTTGCCATATCTCCCAGCACCCGGAAGTTATCGCCGGAAATTTCAATATTGATCGGTGCGCCGGTGGGCGGACCCTCTTCTGCTTTGGCGACTGTGATTGTTGCCCCCGGGGTCCCCTTTACCCGGTTTCGAATCTCTTCGACGGTCAATTTCGAAGACCGTCTGCGATCTTCCAGGTCAATAAACTGGACCCCGATATGGGTGGGTGAGTTGGGACTAAACACATCGCCTCCCCCGGACAGGACAATCGCCTTGGCATAAATATGCTCAATATTATCCATGTGACCGGGTGCAAGAAACTCTTCGCCACTCGCCTTGCGATGCGATCGAGGCATGTAAAAGGATTCGTAATGATCGATGGGAATCATGGGTGGGCCGTCGATTTCTTTTTCCGCCTTTTCGAGCAAGGCCATCTCTGTTTTTTTAACAATACGATCGACGTATTCCAAATTCACTCCTTGCGGCGGGACAATGTTGACATAAAGGCTGTGGGGTTCGATATCTGGAAAAAATTCTACCGGTTTTTCCAGTCCCACCGCCAACAGCCAAAACTGAAAAAGGAGGATCAGGGATGCAAAGGATAGCATGACGACGACGACCCGATGTTTGAGGGCTTTAGTGAGGAGGCTTGCGTAAGATCGAAGCAGAAACCCTTTGATTTCCACCGGTTTTTCGCCGGCCTTTTTAACCTCATCCGCGCTCAACGGGGCATGGGCGTCTTTGCTCTGATGCTTGAGCTTTGCAAAGATAGCGGTGAGTGCAGGGTTGATAACCAGCGCGACAAAAAGACTCGATGAAAGGGTGATGACCAGGGTGATGGGCAGATATTTCATGAATTCACCCATGATTCCGGGCCAGAAAATCAAGGGAAAAAATGCGGCCAGGGTGGTGAGGGTGGAGCCGATGACCGGTTGTGCCACTTCGGCAGTGGCCTGCATGGCTGCCTGGATTCTGGAGACGCCCTGCTCCATGTATCGGTAAATATTTTCAATGATCACGATGGCGTTGTCGACCAGCATCCCCAATGCCAGGGTTAACGAAAAAAGAACCACCATATTGAGGGTGATATCGAGTGCATAAAGGATGGCAAAGGATAACAGCATGGAAAAGGGAATGGCAAGACCCACCAAAACGGCGTTTCGAAACCCTAAGGCAAAAAAAAGAACGACGATGACCAGCACCAGTCCGGAAAGGATATTGTTCTCCAGATCCGCGACCATCAACCGGATATCTTTGGCCTGATCCATCAGCTTGGTAATCCGGGTTCCTTTTGGCCAGGTTGGTTTTTTTTGTTGAATCAGTTCTTCAATCTGATCGGCGATGGCGATGATGTTCTCACCCACCCGTTTTTTGACCGAAATATTGACCGATTCGCTGCCGTCCAACCGCGATCGGCTGGTTTCGTCTTTGAAGCCGTCTTTGACTTTGGCAAGATCCTTCAGATAGATCGGGTTGCCGTCCACCACGTTTACCACCAGGCCATAGATTTCGTCCGGTGTTGAAAATTCCCCGGGAACGCGCAGCTGATAACGACCGTCTCCGAGGGTGATGGCGCCACCCGAGGTGTTCTGGTTCTCGCTGTTGACTACGGTTTGGAATCTTGTCACCGGTATTTGATAGTAGGCAAGCTTGTCCGGTTCGACTTCGATTTTGATTTCGCGCTCGAGCCCACCGGTGACATCCACCTCCAAAACACCCTGAATCGATTCGATGTCTTCTTCAAGATCATCGGCGATCTCCTTTAAGCAGGTGAGTCCGCAATCACCTGATAGAGCGTAGACAACAATGGGTAGCTCGGAAAAATTGACCTCAAAGACCGATGGGTCGTCTTCCAGGTCTCCCGGAAGGTCTTTTTTGGCCTCATCCACTTTGTCTTTGACTTTTTGAAGAACCTCATCGATGTCGGTTCCCGGAATAAATTCGATATTGATCTGCGAGTCGCCCTCAGCGCTGACAGAGTGAATCTTTTTTACCCGGTCAAGCCCTTTGAGTTTTTTCTCTATGGGGATCGTGATGGAGGTTTCAATATCCGAAGAGGAGACACCCTTATAGCTGGTTGAGATAAATACATTGGGAATCGTGATATCCGGCGCGCTCTCCCTGGGGAGCACCATATAGCAGTAGATCCCGACAACGAGTATAATAATGCCAAGGACCATCACACTGATCCGGTTTCGGATAGCGGTGCTTGAAATGATCATTTCATCAAATCCTCCATATCCTTGATGCTACGGACGATTTTAACTTCCTGGCCTGGATTGACATTTCGTTGTCCCACCACGATCACCCGATCCCCTTTTTTGAGTCCGCTTTTGATCTGTACGCGCCATCCGTCAAGCAATCCCAACTCCACTTTTCGGGTACGGACATGTTTATCATTGACAATATAAACAATTTTTTCCTTGGATCGGTTGATAACGGCATAAATAGGTACTGAAATACCGTTTAGAATCTCTTTTTTTACAATCTCGACCCGAGCAAACATATCCGGCAGTATCTCTTTGGTGACATTTTCGATGACCAGATTTAAATTATACAACCGGGCCATGGAGTTAGCCGTGTTTGACAGAAAATGTTTTTTTGCCCTAAACGTCTTTCCGCCCAGGGCATCGATCTTAACTTCAAAAACATTCAAATGTCTGACCGCATCCACATCGGATTCAGGGATACCCACCTTGACCTTGACCCGGTTAATCTGGATAATGTCCGCCACCGGAGCAGCGGCGCTCAAATACTGACCTTCTTCGATAAAAAGACGGTTGACGATTCCGCTCAACGGGGAGCGGATGACACATCGCTCCAGATCCAGTGCAGCGTTTGCCATGGCGGCCTCGAGGTTATCCACCCTTGCAAAGGTTTCATCAAGTCGGGCCTGGGTCGATGAGCCTATTTTTTGTAATGTTTCAATCCGATTCAGGGAAGCTTTGGCTGCATTGTAGGAAGATCTGATGGAAAGAAAGTCGTTTTTAAAATTCCTGTCATCAAGACGTGCGATGATGTCCCCCTTTTTGATATGTTCGCCCTCTTTAACGGATTTCTTGAGCACTTTTCCCTTCACTTCCGATAATACCTTCAATTGAATCCAAGGTGCGGCCACGCCGGGCAGGTTGATACGATCACGGATGGGCGAGGGGGCGATATCGAGAGTCACCACGTTCACAGCGGTTTGCTCCTGAGCGAGACCGGCTGATTTTTCAGCGGCAATTCGCTCCTTTTTGATTTGAATCCGTTGAAAAAAAATCGCGATGATTAACACCAATACAATTAGAAAAATAAATGGCAGGGTCCCCCAGATTTGTTCGATCCATCTCTTTTTTGCGCAAGACGGTTTGGGCTGTTTTGTTGCTGTGTTTGCTTTCATCGGCTTTTATTGCAATATGATCCGGTAGCTAAAAGCATTATAGGTTGAAAGGGCTGAAAGCTGATTTTCCACTCCGTATTTTTGGATCGTTGAGGGTATATTCTTCCAGAAACGGTTTCTTGAGAACCATCCGGAGGAGATGGCACAGATAATAATCCATCTGTTCCTTTAGGTTCAGGTAATTTTCAGATACCAGGCTGTGTAAACCGACACCATCAAGAAACGCTAAAAAATTCACCGCGATCTTTTCGGCATCCTTGGCGATTTCAGGTCGAAAGAGACCTTTTGATATGCCGTCAAGCAATATATCCACCACCATCTGGCGAGATTCGACAAGGATTTTCTTTACCAGATGACGCTTTTTAAAGAGAACCCCGTTTTTAACCATGGTCTGCTGCATGACCTCATATATCAGACGCATTGACTTCAAATCATCAGGATCGCAGATCTCGGCCATTGTCTCGGCGACGGCATAGAATTGCCGAACCGGATCCTCGATACCCTCAGTTTTTCCGGCGATACGCCGCCACAGCTGTGCAGACCACTCCCTGATGGCGGCCAGAAAGATTTCTTCTTTGGTCGTGAAATACTCATATATGGTTCCTTTGCCGATATCGGCGCCTTTAGCAATTCGGCTGACACTGGTGGCACGGTAACCTTTTTGAGAAAACAATTTCAACGCTACCCGGACAATCAGTCTTGTTTTTTCTTCCCTGTTCACAATGATAGGTGACATGATTATAACGAGAGTATGATATCCATATTCAACGAGTTCGGGATCTTATTGAAACATCTATTCCGACCGATGGGTCTAGTATAAAACAGACATATGGCTTGTCAACACTTATAAGCATATTTTTCTATAACTATATAGTATTATTAGTTATTAAGCTAAAACTAGCTTATAAAAAAACAGCGTAAATTTAAGTAAATGGCCAACTGGTCGGTCATTTTGATTGGAAAGACCCAATTCAACCCGCAGGTGGAGATTGAAAATACCACTTGACTCATAGCATTCTTTTCCTTAATTTCATGAACACATTCACCACATTGGCGAGGCCGCAAATTGCAAAAAAGAATAAATGGCAATCCTTTATTTAAAACAATAGGGTGGAGGGGAAAATGTTTGAAGAGTCACTCGGGGATTTGTTTAGAAAATCCTTTTTAACCCATCAAAAAAACAATGCGATCACTTTTCTTAGAAATGGAAAGGTCGAAACAGAAATCTCATATATTGAATTGGACCGGCATACCAACCGGATGGCCCACGGGTTTCAGACTCTAGGAATTAAAAAGGGAGACCGTGTCATTCTGTTCATTCAAAAATCCCTGTTTTTGGTGGTTTCTCATTTAGCACTTCAAAAGCTAGGGGCTGTCTCGGTACCATTGAATCCGGGGTTTAAGAAATCTGAAATGAAATATTTGATCCTGGACGCAAAGGCAAAAGCAATATTATCCGAGCCCGCCAAGGAAGCCCTCATCAGGGACATAGATCCGAACCTCACCAATTTGGTGATTGATTCTCAAAAGCCTTATCACGATATCGATATTTTCAACGTCATCTCAGAAAAATTTATCCCGAATAAAATCAAATCAGATGATCCCGGACTTATCATCTACACCTCCGGCACCACCGGCAAGCCCAAAGGGGCGATTCTCACCCAGAAGAACCTGATCCATGATGCTCGAAATATCATCAATATTTGGGAAATCACCAATTCAGATGTATTGTGTCACGCCCTCCCACTTTTTCATATCCACGGGTTATGTTTTGCACTCCACACCGCTTTGATGGCAGGCTCTGTGGTGCTCATGCTCGATGAGTTTTCGCCGGACCGGATTTTGTCTGTTTTGGGGAAAGAACACGGGCAGTATATCACCACGATTTTTATGGCGGTCCCCGCCATGTATGGCAAATTACTCAACCATGTTGGAGACAAAAAACTCGATTTTGAACATCTGCGTTTGTGTACATCCGGCTCCGCCCCCTTACTCCCAAAAGATTTTAAGCGGATAAAAAGAGTGTTTGGCAAAGAACCGGTGGAACGTGAAGGTATGTCAGAAACCGGGATGAATTTTTCTAATCCATTGAAGGGCAAACGAAAGCCCGGATCCATTGGGCTGCCCCTGCCGGATCTTGAGGTGAAGATTGTGGACCCCAATACCTTTGAGGTTATGCCCCAGGGTCAACAAGGCGAAATTTGGCTAAACGGTCCTGCAATCACGTCGGGTTACTGGCGTAAGCAGGAAGAAACCGCCCTGGCATTTGAAAACGGATGGTTTAGGACTGGGGACATTGGGAGGATCGATGAGGACGGGTATTACTACCTCACAGATCGCATCAAGCATATCATCAATTCCGGTGGCGAAAATATGTCCCCCAAAGAGGTAGAGATAATCATTAACCGGATTGGGGATGTGGTAGAATCATCTGTGGTCGGTATCCCAGATGAAAAGTGGGGAGAAAAGGTTGTCGCAGCAGTTGTTCTAAAGCCCGGTTCAATGGTTAAATCAGATGATATTAAGAAATTTTGTAATGACCATCTTCATAGCTGGAAATGTCCCAAAGAAGTTGTTTTACCCAAAGAGCTACCCAAAAACACGATGGGAAAAATACTGAAAGAATCGGTAAAAAAATTGTTTAATGGCCAAACAACTCAAGTTGCGCACCTTTGATTTTACAAAGGCCAGCCTCTGATGCTTTTTAATTTTTGAAAACCGTAAAAGGACACCGGTTAATCGGAAAATTGAGACGAAATCGATAAATGAGGTTTAACCGTGCTGGAAGACAAGGTCAGAGCCGGAAAAGTTAGAAAGAGATTACGATTGACGTATCCCGAAGTTACGACGCAGCTCCATTACAGAACATCCTTCGAACTTCTTGTTGCGACCATATTGTCCGCCCAATGCACGGACAAGCAAGTCAACAGTGTGACCCGTGGTTTGTTTAAAAAGTTTAATGCGCCAAAGGATTTTACAAAAATTCCTTTAGAATCCCTCGAGCAACTTGTCCGTGCTACCGGCTTTTTCCGCAACAAGGCTAAAAATATAAAGGCATGCGCCCAGGCTCTCGTTGAAAAATACCATGGAAAGGTCCCTGAAACACTGGAGGAATTGGTATTACTTCCGGGGGTCGGCCGTAAAACCGCAAATTTGGTGCTAGGTGCGGCATTTGGGATTCCGGGTATCGTGGTCGATACACACGTGATACGAATTTCAAAGCGGCTCGGGTTTACGGAAAGTAAAGATCCGGCAAAAATTGAACGCGATTTGATGAAAATCATACCCAAAATGGCGTGGAGCGATTTTTCCTTGCATCTGGTCTATTTTGGGAGAGAATTTTGCACTGCCAGAAAACCCAGATGCAAAATGTGTCCTCTGATAAAACTCTGCCCCTGGCCTGATAAGAATCTCTAATTTCTGTTTAAGATCACAAAGAAAGCGTGAAGCTACCCTTCATGAGCATGCTTGACCAGGTGACCTAGTTCAGGAAAAATTAGAGCCTTGCATGCGAGTTTACATGCTTTAAGACTTCCCGGCATGCAGAAGAGAATGGTCTTTTTGACCACACCTGCAGTTGCACGGGATAAAAGAGCGGCAGAGTCGATCTCTTGGAGGCTGAGATGGTAAAAAAGGGGGCCGAACGCTGTAAGCTCCTTATCGAATAGCGGGCGCACGGCTTCGATGGTGACATCTTTGCCGCTGATACCAGTACCGCCGGTTAGCAGCAAAACCTGGACATCGTGTTGTTCTATGCTATCATAAATCGTTTGGGTTATGGTCTCGGTTTTATCCGGGATCACCCGATGAAGCACTACTGCATATCCTTTCTTTTTGGCCCGTTTGCTAATCCAGTGACCACTCTTGTCGTCTTTCAGGGCTCGAGTGGTTGAAACCGATATGATGCCGACTTTAACCTTCTTGGGAGCGCTTTTTTTGTGTTCTTTTGTACCCATCATTTATTCCCGTTCAGCGACCATTTTATTTTCATCGTCCTGTTCTTAAAGCAACGCCTTGACCAGCTCCTGACAGCCGGTTCCAATAAATTTTACCACATAGTTCGCCTGAATCAAAAAAGCCCCGTACCCTTATCCAGCCTTAATGGGAAGGGTAAAAAGGGGGGTAAAATTGCCTTGATTTTACCTGATTTCGTCTTTATAGTAAAGCGCAATTATTTATTTTTTACCTGTTCTTGTTAGGTTTCTTTGAAATGAAGTATCAATGCAGCGGTGTGATATTGGCTGGTGGAGCAAGCAGCCGATTTGCCGGGCGAAATAAAGCGTTCATAAAAATCAAAGACAAACGTATTCTGGATCATATATGTGGTGTCTTTAAAGAACTGTTTAAAGAGGTTTTACTGGTAGCCAAGGATCCCTTGCCGTATATTCAGGAGGATATTCAGATTGCCACAGATCTTTTTCCGGTTCGAAGCTCCTTGACTGGGATCCATGCCGGACTGTTCTATGCTAAAACACCCTATGTTTTTTTTACCGCTTGCGATACACCTTTTTTAAAAAAAGAAATGATCGAAACAATTCTGGACCATATTGAACAGGGATCCGATATTGTTATCCCCCAAACCGATGAAGGATTGGAGCCCCTTTGTGCGGTCTATTCGAAAAACTGTCTCCCTATTGCAGAGAGACATCTGGTTCACAATAAGCTTAAGATTTTACGGGTATTTCAACGGACCCGCATTAAAACAATTCCAGAAAAAGTTCTACGTTTAAAGGATCCCGATCTCATCTCCTTTTTCAATGTCAATACACCCGATGATCTTGCAGGGGCCAAAAATTTTTTTTAGAGATGATGACGGAAAATATCGTTACCTTATTTTGTTTATAAAATCGAAATAAATAACAAGGGGATGTTTCATGGCTTCATTTACCCACATCGATAAAGAAGGCCGTGTCAGGATGGTTGATGTTACTGAAAAAAAACCGTCCGTCCGTGTTGCGACAGCCCAGGGGATGATTTCGATGAATCCGGAAACCTTTGAACGGATTCAGAATAAAAGCGTAAAAAAGGGGAACGTGCTTGAGACTGCCAGGATTGCAGGTGTCTTGGCTGCAAAAAAGACCTCTGATCTTATCCCCATGTGCCACCCATTGAATATCACGCACGTGTCAATCGATTTTTTTATGGATGAGGCAAAAAAATCAATCCGGATTGAATCTGTTGTCCGCATTGTCGGACAGACGGGCGTTGAAATGGAAGCACTGAGCGCAGTCACGGTAGCGGCTCTCACCATCTATGATATGTGTAAATCGTATGACAGGGAAATACGCATTTCCGATATTTTCCTTCTGCAAAAATCAGGTGGAACAAGCGGAACATTCATAAGAGAGAACACAGATTAAAATTGCGTTTCAGGATCAGACCCGATCGGTCTGTTTTATTTGGCAAAAGCATGAAAATAAGGATTGTTTCCGGTCGAATCATTTTTGTTGTTTTACTTTCCGCTTTATTCTTTTTGAGTTGTACGGCGCTTAAAAAAAACTCTTCCCCCGTCAACAAATCTGTTCTGATAAAATTGCCTCCCTCAAGGTATCCTGATTTTATAGATGATATGAATTATGAGGGTCTAGAACACGCTATCGGACAAAGCATTGCATACCTTAACCGGATCTCCCACCGTCAAACCTTTTCAATTGGAAAAGAAGAGGTTAATGCCGTTCAAATGATCGACTCCCTTGAACATTTTCTTCGATTTATACGGACAGCTCCCTCCAAAGGTGAGCTGAACCATTTTATTGTATCGAACTATTGGGTTTATAAGTCTGTTGGTGCCGCCCATCCTGAACAGGTCTATTTTACCGGATATTACGAACCGATCTTGGAGGGAAGCGCTGAGAAAAATGGAGATTACAAATCTCCTGTTCACACCCGCCCCGGTGATTTAGTCACGATCGACCTTTCTTTGTTTTCAACCCGGTTTAAGGGCGAAAAAATCATTGGAAGATATATGGACCGGGCGGTTGTGCCTTACTGGGAACGGAAGGAAATCGTGGATGAGGGCCGACTCGAGGGAGTGGTGCCCCCTTTGGCCTGGGTAAAGGATCCGGTGGATATCTTTTTTCTTCAAATTCAGGGTTCCGGAAAAATTTATCTGGATAATAACACGGCAATTAATGTTCATTATGATACAACAAATGGCCGGCCTTATCGCAGCATAGGCAAGCTCCTGATCGATCAGGGAAAAATACTCCGGACAGAAATGTCGATGCAAAAAATTCGCGAGTATTTAAAAAACCATCCAAAAGAGATTGAACCGATCCTCAATCACAACCCCAGCTATGTCTTTTTTAAACTCGAAAAAGAAGGGCCTATCGGTTTTCTTGATGTAAAATTAACGCCTGGCAGATCCATCGCGCTGGACAGACGCATCTTTCCCTTATCCGCCCTGGCCTTTATTGAGGCCCAACAACCGTTCATCGACGGCGGCGGCCGGATTCGAAAATGGTCCCCTTTTGGTCGTTTTGTGCTGAATCAGGATACCGGAGGGGCCATCCGGGGTCCGGGCCGAGCGGATCTTTTCTGGGGAAACGGCCCCTATGCGGAAATTGCTGCGGGGTATATGCAGCATATGGGCACGCTCTATTTTCTCCTCCGGAAGGTCGACCCATGATCGGATAACCCAAAAAGGGCGATTATCTTTTGTTAAGTTCACTTTTTAGCACGCTTGGTTCCAAATGCTTGACACATCTGCGGAAAATAAGTAGAGGTATAGACTTTTTAGCACTATTCCCAAGATACGTTATATTGTCCTGGGGATAACTTTTTCGCCTTTCTTGATTTTGGGCAAAATAGAGCGTTTGGAAACGACTTTTTTCATATTCTGTTTTCAAAGCGTTCATATAGGAGTCTATTATGTTTGGCATTGGCATGCCCGAAATGATCTTAATTCTGGCCATTGCATTGATCGTTATCGGTCCTAAAAAACTTCCAGATCTTGCAAAATCGTTGGGTCGTACTCTGGGTGAATTCAAGAAAGCCACACGGGATTTTAAAGAAACCATCGAACTCGACGCTGATTTCAAGGATATCAAAGATGTAAAAAAAACCTTTGATGATATAAACGATGATTTCAAAGAAACCATCGATGTTAATCTTGAATCTGAAAATGAGAAAAAATCCGAATCTTCTCCCATTGACGGGAAAAAACAAGAGCCTTCCATCACTGATGAAGAAAAATTCGAATCTTCTCCCCCTGATGAAGATAAAACCTGAAAAGATAATTGAAATGTGATGACTAGAAAGGTTTTTCCGAGATGAATGAAGAGACCAATGAAACCGGAAAAATTCCCTTTACCAGCCATCTTGAGGAGCTTCGGAAACGCCTCATTGTCTGTTTTGTTTCTGTCGGTATCGGGTTCGCCCTTTCCTACGCTTTCAAGGAAAAGCTTTTTCAGATTCTATCCCGTCCATTGATAGCGGTGATGGCGGCTGATGATAAACTGATTTTTACCGGGCTACCCGAGGCTTTTTTTACATACTTAAAGGTCGCTTTTCTATCCGGTATCATGCTGTCTACACCGATCATCCTTTACGAATTTTGGATGTTTGTTGCACCCGGCTTATATCAAAAGGAAAAGCGCCTCCTACTGCCGATCGTTTTTCTCTCCACATTCTTCTTTTTGGGCGGCTCACTTTTTGGTTATTTTATTGTTTTTCCGTTCGGATTCAAATTTTTTCTTGGATTTGCTTCTGAAACCATCCAGCCCCTTCCTTCAATGAAAGAATATCTAGGCTTTTCTGCGAAATTGCTCCTCGCATTTGGACTTGTTTTTGAACTGCCGCTCATCATTACTTTTCTGTCAAAAATGGGTCTGGTTACGGTGGATTATTTAAAGAAAAACAGAAAATATGCCTTGCTGTTGTTTTTTGCCGGTGCAGCGATATTAACGCCACCTGATGTGGTAACACAGATTATGATGGCACTTCCACTGATGATACTTTATGAAATCAGTATTATCGGTGCAAAGATCTTCAGCAAAAAAAAATCAACGGAAAACGACAAGAGCGTCGATTGACCGGTTTTCCCATTTGACAAAACATTTTTGATTGTTAGGTAGTCGGCACTTTTCAGCTTTTATGGAAAGCAAGAAAAAAAGGAGGTGAAATATATTTATGAATAAAAGATTTTTGCTACCGATATCACTGGTTGTCGGAATCGCAGCTCTTATTGTTGTGACCGGAGTTTTTGCGGGCACAGAAGTGAAAGATGTGATCCGGTTTGAAAACGAAGCATATAAAAAACACAAAAGACCGATTACCGTTTTTTCACACAAGAAACATCATGATGACTATTTAAAAAAATACCCGGAGTTTTACGAATCGCCCTGCGGAGAGTGCCACCACGATAAAGACAATAAGAAGCTCGTAAACCTGAAAGAGGGTGACGAGGTAAAGAACTGCATCGAATGCCATAAAAAACCCGCATTTATCACCGGCAAAAAGGCAAGAAAACTGACAAAGGAACAAAAGCGCGAATACCATGGCAATGCGTTGCATGACAATTGCAAAGATTGCCATAAAAAGTACAACAAGACATACAAAAAGAAGAGTAAAAGCGAAGGTTACGCCCCGAACACCTGTAAAACCTGCCACCCCAAGGAAAAGAAAAAGAAATAGCAACGGGCTGATATTTAAATCAGATCATCTTTTTGTTCTTTGATAAAAAATTGCATTCCTGACCATTGCTCGAGCCCAGGAAGGTGTGCCCAGGGCATGGATATGGGTAAAGGTGGCCAGGACATTTTTATAGCAGACCCCATCTCTTCGATTATGGAAACCGGTTCCTCGCTTCATGGAAAACACCATATCCCTATCATTGCCGTCCCACCTTAAAACCCTCGAATAATGGAATTCGTGGCCCTTAATTTCCGTCCCTACTTTGAAATAGGGGTTTTTGGAGTCGACCTTGACAACCGTATAGCCATGCCCTTCCGGTTTTTTCGAAAATCCTAAACCGATCGGTAAAACGCCTGCCATTGCATATGATTTTCCATCCAGGATCAACTCTTGCGCCAGATACATCAAGCCGCCGCATTCAGCATATATCGGGAGGCCGTCTTCGGCCCAAGACCGTAACCGGTCCTTGAATGTCACATTTTTCGCGAGCTCTTTTGCATGGGTTTCTGGAAAGCCCCCTCCGATATAGAGGGCATCTATTCTTGGAATCGTTTTGCTTTTAAGCGGGCTTATAAATATCGGTTCTCCGCCTTGAAGGGAAAGGGCATCGATATTTTCAGGGTAGTAAAATTGGAAGGCGGCGTCTTTTAAAATACCGATTTTGGGCTTTGGCTTCTGCAGAATCGCCTTTGGCTTTTGGCGGCCGAGATTTCTTTTCTGACGATTTTCCGATGAACCCGCTCCGCTCGATTCCATCTTAAAAACAGGATCAGAACCGATGTTTGCGATCCGGTCGAGATCGAGATGGGTTTGTGCAATTTCTGCGGCAGCATCGACAGAATCCTTGGCCCATATAGATTCAAATATCGGAACAAGCCCCATGTGGCGTTCAGGAAAATCCTGCCAGCTCAGTTTTGGGACCGCACCGAGAACGGGAATGCCGCAGTAATATTCAATGTTCTTGCGGAGTATTCTTTCATGCCGAGAACCGGCAACGTGGTTTAAAATGACGCCGCTTATTGTCACATCCGGATCAAAATGAATGCACCCGGAAACAACGGCAGCCACCGTTCGTGTAGCCTTTGTACAGTTAAGGGAAAGGACAACCGGCACGTTGAGAAGTTTGGCCAGTTCTGCCGTGCTGGTGCGACCTTCAAGATCGATGCCGTCAAAAAGACCTCTGTTTCCCTCGATGACGGCGACATCCTCAGGTGAGGTGTGGGCAGAAAAAGATTGTAGAACTCGGGTTTTTGAACAAAGGAAAGTGTCAAGATTATAACACGGCCGATCCGCCGCCAGGCTGAGCCAGCCCGAGTCGATATAGTCAGGGCCTTTTTTAAAAGGCGCTATTGATTTGCCAAGCCTCCTCCATGCCGCAATGATTCCGATGGATAGAATGGTTTTACCCGATCCTCCCCGCAAGGCCGAAATAATGATTCTGGGGAAATCCACGAGTCTTTTCTCCTCCTTTTTCCGTTGAACAAATTTTCGGTACCCTCGGTTTTGATTTTAGCAATTTTGCCGGTCGGTTGAGTAAAACAAGGTTTTTTTGTTTACCTCCCCCGCCGAGCATGGATTTTTTTAATGTACTGTGGGCAGAATCGGTCGATAACGGTCGTTGATGAGGATAAAAATATAAAATTAATATGAACTGCTGTCAATCGAAAAGGGCGGTGTTAACTCCTGGAAATTTTAAGCATCAGTTGCGGCTAGAATGGATGAAAGATCTTGATTTCCTATCGATACAGACCGCTTTTTTTATTGACATAATATTGTAATTTTTCTACGGTTTTTTAAATAAAAAGTTTCTTTTACAAGGTATTTTTCTATGTCACCATTCTTCTTGAAAGGAGGATTATATGATCTCAGGATGTTATACTGCCATTGCGACCCCTTTTAAAGATGGCCTTGTCGATTATGAAGGGTTTGATCAACTCATTGGGTTCCAAATCGAAAATAGTATCACCGGCATATTGGCCGCCGGTACTACGGGCGAAAGCCCTACCCTGAAATGGGATGAACACAATAGGGTAATCGATTTTGTCGCTGAAAAAACCAAGAACAAATGTATTGCTATCGCCGGAACCGGGAGTAATAACACCGCGGAAACGCTCGAAGGAAGCGAACATGCGGTTAAAGCAGGTGCAGATGCACTTTTACTGGTTGATCCCTATTATAACGGACCGAGCTCTCTGGAAATTCGTAAAGAATATGTTGCGCCTGTTGCCGCCGCCCATCCTGAAGTGGAAATTATCCCATACGTAATCCCGGGTCGAACAGGATGTCAGCTATTGCCTGAAGACCTTGCACTTCTTTTCAATGAATATAAAAATGTCAGCACGGTAAAGGAAGCCACTGCGAATCTCGACAACATGAAACGCACCCGAGAATGTTGTGGACCCGATTTTACGATACTCTCAGGCGACGACGGCATGACAGTGCAAATGATGGTGGACCCTCAAATCAAGGCTGCAGGTGTTATATCTGTCGCATCCAACGTCATTCCAGGAGCAGTGACGGAGATGGTGCGTTTGCTCGACAGGGGTGAAACGTCTGAAGCCAAGAACCTCCTGTCAAATATCGAACCGCTTTTCAAACTCGTAACCGTTAAAACAATGGAACAAACGCCACATGGCAAAGTAGAATGCCGGGCAAGAAATCCACTCGGCCTGAAGGCGCTGATGTCACTTTTGGGCTTGCCTTCAGGCGGTTGCCGGCGACCTTTGGGGAAAATGACCCGGGCCGGCTTTCAAAAAGTTCTGGATGCGGCCCGGACCGTTCAAGCAAATAATACCGACATTTTTCAACCGGTTGCCGATTTTTTCAATGTCGATATTGAAGAGCGGTTGAATAACCCGGCGAACTGGGAGGGGCTTTGTTACGGCGCGTATTAGTTTTTTAGTTCCGATTTTTTTTCTCTCGCAAAGGCGCAAAGACCGCCAGGAATTTTTTCTGTTTTTGTGGAAATCCGCCTGCGCTATGCGAGCAACATCCACAAATATTCAATATTGACAGTCTCGTAAAAAGTCATTTGCGAACGACTTTGAGCATTTTGGGATAAAGCGTTTTGATAGGTGGTACGTTAAGAATATCACGCTGTTTAAGGAACTTGCGACGAGTTCTTGAAATTTAGTATCACCTATGGAAACGCCCCAAAATGGTCATTCAGAGAGCAATATGGTCTTTTTACGAGTTCATCAATATTCGATATTTATTTTGGTTTCGGTTTGAGTTGAAACGCCCCCTTTTTTTCCCCCCAAAGTCAAACGATATCCAACCGCAGCTACATGGAATCGATGGATCCATTCATGATCAAAACGTCCGCGTTGAATGTACAGAAGATATTATGCTTTTTACAAAAGAAAAAGATTGTCATGGAACGAGAAGGATATCGTATTTTCCATGTTGACACAGGGGTTTTTTCAACCCTATTATCTGCTGTCGATAAAGGATTTCAGAAAGAAAAAGATCGAGGGAGTCGAAAGATGATAAATCTCAGTGTTAACGTCAACAAAGTGGCTACTTTACGTAATGCCCGCGGGGGCGACGATCCAAATGTTATAGAGGCGGCCCGCACCTGTATAGAAGCCGGGTGCCAGGGCATCACTGTCCATCCGCGGGAAGACCAGCGCCACATACGAACCACGGACGTCCGGGAGCTCGCCCCAATTTTAACCGTTGAATTTAACATAGAGGGAGACCCGAGACCCGATCTCATAGATCTGGTCATGGAAATCTGTCCCGACCAGTTTACGCTGGTCCCGGTTGAAGCGGATGAAATCACCTCCCACCATGGCTGGAATATTCAAAAGGATCAAAAAGTTCTCAGGCCGGTCATCGAACAATGCAAGGCAGCGGGTATCCGTGTAAGCCTTTTTATGGATGCCATACCCGAAACCATGGCAGATGCCTCAGCTATCGGCGCTGACAGGGTCGAGCTGTACACCGGGCCGTATGCATCGGCCAAAACCGATGCTGAAATCTCCAACGAGTTTGCCAGAATCCAACAATCCCATGATGCGGCCCGCGATGCCGGCATGGAGATTAACGCCGGACATGACCTCAATCTGAACAACCTTCACCGGCTGCAGAAACTGCAGGGAATTAAAGAAGCGTCAATCGGACATGCTCTGATCGGCCACGCCCTATATGTTGGACTTTCCCAGGCTGTCAAAGACTTCCGAAAGGCCTGCGGACAGTAGTTCTCTTTCATCCAACGCCCATGGAACAAGCGGATCGCGGAGATGTTGGCATACCTTCCAGAGCAAAAGATCATCCCATTGTTTTGTTGGTTTTCCATCGAATAAAAATAAATGATAACAGCATGTTAAATCAGAAAGGCAATTGACATGGAACCGCTCCAGCAAACCGAAGGCGATGTCAATATTTCGCCTAAAAGAACAAAGTGGCAAGAAAAGCATATCGATGCTGAAGCCCGAGTTCTTCTAAAAGAGGATGCCCGATATTTTCTGAAACAATCTTTATCTACACCGTGTCTCAACGCTCTCCGTGGTTGCGATGGGATATACATTGAAGATTTGCAGGGCCGGCGTTTTATGGACTTTCATGGCAACAACGTTCATCAGGTCGGTTTTGCAAATCCGGTCGTCATTTCAGCCATAAAAAAACAACTTGATGAACTCTCTTTTTGCACCCGGCGGTACACCAATCGGGTGGCTGTCGATCTGGCAAAAAAACTGGCTCAGCTCGCTCCCGGAGATCTGAACAAAATCCTTTTTTGTCCAGGAGGAACCGGTGCTATTGGGATTGCCATGAAGCTGGTGAGACTCGCCACCGGGCGTCACAAAACGATTTCCATGTGGGATTCTTTTCACGGCGCGTCTTTGGATGCGGTTTCCATCGGCGGGGAGGCTGTTTTTCGTCAAAATATAGGCCCGTTGCTGCCCGGTACCGAACACGCCCCGCCACCAGATGAGTATCGATGTATTTTTGGTTGCGACAAAAGGGGCGGTTGTGATTTGTCCTGTGCAAAATATGTGGAATATATTTTGGAAAAGGAAGGGGATATTGCGGCGGTTATTTCCGAACCGATCCGCAGCACCCCCTATATCCCCAAGCCAGAGTACTGGCAAACCATCCGCCGAGCCTGTGATCGTCATGGCGCACTGCTCATTTTTGATGAAATCCCCCATGCCTTGGGTCGAACGGGAAAAATGTTTACCTTTGAAAATTTTGAAGTTATACCGGATATCGTGGTCATCGGCAAAGGCTTGGGTGGCGGCATTATACCCCTCGCGGCGGTTATTGCCCGCGAAGATTTGGATATCGCGGGTCATCAGGCACTGGGACATTACACCCACGAAAAGAACCCGGTGGCGTGTGCTGCAGCGCTGGCTGCAATCGAGTATATCGAGAAACAGAACCTGGTTGAACATGCACGGGAATTGGGGGAATATACGCTGAAGCGTCTAATTGATTTTAAGAATAGACACCCAATGATCGGTGATGTACGCGGCATCGGTCTTTTTTTAGGGATTGAATTGGTTAAAGACCGGATAGGTCGTGAACGCGCCTGCGATGAAGCTGAGTCGGTGATGTACGCTGCTCTTTCAAAGGGTCTGAGCTTTAAATTGACCATGGGAAATATTCTCACCCTGACACCGGCCCTGACCATTACGAAGGATGAGATGGATGAGGCTCTGGGCATCATTGATGCATGTATCACTGAAGTGGAACAAAACAGATAATGTCTGACCCGGACAGGCCTGCTCGCCACCGATTTTGTCAAGAACACGCATATAATTACTCAAGTTTCACTGTTCAGACCATAACGAAAAAAAGGTACGGATAAATGAATCTTAATCAGTTAAAAATCTTTTATCTTTCCTCGAAACTTGGAAGCCTTAGTGCTGCCGGAAGGGAGCTCAACATTACTCAGCCGGCGGTAACTAAAGGGATTCAAAGACTCCAAAATTATTATGAGATTAAGCTGGTCAATCGTTTTGGTAAAAAAATGGCGCTGACCGATGCAGGAGAGGTCCTCTACGGTATTGCAGAAAAAATATTCGAGATGGAAAAACAGGCTGAAGAGAGTATCTGTGATTTTCAAAGACAAAAAAGAGGGTATATTCAGATCCACGCTAGTGAAAGTTTTGGTGCGTATTATCTTCCGAACATCATCAATCCGTTTGTCAAGATGAATCCCAATATTCACGTTTTGGCCAGCATTTTGCCGACCGAGCAGGTGGTAAGCAATACCGCCAATTTGGAGAATGATATCGGATTTCTCTCCTATCCGTTAGAAAATAACAAGCTGGTGATTCGGGAGGTTATTGAAGACCGCCTTGAAATCATCACCCCTCCCGGCCATCCGCTCGCACGGAATAGCAGTATTGAACCTTGTGACCTGGAGGGCCGGTCGATCATTATGCATGAAAAGGGGTCAGCTACTGCAATGATGTTTGAAAAGTATATGCAAAAAAACGATCTATCGATCCATATTCCCCTGGAGTTCTCCAGCAATCGGGCGATAAAACTGGCTGTCGAAGATGGGATCGGTATTGGGATCACATCCCATAGAATTTCAGAGGATGAAATTGAGGCGGGGAAATTGAGCGCCATTCCTTTCTCAGACCGCTCTATGAAGCATAAATATTATCTCGTCCATCACAAGGACAAATACCTGTCAGAGACACTCCAGCGGCTGATTCAGACAGCCGATGAATGGTCAGCCGACTATACCGAAAGCCTTTCCGATCATTAGTTTTCATTTTTTTGAAGATACATCCACGCCATTTGAATTGACAGAATCGTGAGGGCATCGGTTGCCACGCCACTGCCGATCATATCGACAACCTCTCCAAGCGGATACTCGACGACCTCCAGAATTTCATCCTGATCGAGACGCTGTTTCCCAGAGGTGAATTTTCTGGCAAGATAGACATGGGTTTTTTCATCGGAGTAGGCCGGGAGGATATGGACCTCCGTCAGTTTGATAAACTCTTTTGCCTTCAGCCCGGTTTCTTCTATTAATTCCCGTCGGGCACAATCGAGGGGAGATTCTCCGGGTTCAATGGTGCCGGCCGGGATTTCAAGCAGAAAATCCCGCACAGGATGTCGGTACTGAAGGATCATAACGACCTTCCCGTCTTCTCGCAAAGGGACAATAGCTGCAGAACCCGGATGCCGGACCATTGCCATCTTTGTTTTGGTATCGTTGGGAAGCGTAACATCTTCAACTACAAAAGAGAAAAGCCTTCCCTGGTAAACCGGTTCCGTCTGTTCGACCTTTAGTTTTTTGATGAATGAGTCTTTTTTATCCATTCTCAATCACCACCTGTTTTAGGTGTCATTTTACAATTCCATCGCTGATTTATTGTGATTCAAGTTTCGCACCCGATATTTTGAGAAAAACCGCATCCGGCATAGGGTAAAGAGAAATTTTTCTGAAAAAAAATTGATGATGAGCACTTTGACAACGGCACAAAACCTTTTAAAAGTTAGCATTCCAGAAGCAACTGATATTACATAAAAATCTAAATCACCGCGTGCCTGTGCCCGGAGATTACCTTATGGATTCCGGTTCACAACGGCTGCCTCATTGTTTTTCCAAAAAAAATATTTACCCCACACCAGATGCGACTCCGTGCCCCATTGGAGATGCGAAACTTGAGTTGTGATTCTAAAAATGAGGGCTTACGCCCATATTCGGATAAAGCAATCTGACAAAACAGCTGATTATCAAATTAAGTATAAGAGATGATGAAATTCGACCCGGCTGTCAAGTTAAAAATAATGATTTTTTAGCCATGATCTGCAGGGTCTTTTATATTTTACTGAGAAGCGTTTCGAGATCGATCAGTTGATCCAGCCGGTGAACAACCGGAATAGACGTTTCTATGTCTGGCCAGGAACGCTTTATTCCTTCATGTTTCAGCCAGATAGGGTGCAATCCGGCATCCTTAGCCCCACAGATATCGATTCGCCAGTCGTCGCCGACATATACCGATTCTCCAGGTAGAAGCTGCAGATTTTCCAGACAAAGACGGAACGGTTCAGGGTGGGGTTTCGGGGGTACTCCCCCCTCACCCGCTACGATGACAATCTCAAAATACGGCTCCAGTTCCGGGAACATGTGCATGCGATGGGTCCCGTATCCCTGTTGACCCTGGGTGTTGGTGATAAGGGCGACCCTGTATTTTTCGGCCAGGGATTTTAAAACCGGCTCGGCTTTTGGGAAAAGGGTTGTATGGGCTCTTACCGTCATCCAATATTCCCTCTCCCAGGTTTCGAGCAGGCTTAAATCCGATTCCTGGCTATAATAAAAATAGACCTTTTTCCAGAGCGTCATCCTGGAGAAAACCGATTGTTCATGTAGTTCTTTTCTGAATCGGCGGTAATTCTTTAAGAAATCTTCTCGAAGCGATAGACCGAGATTTGAAAATATCTTGGCCTGTGCATCTTTTTCTGCTTTGCGAAATCCAGTTGCAGAATCGACCAATGTCTGGCCAAAATCAAAGATAACCGCTTTTATCATGGTATGGTTCAGTTCAAAATACGGTTTGAAACATGGTGAAATATCTGGAAACCTAAGCCCGGTCCCATTTTTTTAGGTAGTCGCCACAGAGCTCCTCTTCAGAAGGGATGTACTCTTCTTTGGGAATCGACAGCAAAGTATAATTGAGGAAGTGACTCCAGTTTATATTCTCACTGACGATGTTCCCGGCCCAGGAGCCACAGCCCAGCGTATCTGTGGCCGGTAGACCGGTGTTCCAGCCACCGCTGTTAGCATGCGCATGGGGCATGTTGCAGACAACCCTTCCCACATTGGCCCTTAGGGTGAGCTTTACACGCCGCTCATCGTTCTCGGAATGGATGGATACGGAGTGGCCTTCGCCGGAAAACGCAAGGATATTTTCCAATCGATCAAGCATTTCATCGAAGTCTGTCCATTTCCAGACGGTGAGAACCGGTGATATTTTTTCACCGGAGAAACGATCTTCCGGACCGACCTTTTCGCCAATCACCATCAGGAATTTTGTGTTTTTAGGAATAGACAGCCCTGCATTTTCAGCAATAAAGGTTGCAGGTCTGGCCACGATATCACTGTTGAGATGTTTCCCGTCGGGCCACATATACTGTCTCAGTTTTTCACGTTCCGCGGTGGTGCATAAATATCCGCCTTCTAATTTTAGGGCGTCGAGCATGTCGTTGTAAATGCTTTCATACAATGCAACCGCATTTTCAGATGAACAGGAGGCAGAGTTGTTGGCGATTTTTGAGAGTTTGATTTTATGGGCCGCGGAGGGAATATCGGCGGTTTCGTCCACAATGGATACCACATTTCCGGCCCCGACAGTATGGGCGGGTTTTCCGGCTTTATAAACAACTTTGACCAGGGCAGCACCCCCGGTGGCTACGGCAAAGTCACAGTTGGCCATCAGTTCGGAGGTTTTGGCATGGCTCGTCTGTTTGATGCACTGCACAAGATCTGCAGGAGCACCGATTTTCTCAAGCGCCTTTCGTACATGTACAACCGTTTCATAAGTCGTTTTCTGGGTCCGCGGGTGAGGAGAAACGATCTGGGCATTTCTGGTCTTTAAAGTGCTCAATGTTAGACAGCAGATGGTGGATTCCGGGTTTGTACAAGGTACGACATTGGCAATTACACCGATCGGTTTGGCGAATTTACGAATACCCAATGCCATGTTCTCTTCGATCAGGCCACAGGTCTTAATGTTTTTCTGGTCCCACAACGTGCCCAAGGTCTTATTCTTGATTTTATTCACTTTGTCTTCAGCCACACCAATACCGGATTCATCCACCGCCATATGGCCGAGCTTATGACGAACGTCTTCTTTTAAAAGCTCCCAGGCCACCGCCTGGACCATCTCGTCGACCTTTTCCTGGGGCCAGTATTCGACCGTGTGAAACGCTTTTCTGGCCCTTTGATACATGTTTTGAATATTATCTTCCATCATATGTTCTCCCTCTTGTTTAATCTGCTGGTATTCAATTCACTCCGGCCGGAATGACTGGCCATATTCCTTTCTGAAGAATGCAAGTGGTTTAGCGGTTCAGCGGCAGCGTAAATCCCATTTTTTTAAATGAGTCCTTGGCAACCACAAAAAAGTCTTCCACGTCTTTGTAGGTTATCTGCCCCAGATTACACAGCCGGAATGTCTTTACCCCAAACATTTTCCCCGGATAGATGGTAAACCCCCTTTCGTAACAATCGTCATGGAATTTAGTGAAATCGAATTGTCCACTCTCAGGCGCTTTGACTGTAACCACCAGATGTCCCTGAATCTCTTTATCGATGACCGATTCAAGACCCATTTCGTTTAACCCCTTATGGATGGCTTCCCAGCATTGGGTCAGACGCTCCCAACGGGCGTGTTCCCCTTCCTCCCAGTATTCCTTGATGGCCTGCTGCAAAGCATATATGGTCTGAACCGGCGGTGTAAAATGTATCTCTCCGACCCGTTTAAAAAAATCATACTGCATGAACAGGTTGCAATAATAGGAACGCTTAGGATAACTAGCTGATTTTTCAATCTCATCGATTCTGCCGACGGTCCAGGAAGCGCCGACCATCGCAGCCAGCCCTTTCTGAGCAGAGGACATGAGAAAATCTATATTCTCTTCTTCTATCCGGATCGGTCTCAGCCCATAGGTTGAAATGGTGTCGACCACGAAAAGACACCCCTCTTGATGGGCAATCGCTCCGATCTCTTTAATCGGGTTCAAGACACCGGTTCCGGTTTCATGATGAACCGTGGCGACGACCACAATCTCCTTGTCTTTCTCCAGAGTTTCTCTGACCGTATCAAGGTTCGGGAGACCGGTTTCCGGAAATTTCAAGTTCACGCAGGGGATATGATAATGGTTTGCAATTTCAACCATTCGGGCGGAGTAGGCACCGTTATTCACCACGCAGATCTTTTTTTTGTCAGGGACAAGTGAATTGACACAGACATCCTGGATAATCGTTCCAGACCCGGTAAAAATAACCGCCGTGTACTTCTCCGGATCACCATGGACGATTCTGACCAGTTCTTTCCGGACCCGGTCCATGACTTCAATGAACTCCGGTTCTCTTGGGCAGATATCCGGAACCACTTGAGCATATTTTACCGTGTCAGATGTGGTTGCCGGTCCGGGGTTTAACAAAATGTTTCTTTTAACAGGTTTTACCACTTCCATATTTTTCATCCTATAGTTTTCCGACTTTTTTTATGCCTGATTTTTTGCTGGGATCTTTGACCTCTTCAATGATGCTGAACCCGCTGCCGCTAATGTTTTTCATCTCCTCAAAGCGATTGGTCCATTCCTGAGGTGTTTTGCAGATTACCGATTTGGCGTATTTGGTACGGTCTTTCAAGGGGGGTACCGGACGATCTTCGGGGCCGTCATAATCTTCCTTCGGGGTCAGCTCCTGTCCGAGTCGTGTATATTCATCCCTTTCGATCTCTTCGATGTAATGGGCGCCTGCAGCAAATGCGCGGGTCACCGCCAGGATGGCCCAGGTCGCCTCAGGGGTAAAGCCTAGATCCATCATAGTCGCCCCGGTGGCGCCGAGCATATCGAGATCCACGGGACTGTCACAGATCTTTTGAGCCGCTTTGACGATTTCCTCGGTAAAGGCGATGTATCTGCCGGAAATTCCAAGCTTTTTCGCACGCGCAAACATGCGTTTGGCGGCAACGTCTTTGGTCATCAGAGATGAGACGCCCAGGGCTTCATCATTTAGATTTTCCTTTACCAGTAATGCTGCGCCCGCTTCCAGCGAGCATTCTCCATTGTCTATTCTGTTTAGATACTTTTCCAACCGGTTGCCAAAAGCAGAATATGCGCCATAGGCGTGCCCAAAGGCAAGAATTGAAGTCCCGCATGCCTGGGTCAGAAACGTCTTTGATTTAGCAACAATTCTAGACAAAACCGCTGGCATGGACAGACCGTCTTCAAGGGCCATGATCATGACGTAATTGAGCATTTTTTCTTCTTCAATAGTCGGTATTCTGGCCTGATAATCCACAAAAAGCATGTCAACAACACCGTACCCTTCCTCCATAAGCTCGGTGGTATCATATCCCCTGGAAACAATGCGATGAACATTTTTATATGCGACTTCGCTGACCCACTGAAACGGGGCTCTTTTTGTGTCCCTTGGAACGGTTCCATATTCCCGGTCATAGTAATCAAACGGATTTTTGGGGCTATCCAGGTTTCCTATTTTTCTTTTTCTTTTGATCTCGTTTAGATCACCCATTTTTTGTATGCTCCATCCTTTTTCTGTTTCTTGGCATATGCTTGTCGTTCCGTCTGTTTCGGAACAATTCTGTCTTCAGGGCCGATATATTTTATCATGGACAGATCGATCATCTGTACCATCGGTTCATTTCTCGACGCTCCCCAGGCCCGCCCTTTTTTCATGTTGTATAAGGCATGGGCTGCGCAGCTGAAACCTCGGGCGACACTGCCAATACACCAGCCGGCGTTCGGTGAAAACCCGATCTCCATTAGTGCCGTATTCCCGGAGCCGACCACATTTACACCCACATATGATCTGCCTTCAGCCTTTCTCCAGGCATGAAAATACTTTTCTAATGCTCTTTGAAATTCAAGATAAACGCCCTCAAGTTCCAATTCCTCCTGTTTGAGATGGATCGGCTCAGCACGGGGGTCGCTGTCGATATGCTGAGGCTGGCCCATCCCCATTACCGGTTTTCCAGCATCAAAGTATTCATCGACCAGGGTCTTGGCCATCTCATCAACCGATTTACCCTCTTCCTTTGCCCGTTTAAGGTATTTATTGAGCATATATCCGTGGGCGGCACCCGGCCCATGAACCCCACCGAACGTCATCACCGCCGAGGCGACAGCACAGGGCAGGTTGGGCCTGCCGGCGCTAACACCGATGGCGCCCACCGCAGAGGGTGACATGGAATGCTCCATGAAAACACCCATTTCGTATTTAAGCATTTTTTCTTCTTCTTCTGTGGGGATTCTGTTCTGGAATAATACAAACAGAGCGTCACCAAAAGAATACCCTTCTTCTGCCAGATCACTTAGATTATATCCGCGCATGACTGTTTTTTCCTCTGTCTTGTAGGAAATGGCTGTTTTCCTCCGAACCAACGGTTTTCTATCCATTATATTTTCCTCCTTTGGATGTCTGGTTGCACATTGATGGCCAGAATTGTTTTCCTTTCACGATAATGGATTCAATTGCCAATATTGACAGTCTCGTAAAAAGTCATTTGCGAACGACTTTGAGCATTTTGGGGTAAAGCGTTTTGATGGGTGGCACGTTAAGAATTTCAAGCTGTTTGAGGAGATTACGACAAGTTTTTGAAATTTAGTAACTCCTAATCTAAACGCCCTAAAATGGTTATTCAGAGAGCAATATGGTCTTTTTACAAGTTCACCAAATATTAAGAGAGCATTTGTAATTCTTTTAATCTATAAGTCAAGTTAATAATAATCATACTTTGAATGACAAAAGGTTATTAATTCAAGTTTCGCACCAGTATTTTAAAGAGAGTCGCATCCGGCATAGGGTAAAAAGAAAATTTTCTGAAAAAAATCCAGAAGCAACTGATAATAAGAAAGAAACCAGACCATCGCGTGCCTGTGCGCGGTGATTACTTTATGGATAGCGGTTCAAACTGATTGCCGCGCGGCTGTTGGTCACCTCGCCCCCGATGATTTTATGGAATTGGAATTTCCCTACATCCTGAAGATTAGGGACTCGGTTAAGAGCAAGGACATGCTTGTCAGCCATTTCTTTCAAAAGAATCCCGAGATCCAAGAAGAGATCTACGCAGAAGGCATGACCTTGATGGGCATACCAGTGCCCATGATATTTACCACAAACTACTATTATCCAAAAAGAGGCTATTTCCCGTCTATGGAAGACATCGTGAAAGGCCATCAGACGGCACAGAAAAAGGGGTATCCGCATATGATTTGTTTCCTCGGTCAGTGGCTGTACGATACCAGTGCGGGGGAAATAAGACGCACAATCATGCGTGTTTTTGATGCAGTTGGGCCAGTGAGCATCTCAACAACTAACGTACCAGCCGGTACTCCTGTAGAGAACATAGATGCCTACACCAGAGCAGTGCGCTCGCTGAATATGCGCTGAAGTATGCCTTTCATATAGAAAGGAGTATTTGATTAGATGGATGAAAAGAGAGGAAAATTCGGTTTATAATTGTAAATTTTGGGTATAAAAAATTTTTGGATCGGAATTGGACTCTCTTACAATTCGTAGATGAGATAACTATGGATACATTTGTCTGTTAATAGCTTATCTAGCAGGTAATAATAGAAAAGTGAGTACTTATGGTATCATTAGTGACTACTTAATTACTTTAAATTCATCTTGATCAATACTACCTCACCATAAGCCCAAATTATTTTTCCCTCATATGGCCATGAAATACTTCAGAAACGTGCCAATCTATATATTCATCATTTGGACTGCGTATACAGGTAAATCCCCGGGTTACCGGATTTTCACTGCTGCCGCTTTAATTTCACCAACCTGCCATTGTCGTCTATCTGCGCTTCCAAAGAGCAGGTGCTGTAGCAATCCCGCGGACATACGGTCTGGATTATTTTCATAGGATTCTACCCCTTTGTTATTCAAATGGAATAGATTTCTAATATGGCAAATCATGGGTGTCAAACATCTGTGGCGTTTTCAAAGGCGGAGCCGTCATATTTCAAAAACGTCCATATCAGCTGCAAATTATAGAGGAAAAAAGGACGCCTTAATCTCGGTGACGATCGTTACCCACAAAAAGCTGGATTAATACCGTCGCTTAACATTCATAATGGGTATTTTAATTAGGTATTAAGTACCGGAAAAAAGAGTATTGTTTTTTTTGTCCCATATGATAAAGAAAAATTTCCTGTCTTTGTTAACTTATTAACTACATTCTTTATAATATCCAGACGCCTTAAACGGTTGATGGCATGGATTGGATAATAAAAATCAACTGCTAATCTGTCCAATGGAAAAAATTTTTGACATGGATACTGTGATTTATGTTAATATCAAAGAACTTGTTCCCCGTTTGATACGCTGCAAGGCCTCGGACGGGGTTGTTTTTTTGTCGAGGAATTATGAGCGGTGAACCCCTTAATAAACGGGCAATCGCTTTCGTAGATGGACAGAACCTTTACCACTACGCCCGGGAATCCTTTGGTTATACCTACCCTAATTATGACGTTATGGCCCTGGGCCAAAGAATCTGTCTTCAAAAAGGCTGGAATTTGACTCAAGTCCGTTTCTACACCGGTGTTCCTGATCATCATGACAATCCCTTCTGGAACTATTTCTGGTCACACAAATTAGCGATGTTGGGAAGGCAGGGTGTGATTACCTACCACCGAACGCTTCGCTATCGTAATCAGGGGGTCAAGCTCCAAGATGGTACCAAGCATGTTCTTTTGGTCGAAGAGGAAAAGGGAATCGACATGCGGATAGGAATCGATATTATTCGCATGGCACATCAAAACAAATATGATATTGCTATTATTTTTAGCCAGGATCAAGACCTCTCAGAAGTGGCCACAGAAATTCGCACAGTTGCGCGGGAACAGGATCGTTGGATCAAAATAGCCAGTGCTTTTCCAATAAGCCCAACCAGCGCAAATCGTCGCGGGATCAACAAGACCGATTGGATTCCTATCGACCGAGCGACCTACGATGCCTGCCTTGATAAAAGAGATTACCGGCCAAAAACAAATTAATCATAGATGCCAACAGAAAAAATCAATGACGCCATGTTGTGCTATCCACACCATTGACAATCTTGTAAAAAGTCTTTTGTGGGCGACATCGAAGATTTTCGGAGATAGCGGAATGAAATGCTGAGCGTTAAAATTGTAAGCTGTTTGAGGGTGTTAACCTGAGTTCTTACAATTTAAAGAAGCATTTCATAAAGCCCGAAAATTGTCGCGGAGCGAGCAAAATTGGACTTTTTACGAAATTGTAGCCATTGACCATAAAACATCAGTGATCGGTTTTAAAATATGACAAATTACATAGACAAAATCCATTTTCAAGAACTGGCCAAACAAGATCCGGCAGATGTTTGCAGGCGAGCAATATGTAAATATGATGATGTGAAGAAGTTTTATACTCTATCTGTCTGGGGTGAGGAATACGCTATATATCCTCATGAGTTTAAGATTGATCGCATCGGCAAAAATGTTCAAAGCTCCCATGATTATTTGTATCTTTTCATTATACATTATCTTTTGAAATCAAAAGAAATTGACATAAGCAGAGACTGGATATCAGAAAAAGATATTCCTGGCGGCACTACATTTTTCCGCGGACCTCACGCAATACCAACCCATCTAATCTCTGAGCGATTCGGCAATAATATTAAAAAACTCAGGAGAAGATGTGAACAACTTCATGGTATTCCACTTGATATTGTAGATGTGGCATATCGCTTCGAAATAACAGCGCATATTCCAGTGGCAGCTCTATATTGGGAAGGAGATGATGAGTTTTTGCCTGAGGCGAAAATACTATACGATAGAACCATTATTGAACATTTGGCATCTGATATTATATTTGCTTTAGCCGTTGGAATCTGTACAAGATTAGGAAGCCCCTATAGGTAATTCAGCTCTTCCGGTCCGACTGACCGATATCGGGTCCGATCAGCCGGGCCAGAAGATGAATTAAGATGATCACCACCGCGATTGGTACGATCACGGTAATCCAAGCCATCGGGATTTGCAGCCCTTCGTTGAGTCGATGTAAACCCCGATCCAAGAAACGACTACTGTGATAGAGAACCGGTCCCAGAAATACCACTACAGCAACGGACCGCACCCAGGCGTAACCGATGATCCGGATCTTTGAGCCGGTTTGCGGCGGCTGAATCAACCTGGGGTCGCGGTCGGCCCTGAACGCCACCGTGGCGCCGAATAAACCACCCCAGATCATACAGTAGCGTGCGGCATCCTCGGTCCAGACCGGCACGGCCTGGAAGATATACCTGGCCAGCACCTGAAACAGCACCAGCAGCATCATCAGGCTCAGGAATCCGATGCCTGCCGCCCGGCAGAATCTATCAATTCCGTAGCTGACCAACGCAATGGTCCGGCGCATCGACTTCCCCCTATCGTTGTTTCTCAGCCGCCTGAATAAACATCGTCACAATTTTCTCAGGTGAGATGTCGGTGTAATTGGGTCTGATTAACGCAGCAAATTTGGCCTTTTCTTCCGATGAGTTGATATAAACCTGCATGCCGGCCTTCTTGAGGGCATCTAAACCCTGCACCTCCGCCTTCTTGACCCACGCCTGAACAGCAGCGTTCGCTTTTGCAGCACCTCCATCGACAAGTGCCCTGTCCTTATCGTTCAGCCCTTTGTACCAGTCTTCGGAACAAATTGCGATCCGAAGTGCCGGCGCCAGTTTAACGTCCGAGTAGTATTTGAGTACTTCGGTGTGTTTGAACATGATCGGTACGAAACCCGGATTCATATAACCGTCGGCCACGCCGGTCTGCAGCGCGTTGTAAATTTCAGGCCATGGGATGATCACCGCGTTGGCGCCCCAGATCTCCAACCATTTGGCCTGTTTTTTATCCAGGGCACGCATGCGGATGCCCTTGAAGTCGGCGGGGGTCTTGATGAATTTTTTGGTGGTGATGATACCGGCCATGTCTCCCACCGGGATCAGGCCCAAGACACGGACACCCCGCTTGGTTGTTCCAGCATTGATTTTGGCTAAAAGGTCGGTGTTTTTGAGCACCCGGAAAAAATGGTCCATGTCTTCAAAAAGAAACGGGAGGTAAAAGCCGAATATCGTAGGGTCAAGGCTTCCGGCTTTGGCCAGATCAGAATTGGATATTTCCAGGAGCCCCTGGCTGACCTGGTCCAGTTTTTCGGCTTCGCCGCCCAGGGCGTCTTTGGCGTAAAGCTTGACTTTAATTCCTTTGGATTCCAGATCGTCGGCAAATGTCTTAGACCAGAGATAGGTGCCGCATTTCCCCGGATCGGGCGGACAGTCCAGGGCTAGCTTTATCTCTCCCCCGGCAAAGACCTCGCCGCCCATTAACAGAACTACTGCCAGGCTGATGATAACAGATAGGATGGTTTGAGATTTCTTCATGACTTTGTCTCCTTTCGTTTCTTATAAAAACCCCAAGATACGGGGTAGGTAAAGCGACAGCGGCGGAACCAGCGTGATGACCAGCAACACGACGATTTCCACCAGGATAAAGGGCAGTGTCGCCTTTGCCAATGTCCAGTAGTTTTCGCCCGATATGGCGGAAACAACAATCAGGCAGCCGCCCAGGGGCGGAGTGATAAGTCCCATTGTCAAGTTTAGGCACAAAATGATACCCAAATGAATGGGATGAACGCCCTGCGCCACTGCGGCCGGCCCAAATAACGGCACCAGCAGAGCCAGCGCCATCGGAATATCCATGAACATCCCGGCGATCAGGAATATCAGATTGATCAGCAGCAGAAAAGATGTGCCGGTCAACCCGGTTTCAATGGCAAGTTCAGCTATGCGTTGGGGCCATTGTTCCAGCGAACCGATGTAAGCGGCGCAGGCAGCCGCAGCTAGGATCATAAATATCGATCCGACCAAAATGGCGGACCGTTCGAAACATTGCCAGATGACTTTGGGACTCACCCCGCCGTAGAAGAAACCGGCCAGCAGTGCGGCCGCTACAGCCACCCCGGCAGCTTCGGTGGGGGTGGCGATGCCGAAAACGATGCCGCCCAGAATAATGGTCGGCAACATCAGCGCCGGTACTGATTTAAGCAGGCTGGACCAGAACGCCGGAACCGGCGTGCCGCGGCCGCCCGGGTGACCGTGGCGGTGGGCAAAAACGGCATTTGCCAGCATCAAAACAGCCCCCAACAAAAATCCGGGAAATATGCCGGCGGCAAACAGACCGCCGATAGAGACCTGCATCCACGCGCCGTAGAATATGAGAATAATGGAAGGAGGAATAATCGGGCCGATAACAGAGGAGGCGGCCGTAACAGCGCCTGCATATTGATTGGTGTACCCCTGCTCCCGCATGGCCGGCACGAGCGTATTTGAAAGCGCGGCGGCATCGGCCACTGCCGAGCCGCTTATGCCGGCAAAAAAAATGGATGTTAAAATATTTACGTGACCCAAACCTCCTTTGAACCGCCCAACGATGGACATGGAGAAGTTGATGAGATAGCGGGTTACGCCGGTGCGATTCATCACTTCCCCGGTCATGATGAAAAGCACCATGGCCATCAGAGCAAATATGTCGAGTTGACTGAATATTCGCTGGGGCAGCACCGCCAAATAACGGGCATTGTCGCTCGCGATAAAGGTCAGTACGGCAGCAGCGCCCACCACATACGCCAACGCTGCGCCGGCTGTCAGAAACAGGACTGAAAGGATGATGACTATCCAGAACAAAAAATACCTCTCTGTAGGATGCAGGTACAACTTGGAGGTCTATTTTCTCCGATCATCATGGTATTTTTATCGCAACGTGCTGATAAAATAAATTTGAATGGGGTAGCAAGTGTATTTCAGAAACATGCGTTTCCTTTACGGTTTCAATACGCTTTGGGTGGGTCGTCGGGTTTGATCGTCTCTTTGAGATGCCCATTTCGTTGTATTGTATTTGCCATGGGATATCATTTAAAAGGACGATTATGTTAATTTCGGTCGAATGACAACGCTTTTTTGCAATGGAGGTACCACATTGTGTGTTTACAGTAGAATATTTTAGTAGCATTTAACCTCTTTG
>DCWS01000037.1 GCA_002328165.1 Desulfobacteraceae bacterium UBA2156 | reverse complement strand
CTCCTGTTCAATATTTCAGGAGTACATAGCAAAACCATCACAAGGCAAATTAGAAATAACCATCTGAAATGATAGGTATTTCTAGCGTTTAACCGAATTTTAAGATTTTGAGTTACTTTCGCTATATTGGCCTTACAAATTTGAGTTACTTATTGTGGATCGATGCCATCAATCTCTTAAATTCTCTTCTTTTCTTCGTTTAGAGTTGTTTTGAGTTACTCTCCAAAAAGAGTATGATATTAATATATAATTACAATAAGTTAAAATATTGAACAGGGAAAGGGAAATTGAATTTAATTATATTAAAATGTTTTTTAATAGGGCATAAAAATATATTTCTAATAATTTCAATAAATTGTAATAACATTTAAAAAATATTATAAATCTTAAGAAAAATATTTTATATTAGCATTTTTCATGATATGGCGTTCCATATCGTGGGCATGACGGAATTCGGCAGATATTACCTTAAAAAAGAAAAAACAATTCAATGAGGTAACCTGTGTGATCCGGGATTTATTGGATCATAATAATCTTTAAATCCATTTTGGCATGGTTTTTATGTAACTATGGGGAAAAGCCCGGTTGACAAAGTTGGGGACATCTTATAAATACAGGTGGATTTTTTCAGACCATTGACCGTTAAGCCTCTAGGGGTGGCCTGTAGACAACGATTCGATTTTAAGGAGAGATTTCAGCACGATGGACGCTCAAAATATAATTATTATCAATGGGAATGAATTTTCTTTTGACACCGGGGAAACGATTCTCCAAATCGCCAATCGTAACCATATAGATATCCCCACGCTTTGTCACCTCAAAGGCGCCACCCCGACCGGTTCATGCAGAATCTGCGTCGTTGAGGTAGAGGGGGCGCGTACCCTGGTGGCCTCGTGTGCAGCTCCGGCCACAAACAACATGGTGGTCCGCACCGAATCTCCCCAGGTGATCGAAGCTAGGAAAATGCTGATCGAGCTTCTTTTGTCATCGGGTAATCACAACTGCTCAATTCGGGGTTCAGATGGAGACGACTGGACCCAATTTCAGCTCAAGGTTCAGATGGAAGATGGCAGCAGCGAATTGTGCCCGGTCTGGGGCGATTGCCAGCTGCAGGACCTTGCATACCGGTATCAGGTATCTGGCGAGAAGTTTTCAGCAACTGAAACCGCGTATCCAATGGAGACGGTTAATCCATTCATTGTCAGGGATTTTTCAAGATGTATCAACTGCGGTCGATGTGTTCAGGCGTGTAATGAAATCCAAGTCAACCATGCCATCAATTTCGGATACAGGGGGTCAAAAAGCAAAATCATTGCTGCGGGGGACAGACCGCTTAAAGATTCAGACTGCATCTTCTGCGGGGAATGTGTCCAGGCATGCCCTGTGGGGGCGTTGGTCGAAAAAGAGGCCCGGTATAATGTCCGACCATGGGAAACAAAACAGGTCCGAACCACTTGCAGCTATTGCGGTGTCGGGTGCCAGCTTTATCTGCATGTGAGAAAAAATCAGGTGGTGAAGGTTACCGGTGTGGAGAATGTTGTACCCAATTCAGGCAGCCTTTGCGTAAAAGGACGATTCGGATTCGATTTTATCAACTCACTTGAACGCCTGAAGACGCCTTTGATCAAGGCGAACGGGACCTTTCGAGACGCGACGTGGAAAGAAGCAATTGATCTGGTGGCAAGCAGATTCAAAGAGATTAAAAATGAACACGGACCTGACAGTATCGGCGTGTTGACCTCTGCCAGAATTACGAATGAAGAGAACTACATCGCACAAAAATTTGCCCGTGCCGTATTGAAAACCAATAACATTGACCACTGCGCCCGCCTCTGACATTCTTCTACTGTGGCCGGTCTGGCTGCGGCATTCGGAAGCGGGGCAATGACAAACACCATCGGGTGTATCGAAAAAGCAGATGTTATTCTCATCACCGGATCCAATACCACCGAAAACCATCCGGTGTTGTCAAACTTTGTTAAACGTGCGGTCACTTTCAAAAAGACCAAGCTGATCGTGGTAGATCCCAGGCGAATCAAAATTTCAACCTTTGCCGATCAATGGCTGAGGCCCAACCTCGGAACAGACGTGGCGTGGATTAACGGTTTAATGCATGTTATTATCAAGGAAGAACTCTTTGACAAGGATTTTGTAACCAATCGAACCGAAAAGTTTGATGAATTAAAAGATATTGTCAAAAAATTTACCCCCGAATTTGTAGAGGAAATTTGCGGCATTCCCGCACAGAGCCTCATTGACGCCGCCAGACTCTATGCCGGTGAAAAGACCGGGAGCATTCTTTACTGTATGGGAATCACTCAACACACCACCGGGACCGACAATGTCAAATCCCTGGCAAACCTTGCAATGCTTTGCGGCAATCTGGGTATGGAGGGCGGAGGGGTCAACCCTTTGAGAGGGCAGAACAACGTTCAGGGGTCCTGTGACATGGGTGGTCTCCCAGATGTGTTTTCTGGGTATCAGGCAGTTACTGATTCTGAGCTGAGAAAGAAAATGGAGGATGCATGGGGGGTCACCGGTCTCCCTGAAAAAGTGGGTTTGACCGCCACAAAGATGATCCCGAGTGCATTTGACGGGGATCTGAAGGCGATGTATATCATCGGTGAAAATCTGCTCGTTTCTGATCCGGATCTGAATCATGCGGAAAAAAGCCTATCGAACCTCGACTTTTTAGTGGTTCAGGATATCTTTTTATCTGAAACAGCCGTACTGGCTGATGTTGTGCTTCCTTCTGCTTGTTTTGCGGAAAAGGAGGGGACCTTCACCAACACAGAGAGAAGAGTTCAAAGGATCAGAAAAGCGGTAGATCCCCCTGCCGAAGCATGGGAGGATTGGAAAATCATCTGTGAAATCGGAACCCTTATGGGGTATCCGATGTCATATGCGAACAGCAGTGACATCATGGAAGAAATATCGAGGACCACGCCGTCCTATGCCGGAATCACCTTTGACCGTATCGAACAGGAAGGAATTTGCTGGCCATGTCCGAATAGGGAGCATCCGGGAACGCCGATTTTGCATCGTGACCAGTTCACCCGAGGCAGGGGGCTTTTTCATGCCATTGATTACCGTCCGCCGGCCGAGGAAACTAGCAAGCAATACCCCATGTATTTAACCACCGGCCGTCTTCTCTACCAATTCCACACGGGTACGATGTCGATGAAAACTGCGGGGCTCAATGAGCTTGCTCCGGAAAGTTTTGTTGAAATTTCTTCCAAGGATGCCCGGACCCTTGAGATTGAAGACGGAACCATGGTCGATATTGCTTCCAAAAGAGGAAAGATAATTGCGCGTGTCAAGGTGTCCCGCAAAGCTGTCCCGGGAACGGTTTTTATTCCCTTCCACTATGCCCGGGCGGCTGCCAACAAACTTACAAACGCCGCCCTGGACCCTGTTTCAGGTATTCCAGAATACAAGGTGTGTGCGGTAAGCCTGTCGAGAGCTGCATAACCCGGGTAAGCCTACCCGCCGGCGGCTTCGCTTTCTATTCCTTTTCCAACCGTTCTTCCAGATAAGTGTAAATGTCCGTCACTCTCAGATCCTGCTTAATTGTTCCCA
The DNA here is from genome assembly GCA_002328165.1 of Desulfobacteraceae bacterium UBA2156. Classification (GTDB taxonomy): domain Bacteria; phylum Desulfobacterota; class Desulfobacteria; order Desulfobacterales; family UBA2156; genus UBA2156. The sequence continues at coordinate 36,332 of DCWS01000037.1, read as the reverse complement.
GGGCACACATCAGGTGAATCTGACATTTGGGGCAGGCGGTGACCAGGGTCTGTGCCCCTGTTTGAATGGCCTCCTGAAGGCGTTCTACTTGCATCGCTTTGGAACAACTGGAACACTCCATCCATGCGCTGGTCCCGCAGCAGAGCCCGTTTTCCCTGTTTCGTTCCATTTCGATCAGTTGGGTTTCAGGGAAAAGATGCAAAAGCCGGCGTGGTGGTTCATAAATTCCCGAGCAGCGACCCAGCCGGCACGGATCCTGATAGGTAACCACATCTTTGGAAAGCGGCTGAAAGGAAACCCCGGCATCCGGCAGTTCACGGGCTAAAAACTCTGTCATGTGGAGAACTTCAAAGGGGAGCTCACCAACATATTTCGGATAATGCTCCTTGAATGTGAAATACCCTTCCGGGCAACTGAAGAGGACTCGTTTTGCCCCGGTCGCCTTAATTGTTTTAAGATTCCACTCGGCCAATTTGTTGAAAGTGACTTCATTGCCGCACCACAACGCATCATGCCCACAGCACCGCTCATCATTGCTGATCACCGGTTCAATTCCCATTTTGTTTAGCAACCTGAGCACACTTCGTGCGATATTGAGGGGGGATAGACCGAGGTACCGAAACGTAATATCAAAGAAAGGGAGACACCCCACAAAGTAAAAATAATCTCCTTTATCTTTGAAAACCCCTACCGATTCCGCCCATCCGATGCGTTGCTGCTTGATATTATGGGTTTGAAGGCTTGCGGCCAACTGTAGAACCCCATGATGACTTTCCCTTGGAAAATTTCCTATTTTCCGGGCCTTCTCCCGGTGCAAGCGGAGAAATTCCGGGAAATCAATATCTACGGGACACCGCTCGCTGCAGCGAGCGCAGCTGAGACACGCCCACAGTTCCGGGCTTTGAAGCAGTCCCCCATCCTGTTTCATCGTAGATTGTCTGATCATCTGCCGTGGTGAAAAGGTGTGAAGTTCCCGGCTGATGGGACAGCTTCCGGTACAGATACCGCACTCCATGCAATAATCAATTTGTGTTTGTGTCAGTTTCGTTTTCTGCTTCATAGAGCAAGATCCATCTCATACCGATTTTATGGCATCGTTCTTTTTTCCGGGGGCAGAGTTTTACCAAGCGATTTGACCAGCTGAACAAAGCCACGCATCTCCTCGGCAAACTCCGCTCCTTCAGACGCTGAAATCCATTTTAAATGCAAACGTTTTGGATCGATCCCGAGAAGGACAAGGAATTCACGGGTTTCCTCAACCACTTTCTGACATTTCTTATTACCGTCCAGGTAATGACAATCCCCTAAATGTCACCCGGATACAATGACGCCATCCGCACCCTTATCAAAAGCATCGAGCAGAAAGCCATGATTTACCCTTCCGGAACACATCAGACGAATCAGTCGGACATTCGTGGGGTACTGCATCCGCGAGACCCCTGCCAGATCAGCACCGGCATAGGCGCACCAGTTGCATACAAACGCCACTATCTTCGGTTCTTCTGAAAAAGACATATCGGTTGTCCTTATTTTATAATCAAAACTTTTCGACCTATCACCCGATCGATTTGGTCATTGCACGGACCTGATCATCCTGAAAATGGGCCAGGGACGACGCCCCTGTGGGGCATGCCACATTACAAGCACCACAGCCGGTGCATAATACTTCGGATACCACTGCCTGCTTTTTTCCATCCACTTCTTTTACTTGAATCGCTTTGAAAAGACATGTGTTCTCGCATTCTCCACACCCCCGACAGAGATGGGGATCGACATGGGTTATCACGGCTTCGGCCATCATCTCTTTTTTAGAAAGGATTGAACAGGCCCTTGAAACCGCGCCGTGGGCCTGGACAATGGCCTCATTTGCGAATTTGGGGCCATGGGCAAGGCCACAGAGAAAAAAGCCGGCTGTTGCAAAATCGAGGGGTCTGAGCTTGATATGTGCTTCCATAAAAAATCCATCTTCTTCAAAAGGAAGCCGTGCGACTTCCGATAGTTGCTTGCTTTCCGGTCTCGGTCGGATGGCTGCACTCAATACCAGAAGGTCTGCCTGCAATTTCACCGGTATCTGAAGATGCTGATCAAAAACCAAAATTTCAAGCGCATCGCCGTTGGATGTTACAGTCGGTTTTTGGTCTATTTCAAAACGGAAGAAACGAACTCCCTGTTTCCGCGCTTTCGTATAGGACAATTCTTTTAAACCAAATGTACGAATATCTCTATATAGGACCGAAACCCGGGTATCTGGATTTAGCATTTTCAGCCTCAAGCTGTTCTTCATCGCAGCGGTACAGCAGATCCGGCTACAATATGGATGCTCCGGCTCCCGTGATCCAACGCATTGTATCATCACCACCCGCCGAAACTGTTTGGCTTCATCAGGTTTTTTTGCCAGCAACTTTTCAAACATCTTTTGGGTCAGCACTTTGGGATGCTTGCCGAAAAGAAACTCTGTTGGCTGATATTCCTCTCCACCGGTGGCAACAATCACAACTCCATGGGAAATATTCTGAACTTTTCCCCTTACACTGAGGGCAGTGCTAAAATTGCCACAACTGCCGGTAATCGATTCCACAAGGGACTCTTTAAAAACCGTGATTAAAGGATTGCTTTCGATCTTCCCGATCAGTTCCTTGAGATACTCGGCGGGTTGGGCTCCATCCTCTGTATAGAACAGCGTCTGCGCATTTCCCCCCAACTCAGCAGTCCGTTCGACCATAACAACAAAAAATCCTTGTTCCGCCAGGCCGAGAGCCACCGTGAGACCCGCTAATCCCCCTCCAACCACCAGCGCCCGCTGGATCACTTCATAGGTGGTGTTGTGCAAGGGTTGCAGAAGCCGAGAGCGGGCGATAGACATCCTCACTAGATCTTTTGCCTTGGCGGTGGCAGCTTCCGGGTTTAACTGATGTACCCAGGAATCCTGTTCACGAATATTGGCTATCTCGAATAGGTAAGGATTGAGCCCCGCCTCTCGCAGGGTGTTTTGAAAGAGCGGTTCATGGGTTCGAGGAGTGCATGCTGCGACCAGGACCCGGTTAAGACGGTGTGTTTTTATTGCCTGCTTTATTTCCTGTTGCTGGTCGGTGGAGCAGGTAAACATGCAATGGGTCGCATAGGCCACATGGGGGAGCGATCTCACATAGTCGGTAACCGCTTCGACATCGACCACACCGGCGATATTGATTCCGCAGTGGCAGACAAATACTCCAATCCGTGGTTCCTCCCCGGTCACATCGCGTTCAACAGGGAGGGCTTTTGATTCAATCATGGATCCTCTTGCATCGGCGAGCAGAGCCGTGGCTCGTGCCGCTGCACTGCCGGCCTGCTGGATCGAATCCGGAATATCTTTGGGGCCCTGGGCCGCCCCGCACACATAAATTCCAGGACGGGAGGTAGCCACCGTATCGAGGGGATCTGTTGTGATAAAGCCCCACTCGTCCACTTTCAGGCCGATCTCATTTGCCAGCCTTAAAACAGAAGCGTTCGGCGAAAGGCCGACGGAAAGCACAATCATATCAAAAGTTTTTTCCTGGATCCGGTGCTCGGGTGTCACATATGAAATACAAAGAGTATGATCTTCCGGATTTGGGATCACACGGGAGATCATGGACCGAACATAGCGAATGTTGGTTTCCGACATCGATCTTTCGTAGAAACGCTCGAACCCTTTTCCCTGGGCCCGGATATCGATAAAAAAAATGTCGGTATCAATGCTGTTGTCATGTTCCTTGGTGATCATGGCTTGTTTTGTGGCGGACACGCAGCAGACTGTGGAACAGTAATCCTGTCCAAAGGCCGGATCACGTGAACCGACGCACTGAATCCATGCGATATTTCGAGGGGTTTTATTGTCAGAGATACGTTGAATATGTCCCTGAAAAGGACCCGCGGCCGAAAGTATCCGCTCATATTCCAAGCTGGTGACCACGTTGGGCCAAAGCCCGTGTCCATATGCTCCCTTTAAACTCGCATCAAAAGGCTCAAACCCACCGGCTAAAATTACAGCCCCGGTTTCAAGCTTTATCACCTCATCTTCCTGATCAAACCGGATCGCCCTGTTTTCACAAACCTTTTCACAAATCCGACATTTCTTCCGGGTAAAATAACGGCAGTGTTCCTTGTCAATTGTGTAAACAAACGGGACCGCCTGGGGATACGGAATATAAATGGCTTTTCGTTTGCTAAGGCCCAAATTGAATGGATCTGACACTTTTACCGGACACTTTCCAGCACAAACGGCGCAACCGATACATTTTTCCGGGTCTACGGCGCGGGCCTTCTTTTTGAGCGTCAGTTGAAAGCGACCGGGCTCACCGGCCAGGCCGATGATATCGGTATAAGCAAGAATCTCAATATCCGGGTGATTATCGAGTTCCACCAATTTTGGCCCCATCATACAGGATGAACAATCATTGGTGGGAAAAGTCTTGTCAAGCTGGGACATTACCCCGCCCAAGCCGGGTTTCTCCTCAACCAGATATACCTTAAAACCGGATTGAGCTATATCCAGGGCCGCCTGAATACCGGCTATCCCTCCGCCCGCAATGGTTATCGAACCGATCTTATTTTTATTTCCAGTGAAGATCCCCGCAAGGGTTTGATCGGATTTTTTCGCTGTATTCACTTTTGTCATTTTTATTTATTCGCTGTGCAAGATAAAACTCCCTGCACCCGAAGTGCAGAGAGTTTTCCACCCTAAAGCAAATTCTATGTCGGGTTCCACAAGCCAAGTTCCCTTAGAAGGGGAAAAGGATCTGTAAGGTGACTAGAAAGCCACTTCTCGACCCCGCTTACATTGCTTGCAAGCCCGATCAGCTCAGAAAAATAGTATATTGGCAAATTAAAACGCCTTCCCCAATCCGCTTCAATCTTTTCCTGATATATGTCAAGGTTGGCGTGACACATCTGACAAGAAACCACAACAGCCTGGGCCCCGACCCGTCTGGCCATGTCATAAAGATTGCCGACTAAATGGGAAACAATGTCCGGGCGAGATAGCACCTGGGTCGCTCCACAGCAGTCGGTCTTAAAAGGCCAAGCGATAGGTGTGGCGCCAAGATTCATGACGATTCGATCCAGGCTCTGGGGGTTTTCAAAATCGGTTTCATCGCTGATTTCAGATGGTCGGTTGGCCATACAACCATAGTAACAAACAACTTTCAAGCCCTTGAGTGGTTGTTGAACCTTATTTGAAATCGTTTCCATCATCTGTTGGGTGGCAAAAAAATTGGCCGTGTCCCAGATTTTGGGAAATCCTTTTTCCATGGGTATCCGATATTGATCTTCAGTCTTCTGATCGAACGGCTGCGCCAAAATAGCTGTTTTTAATCGATTAAAACACATGGGACAGGGAACCAGCATCTCCGATTGCGGCATTTGGGCCGCCTGGCGAAAGATTCTTCCGACCAGGTCAAGGCTTGCCCGACGATCAATGCTGTGAGCCGCGGTTGCCCCACAGCAATTCCAATCCGGAACCTCTGTCAGTTGAATGTCAAGGGATTCACAAATTCCAATGATCGATTCTGCATAATCTTTTGCTGTTCCTTGCAGCGAACAGCCAGGGTAATAGGCCAACTCGAAGATCTTCATGGTTTTATTTTTTATGGTGAATGAGAATATTACGGATTTCTTTTTTCCCTCTGATTTTTTTTGGAAAATGAAAGAATCTTCCCCTGTAAAGCAACCGCCACCCGAATTTTATGTCCCAACCCCATAACCTCTCGCGCCATTTATGCAAAAATTGACCGCTTCGCAAAAGGTAAGCGGGCAGGAGTGTCCCTTCAAAAGCACGTCCCCATTTTCTTACATTTTTTAGAAATGTTCGATGGAGTGTTAAGATCTGGGGCTGGGGTACAGGGACACGCTCCAAAAGGGTCCTCTCTTTGATGGCGTCCATCAGTTCAGCGATTTTGACCCCGTTTGGACAGCGGGCTGTACAGGTTTCACAAGCGGCGCAGACCCAAATCGTTCGACATTTCAAAACCGCTTCCCGCTGACCCAGGATAACCAGTCGAATCACTTCATCGGGATAGAGATCCATGGCAAAAGTGACCGGACAACCGTTGGTGCACTTGCGGCACTGAAAGCAGACGTCGGCATCAAATTTACCGTCGGCTTCCAATTGTTGCAAAAATATTTCGTTTGGGTGTAGGGTTGCTTGATGCATTTGTTCGATTTTGTTTTCTCTTCTTTTGTAATCCTTCGTTATCATATTTTTGCAAAAAAAATTTCAATTCGCCCTTTGTCGAAGGCGAATCTTCATAGGATCAAAGGTGCGAAATTTTAATTAGTAGCTGTTATAGCGCATTCGGAAATTGATTTACATCAAAATAGACTTACTTTACGTGTTTACGAAGTAATTTTTCAAGTCAAAATGACGCAACCATCGATGTTCACTGTTTTTTCTCAAAATATCCATCTTCATTCTAAAAAATTAAAGCGAGTTCATCAGAACGTTTGGTGAAACCGTTTTAACTCAAAGGGGTATATAATCATGGCTTTCAGAGAAAATCTGCTGAAAAAAATAAAAATCGATAAGATCTCAGAACAGGTAATCGCTTCCATCGGAACTCCGGATAGCGGTAAAAAGATCGATGGGGAAGCCATGCGGGATCTGCTTGAAATAAAGCCCTACAAGTTAAAACGAGAACGGGATCTCGATCTTTTTATACTTGAAAAAGATAAAGGTGAACAAAGGATTTTGGTCCTGGACAATGATCTGGCAATCTATGACACCACTGCTGAAGATGTGGCAATGAGAAAAAGCCCCGCCATTAAGGAGATGCTTAGCATTCGCAACGTTATCAAAATCTTAAACGATGGCGATGTGGTCGTCAGCAGAAAGGAAGAATCTGTTAGAACCATTCAAAAAGAATATGTCGATATGCTCGATCTTTCCTTTGAGATGTCTGACATTGATGATATCGAAAATGACGGATCGGCCTCCCTCAATAAAGCGTATAGCGAAGGTGTAATTGAAAGTCTGACGCTTTTTGCAGAAATACTCTCTTATCGACGTCCCCCAAAAAACATGAAAATCAGTAATTGCTTCATCATCGGTGCTGCCGTTCATCAAAAGATCGGTGAAGTTTTGTACGGTCCTGTTGTGATATATAGTTATAATCACAATGAGTTAAAACTTATAGAGGACCAGATTGGCAGCTTTGATAAAGAAAAATTGGATTGGATGCACCATGTGGTAATGGGGAGCGAAAAAGCTACCATTGAAGGACCTTTGGTCTTTCAGTATCTCAAAGAAGCGGTGATCAAAATAAAGACGTAAATTACCTTTAGCTTGACATTTTACCGCCCAATGGGGCAAATTTTATATAATGTGGCTTAATATCTATTATCAGTGATCTTATATCTTAAATTTATCAAATGACTCTTTGAGGTTATAGATACTTATTCGGAAAGAAGGATAAAACAAAAAAGATCGTGATGATTGTAGGTTTTGTTTTATGTGCCACCGACCTGGTTTTGGCCCCAATGGCTCTTGCGGACATGCCCGGACCGAATGCAAAAGAGTTGTGGAATTATATCATGAAGGTGTCCCCCTATCAAAAACGGTCCTTTTGGCCGGACCGCCAGGGGATGCAACCGGGACACGCCCCCCATAGTCCGGCACCGCTCAATGAAAATCTGGGGTCAAATTTCTCTAAAAAAGGGCTCCGGACCAAATAGGAGGTTGCGAATGGAAATCTACATGAAACTGGCCGGGCATCTGGAAAACCTGGTAATGGGTTACCCTTTTAATGAGGCGCTGCTCAAGTTGCTCCAGGAGATGTTCACGCCGGCGGAGGCTCGAATCGCACTGGCCATTCCAAACAATCTAGCACCGTTCAAAACAGCCGACCTGGAAACGATCATCGCCCGTTCCGACCTGCCCCGGCCGACGGTGGAAGAAGGGCTGGAGTCTCTTTCTAAACGGCATCTGATATACAGCACTGTTGATAGCAATCAGAAAGAGGCCTATGCGCTCCTTCAGGTCGGCTACGGTATGCCCCAGACTTTTTTCTGGGAAGGCCGCAAAGATGATACCGCCAAACGTATGGCCAAACTGGTGCTAAATTATTTTACCATTCCAACAACACAAAAGATTTATGGGGGTGTGGCTACAAAAAACTATAAATACAGCCCCGCAAATATGTCCATTGACATTCCGATGCAAGGGGTCATGCCATACGAGCAAATGGGCCCGATCGTCAGTGCTGCAACAAAAATCGCAGTGGCCCATTGCCCCTGCCGGATGTCAGCCCATGTTCTGGGCCGGACAGATTGCCCGCACAGTTTGGAAGTTTGCTTTAAGTACAACGAGTTGGCCGAGTTTTTAATTGCCAAAGGGCTTGGCCGGGAGGTGTCCAAAGATGAGGCCCTCCATACCCTCGGCAACTGTGAAAAAGAGGGGCTGGTCCACATGGTGGACAACGCCCAAGGCGAAGTCAAACATACTTGCAACTGTTGTGGTCACTATTGCTGGAATGTCGGGATTATCCGGCGCAAGAAAATCCCACGCGATGCCCTAATGGCTGTCTATTTCACCCGTGAGACCAACATCGAAGAATGTATCGGATGCGGGGCGTGCCAAGATATTTGTCCAGTGGACGCATCGGTTGTGGTTGAAGGCCACGCTGAAGTCGACCTTGACTGGTGTATCGGTTGTGGGGTGTGCGCTGTCACCTGTCCCACCGGAGCCATTTCCCTCAAACGGCGAACAGAGGAGCAATCTCCAGAGAATTTTACCGAGTTACATCAGCGGATAAAACAGGAACGAGGTCTCGCGTAACTCGTCATTACATCACTCCATTTTTCCCGCCCAGTGAGGCTGATTCGGATATTCGCGTTCCCGATCGGGAAGGGAAACAGGGTCAGGCGATGCTTATCGAACGCACAGGCCGAACAGAAAGAATTACATATATCAACAAAGAGAACGTTTTTGCCATTGCCAAGGTGCCCCCCCCCGGATATCATCGTAAGTGGGAGTTGAAAAACTAAATGACGTGGAGGGCATTGGCCATTGGTGTGAATAACAGTAAAACAGAGCGGCGGTTTACATATTTAACCCAACGCTTGATTTAACCGGATTGGGATACCACAATGTTTTCATTTTATCTCAACAATACGATCCAGGATCAGTCCAGAGAACCTGTAACCACTCTTTGAGACAAAAAGCCACCCCACATGCAAAAGACAAGTCCCGCAAACAGCAACCCGCCAGCTGAAACCCTTGAACCAGCTCCATTCATCCGAAGCAGGGCCTGCATACCCACAGCCTGTTACCGATTTAAAACATCCGATCTGATAAACGATTCCATGCGGATTTGTAAAGGTGTGTCGGTGCACCCCCTCCATTTCAATCCGTTCGGCTGGACTCGTTATGATTTGACGGCATTGACGGCATACAATGAATTTGTCATTACCCGATGGTCTTTTTTCTGTTTCGTCCTCGGTTGAACGATCACTTTCTGCTTTGTCCTTCCCTTGGGATGGAAGCCGAAAATAAAATATCGCATCTGCATCGAGTGCCATCATTTTTGGGATTCTCTTTTTAAAAACCTATTCCGGACCGGAGATGATAGGGAATCTTAAATTGACAAGCTTTATACTTTTTTTTATCTATAGATGTATACCACAACTATTCATTTAAATAAATAACCCAAATCAAGTTTGACAGTCTCGTACAAAGTCAAAATTAGACGGCAAAGTAAAAAGCTTCAAATTTAAGGCGCGCAAATTCTGAGGAATGAGGCGTACTTACAAGTACACTGCAATGACGAAGGATGCAGCGCAACACAGAAGTTAGACTTTTTACGAAGCCCTGATTGTAAAACTCGAAATCGATCCGGAAGGGGAAATATCGGTGCATGAGGGAGAAGAGTTTATATATATTCTAAGTGGCGTTGTGTCGTTGAAAACCGGAGATGATTTCTTCGAACTTGAGCCGGGAGACAGCGTCTATTTTCTGTCCACAACACCGCATTGCATTGCTGCAAAAACCGAAAAGGCGAGCATATTGGCGGTGCTGTACGAAGGGTAAAACTCGAGCAAAAAGGTAAACAGGAGCTCATATGGCAAAAGCAATCCGAATGTATGAAACCGGCGGGCCCGAAGTTTTGCGTTGGGAAGCATACGATTCTGGCCGGCCGGGCCAGGGTGAAGTGTTGATTCGTCACGAAGCAATCGGGGTTAACTTTATTGATATTTATCATCGCACCGGACTTTATCCACTGCCCGCCTTGCCGGCGACACCGGGGATGGAAGGCGCCGGTGTGGTGGAGGCAATCGGCAAAAACGTGACTGAACTTAAGGCCGGTGACCGTGTTGCATATGCTGCGATCCCGCCCGGTTCCTATGCGGACGTACGGTTGATACCGGCCCGTCGCCTTGTAAAACTTCCCGAGGAGGTCACCTTCCGGCAAGCCGCCGCCATGATGCTTCGGGGAATGACTGCACGGTACCTCCTCCGTAAGTGTTATCCGGTGAAAAAGGGCGATACGATCTTGATCCATGCTGCAGCAGGTGGTGTCGGTTTGATCGTCTGCCAATGGGCCAAATATATCGGTGCGACGGTGATCGGAACTGTCGGATCACCGGAAAAGGCGGCCCTTGCAGGGACTCGCGGCTGCGACCACACCATCCTTTACAATAAGGAGGATTTTGTTTCACGCGTAGGAGACATCACGCAGGGGAAAGGTGTCGATGTGGTCTATGATTCCGTCGGACAGTCAACTTTTATGAAATCACTAGACTGTCTGCGACCCATGGGTATGATGGTAACGTTCGGCCAATCATCCGGCCCGATCCCGCCGGTTGACCTGGGTATCCTTGTCGCAAAGGGGTCTTTGTTTCTTACACGACCGAGTCTGATGACTTATACGGAGGAGCGTGAGGATTTGGTTGAACATGCCATGGATTTATTTGAAGTTGTGACAAAGGGCGGAGTTCAGATCAAGGCCGGGCAAAGCTATCCTTTAGCGGAAGCGGCCCAGGCCCATCGAGATCTTGAGGGTAGAAAGACCACCGGCTCGACCATCTTAATCCCCGGCTGAAAACAGATCAGGACTATGTTAGACATGTTCAATTGCGGTATTTTTCGGCAGCACGTGCGTTGATCGCGGTACGGTGATTTTTACCTGATCACCGCGTTCGAATTTGACGGTGTCTTTAGGATTGTACTGATCCACAATCATCTCTTTGTCTTCGATTTTTATCGTATATTTTACGAAATTGCCGGCGTACATGAAACTTTCGATGATTCCGTTAAATGTGTTCTGTTGCGTTGGGCCGTCCGATCTGGAAAGCGGTATGGTTTCCGGTCTTATCACCAGTAGAACCTCATCTCCTTTCTCGGATTTATCGAACTGACTGTGGTTGAGTTCCAAATTTCCGTAAGCTGTAAAAACCGTTACCGTACGTGTTTCATCGGCGATGGCAGTGACTTTCCCCTCCAAAAAGTTCACATAGCCGACAAACCCGGCAATAAACTCATTGGCAGGCTGTTCGTAAATATCAACCGGTGTTCCGATCTGTTGAATGATGCCGTTGTGAAGAACCAGAAGCCGGTCTGAGATACTCATGGCTTCATACTGATCGTGGGTGACAAAAATGGTAGTAATCCCTATGCGCTCCTGAATATTTCTGATTTCCTCACGCATAACCACCCGAAGGTTTGCATCCAAATTGGATAGCGGTTCGTCGAGGAGAAGTACTTTGGGCTCAATTGCCAGCGCTCTGGCCAAGGCAACCCGCTGCTGCTGACCGCCGCTGATTCTATCAATGGTTCGGTCTCCCAGTTCATCCATGTGAACCAAGGAGAGAAGCTCTCCCACACGCTCTTCGATTTTTTTCTTGGGCCATTTTTGAAGCTTAAGGCCGAAACCGATGTTTTTTGCCACTGTCATGTGGGGGAATAGCGCATAGCTTTGAAAGACCATTTTGGTATCCCGCATATTCGGCGGTAATTTTCCGATATCTTCGCCATCGAGAATGACTTGCCCGGAGTCCAGCGCGGCAAATCCGCCAACGATCCTCAGCAACGTTGTTTTCCCGCACCCACTGGGCCCTACAAAGGTTAAGAGTTCACCTTTGGCTATTTTAGCCGAGATTCCTTTGAGAACCTCCACATCGCCAAAGCTTTTATAGATATCTATCAGTTCCAACATGGGTGTTTTTTGTGTTTCCATTCAATTATGCTCCTTGCTTTGTTCTGACATCGAGTCCTGTTTTTTTAGCAACAAATTGAAGGAGGCCAAAGCTAATTGCCACGATGGCGATCATCTTGATTGTTGTGGCCGAAGCCAATCCAAGTTCTCCCAGTTGGGCTGTTAGGTAAATATATACCGATGCCAGGTCAAACCCCGGGGTTGTCAAGAAAATCACCGAGCTGAGTGACATCATTGTGGTCATAAACGTGTAAATAAATCCGGCTACAAACGCCGAAAACATGATCGGAAGCACCACCTTAAAAAATATGGTAATAAAATCGGCTCCCAGGTCTGCCGAGGCTTCTTCAATTTCGATGCTGATCTGGTGCAGTTTGCTGATTCCGGCTTCAACCCCCACCGCCAGAAAGCGAAATACGCAGTTTAAAATGATAATCCAGATGGTTCCGGTGAGCAGAAACGGCGGGCGGTTGAAAGCGATAATGTACCCCACACCGATAACTGTCCCGGGAAGGGCAAAACCGGATAGGGCCGTCATCTCCATAATTTGGCGGCCGCGGAACTTGCCCCGCATAATGACATAGGCCAACAGCGTTCCGACAATGGCCCCAACCCCACCGGCTCCTAAAGAGACCTTGACACTGTTCCAGATGGCGATGTTTGACTGTGTATTCATAACATGATCGACAACAAATGTGTTGTCCACCCCCACAATTTTGACAAAAGACCCGATCAAAATAACCCCAAAGCTGAGCAGTACCATCGTGGCAACCGGGACACTGATGATCAAAAAAGGGATTTTGATGGCAAGTGCCATCGGTTTGGGTTCGGCAGCCATTCCTTTACCGGTAATTGTTGCATATCCTTTACCTTTTAACACGTAGTTATGGAGAAAAAATATGAGGATACACGGGGTGATAAGAACCACCGAAAGGACGCTTGCCATATTGAAATCGCCTTCGCCGGTAATCATCAAATAGGTGTCCGGTGCCAGAAAAGGTATTCGACCGCCCAGAATGGCAGGATTTCCGAATTCAGCGATGGTCATTACAAAAACCAAAAGTGCAGCCTTCAAGAGCCCGGGCGCAGCCAGAGGAATCGTGATTGAACGAACAATTCGCACCTCAGAGGCTCCCATATCACTGGCGGTTTCTTCCAAGCTGGGATTAAAAGAGTTGAGAACGTTTTCGATCATCATGAAAGACAACGGAAGAAATGCCAGGCACTGGGCCGTAATAACGCCGGCCCAACTGTAAATATTGAGGTCAAGATCAAAGAAGTTGTTTATAAATCCGTTTCTTCCCAACAGCGTAATCAGGGATATTGCAAAAATATAGGGCGGGGCAGCCAGGGGAAGCAGGGCGATGATCTTCAACGGTTTTCTGAGCCACTGAGGACCGCGGGTTGTCAGGTAGGCGAAACAAAATCCGACAATCACTAACATGAGCATGACACTGGTGCCCAGGATCAGCGTGTTGATGAGGGACCAGTAATAGAAATTGTAACTGAAAAACTCGACGTAAAAATCAAAGGTAAATCCTTCATCTCCCCAAAAGCTTTTGATCAGGATAGCTGCAATCGGATAGATAAGGAAGATGGCCAGAAGAGTAAAAAGGCCGCCGGCAAAAATATGCACCAGTTTGGCATTGAGAAATGCGCGGACTTGATACCACAAACTGTTACCAGACACCGGACCTATTACCGCTTCGGCCATCTTTCCATACCTCTTATGCCCTTTTACCCGGCATTATTGTTTTTTGGCCGCTTCGGCCGCTTTTTTCTCTTTTGCGTCACCAACTTTCTTGGCTTTGGGCGTTTCCTTCATCAAAAACTTGCTTTTCCAGGTTTTGATGATTTTGCTGCGATTCTTTACCGCCCAGCCATGGTCGATGTTGATATACTTTGGCTTTGCAGCTCCGTAAAGGGCGCTGGCAATGCCCGGGCGAGGGGGAAAGTACCCAAAAGAAGCAAGGAATTCACTGAATTGCTGAGTGCCAAAATAGTCCATAATCTTCTTACTCTGCTCAAGCTTCTTGGTTCCTTTGAGAATGACCGTATAGTTTCCCTCGTAACCGATACCCTCAACAGGGATTGTCCACTGGAGAGGATAGCCCTGTTGAATCCGGTTTAGGACATTCTCATCGGCCGTGATTCCCAGCAAATATTCGCCTCTGCCCACAAGATCGGTGGGGGCATTTCCACTTTTGGTATAGAAGGCCATGTTCTGGTCAAGATCTGCAAGGAACTTCCAGCCCTCTTTTTCACCGTAAAGCTGCAGAAAAGAATAGTTGAGCATAAAAGCGGTTCCCGACGTTCTGGGTGAAGGGGCAACGATCTGTCCCTTCCATTTGGGATCCAGCAGTTCCGTCCAGCTCATTGGCATGCCCCACCCTTTTTCGGCCAGTTTCTTTTTATTGCCCACCAGGACAAACGAAAAGGTCCCCAGGGCATACCAGCAACCATCCGGATCTTTGAATACAGGATCGATGTCTCCCCATGAGGGGGCTTGGAAGCACTCATAAATCCCCTGTTTCTTTCCTATGATCGCCTGGGCAGCGCCGTATGAAATGACCATATCGGCATTGAAATTTGGCTTTTCAGTCTGAACCCTGGCCCAAATCTCTCCCCAAGAAAGGGAGGTATGTTTAATTTCGATTCCCAGGTTTTCTTCAACGTTCTTAGCGATAGCCTCATTCACCTCCCTGGAGTAACCCAAGTAGGCTTTGATGGATTCCGCCGCGTAAGAACTGTTTGTGGCAAAAACAACGCAAATGATTATGGCTAAAACTGAAAAAATCAATTTATGTTTCATAACACGCTCCTTTCTTTAGTTTTGTTTGCCGGATAGAAAGTTGAGCTTTCTTTGTCCCTACGTCGATTCACCTCCTTTCCTCACCAAATGTCGTTTTTTGCTAAAGAGTAAGCATCATAGAAAAACCACAGCCTTGAACGACGGGTTTTTCACCCTTTTTGCAAACGCCACTCACAGGGATTTTACAACCTCACATTGCCTTCCCAAAGACTGCAGGATCTGGTGTAACCCCGTAGTATTCTTGAGCACCCCCAGGGGGCCTCCGGGGAAGACTTTAAAAGATCGTTCAATCCAATTTTCATCCTTATTCTGCAAGGTTATCTCGTTTCTTATTTTATATAGCAATGGTAAGCTATTTGGGGCCTTATTAATTATTTATATTCACCCGCCGCGGAGGCCGTTTTTTGAACCAACAATTCGGCCGATTGATTATCCACTCAGTTTCAATATCAAAAAAAGCTCCGTATGTCAATTAAAGCCACCGGATTGGGGATATCATTTATACTGATCTATCCTTTCGTTTCCGATTTTGGTTTGAGTCCGATCAATTTTCTATATTCATCTGGGGAGGCTACTTCCCGGCCCAATAATCCGGCCAGTTGGATTGCCATTCCGACCTCTTCGACATTGCTCGTTACCATAACGTCTTTATGGGGATACCTATAAAGAATGTCCTCCATGCCGACTCG
Source organism: Desulfobacteraceae bacterium UBA2156 (assembly GCA_002328165.1). Classification (GTDB taxonomy): domain Bacteria; phylum Desulfobacterota; class Desulfobacteria; order Desulfobacterales; family UBA2156; genus UBA2156. Next base: position 20,664 of record DCWS01000037.1, on the reverse strand, counting down.
GATATGTCCTCCTAAAAGTATTGCGGCTGTTGTAAGGTAGCATGAAGCCCTCCCCGTTGACCCTACAATCCAAACTGATGCTGGGTCAATCTCCTTGATACGCCTAACATAAATCAATAGGCTTTCGAACATGGCCATGGGATTGGACATATCGCCTCCAGGCAAGCCTGGCATAATGATCCAGTAAAAGGGCTTTTCTAATATGCCCGTTCTGATCAGATAGCGATAGGCATTATCGACCATGCCTACATAGAATATGGCAATTTGGGGCTTTATCCCAAGCTCCTGCAATAATTTGGTCATGGCAATCGTGGCTTCCGGAGATGTTGTAATCAATTCTTCGGCGGTATAAGATGGGCTTGGCCGTACAGGGGAAATTTCGATAAGACCTTCCTTGGCCCACTTTAAAGCATCCTCAACGGTTTTTCCATAATGAGTGGGGCAATCAATAATCATATCGGGGAATTTTTCCAATATGGGGTCGATGGCCCTATGAAAGATCTGAGGGTCCCCAGTGGGGTGCCCGTTTTCATCTCTAACATGGATGTGAAGGCCAGAAATACCGGCTTTACAGCATTCGATGGCCTCTTTGGCGATTTCTTCTGGAGTATAAGGCTGTTTGATATTTTGTTCTTTGCTGATAAATGCGCCCGTAATGGCACACGTTATGACGATTTTGCTAGGGATATCCCAGCTGGGTTGAATCATATCCCCGGCAATATATTCCCCATAATTGATGAGTTCAGGCGGAGTTATTTTAGATAGATCTTTCTTTTCCATTTTATACCCCCTTAAAAAAAGGCCTAATCATCGATCTAATATCTGTCCATCGAATACAAAGCCCCTTTGATACAGTGCCAGTAGCCATTATTAATATTATACCACAGGTGCTTGCCGTATCGCTTTTCCTTTTCAATTGCAATAATGACAAAATCTTCCTATGTCAATTAGGGCCGCCGGATTGGGGAGATCCTTCTTTTTAATCTAAAGGAAGTCCCAAACCAGCCAGTTCCTCCTTTACTGCGTTATAGAGTCGGACATAGGAATCATGAGGCTTAACTGGAGCCGTATCAAAGCATTCCTGATACTTATTGCTTTAGGGTGAAAATTAAATTCAAGACCGGCAAACCAGGTCGGCCTGCCCTTTTGATCGCCTCCATGCCGGGTTTCTTTTTTTAGTAGATTTTACCCGCCTCAACTTCTCCGATGGCATCGTCCAGAATATCGATGGCCCGATCCATTTCTTTTTTGGCAATGGTCAAGGCGGGCCTCAAAGTAATAACATTTCCCTCTATGGTCTTAAAAGCCAATCCCCTTTCCATGCATTTGTACATGATGATCTCCGCCTCATTCACCGCTCTTGCCTTTGTTTTTTGATCTTTGACAAGATCGATCCCCAGATGCAGCCCAAGCCCTTTTACCTCCCCGATCAGCCGATATCTTTGTTTCATTTCATTCAGTCGTTCAAGCGTATACTCACCTATTCGGGCTGCATGTTCATACAGTTTATTCTTTTCGATATAGGCAATTTCTGCTAAAGCCGAGGCCGCACAAAGGGGGTTTTTCTCATGGGTGTAATGGCCAATTGATCGATGCCTGCATGTGTTGTAGCGGTCTTTGGTAACCATACCGGCAAAGGGGAGAACGCCGCCACCCAGAGATTTTCCGAGCACGAGAATGTCCGGTACCAGATAGTGTTCGGATGCAAACATCTTTCCGGTTCGACCAAACCCTTCGATGATCTCATCAAAAATCAACAGGGAACCGTATTGTTCGCATAGCTTTTTAACCTTTTCCCAATATCCTTTGGAAGGAATTGCCGGTTTAGCTGAAATCGGCTCCCCGATGACGGCAGCCATCTCAGGCTCCCGCTGTAAGATAAGCTCCATTTGTCGAATACATTCGGCGTCTACATCCTCAGGATTGGTAAACCCCCAAGGATTACGATAATAGTTGGGGAACTCAACATGAAACGAACCCGGTACCATGGGCCCCAGGCCCCCATGGAAAAGTTCCTCTCCGCTGATGCTGGCCGCACCAAATCCGGTGCCGTGATATGAATCCCAAAATGAAATGGTTTTATAATTCCCGGTAACAAGCCTCGCGAGCATGATCGCCATCTCGATGGCCTCGGACCCGCCGGGACAGAAAAGAGATCGGCACAAGTCTCCGGGGGCTATTTCAGCCAACTTTTTCGCCAGACGGACGGAAGGAATATTAGTGTACCGTCTTGGACAGAAGGCCTGGCCTTCGTTTAGCTGTTTTTTTATTGCCTCGATGACTTCAGGATTATCGAAACCTGCATTGTGGACACCGTTTCCATGCATGTCGATATATCTGTTTCCGTCAAGGTCTTCGATATGGATGCCTTGTGCCTTGGACAGGACATTTAACACGGGCGTTGACAAGCTTTGATGCAGAAAATATTTGTTATCCTGTTCAAAGATTTCCCGGGCGCGGCCGGATAAGTTTCTTTCCCAGTATTTTTTTCTATTGGCGGTGGTGTTGATATCGCCCTGCTCCCTCTCCATACGCTTACTTTTATTATCCCCCCCGGTTTGCATATTAAAATCCTCCCATTATCAAAATCGATATTTCTTCTGGCCCGATCCTCTTTGTACAGTCTTATCAAAGGGATATTCTCACACATCCAAGTAAAGCACAAGTTTCTAATAACGCTTGTAAGCGAATCGATATGAATAAATTCCCTTTGTTTTGTATATAGAACCGACTGTGGAACTTTAGTTCCTAGTGATTAATAGAATATTTAAATAGCATGACTCACGCAGACGGTTTCAAAAACATAATCTCTGTTACCACATTTGCCTTCTTATGGTGTGATGCATTAAGCACAAACCTCTTTTTTCTGAAGTAATCTCATATGTGAACAAAGGCCCTTATCCAAGACATGGCAAGAACACTTAAAGTAACAAGAAGACAATAAACTTGATAGGACCTTGAGATCGGCCCTTTTACTAAAATAGCGTATAGAGCCCCTGTTACAATACCCGCCATGAAGCCAAATAGGTGAGCCGTAAGGTCAACAAATTCCCCAGAACCAAGAATACCAAAGAGAGTGATACCGCCAGCTAAGGGAAGCCATGCTCTTATTCGCTGGCCGGGCAGCCCTAATTTTTTAAAAAATTGATGTGCGGCCAAAATACCTATGGCCCCAAAGATCGCCGTGGATGCCCCGATCGAAAGATGGCCCGTCTTATATAAAATAGCGTTCAATAGGTTGCCAACTATGCCGGTCGCAAGAATCATAAGCCAGCCAGCACCCCAACCGGTTGTAGTACAGACGGCTGTTCCAAATATGGCAATTCCAAGAATGTTGCCTGACAGATGCAAGGCGTTTGCGTGAAGCATCAATGAAGTAACGGTTCTGTATAATTCTCCATGTAATATGTGAAAGACTGACGAGCCATAAGCATTGACAATAAGCTGGAAGTCATTTCCCGTTTTAGTAGTAACATAGCACGCCAGCAAACCGATGGATACCCATAGCCCTGTGAATGTCCTTTGGTATTCAAAATAGGGAGTTTCATCCTTTTTATCAAAATCCCGATTCTCTTCAAGGTATTGCTCAATAGTGTGTAAAGCATTTTCATAGTCCATATCATCGACCCAAACATACCATCCACTTCCTCCTTGTTTTAAATGATATGGAATGCCGGATGATGACAGGACCAGGCCGCATTGATTAGCCTCATCTGCTGATAGATTTTGAAATAACTCAAGCATTCAAAGTTTCAATCTTTTTGTATGATAATAAAACTTCTTGCTATATAGAGCTGAAATATTATTTCAGAATATTATCTCAGGTGAGGTGCCACGGAATCAAGACAAAGCATTCTATTCTACGATTTCTCCGACTTAAGTGAATGATTTGACCCAGGATTGCGAACATTTGTTTTCGTACCATCGAAGGCAATCGCAACTTCGTTCAGCACACAGAAGTATGTTTTTGGGGAAGTGCGGTCAATATACCGGTAACTGAAATTAATCCCATCTTGCTTTATGGCCTTTTTAAAAGTTGATAAGACATGAATCAATGAAACCGTCTTACCGGAATAAATTAAACACAGACATATGCTCACCGAGACGGGGTACGGCTACCGCCAACGATAACCGGTTTGCTTTCCAGGTCCGGATTATCCAAAACCTCAACCGTAAGATAAAAGACATCCATGTCCAAATGGATGACATGTCTATCATGGAGTTGATGTTTCCATCAGATCAGCCTATATTTCAAATACGTAAATCGTTTCTGAGTTTTGTCATTTTTGATCCCAATCGCAAATGCCTTTTTTGTTCCGACGATTACCACCAGCTTTCTTCCCCGGGTCACGGCTGTATAAATCAAGTTCCGCTGCAAAAGCATATAATGTTGGATCAGAATGGGGATAATGATTGCTGGATATTCAGAGCCCTGGGATTTGTGGACCGATACCGCATACGCTAAAACGATCTCGTCAAGATCAGGATAGTCATAATCAACATGCCGGTCATCAAAGGTTATCGTAACTATCTGCTCCTCTAAATTGATCCGATTGATTCTTCCGATATCACCGTTAAAGACCTCTTTATCGTAATTGTTTTTTATTTGCATCACTTTATCACTGACGCGGAAAGCCCTGTTCCCTCTGATAACGACGTCTTCACCGGGGTTAAGTATTTTTTGTAATTCGATATTGAGGTTTCCAGTCCCTACAATACCCCTGTGCATGGGTGCCAGCACTTGTATATCATCGATACTGTCAAATCCAAACCGGTTCGGAATACGTTCTTTTGTCAGCTTCAGTATTATCTTGAGCACCTCATCAGGGTCTTCCTCTTCAATGAAATAAAAATCATCTTTAGAACCGGTCGGTTTAAGATATGGAAATATACCATTGTTGATCTTATGGGCATTGACGATAATCAGGCTTTCTTTGGCCTGACGAAAGATCTCGGTTAATTCCACAACCGGCACGCTGTCAGAGGAGATGATATCTTTTAGGACATTTCCAGCACCGACTGACGGAAGTTGGTTTCCATCCCCCACAATGATCCAGGTAGCAGTCTGCGGTATGGCTTTTAAAAGATGATACATCAGGACCGTGTCAATCATCGAGGCTTCGTCCAGAATCAAAAGATCACAATTCAGCGGTTTTTCATCATTTTTCTGAAAACCGCCCTTTTGAATACTGTATTCCAGCATTCGGTGGACGGTCTTTGCAACATGGCCGGTGGTCTCGCTCATTCGTTTTGCAGCCCTGCCGGTCGGTGCCGCGAGCAAGATTCTGACTTTCAGTTTTGAAAAAATCTTCAAAATCGCGTTAATGATGGTTGTTTTACCTGTACCAGGTCCACCGGTGATAACCATAACCTTTTTTTCAACAGCGCACCGTATCGCACCTACCTGGTTTTTTGCCAGGGTGATGTCGAGCTTTTTTTGCACCCATTCGATCGCTTTATCTGAATCAATCTTTCGGATAGATTTTGGCGCATTCACCAGGGTTTTTAAACGTTTCGCGATACTGGTTTCACAGAGATGGAATTTTGCGAGATAGACCGCTTTATTGTTTTCTTTGAATTCATCGATGCTTTCATTCAAATCTTCGATGACGATTCTGTTATCTACCGTGATCGTACCGAACGCATTGATAATGATATTTCGCTCTACTTCAAGGACCTCCTGACATTTTTCCACGAGCGGTTCATAAGGATAATAGACATGTCCATCATCCTCGAGCTGGCTTAGAACATAGAGAATACCGGCTTCAGCTCTCAGCTCAGAATTTTTGTCAAACCCTAATTTTTCTGCAATGTTGTCAGCAGTGATAAAACCTACACCAAAAATGTCCGTTGCCAGACGGTATGGGTTTTCTTTTACAACCTCGATCGATTGGTCGCCGTACTGTTTGAATATTTTGGTGGCATAGCCTGAACTGACACCGTGGGCTTGTAGAAAAATCATCACCTCACGAATTTCTTTTTGGTCTTCCCAGGCTTTTTTGATCATCGCGATACGCTTTTTGCCGATACCGTTTACTTCAACGAGTCTCCCAACGTCACTTTCGATGATATCCAGAGTGTCTTTATCGAATTTTTTGACGATTCGTTTTGCCATCACAGGCCCGATACCTTTGATCAGACCGGAACCCAGATATTTTTGGATACCATAGACAGAAGCCGGGACAGCAGTCTTGTAATGGACGATTTTGAACTGCTCACCGTATTTCGGATGATTGATCCATTCCCCGCGCATTTTAATAATTTCGCCTGGGATGGGGGCCATCAAGTTCCCAACAATGGTCACGAGATCGCGTTGCCCGTAAACCTTGATTTTGGCAATCGTAAAGCCATTTTCATCGTTAGTGTAGGTTATTCTTTCGATCTGGCCCTGCAGATCAGTAAATATGCGTTGATTTAGCTTTGGCATCTGTTTGTTATACCTATTTGGCCGGCAAGACATTTAACACCTCCTCCCCTCTTTATCTGATGCCCACTTTGAATACAACGCCGAATATTTTTGTTGTTTTGAGGGCAGGCGACACCGGAGCGAGGTGAGCAAAAAACGGAACAGCAAAATGCAAAATCTGAGATCCAGTTAGATTTGGAGAGCGATTTTGAGCGTGAAAAATTGGCATTCGCAAATAAAAATAAAGCAAGCCTTAGAAGGTAAGTAAATGACCGAATATGGTAAATCAGATAGACTGGCGATATTGCGATGTGTTTTGGCAATCTCAGGCCTTGGAAGCAGGTAATTGTGGGGATGAGAAATTTGTAACTTTGAAAGCGCACTTTCATCGCAAATTCATACAGAGATCGCAAGGGGAGATCCCGTGAGCATCTGCGGCCCGTGGGAGCGCGTCTGCAGCATGCTGTTGTTCTACTTCCCTATCGGTATTTCTGACAGAACGCTTCCGTCACCTGCCAGAGGTCTGGTGTCAGACAGTCTTGAACCTTCTCTTGAAGGTCTTTGGGGATATCGCCGTAGAAAGCTTCGGCAATACCACCAGTGATACAAGCAAGGGTGTCACTATCACCTCCGAGCGAAATGGCATTTCGAACCGCATCTTCGTATGAACCGGAATCGAGGAAAGCGATGATTGCTTCCGGTACCGTTCCCTGACACGACACATCAAAGAAGTATGTCGGACGAATATCGTCCACGGTACGGTTCATGTCATAGCCAAACTCCTCTGCAATGCGCGACCTTATCTGTTCTTTCCCGGTTCCCGTTCGGGCCAGGAACACGGCGAGAGCCGTGGCTTGCGCTCCCTTGATTCCCTCCGGGTGGTTGTGGGAAATCTCAGCCGTCAGCGTTGCATGCCGGAGAACCTTGTCTTCTGATGAGAAGGCAAAGCCAATCGGACTGACGCGCATGGCAGAACCATTCCCCCAACTGTTGTATGGCCGGGGATCGTCGGAATGAAGCCACTGGATAAAAGACCCCCCATAGCCAGCGACGGGATAGCGGCGACCAATCTCCCTGACCGACTCTACGTACGGCCGGCCTGAAAGGACTGCGTCGGCAATGGCAACAGTCAGCACAGTGTCGTCGGTGAACTTGCACCGAGGATGAAAGAGAGGGAAGTCCTTCGTCTTGATTTGATGGTGCTCGAACACCGATCCGATGATGTCTCCGGCAATCGCTCCGACCATTTCGTTCTCCCCTTCAGACCAACACATCACATCGTCAGCAGCCAAAAGCAGAGCGAGGAATGAACGGCGCTTTTTGCTGTTCGAGTGCATGATACTGTTATGCGATTTCTAATCATTTTACAGGATATCTGATGAGTGTTTTCATTTTTGATGATTCAGTTTTTCTTGGATCAGAAAGATAAATTTCATGATGGAGTCCATTCACGGAAAGCCCGCTTTTAGCCATGAAATCCATCAGAGTATTTATTGTTTCAGGTTCTGTTGAATAGGGGCCAATGTGCATGATTTGGACACACTTGCCCTCTGTGATTTTCTCAAATGATATTTTTTGAATTAGCCCATTCTTCTTTTTCTTGGCGACTTCAGGTTGAATAGACAATATCATTTCGTTTGTTACAAATTTAGGCATTCTAATGAGCAATTTCCAGCACCACTCACTTCTGGGAACTTCAAGAGCAGGTTTATTGCTCTCTACCCACCACAGACCTTCCAGTTTTGGAACTCCAAAATCATTCCCTTTGTCTTTACAGACTTTTTTTATTCCATATGCAAGGGGATACAGGGCTTCTATTTTGCTTGTAAATACCTCGCCTGCTGGTTCCCCTTTGCCTCCAATCGTCAAGTATTTGACTGGACCAAATTCGACTATTTTCGGTTTTGCTCCTACTTTGTAATAAACCTTGTATTCTTTCACTAGATCCAGCTTTGCCATTTCTTTCTTTTTTTTACGCTTAACGCCCCGCATCACATGTCATATGTGAATGCGGGAATGTTATGATTTAATGTATTATTTCACCGGTAAACCTGTCACGGATTGCCCAGAAAGGACATTGAGGACATGATGAATTTTCTGGATAATCTATGCCTTCTTCATGAGGGCAACCGATAATTCCATCTGTAATGACCACCGATTTAGCATCATTGATTATTATGAATTTATAAATTTGTTCGTTGATAAAAGCGCCTTTCTGCACACCGGTCATTTCAGAAATCCATCTCTCAAGCCTTTCAGGATCAGCACCTTCAGACGGCACAATTCCAGCAGCCACTTTGAATGCGCGTTTGTTATCAGGATCGTAATACGCAACAGTAGCTCTTGGGTAACCGCACACTCCTTTTTCCGAGATCTTTTTGAGCTTTTCCAAAAAACCTTTTTTCATTGTTATTTCTTTGAATCATAACATTTCATATTAACTATTCGGCGATTTTTTGTTCCAGTTTTTTGAAAACGTAAACCATCAAAATTATACACGAAAAGCACTATCAATTCAACAAATCGCAAATAAATCAAAAAAATCAGGTCAGTTAATACCATTTTGGCCGACTTGATTCAACAACATACACTAAACCCTGGATAATACTTTTTCTCTTTTTTTCTAAAGATAAATACTCATCAGATACTAAAGGGATAATTTTAAGTTGTAAACGCTCCTCTCATTACTACCATTGGTTATTGAGATGTTACTTCCTCGCATCTTAAGAATCTGAAATAATGCATTTTTATAGCCGGATTCCGTAAATATTCGTTTAACCCGTTGTTCTTTTAGTTTTTTAATTGAAGTTCTGAATCATACAACCTTTTGATAACGTTCAAAAGTTATGGCATTGATGATTTGAATGCTGAAATTTCCATCGATGCCCAGTTTTTGTTTCCAGTATTGTTCCCAATTATCTCTACGGTACATTTTGAGGACAATCATTTTTAACAATTTGGTCACGGCGGTATCCGACCAGCCGTAAGCGATGCGTTTAAGTCTGCGTCCGATTTCTCGAAAAATTCTTTAAAAAAGCGATATGGTTTTGGGAGCGATGACCCCAGTTTTGAGCCATATTCGATGTTAGTAAACAGATGCTTGGATAGATTCTCAATATACAAGGCGCTGTGGGTGTAGCCCTTTTGTTTAAAGGCATCTATCAATTGCTTTATTTCAGTCTTACTGGATTCGTATTGGCTTTGAATCTGCTCCTTGTTTTCTGGTTTGTTAAAAATCGGTTTAGGAAAGTTCGATGCCGATCAGCTGTTATCTAGTTAATTTCAGGCTCGCAGTCTTTTTCACGCAGCCCGTCTTCCCACAGGGCATGATAAAGACCTCGGGGAACACGCCATGTGCAGCGCTGCGGATCGGTGAGCGAGGATAGAAAATTATCCAAGCCTGCTTCCCCATCATAGAGAAAAGGGATATCGGAAGCTTCGGTGGCATTGATTCGGTCTTTGACAATCGTTTTAATTTGAGCGCACTTAACAGCGGGCAATATCGAGCACCACACGTACAACATTCGGCCACGCGCAGAGGCAGTTTGAATTTGCCAAAAACCGTGTGAAACACCTGGGGTGGTTGCGATGTCCCCGTTTACGGATCCGGAGACCGTGACAAAATCTATCTTTCGGATCGCATTTTCGAACATGCTGTCCAGGCCCCTCACGTGCCTTGCTGGGTGTGTTACTCTGCACGGTGCTCAAACGCTCTGAAATCAGGTCATCATAGCTTCGTAGAATCTGCTTTAAAATCTCTAGCATCGGCGGATCCCGAAGTTGCTGTAATTGATATACGATCTCATTTAAAGTCACCCTGCCTATTGCAAGATGATACCGGAGTGTAATATGTATTTCCTGTTCCATCACGGTCTCCCTTCTAAAAAGGTTTTACGGGTCATAAAACCCCATGAAGGAGACCGTGTATATTTTTCAAGAACTATTTTGTGCCATAACTTTTGAACGTTACCAATGCATTAAACCGGTAAACTGTTTTATTATTCATACGGGAATGAGGGTGATGGCAAAAGGTGGCCAATGCGAATTATTTTTAAATTTTGTTTTCCTGGATTAGGCATTACATGAAGCGATCGATCAAAATAGCCGGGATGGCCTCTCTGGTTTTCCTTTTTATAAGTTGCGCTGTGAAAAAGGAGGTCCTGATTTCGGGGGAAACCATGGGAACGACCTATCATATCAGGATCGTCTCCTGGTTTTACAAAAGCCATGCTGATCTCAAAGCGGAGATTGAGACCCGGCTGGATGAGATCAACCAGAGCGTGTCCACCTATATGAAAGAGAGCGAAATCAGCAGATTTAATGAATTTCAGAACCCGGATGAAAAGTTCGTCATTTCCGATGATTTTTATCAGGTGATGAAAGTGGCGGACACGATCTACCACCTGACAGAAGGGGCATGGGACGGTACGGTCAAACCACTGGTCGACCTATGGGGATTTGGAAGCACGGGGGAAAAAAAGAAGATCCCCACATTGGATGAAATCGATAAGCGGCTGCTGGATATCGGGTTTGATAAAATTGAAATTTCAGATAAAAAATACCTGCTCAAAAAGGAAGCCTCCATTTCTCTGGACCTCTCGTCAATCACGAAAGGGTATGCGGTTGATGCCGTCGCTAAGCTCATACAAAAAAAAAGAATAAAAGACTTTCTCGTTGAGATTGGCGGGGAGGTCTATGCCTCCGGTAAAAAAAAGAATGGCAGCGATTGGAGAATTGGCATCAACAACCCGAGAAAGAATGCTGCCTTGGATCAGGTTTATAAAATAGTAAAATTATCGGATAGGGCCATGGCAACCAGCGGCGATTACAGAAATTTTTTTGAAATTGACGGCAGACGTTACGCCCATGTATTAAATCCGAAATCAGGATATCCGGTTGAAAACGGTGTTGTCAGCGTTTCAATTGTGGCCGTAACATGCGCCTTTGCAGACGGACTTGCAACAGCGGTTGTGGTGCTGGGCCGTGAAAAGGGGATTCAATTGATCAACCGTGTCGATGGTGTCGAAGGCATGATTATTGTGCAACAAACAGATGGGACATTCATCGATTTTTTTTCCGATGGATTTGAGGTGAAACACTAGTCCGAATATGGAAACGCCTGCTTCAGGGTTATTCGTCGCCGGTAGCGTTACAGGAGTGGAAAACGCCCAGGTGACGAAAACACGCCGCACGAGCAGACTAAAATGAAGCAGGTTATTCGTTTTCCAATGCAACGCATCGTTCAAAACAATTTGATTTTGCAAAGAAATCTGTTATAATTTTAGTTTAATCACCTTATTTGTTTTCAGCACGTTCAACATTTTTACCTCAACCAGGTCAAAGGGTGCCATTTTAGATGGACAAAAAACCGAAAATTATTATTATTATTATCATCTCAGGAGCAATTCTTTTTTTTGGGTTTCATCGAATTCGCATATGGAATAGGACGAAAATTGAAAAGACCGTCAACACAGAGCGGGCCGTTTGTCTGGAAAAAATAGGAGAGTTGGAAGAAAAGATTTCGAATCTTGAAGAAGTTGTTTCACAGCAAAAAGAAGCGCTGGTTCCCAAAGAAAAACTGGGAGATGCTTTTGGCGAAGAGTCTCCAGCGGTTTCTTCACTTAAAAAGAATATCCCCTGTTTGGAAATGATGTATCAAATTACATCTTTTACAACATATCTGGACAGTAGAGAATATCTAACATTTTATAAGATAGAGGAAGGGACGTATAACCTTTTTCAAAAACTTATTGAGAAATTGTCCGCCCATCCGCCGGTGGTATCCTATGAAATGGATGATCTTTTTACCTTGATACGAAATGTAACTCACTTCTACCGTGTTATCGGAAGCAAGCGGATTCGGCTGATAAATGACATTTTGAAAAACGAATCTGAAATCATCGAATCGGTCATGGCCACTTTTTTTGCATGGTTTTTCAACGGTACCAATTGTAAAACGAAGTTGAATGCCCCTCCTTCTCTGGACATTTTATATAAATATGCTGGATTTTTTCTGAACACACTGGGGGGAAGAAGTTATTTGTTGCGAAGAGATTCAAAGGTAAGGGTGTTAACCAGTTATTACAGCATCCTCGTTCTCGATCGGGCAAATGACGAAACCCAAAATCCGTACGGCATTGACTTTAGACCTTATATCGGGTTTTCATTTTATGATATCAGCAGCCTCAAAGGCCTTCTCTATCAAAAGGAGTATCTGGCAGAGTTAAAGGGTTTGATGGAAAAATATCAGATGTGAGTACCCCGCCTATGTCTGTTGCCCAAGCGGGTCGATGCTGCACGGAAGGTTGACCACGCATTTGCCACAGACGTGTGTTGTTTCTTCCGGGCCGGCCAGGTCTTTGGTATGATTTATATTTACCTTGAGACGGGCGAAGCAATGATGTCGATCAATTCCGTCTTCGCCTGTCGCCCCAACTGGACAACGCCCGATGCATTTTAAACAGTTCTGACTGGCTTTGTGAAGGCACAGTTCCCGGTGTTCAACCATGAAATTGTTACCCGGATCAACCTCGGTAACCAGACTTCCTAAACGACCGGCACAGCCTGCTGGCGTAATCAGCTGGGCGTTGATGCTGAAAAGGCCGAGCCCGGATATATAAGCCAGATGTTTGTGTGACCATCCGGCAACCAACTTGACCGGGTTGAAGTTGTGGATAACCGGGGTGAGCGCTGACAGCGCCCCTTCCTCCTCCAGACAATTCTTGATGGCTTCAGAGAGTACCCCGATCAGCTTGTTTGTTGATTCATACGCCAGGCCCCGGTTGCGGCCAGGAAATTTTCCGCCGCTGTTTTGTTCAATGAGTTCTCGGATAAAGGGAATAAAAAAAACAATCGCCGTTTTAATCGAAGGACGAAGATCCCATGGGAACAAATGTTCATGGAAAGCGATTTTAAGAAGGATTTTCAAACGGTCATCTGACCGAGCGGTCACCAGAAGCGGCTTTTGCCTCCAGTTTTTCGCATTGGCCTTCAAAGGATAAGCTGATACCAACATCGTTGCCATTTGTTTGAGATCAACAGCTGTAGTTTTGAAATCCATTAGAAGCTCAATTATGTTTTTGTAAATAAAAAATGAAAAAGAAAATTCGGTTCGTGATTCTGAACCCCGTTCATTTGAGATATTATGTTTTTCAAATGAAATTACTAAGGACAGGAATGAATAATTGGAAATGAACGGGATCATAACGTAAACAAACAGAAAACATCAGAGGGCAACAAAAAAGGGGCGACCCTTAGCGAATCGCCCCTTAAGGAGGGCAAGGCTAACGAAATGGATTGAAAACAATCATCAACCTTACTGAATATTATAATACCACATTGTGGTATGTCAAGAAAGAGATTTTAGTCCCTGTTTTTTTTAGGTTATCGATGAGCGATGTAATAATTGCCTCTTGGACCTGACTTTTGAATTTGAGACCGATGCCTTCTGAAGTGGTGCAGACGATTGTTGAGGGGATTCTAAAGGGATTACCCGAATCGGAAAAATTAATGGATAAGACAATTTTCTCCCCGATGGTAAAAGTTTCCTCAGATTCCATAAAAATACCGGCGATAGGGTATGGAAAAGTTGACCGGAGCGTGGGAATGGGATAATGATTGGGCAGCCATATCGATGATATATTCGTCCGCTAATTTTGGAGAGGGAAATAGAGTCGACACAATCATCCGGATGAGCGGACAAGAGATTGAGGTGGAATTCAGAGAATCCTGACAGGGCCCAGTTCAACGTTGAAATTAACGTTTTTTTTATAAAGGAAAGCCCCCGGTTGGGCACCAGGGGCTTTGAGAGAGGAGTAGAAAGAAAGCAATAAGGTTAATAAGGCTGGAGGTGCCTGTGGCCATTAACCTTGTTTACCAGTTAAACATGCCACTTTGTGGTATGTCAAGAAAAAAATGAAAAAATTGACGAAATTCTGAGAAAATTTATTTTATCTGTTCTGCAGCCACCTGACCAAAAATGCTGGATATCTGCAGTCCGGTTCCTGTGGGAGGATAACTGTCATAGAAACCCGTAGTGTTGTTTCCTGCCGCATACAAGCTTGGAATGGAGGTCCCATCCGGAGTTAACACCCTTGCGTTTTTATCAATTATCGGACCTCCTGCGGTATTAAAGATCAGCGGTATAATTTCTTTACATTGCTTTCCAAGCAAGTTACAGTTTGTATCTATCGTTTGTGTAGATAATTTCATCGGGGAGAGAAAATAATCGTTATTTCAGGGAATTTTACCAGTGCCAATATACGAATACCAAGCTGTAGACCCGAAAGATGCCTGTCATCACTGCCGGCATGGTTTTGAGATTTTTCAGCCGGTCAGTGACACGCCGCTTTTAAGTTGTACCTTTTGCAACAAGCGGGTTAAAAAAATCATCTCCTGGTGCCACTCGGCTGTGATGGAAAAATCCAAAGAACAGGCCAGGGTGGAAAACAGCGTAAAAGAGTACGAAAATTCAGGGAGGTGGAGTCATGCCGCTGAATTGGCTGATAAACATTCTGAAAAAACAAAGGACAAAGGCCTTAAGATAAGGGCCCTTGAAAATTATAAAAAAGCAGGGTACGATCCTGGCTTTCTTTCCAAACACGCTAAACTCAATGACGATTGACAGCGAAGAAAAACATAGAAATTATTTCGAAACCTCAAATCATTTTCGAGGGCAAGGCGTGCGACAGCGAAAAAGCACGGCTTCTACCCCTCTTTACCGTATAACTCCTTTACCTTGTTCCTATCCGGTAAGCTGCTCTCAAGGAGTGGAAACTCTGAGATAAATTCGACATATTGGGGTTTTTTAAACCTCGCAATCCGAGAACCGACAAAATCAATTAGTTTCTGCGGATCGAGGGCCTCTCCTTCTTTTAGCTGGCAAACTGCCTTGATCCCCTCCTTCCATTTGGGGTCCGGTACACCGATTACAACCGTTTTTTCAATGGCAGGGTGTTCAAGAATCACCCTTTCCACCTCTGCCGGATAGACATTTTCACCGCCGGGTTTGATCAAATCCTTCTCCGGCTTTCGCCCCGCGTACCATAGAAAACCGTCTTCGTCAAAACGACCCAAATCGCCGGTATGATGCCACCCGCCCCTGAAGGTATACGCATTATCTTCCGGAAGATTCCAGTAGCCTTTGAAAACCATCGGCCCTTTCACGGCAATCTCACCCACCTCACCCACCGGTACCGGCCGATCGTTGTCATCCATGAGTCTCACCACGGTCAGGGGCAACATTTGGCCTGCTGAACCTGGCCGGTTGTTGTAAGCACAAAAGGTGATTGCGCAAGAGGTCTCGGTCTGGCCGTACATGCAGTAAAAGGTCCCACCGGTCAACTCCTGGTATTTTTCTATGGTTTCGGGTGCTTCCAGTCCGGCGGCCAGCCGCAGCGTTTTGATCTCCTTTCCTGTTTTTTCTTGACTTTCAACGATGGAACCAAGGATCGGGGCAAAGGTAAACAGCATGGTAACACGTTTATCCTCTATCAGCTGAACCGCTTCAGCTGCATCAAACTTGCTCATATTCACGTTCAAAACACCTGCATGGAAGCTCATTGTCGCCATAAATAAACCACTGATATGAAAAAGCGGCAGCAGGCTCAGATGCACATCTTGAGATGTTAGATCGAAAAGAGCATCAAAATTGATATTTGCACAAAGCACATTTCCATGGCTCAACAAAGCCCCCCTCGGCCTGCCGGCCACAGCTGCCGTGTGTATAATGACAAATCCATCATCTGCGGAAACATTTTCCAGGACAAGCTCGGGCCGGTTATCGGTCAGTGAATCAAATGCAAGAAACTCCCCTCCCTCCTGACCCAGGTTGTAATAGATTTCCACCGATGCGAGTTTCTCCTTTATTCCCTGGACCAAATCCTGATATTCTTTCCCCACAAAAACGACTCTGGGCTGGCAGTCATTGAGGTTGAAGCAAACTTCCTCGGCTGACAGTCTCCAGTTTATGGGCAATAAAATCGCACCCAAGGCCGCAGCAGCCCCGTATAGAAGAAAATATTCCAAACAATTCTTCCCCAAAACGCCGATACGGTCCCCTTTTTTGATCCCGGCCCCCTGGAGCCCGCCGGCCAGAAGGTCCACCCTGTCTTTGTACTGTGAAAATGTCAGTGTCCGGTGATCATCTGCATCGAACCATGCATCTTTTTCTTTAAAACATATGGTGTTACGCTCGATCAGATCGTAGAAGGTAAAATCATAAAATCCCATTGTTGTCCTTTCTTTTGGTTAAACAAACCGGGCCACGTCTGTTAATACCCTATGAAATAAAATTTTCTTTGTTTTTCTATATCAATTTCTCGATTTTATTTACGATCATTAAGGATAGCAAAGTTCATTGACCAACTCCATAAACCACCCTATCTTTTCCGGTGGTGCAACGCCCGGAACCTCGCAACCGGTGGACAGAATATATCCGCAGTCTTTGGCGGCGACAGCGAGACAGTTTTTCATTGCCTGCTTCATTTCATCCCGTGTTCCGGAAAAGAAAAGATTGGTGTTGACATTTCCGATGATCACCGCCCTTCCCCTGGTTACATCCACAGCTTTTGCCAGGTTTGAAGGCGCATCGATACTAATGTTGGTTACCCCTGTATTGACCATATCTTCTAAAATCGGATCTGTAAATCCGCATATATGAAGGCCGACTCCCACCTTTTTCTCTTTGAAATGATCGACGATCTGCTTATGGTATGGAAATATGAAAGTTCGGTAGATCTTGGGAGAAATGAGGCTGCATGAAGCAGGCGCCTCTGAATAACTGAGCCCCACTTTGATGGGATAAACAGCTTCGCCCATGCGGATGGACACCTGAGTACAGAACTGCATCAGTTCATGGACAAAATCTGGGTCTTTCATCGTATCCCTGAGAAGCAGTTCAGCCTCCCTCAGGCCGATGGCAATCGTCCATGGACCTGAGATTGCCGCCGACACGATCGAATCGGATATCATTTTTTTCGCTTCATCCAGAATCTCCAGATAGACCGGCAGCCGACCGTCTTTTTTAGGATCCACCAGTTTCAGGCTGCCTAGTCTTCCCTTGTCCTTAAGGGCCACCTTTGTGGAGATACACATGCTGTCTTCGGGAAATTTGAGTTCATTTCCCAACGCCTCCACATCCATTAGCAGATCCCCCTGCATGACGATGATATCCGGTCTGTAACGCTCATAGGCCGCCACCTGGGCCTTGACAAATGTTTTGGGATCCAGCAGAAATTGCCGGATGGAGGCACCTACAAGCTGGGCATTGCACTGTCCCATGATCGGATAGGCAGGAATTCTATCGATTTGGATTGTCCGATCGGTAAAGGTTTTTTTAAAAGCCGCCACAACCCTCTGTCTTCCGGTAATCGGTTCCATTTATAATTCTCCTTTTTCCTCCCAGATCTTCATCAGCTCCTGGTAGGATGGTGGAAAGGTCGCTTCAAAATTATAGAAGCTGGTGATCGGATACCGTATACCGCCTTTATGGGTCTTTGCCAGGCCATCCAAAACCGTATCTATTTTTAAAGCAGGAACAACAAAAGACATCTCGTCATCCTGTGTCATACCGAATATCCTGTCTCCATTTCCGGGAACCATATACCGGCATTGATTCCTTTTGATGGTCGTAATAATGGTTGCGCACCCCAGCCTTCCCGTGGAGGAGGAATGAACAGCCCCTCCTTCGTTATAGAGGGCTCCTTGAATAAGTCTCATGATTTGTGCCGGATTCCCATAAACCATCAGCAGGTCCGGTTTAAATACTGCCCGGCTTAAGGGCGCCACCAGAATATGGCTATAGAGACCGTAATCAAAACAATCCACAAGTTCTTCTTCACTTTTTCCAATTTCCTTTGAAGCGGTAAACATACCGGCAGCTAAATTTCCCTCTTTGAAAAAGTCAATGTCTTTGAAAAAACCAAAAGGCGCTGCCCCCAGAGAGCATTGCATATCCTCCTTACCCATGGCAACTACCCATCCCAATTTTCGCGCTATACCGATCCCCTGGCAGATGGCCATTTTTTTTTTCATCTGCTGAAGTGGGCGACGGGTCCTTTCGGGTATTTCCTTTTCCGACTTCAGCATCTTTATCGCTATTGGGAAGGTCAAAGGTCGAATATATGTGCTCAGGATCCGATCCACATCCTTTAAATCAGTCATTACGATCTCCTCTTCTATTCTTTTTTTCGATTCCTTTTCAGCACAACCCACTGCAGTGGCTTAGAAACCCCATCTAATGAAACTCGCTCCGCCTAATCCCATCGGGATCGATTCGATCGATAAGGTCGACGATATCCTGATCGGGAACCGGAGTCTCTCCCACATCCGGAGCCGCCAGAATATCAAAACCGGTGTTTTCTTTGATCTCATCAACGGTGTGACCCGGGTGAACAGATTGGATCTGCATTGTCCGGCCCGGATTTTCAAAGTTCATCACCCCGAGGTTCGAAACAACAACTATCTTGTTTTTCTTGCACCCTTCAGAACGATTATTATAGCCCTGGCCGGTCACAAAATCGACCGCTTCAACAAAAACTCTAAAGGTATGCCGGGTCGCCCAAATCACTACCTTCGGAGTGATCGGCATCAAAAAGGCAGAGGCTGCTCCTCCTGGAAGTTGAACCTTGGGATTATCAATTTTTCCGATCACGCTCAGGTTGGTATTTCCAAACCGATCAATTTGAGCGGCACCCAGAAACATTACATTCAACTCCCCTCGCTGGGCAAGGTCAAATGCTTCATGAAGTCCAAAGTATGCCACGGCATTGCGATTCAGCCGCGGATCAAACGAAGAGGGGTAGATCCTGTCAATCTCGGAGTCAACCCCTTCGGCCCCTGAAATATACGCCATATCCGGCGCATGGGTCCTGCGGGCCACGCTCATGCCCAGAACCGGCAAAGGAGAAGAGACTCCGTGGAGAACAGTATTGAAATTCTCGATTTCCGAGGCCATGGCATAGACCATCAGATCCGGTGTTGCGATTTTATCAGTCATTCACTTTCCCTCCTATAAACACATTTATCCAGATACTGTTCAAATGTGTCCTTGGCTGCTGCCTGAAGATATTCCTGAATGTGATCATAGTCGGTATCATAATAATTAAAACAGGAACAGGGGTAGGCGCCCTTTGGCACCTCCACCACAGCGTCCACAATGAAGTGGGGCAAGGTTGTGGCCTCGGGCGTTTTCCTGATTTCGCCGGCGGAAATCAGTTCTTCCACCGTTACCACTACTTTTTTTGCTGCCTTGGCCTTAATTACGTCCTCGTATAAAGGGCCTTCGATCCTCACATTTCCAAATGCATCTGCCTTCTGGGCATGAATCACCGCAACATCCGGTTCTATGGCTTTGACGGCGATCATTTTTTCCCCGGTAAAAGGATCCTCAATTTGCTTCTGGCTCCCGATGACTTCGCTGATGGTCAGCAGGTCTGAACCGAGCATTCCCTTCACCGGGAGTGAAGGTAACCCCATTGCCGCAGCGCGGAACCCGGCGATAATCGGCTGACATGCACCCTCCTTTGTGATAATTTCACCCTTCTCGGATTTTCTACGGAAATTGGGTGCCATCCCAAAAACTTCAAAGGCCAGCATCCCTGTCCGGACCTTAGCCACACAACCTGCACCGATCAGGAGATCAAAGTCCATGGCCGGCTCGCGGTCTATCAGGGTCAGATTCTTTTTTCCCTGACGAACCAACTCCCGGATAAATTCCATCGGCGCCCGCTGAAAAGTCGCTCCTCCAAAGGTTAACAATGCACCGTCGTCGACAAGCTCTGTTGCCTCCTCAAAACTGGTCAATACGCTCTTCATCAAATTTACCTCCCTTTATGATCAATTACACCCGGTCCCATATTGCACATAAAAATACTGAAAAATGAGCGGTAGCCATGTAAGTACTCAAGTTTCGCACTCCCAATGGGGCGCAGTGCCGTATCTTATGTGGGGTAAATAAAATTTTTTGAAAAACAATGCGGCAATCAGTTTGAACCGGTATCCATAAAGTAATCACCGTGCACAGGCATGCGATGGTCTGGATTTTATTGTAATATCAGTTGCTTCTGGAATGCTAACTCTTATAAGGTTTTGTGCCGTTGTCAAAGCGCTCACCATCAATTTTTTCCAGAAAAATTTTTTTTACCCTATGCATGATGCGGATTTTCCTAAAATACCACGTGTGAAACTTGAGAAAATAGATCTGTATCGATTGTCACCTGTTCATATTGAAATGTCTAAAACAAATCAACTGAAAAAAA
>DCWS01000045.1 GCA_002328165.1 Desulfobacteraceae bacterium UBA2156 | reverse complement strand
CTTCATCTAGAAATTCTTAGTTTTTCAAAAGGAAGGGACCCAGGCAGATTTATATTGATGGTTTCTACGCCTGCATCTGGCGCTGGCATTTTAATCCAGGCCAGCTTCATCTTGCCGGCATCGACATTAAATTCCAGTTTCCCGTAATACAAGGTAGGAGCCATGATGAAAGTGCCCTTCTCATCTTTCAAGATGTGGTATTTTTTGTTTTGAGTGGAATCAATGTAATAAATTTCTGAAGGGGTCATGCTGATTCTAGCTTTGGTTCCAGAAGTGTTTCTAAAAACAAAAACAACGGTTAACACATTGTCAATCACCTGAGCCTTTTTAACGTCAATCTCAAAATTGGCATCCAAACTCATTTGGGTTTGGATAACTCCAGCGGGGGCCTGAGCAAAGCCGATAGGAGTTAATAAACAGAATAAAAACAGAGGAATAAAAATCTTTTTCATGGAATCTCCTTTCTTCACAAATTGATCTTAAGGAAAGTGGAGCTGTTGTCAATGATTGAAAACTAGAGATCTTGCATGGTCATCACAGCTTTTTCAATGCTGCCTGGATAAGCCAAGAATCCTCTAAATTTAAAGGGACTATAGTTTTACCCATAAGAACTCGCTTTTTAAGATCGGGTAGATTGAAATTTTATCATTGTGTATAGAAATCATGCAAACCGCAACATTCGGAAACCCATCGTTTGCGGTGTCAATTGAGACTCAGGTACCAACGGAGAGGCTATTTGTCAACCGTTATTGCTTATCGTTTATCATCGCGGCCAGAAGCGCATCTTCGGCCTTTTTCATCAGGGCGGACTCGTATTCACGAAAGGGGTCTGCATTGATGATGCGAGTGACCTGGCGCAGGCTGTAGCCGAAGGCCCCGGAAAGCTGGGCGGGACGATACCTGGAACAGGCGGTCTTCATGGCCCTGAGCGCGAGTTCTTATCATTGAAATGAACCTTCGACGTGCTAATGTTGTAATCGATGCTTGATGATAATCAGCAAATTCGCGAGATCACAATTCTGAAAAGCATGCTTTGCGAACTGATTCAAGAGCCAAACAGCAGGGGCTACATCCTTATTGATTCATAATAGGATCTTGTTAATCATGTCCATTCTGTCTAATATTTGACCCGAAAGAGGTGCTCTCATGAAGCTGAAGGACATTTTGGCAGGTTGTATCGTTGCGGCATTTTCAATAAAGGCGATGACTCGCATCGGTCCCTGGCGCTTGGCACAAGTAAGTGGATCAACCTGCTGTGTTATTTAATCGGTGTCTCCTTTCTCGATTTCGATTATAACCTAAAAGCGTCTCTAATTTATATCCTAAATCTGTCCACTTTCCTTTGAAACGCTACATGATATAGCGGTACGTTCATCAAGCATTCCATCAATTTTTTTCTGCAATGTCCGGACGCTCCACCGCTCAATACGGCCCATTTCAGCATAGAAATAGGCCGCAAAGGGACTAATCATGATAACAATTTTGAGTCCGATTAATAAATAAAAAATCGCTACAGAACTGCGCATAATTTTTCCACGAAAGTTCATGGTAATTTGTCTCCTTTAAATCAGGATATTAGACGATACTTACATCGGAGAATATAGCGGTTTGTCTTTTGCAGGCAAGGCATAATTTTCGAGATAATCTGAAATAATGAATCAAATGGATATTTTTTACCCAGATCAGTCATTTTATCCAACCGCGCTGGATACAATTGACCCACCTTCGGGGTCGCAGTATTGCATCGGGGTTTCTTTATGTTATATCATTTATTGATAATATTACTGTTTATTCAATAGGTTATGATACAAAAAAACTTTATGCTTGAAAAGTGGCATGCAAATTGCCCAACATTAAAATGAACCATGAAAATATGAATTCAATCAAAAAGAAAAGGAGATATAAAAATGAAAAAGATAAACAAAATATTTATGATTTTGGCCGTTGTTGGTGTACTGGGGTCCGGCATCAACGCGCTTGCCCACATGGACAAAGGGTGTGGTCCTTCAGGATGGGGCAATCATGGATCCGGCCGGCACCACAGGGGCTGGAGTGGTCCAGGATGTGGTCATATGATGGGCGACTTGAACGATGATGATTTTAACAAGATGGATGAAGAACGTCAAGTCTTTTTTAAGGAGACAGAGGATCTGAGACAGGAACTGAGTGAAAAACATCTCGCACTGAAAAGCGAGTTGATCAAAAAGAATCCGGATGTCGAGAAAGCGGCCGGCCTGCAGAAAGAAGTATCAGGCATAGAGGCAAAGCTGGATCAAAAGCGGGTTGAACACATGATCAAGATGAAAGGCATGTTTCCCAACGTCGGCAGAGGCTTCATGGGTAAAGGATTCATGGGCAGCGGACCCATGGGGGGTGTCCCAGGCAATGGCGGTTGCCGGCGATAACAATATACCCATTAACCCTTAACCGGGGATGGCTCCCCCTTTTCGCCCCTCCTTTCGGGGAGCCATACTCAATATCGATCTGATAAAGCAGATAGGGCTCATAGTGAGAGTAAGACCGACAAATTGAAACATTTTGATCGCTATCTTGATAAAATGGACATCACCCGAAAAAACCTCATCCCACTTATTCTCGATGTTTTTACTGAATAATGATAATCCTTCATTTAGCCTGCCTGAATTATTCCAATAGATTTCATGGAGCTTGAAAATCTAATTTGCATGCATATTTTTTTGTTTCCCACCATTGGGCGGTTCTCAAAAGGGTTGTTTAGCATTTGACCGCTCGCGTATGTTATGTGATAAGGCATTGGCCGTTTGCAACAGCCCGACGGCCAGAGAACATTCCCGTATATCAGCAGGGTGGGAGACAAGGAGAAATGTTCATGTCCGAAAATCATCTATACGGTAGCTACACGGCTTGCACATCGTGGAAGAGTCTTTGCAGGATGCTTTAAACCAAATAATAGGGTATTTTCGGAAAAAAGGGAAACATATGAATCATGAAATAAAACCAAACCGACAAAAAAAATGTAAAATACAACGGGTATATATGTTGTTTTTTGCATTTGGCTTGTGGGCGCTTTTTATCCCTTTGGGATTTGCCGATGTGGTCGACGACCTCATGTCTGCCGCCCGGGTAATGAAATTTAAAGCGGAATCCATGGCCATGGGTTTCAGGGTAGATGATGTGGAAGGCAAACGCATCGAGCTAGATGATTTTCGGGGCAAGGTGGTATTGCTCGATTTTTGGGCGACCTGGTGACCTTGGTGTCGGAAGGAGATGCCCTCCTTGGTAAAATTGTACAATGAGTTTAAGCAGGATGATTTCGTTGTTTTGGCTATAAATGTGCAGGAAAAGCGTGAAATCGTGGAAAAATATGTAAAGGGTAACAATTTGCCTTGTCCTGTGCTTTTGGATGTTGATGGAAAGGTTTCTTATGGGTATGGTATCAGAGCTCATCCAGCACATTTTCTTATAGATAGACAAGGAAAGTCGATTGGCCAGGCGCTCGGTGCACGGGACTGGGCGAGTATTGAAAACCGAAATCTGATCCAATATCTTGTCGGGAAATAATAAAAAAGAAAACTGGACATATTGAATTTGATGATAAAAAACCAATTAGAAAAGATCAACCATAACTGATCAGTCTCCAATCAGATATAACCACCGGAGAAAAAAATATGACTGAAATCGGATATTATTCTGTGTTAACTGCGTTTTTTTTATCAGGATATTCGGCCTTGATCGCCTTTTTTGGAATTAGAGGCCGAAAAGGAAACCTGGTTGCCAGTGCTGAAAATGCGGCCTATGCTGTCTTTGGCTTTCTGACCATAGCATCCTTTGTCTTGATATATGCTTTGGTGACCCGAGATTTTCAAATTGAATATGTGGCGCGATATACCAGCAACGGCCTTCCCATGACCTATACCATAGCGGCCTTTTATGCAGGCCAGAAAGGTTCGCTCCTTTTATGGGGCTGGCTCCTCTCCATATTTGCCGCCATTGTCACCTTCCAGAACAGAAAAAAGAACCGGGAGCTCTTACCCTATGTTCTAACCGTGTTGATGACGGTTACCATGTTCTTTACATTTTTGATGGTATTTGTGACCAATCCGTTCGAGACGTTTAATTATCGACCTCCGGATGGGCAGGGCCTGAACCCCCTGCTTCAAAACCCGGGCATGCTGTTTCACCCGCCAACGCTGTTTATCGGTTATGTCGGCTTAACGGTACCGTTTGGATTTGCGATTGCCGCCCTGATCACCGGCCGGCTTGATGCGGTTTGGATCAAGACCACCAGAAAATGGACCATTGTTGCATGGTTTTTTCTGACAGCGGGTAACATGCTCGGGATGGAATGGGCTTATGTGGAACTCGGCTGGGGCGGTTACTGGGCGTGGGATCCGGTTGAAAATGCCTCATTCATGCCCTGGATCATCGCAACAGCCTATCTGCACTCGGTGATGATTCAGGAAAAAAGGGGAATGTTAAAGGTATGGAATATCGTGCTGATTATCTTTAGCTTTCTGATGACGCTTTTTGGGACCTTTATCACGAGAAGCGGGCTGATCGCTTCGGTTCATTCCTTTGGAGAATCGTCTTTGGGGTGGATCTTTCTGATATTTTTAATCGCAAGTCTATTGATATCCCTGACTTTGCTCATCCGTCGTCTGCCACAATTAAAAAGCAAAAATCAGCTGGACTCCTTTCTCTCCAAGGAAAGCAGCTTTTTATATAATAATCTGCTGTTGGTCGGAATTGCCTTTACCGTGCTTTGGGGGACACTTTTTCCGATTATATCCGAGGCGATTCGCGGGGTGAAGATTACGGTGGGCCCCCCTTTTTTTAATGCCGTCATCACTCCTATTGGTCTGGGTCTGCTGTTTTTGATGGGAATCTGTCCGCTGATCGCCTGGAGGAGATCTTCGGTTTCAAATTTTTTAAAAAAGTTTTTTATTCCTTCAACCGCAGCTGTTGCCGGCGCGTTTGTCCTTTTTATTGTTGGAATTCGTCTGTTTTATACCCTGATATCCTATGCCCTCTGCATTTTTGTATTGATAACCCTGTTTTTCGAATTCTTTTATGGTACCAGAACGCGGCATTCGGTTTTCAAAGAGGGTTATCATAAGGCCCTGTGGAATTTGGTGGTTCGAAATAAAAGGCGGTATGGCGGCTACGTTGTTCACTTTGGTGTCGTGTTGGTATTCATCTCACTCAGCGCGAATACCTTCAACCTGGAAAAACAAATAACCTTAAAAAAGGGAGAATTGTTTAGTTTTAAGGAATATAAAATAAGATACGATTCCCTTGTCAACTACCCAACCGCCATTAAGCATGTCGTTGCTGCGACGCTGAGCATTTTCAACAATGAACATAAGGTGGCGGTGTTGGTGCCTGAGAAAACCTTATTCAAAAGCCAGGAACAACCGACCACCGAGGTGGCTATTCACACAACTTTAAAAGAAGACCTGTATGTAATTCTGGCCGGATATGGCGAGGATTGGATAACACTGAAAGTGTTGATCAACCCCCTCGTTGTCTGGCTCTGGATAGGAGGCGTGGTCATGGGCCTCGGCACGCTTATCGTCATGTTGCCGGATCGCCGGGGACAATCTGAATCAAAAAGAAAAAGCGTTGTGAGATTCTGACACATAGGAGACCGATTATGTTGGAATATTTTATATTGATTGGGTTGGTTTTATTTGCGGGATGCTGGATCTTGAGCCCGATCCTGAAATCAAATTCAACCGATTCTGCAATAA
Organism: Desulfobacteraceae bacterium UBA2156; assembly: GCA_002328165.1. Taxonomy (GTDB): domain Bacteria; phylum Desulfobacterota; class Desulfobacteria; order Desulfobacterales; family UBA2156; genus UBA2156. The sequence continues at coordinate 42,368 of DCWS01000045.1, read as the reverse complement.
TCCTTAAAACGGATGAAGCCCTCGGGCAATTGGAGTATGAAAAAAAAGAGGCATACGCCGCTATCCGGGAACTGGAATTTGACGAAAACATGGGAAAAATTTCAAAAGAAGATTTTGGGGCGTTAAAAAAGCAGTATATGCTCGATGCTGTTCATTATTTAAAAAAGATTGACGAATTGCAAGAGAATAAATCAAAAGCAAAAGCCCTGGGCGAGGAGGAAATCATCGATCAAATTGAAAAAGAAATATCCTCCCTGCGCCACGGGGGATCATCGAAACAGAAGGATGTTTTTTGTGTTCAATGCGGCACAAAATCCCCTCCAAACCGGCGCTTTTGTTCTTCATGCGGGGCAAAAATTTGAAACCTGACTCGGTCTGATCTGTTTCAACACCCAAAGGGCAGAGCGGAAACCGATCAAAAAATGGGACCAATTCGAACCATGCGAAATATAATCTTTTTTTTACTTTTATTGTTGTTTCCATCCGGGGTTTCTTTCGCGGAGGAATTACCACCGGGGAAAATAAAAGGAAGCGTACTCAATAAAACGTTAAATGGAACACGTGTGAAAGATCTTGAGATCATACTTTATCAATACAAAGAAAATAAGGGGGCGGAAGTCGCTCGTACGAAAACCGATCCCAACGGATCGTTTCTTTTTCAAGGACTAAATAGAGACAAACAGATCTCTTATTATGCATCTGCTAAATACAAAGAGGTGGATTATTTTAGTGAAATGACCCACTTTCTGAAAAAAAAAGAATTATCCTTCGATCTGAGTGTTTATGAAACAACGGATCAGGATAAGGATATACATATCAAAATGCATCATATATTATTGGAAACCGATAATAATACGAAGGACACGTTCGTGGTGAGAGAAATTATGATCGTGGAAAACCAGGGAGACAAGACCTATACCGGTTCCAAAGAGGTACAACCGGGAAAGAAAGAGACTCTCCGAATTTCATTGCCCAAAAACGCGAAAAATATACAATCAATGTTGCCCTTGGCTGTAAATCCATGGGATGGTTTCAGCACTGTTACCGCCTTTAGCCCGGGGACAAAAAGGATTATATTCTCCTACACGATCAAACCCGGCGGCGCGGATTATAAATTTGAAAAAAACTTGTATCTCAAAACAGATAGCTTTAATTTCATTTTTCCGAAAAATGGGATCCAGGTAAAAAGTGATCAGCTGATATATAAAGGGCCGACCCCGAATTCGGACCAGCGGTTTTCTTATCTTGCGGGAAAAGACATGACCGGGAAATCAAAGGTTGTTATACGACTCAGCTTGCCATCGACCGATAACCTCTTTAAATGGGTAATTGCCGGTCCGGTGATGGTACTGGTCGGGACCGGGTTTGTCCTCTTCCTTATAAAGGGACGGAAACACCGGGCGAAAAAGGGAGATGATCCGGCACAAAAACCGAGCCAAATAACCATGGCCGAACAAAGACAGAAGATTTTGCAAGCGATGGCTGAACTGGATAAACAACATGACGCCGGCCAAATCGATTCAGATAAATATGAAAGCCAGCGGCGGATTTTGATGGAGAAAGCTGTTGAGATCACAAAGATTTTAAAAGATTCATAAGCTTCCAATGGAGAAGCCATGATAAAAAAGAGAAGGTGATAAAATTGAAAAAACGCAAAGTCAAGATATTCATCATATCGTTAGTGACGCTTTCAATCTTTGGGTATCTTATTTACGCAGGGATCAGAGATACAATGACCTACTACCTGACAGTGTCTGAAGTTTTAGCCAAACCCTTACAGTCGTTTGAGGAAGTTGTAAGAGTGGGCGGAAATGTTTATGCGGATTCAGTAAAATGGGATGCCAAAGATTTAAGGCTGTATTTCAAGATGAAGGATGAAAAAGCGAGTCTAAATGTGGAATACCGGGGCGTTGTCCCCGATTCTTTTAAACCTGGCAGGGAAGTAATTCTGGAGGGAGTCTACAGGGGTGAAGGAAAGTTCATCGCCACCACGATCATGCCCAAGTGTGCTTCCAAGTATGAGTGAGGGATTGTAAAGACTATGAAGAAAGCCACAAGGGTGTAGATGAGAAAGTTGCCTTCATATGATTATATTATCGAAGCCAAAGGGGTAAAAAAAGAATTTGGTTTTAAAGCGGTTTTAAAGGGCATCGACCTTCAGCTGAAGGAGGGGGATTTTCTGACCCTCTTTGGCCCCAATGGCGCGGGGAAAACGACATTTATTCAAATCCTCTGTTCGTTAATGCTTCCGGGTTCAGGAAAGGTTTGTATCGTTGGATTTGATCCCCGGTCTGATCGGGAGGCGCTGTGCGAAGTGATCGGATTTGTTTCACACCATACATTTCTTTACCCTAACCTATCCGCCTTTGAAAACTTAAAATTTTATGGGACGATGTATAATGTGCCGGCGCTGGGCGAGAAAATTGAAAAACTGTTGGAGCTGGTCGGACTTGCAGATTTCCCAAATGATCAAGTTCAGACGTTTTCCCGCGGAATGCAGCAGCGGCTTTCTTTGGCACGTGCCGTCATACACGATCCGGTGGTCCTGTTTTTGGATGAACCATACACCGGCCTGGATCAGCTCGGTGCAGAGGATCTGAAACAGATACTCGTTGAGTTTCGAGATAAGGGCAAAACCATCGTCATGATATCCCATAATTTGGATAGGGGATTGGAACTGTGTAACCGGGTTGCAATTTTGAGATCAGGCCGCCTGGTTTACCATGAAGAAATATCCGAAACAGAAATCGTTGATTTTAAGCCGATCTATTTTAAGTACATAGAAAAAAGGCCACTGCCCTTTCAGGTAGCCCTATGATTTTTATTCGAAAACTATGGGCCATCGTTTGGAAAGATCTTCTGTCGGAGCTCAGGACCAAAGAGATGATCCTTTCCATGTGCCTTTTTTCTTTTTTGGTTCTCATAATCTTTAGCTTTGCACTTGGCACAGAGGTTATGGACCTTAAAACAATCGTCCCGGGAATCCTGTGGGTCGTGTTTATTTTTTCGGGCCTCATGGGCCTTGGACGGGCTTTTGGTGCTGAGCGGGATAAAGGGACGCTTTCCGGACTATTGCTCTGTCCTTTGAGTCCCTGGGGAATATATTTGGCAAAAGTGGTCGGGACATTTATCTTTACGGCCATCATGGAGATATTTACACTGTCCATTTTCATCATACTGTTTAATCTCAATCTGCTGCCGGTTCTTCTCCCGATCGGCTTAATAATTTTTTTGGGAACATTGGGCTTTTCAGCCATCGGCACGCTCTTCTCGGCCATGTCTGCGGCAACGAAGTCAAGGGATACCATACTTTCCATACTCGTTTTTCCAATAACCGTTCCGATGCTGATTGCCGCTGTAAAGGCAACAGAGACCATCCTGGCTGGAAAAGCAGTGGCGGAAGTCTACCCCTCGTTAAAGATTTTGATCGCTTTTGACCTGATTTATCTGCTTATAGCTTATTTGACATTTACGTTTATCATTGAGGAATGATGCGAATGACAAAACGAATCTTTGAGATAGCATTTGAAGTCGTTACTTTTCTTTTGATGTTTGCGGCGATTTACGCAATATTCATCTATGCTCCCATTGAGAAAACAATGGGGATTGTCCAGAAAATTTTCTATCTCCATGTCCCTGCTGCTTTTTTAGCTTTTTCAGCTTTTTTCATTACCTTTTTGGCCAGTATTGTTTACCTCTATAAAAAAGATCAAAAATGGGATGTAATTGCTTACTGTTCCGCTGAAGTAGGCGTTCTGTTTTGTACCATTGTTTTGATCACCGGCCCCATCTGGGCAAAACCGGTTTGGAATGTATGGTGGACCTGGGACCCCCGATTAACAACAACATTGATACTCTGGTTTATCTATCTCGCCTATCTGATGCTGAGGGGTGTTGTGAGAGAGAATCAACGCGCAAATCTATCAGCCGTATTCGGAATCATCGGCTTTGCCAATGTACCGATTACTTTTTTTGCCATCCGGCTGTGGAGAACCATACATCCGGTCATTATAACATCAGAGGGCATCAATATTTCAAAACCGATGAAATATACCTTATTGCTGACATTTTGTGCCTTTTTTCTTTTTTTTCTTTCCCTGTTGAAAAACAGAATCAAATTGGAGCGGCTAAAGATCAATACAGAAAATGTCAAAGCAGTCTACGAAGAAATATTTTCATCATGACCCCTAAGATAGAGCGTATTTTTGCCCCTTCGTGGGGATTTGGGAAGATCTTCAAAATATGAATGGAGGACAAATCGATGACAGGAACGCTATATCTTTTTTCTGGTTTTAGTATCACCTGGATCATTTTATTCATCTATCTTTTCAGCATGGTAAAGCGGCAGAAATCACTCGAAATCCAGATTGAAAAAATAAGCTCGAAATTGGAAAAGGTTCAAAACAGCCAAGCCCTCCCATAAAAGTCGGAATTATTAGTCTCCCCGGTTCAGGAAAGCCCACGATATTTCAAGCTTTGGTTCAACAGGGCAGCGATGAGATAAAGGCATGGCCCATAAAAGCGGGTACAAAAGCGATTGATGCTGCCGGCGCAATTCACTCGGACATCAAAAAAGGATTTATCCGTGCCGAGGTACTTTCATATGAAGATCTGATGGATGCTGGCAATTATCAGAAGATAAAAAAAAAGGGACTCTGCGTCTTGAGGGAAAGAATTATATTGTAATGGACGGGGATATTATCGAATTTCGTTGCAATATTTGACCTAACCCGCACTAGTCCATCGTCGCCAACACCTCGAATCCCTCACGTTCGAGGGCTTTTTTATCCCTCTAATCTTGCATTGAGACAGGCGAAAGCAATAGATTCTCCTGCTAGTCTGTTGCGCCGTCATACCAACATTGATGATATCTCCGCCATTGTCATTGATCGTCTGGGACGCTTTATTGGAAGACCCCGGTTCATCGCCGACAACCACATCAATTCGCAAACTGGCGGTCAGGATACCCATCATGTCGATAAAAGCTCTCAGGATGTCGATTCCGGTGATGATTCCAACAAGCATTCCTTTTTTCACGACCGGCATTCCGCCAATTTTGTGCTTATAAATGAGTTGAGCGGCAATCTCTATATCACTATCAGGATCAATCGTAATTGGATCTTTGATCATAAGATCTGAAAGGGTTAGATCTGCCACCGAAGTGACCGCATCCGGGCCATGCGTGTTGCACGGAACCGCTTTGCCCTCTTTTTGTTTTTCTACCTGGGGTTTCGGTAGTAACGAGACGCACAGGTTGCCTTAAGTTGTAACGGTGTTTTTCTAAAACTGGGATGGGGTTTCCAATAGGTGTGATCTGATACAGATGGCTGAAAACCGGTTGACCATTGGATTGTTCCGTATGAAGGTGCTCAGCCTGCTTCGATGATTTCCATTGCAGCTTCAATGGCGAAATAGGTCAGGATCATTTTAGCGCCGGCCCGCTTAATCGCTGTAAGCGTTTCCATCATCACCTTTTGACCATCCACCCATCCCATTTTGTCTGCAGCCTTGATTATGGCATATTCACCGCTGACATTATATGCAGCGATCGGCAGATCAATTTCATCCCGTATTCGACAGATGATATCAAGATAGGGTAGTGCAGGTTTTACCATAATGATGTCTGCACCTTCTTCCACATCCATGGTCGCTTCCCGGATGGCTTCAAGCGCATTGGCGGGATCCATCTGATAGGTTTTTCGGTCCCCGAATTTCGGTGCGGATTCGGCGGCCTCACGAAATGGTCCATAATAGGCCGAGCAATATTTTGCCGCATAGGACATGATCGGAATATCACTGAAACCATTGTCATCCAACAGATCACGGATTTCAGCGACCCGACCGTCCATCATATCAGAAGGTGCTACCATATCAGCACCTGCTTTTACATGAGACAGGGCGGTTTGGGCCAGAAGGTCAAGGGAGGCATCGTTGTCAACGATGTTTCCTTTCAGGACGCCGCAGTGACCGTGATCGGTATACTGGCAAAGACATACATCGGTTATAACCGCAAGGTCCGATACGTTGTCCTTAACTGCTTTGGCCGCTTTTTGAACAATACCGTCTTCGGCATAGGCGCTCGTTGCCAGTGAATCTTTTTTTTTGGGTATGCCAAAGATCATGATTGCAGGAATTCTTAGATCATGTGCTTTTTTGGCTATTTTAAGAAGATGGTCAATGGATAACTGATAATGCCCTGGCATGGAAGGGATTGGATTTTTTACCCCTTTCCCGTCAATGGCAAAAAGAGGAAGGATCAAGTCATCTGTGGAAAGTGTGGTTTCCCGTATCATACGGCGGAAAGCCACGCTTTGCCTCAAGCGCCTGGGCCGGTAGTCAGGGAATAGCATCGGTTTTTTCTTTCATTCAATCGGTCTTTATCGCCGGCTTCAGCATGGTTCAACGGTTTCAGATAAAATTCACTAAACTGGCCCGGAAGGTGAACGCCAATCTGTTAACTCTTTAATTGTAACGGATTTTTCAGTTCATTCTTTATGAGTGTGCTAATAAAAGATTCTGGACTTAAAAGCGCGTTTTTGGTGATAAAAAACCGGTTTTTTCCTGTTTTTTCACGGACGAGCTTAAGACCGTATTCGAAATCCATTGTTAGCTGTTTGTAAAAATTTTCTATGTCTACATAGGAGCTGACCAGCTGGTCAATAATATAGTCGATGGCATCTTCTTCTAGCACAATGTTAATATCATGATTTTTATAAAAATATAGTTCGATCTTTTTCGCTTCATCATAAAAGCTTTTGATTTTATCGATTACACTCCCGATATCCATGATGTGTTTACAGTAGAAAGTGGCAACAATATCAACTCGTGCGGTTGTCAGTGTTAAATTATATTTTTGAGAGAGTATTTTTCTGTTTGCTTCTACATATTCTTTTATCGATTTTTTTTCCTCATTACACTGGTCCTCAAAGGCCGCGTCCATGCTTCGGGGATCCTTTAAAGAAAGGAGTTTCTCAAGAGCCTTCTCAGGATTTTCAATCACCATAACTGTTGCCGGAAATTTTGTGACTTCTGTGGATGGTAACTTCTTTTCAAACAATATGAGTGCACCTTCAACTGCGCTGACCAGACCCCTGGCACCTGTATTTTCTTCAAAGGCGCGATCTGCCAAAACATCTAACAATTTATCTTCAAATTTAATCTCGATGCCATAGGCCGCAAAATCGAGTTTTTTCCCGAGAATTATAGGGTTGTTCGGATTTTTTAAAATATTCAGAAGATCATCTTTGTTCAGCTCATCAAAAATCGCCCTCACAGGAAGGCGGCCTACAAATTCAGATTCAAATCCAAATTCAATCAGATCTTCTGACTTCACATGCTTGAGAAGATCAATCTGCTCTTTCAGGCTCGATATCTGTGCTCCAAATCCGATGTTCTGATCTAAAATCCGCTTCTTTATAATCTGGAAGAGATCACTGAAGGCCCCACTCATGATAAAGAGGATATTCTTCGTATTGACAGCGCGTTTCTCACGTTTTCCGGTTTTTCGAAACCGCTCAATCTCCTGGATCATTGAAATGGGGTCATGGGGAACTTTTAAATCGACATCTGTTTCTTCAAGCGGCTTGAGTAGCGCACGCTGGACCCCGGTTCGTGATACGTCAGCACCGATGATATGGCTGCTGGAAGCAATTTTATCAATCTCATCGATGTATATAATTCCATATTGTGCTAACTCTATGTCGTCATCGGCTTCTCTGACAAGGTCCCGCACCAGATCTTCCACATCACCACCCACATAGCCGGTTTCACTGAACTTGGTCGCATCTCCCTTAACAAAGGGCACCCCGATTTTTTTGGCGATCAGTTTGATCATGTATGTCTTGCCGACGCCGGTCGGGCCCATCATCAGGATATTGTTTTTGATGTTTCCCACCAAATCACTCATTTCATCCTGAGTGGATTCAGCGCGTTTGATGCGGTTGAAGTGCGTACATATTTTTGTGGATAAAATGGCTTTAGCGCTATCCTGTTTTACGATATACCGATCGAGATGGGAAATAAGATCTTCGGGCTTTAAGTCGAAATTGATTTTTTTCTTTTTTTTTGGGTCTTTTTTCTTTTTTTCCAAAGGGGCTTCTTGGGGGAGGGTAATTGGGGGTGCAATTTTAACGTTATCACCAAATTTCTTTGCTAAAAAATCTCCGATCTCTTTTTCAAGCTCTTTATGATCCGGTATTTTTTCATCATATTCTTTCATAGGGGTAACTATAAGCACATCTTTCAAAACATTCAAGATGGACAAAAAAATAGACAAATCTCTGTTTCTCAGAGCGTTCATAAAATGAACATTTAAAGATTGGCGAAAATTTGATCCTCTTTGCAAGAGCTTGAACATTTTGCTCAATAGATCAGGTTAAAATCTGCTGTGCCACTTTTTCTATTGCGTCGATATCTATATTTTAATACGTTTCGCTTTGCAAGTTTAAAGATATTTCATCACAGCAGTGTTAATAAAGAATTTTGGAGGTAGAATGGTAAAAAAAATTTCACGGAAAAGACTACTAAAAGAACCCGATGAGTTTATCACGTTTACCGGGAATTTTTTTCAGTTTGCCAAGAAGCACAGGGTCAAATTGGTATGGTCCTGCGGTGGAATTGTTTCATTGATACTGATCTTTTTAGGAATGCAGTTTTTTTCAACTCGAGCTGAGAAAAAGGCCGCAACCATTCTAGAACAAACCATGTCCCGGTATGAAATGATTTTAAAGGAAAACGATTTGTCCAAAGCGTACCGCGATTTGGGAAAAGATTTTGAACAAATTTTAAAAAGATATTCGAAAACAGGGGCTGGAAAAATTGCAACAGTGATATATGCCAATATGAGCTATAAAGCAGATGAGGTTGACAAAGCCATAACACTATATGGAAAAGCCCTGCAATATTTTAGCGATACGCCATCTTTAAAAAGTATTATCTTGAACGGTCTTGCCCATTCTTATCAAAAAAAGAAAGATTATGAGCATGCGATCGAATATTTTAAAATGATTGCTTCCGAGCCCGGTTCCACCATGAAGGACGAGGCGCTTTTTAACCTGGGCCAAATATACGGTGAAAAAGGGGATATGGAGCAAAAGAGAAAGGTTTTTCAACAGATCATTTCGGACCATTCTGATTCAATCTATATTGAGATGGTTAATGAGGGAATGTCCGGTTGATAAAAAAGACGGTTAACCAGGCCTTCCCGATCAACCGTCTTAATAAAAGAGGAACAGATGAAGATTTAGGTTTAGTACTGCTATAAGGTTGTTGCAAAAAGCTTGCCAACTTTATGGGTATTTTTGAAGGCGATTGAAAAAGAATATATCAATTGTTTTTTCAGCAGGTTATAATTTATTGTTGAGAAAAGACCCCCAGGGAATGATGTCCTTACCATCGCATCAAAGTTTCTAAATGGAAACTGCAGGGTTTCCTTTTGGAAACTTTTAAACTTGATCCATTGCAATGGGTTTTTACAGATCTAACAATTCCATCGCATTTCTGCCGCAAATCCCTTCAATTTCATCCTGGGACAGATCGGTCTTTTCAAGTTCCTTAAAATATCTTATCGGTTCTAAGAGCGGGTAGTCGCTCCCAAAAAGGATCCGATTCGGATCGATAATCTGCAGCGCCACCCGGTACACCGATGGGTCATAGAGGAAAGGCGATGCAGCTGTGTCAAAATATACATTTTTAAAACTCTCTTTTACTTCCCTTTTTAAAAGATTGAAAAAAAAGATGCCGCCGCCCCAATGAGCGAGGATGATTTTGTTTTTTGGGAACCATTTTAAAATCCGATAGATCTGTGATAGGGTATTTTCTGTTTTACCGGGATAAAGATGACCAACAGGCTCGTTGGTGTGGACCATGATCGGTAGATCCTTATCCAGACAGATCGCCATGAGGGGGACAAGCCTGTCCAAGCAGGTCTCATTTATGCCGGACTCATAAAACGCAAATTCGCCAATCCCGAGAAGCCCACCGTCGATACACCGCTCGGTTTCAGAGACAGCGTCGCTGTTGAACGGATCGAAACAGCAAAGACCGATCAGCCGCCCATGATATTTTTGCACAGCATCCATGATGTAGTCATTGTGTCTTTTAAACGTTTCGGTTGTTTTCCAGGGAAATCCGAAGATAACAGATTTATCCACCCCCTGCTCATCCATGGCTTTCACCAGCTCTTTAGGACCAGCAAGTTTTGCCTTTTGCGAATTGTACAAAAGTTTGAACGCGGATTCAGAATGAAAATAAAATTCGCGGTTTTCGCGCATTTTTTTTGGGAAAATGTGGGTGTGGAAATCAACAATCATAGAAATTCTTTTTCAATACCAAAACACCTTTTAATTTAACCCCTCGGGATGGGGATCATGAAGATTTAATGGCAAAGGGTGAAGTATTTATTTGCAAATTAGTCGCCCGTTAAAAATATATTTATTCTTCAATCTGCCAGTAAACAATTTTTTTCATCATCCAATCCACTAAAAAATAGAGAATCAAGGCAACGGTAACAAGCAGGGCCAGCGCTGCAAACATCAAGTCCGTTTGCATGCGGGCATTGGCATGAAGCATATAAAAACCGAGTCCGGCGCTGGAGCCTACCCACTCTCCAACAATTGCCCCGATGGGAGCCACGGCCGTTGCCACACGCAGCCCGGAGGCAAACGCGGGCAGTGCTGCCGGTATCCGGACATGATAGAGGATTGCGGACGGTGACGCATTCATCACACGGCCCAATTCCAGCCACTCGGGCTCGGTTCTCCGCAATCCGTCATAAAAAGCGGCCGTCACCGGAAAAAAAATAATCAGCACGGCCATGGTAATTTTAGACCCCATGCCATAACCCAACCAAAGAACGAGCAACGGTGCTAGGGCAAAAACAGGCACAGCCTGGCTTATGACAAAAACCGGCAGCAGCCAACGCTTTAAAGACCGGGAAGCCATCATGATCAGTGCGCTTGCCGCTCCAAGCAACGATCCAATAACCAGACCGGCGACAATCTCAGCGATTGTAATCCATGCGTGAAACCACAAAGTCTCCCATTTGGCAATAAGCGCCTTTGCAACAGGCAACGGTCCGGGTAAGATATAAGGAGGCGATCCTGTCAGGTACACCACGACCTGCCAAATCAGAATCAAGCCGATACTAATCACCGAAAGGCGTAGAAAAATCATTTTATACTGTTACGACCAGTTGTTCCAGCAGCCTAGCGTGCATGGCCGATATGGCGGGATTATCAAGGTTGCGTGGGGGTTGGCCAGGCGGTAGCACGACACGGCCCAAGCGTGTCGGGCTGCCGGTCATTACATAAATACGATGGCCCAGCCGAAGAGCCTCCAGCGGATCGTGGGTCACCAGCAGAACAGTGGCACCTTGTACCAACTCAGCCGCCAGATTCTGGAGTTTTATCCGCGTCAGCGCATCCAGGGCCGAAAAGGGTTCGTCCATGAGGATAACCGGTCTATCTTCCATCAGGGTTCGGACAAGAGCCACCCGCTGGCGCATTCCGCCTGACAGTGTTGCGGGTAGTTCGTTTGTGCAGTGGCCCAGCCCCACCGCTTTGAGCAGGGAAATTGCGGTTTCTACCCGCTGCCCGGATACTTCTCCCCGCAACCGTGCGCCCATAAGAACATTATTCAGAACGGTCAGCCAAGGAAGCAGAAGATCTTTTTGGGCCATCCATGCTGTTTGTCCTTTGGTTTCTTTGACGCCGCCAAAACGGATGGTTCCGGAAAAACCCTCCCGCAGGCTACCGGAGATCAGCCGCAGCAGTGTTGACTTACCGCAGCCACTGGGACCCAGCAGGCAGGTCCACTGCCCCCCCTTTATCTCAAAGTCAAGGGAGGAAAACAGCATCGCACCGGAAAAGGAGAATGACACGTTCTCCAACATGACTCCCGGTGCATCGGCAAATGTTAAGAAATTGACCATTTTCAGGCTCTTTCCAATACGCTCCCTATCGCCACGAATTGAAGAAATGATGAACCGGCCCGTAACCAGCGCCCAGCTTGTATCCGGCGCCGGCCCGGATGGCTTCGCCGATGTAGGCCTTTGCCGCACGAACGGCCGCTTCTATTGTTAGCCCATCGGCCAGATACGCAGCAATGGCCGATGATAGGGTACATCCTGTGCCATGGTTGTTCCGCGTTCGGATAAAATCTCCTTCAAAAACAACAAGCCGATCCTCACCGACCAGATAGAGCCAATCTGTGCTCTGATGATTTTCCAGATGGCCGCCTTTGATGAGAATGCTTTTACCCCCGAATTGAGCCAGGTCTCGGGCTGCAGCTATCAAATCCTCAGCGTTTCGGATCTTCCGGTTCAGCAAAACGGCAGCCTCCGGCAAATTGGGGGTCACCACATCGGCCATCGGCATCAGGTACGTTTTGATGGCCTCGACAGCATCATCATGTAGCAACTTGTCGCCGCTCTGGGCAACCATCACCGGATCCAGAACGATATTGCCGATACCGTGTTTTTTCAGCTGAGTGGCCACGGCCTCAATAAGCTCCACTGAAAATAACATACCGATCTTAACAGCATCGGTTCCGATATCGGAGAAAACTGCTTCCATCTGTTGTTGAACAAACACCCCTGGAACTGCGTGGATTGAGGTAACACCGATGGTGTTTTGGGCAGTCAGGGCCGTTATAACCGACATTCCATAACATCCGATGGCGGAAAAAGTCTTCAGGTCGGCCTGAATGCCAGCACCTCCGCCGCTGTCAGAGCCGGCGATGGTCAGTACCCGCCGGTAGGTTTTGGGTTCCTGCTCAGTCATCTAATCTGATTCCATACGTTAATTCTGAATAAAGGCACCTATTGAGTTTTAGCCAGCTGGATGGTGTTCATCAAATCCCTTGAAGCCTGTTCCGGGTCTTCCGCTTCAACAATGGCAGATACCACTGCAATACCGTCTGCACCGTTTCGGATCACCTGGGCGGCATTACTGTGATTTATACCACCGATGGTCACCAGAGGGATCTTTATGTTCTTTCTGATTTTCCCCAGCCCATCTAATCCTAAAATCGGGGCTGTATCGGTCTTTGTCGGCGTTGTGTAAATAGGACCGACACCGAGATAGTCTGCCCCCCCTTTCTCAGCTACTACCGCATCTTCCAGTGAGTTGGTTGATATACCGATAAACATGGCATCTGTTACAATCGATCTGGCCATGGCCAGGGGCATGTCGTTCTGACCGAGGTGCACACCGTCAGCGCCAACAGTCAGGGCTACATCCAGCCGATCGTTAATAATTAGAGGGATGTCACGGAATCTGAGAAAATCTCTGATGGCCAGGGCCTGCTCAATAAATTCTCGGGTTGAGCCGATTTTTTCCCGAAGCTGAACACAGGTGACCCCTCCGTAAACAGCGGCTTCAACGATATCCAGCGTCGGTCTGCCGTGGGCCAAGCCTCTGTCCGTTACAAGGCATAATGTGTAATCGATATTTTTCGGTTTCAAAACATGATCCTTATCGGTTAATGGTTTCCTTCAAATCTTGCACCCATCGCGAGATCTGCCGGGGTAATGGTGTAGAGCGCATCGATCAGTGCACTTTTAAAACTTCCAGGAGCAGCGGCTTTTTCTCCAGCTTTTTCTCCGGCCAGTCCAAAAAAGGCTAGAGCTGCAGCCGTGGCGCTGACCCGATCATCATCCACGGCCAGGAAGGCGCCGATGGTCGCCGTCGACACACATCCAGTTCCCGTAACATATCCCATGAGCGGATGGCCGTTTGCTACCCGAATGGTCCGTTCGCCATCCGTCACAAGGTCCATGGGGCCTGTGATGGCAAGGGTGGCTTGAATCTCGCTGGCAAGAATCCCGGCTATCTCAGCAGCCTCATCAACCGTATGAATGGCATCCATACCCTTTGTTTTTAAGTCATTCCGTCGGAGTGAAAGGATTTCTGAAGCATTCCCTCTGATGACGCTTACGCGGGTCTGATCGATGATTCTCACGGCCGAACTCATTCGGAACAAACCGACGCCGGCGCCCACCGGGTCGAGTATAATCGGCGTGTTTAGCTCCGTGGCTTTTTTGCCAGCAAGAATCATAGAGGCGATTCGGCCCTCTGAGGGAGTGCCGATGTTAAGAACCAAAGCGCTGGCATAGGACACCAGTTCTTCCACTTCATTTTCAGCATGGGCCATCATTGGCGAGGCCCCCATGGCAAGTAGCGCATTGGCCGTATAATTCATGGCGACAAAATTGGTAATGTTGTGAATGAGCGGCTTTTTCTCTCTGAGAGCCGCCAGATTCTGTGCTGCTTTTTCAGATAATTTCAACATGACTTTTCTCTTTTACCTGAAAAACAAAGGCCGGTTCCCTGCAGAAACGGCCTTTTACCCAAAAATTAAGTTTTACGTCTTTTCCTTACGCTGGCATTGTCCAGATCAGGTTCAACGGGTGTATTCTCAGGCTTACAAGCCACCCCAGATAATGATTTTTTTGATCCTTAAAAGTAAAAAAAATCGATAATGCTGTCAAGTGAAAAGCTGCTGTATCATGAATTTATTGCAGAAAAGTAAAAATTGACCAAAAGACATTTGCAAACTGACCTTAAAACCGATAAGCATTGAACAATTATTTTAAGGAGGGTCAGAATGTTTACGAGCGCATTTCCGGATAAAAAACGGGTGGCAGAATTGACGGCAAAAATGTTTTTAGAAGTCGAGGCGGTACATTTTCAATCTGATGACCCGTTCCGTTTTACTTCTGGATGGGCCAGTCCCGTTTATATAGACTGCCGTAGACTGATTTCATTTCCTAGGGTAAGACAAACTCTTATGGATTTTTCAGTCTTCGTTATTCTCAGCGATATTGGCATCGAATCGGTGGACGCGGTCGCCGGCGGAGAAACAGCAGGCATTCCATTTGCGGCTTGGATAGCCGATCGATTGATGTTGCCGATGCAATATGTCCGAAAAAAACCGAAAGGATTCGGAAGAACTGCACAAATTGAAGGGACCTTCTCCGAGGGTGATAAAATCCTCCTTGTCGAAGATTTAACAACCGATGGGAGAAGCAAGGTTAATTTTTGTGCGGCCCTAAGAAAGGCCGGTGCAATCGTGTCTCATACTTTCGTTCTTTTTTACTATGACATATTTCCTCAGACAAAAGAGGTCCTGAAAAAGATGGATATGCAGATGCACTACCTGGCGACATGGTGGGATATACTCGATCAATGTAAAACGTTCGGGTATTTTGATGAAAAAACATTGGCAGAGGTTGAAAGCTTTTTACACCATCCAATGGAATGGTCCTCTGCGCATGGCGGGACTTCTATTTTTCAACCGGTTTGACTTAATTGATTCACGGGTCTTTTCAGCCGCGTTTGACCGATCAGGCCCCTTCTTTCAACTCCTGCATTTATGGGGTTTCTGGAAGTTTGATTTTCCCTCTGATATCATCCGATCGATTTAAACCGTTTTTCTCTAAGTATTCGCTTATTCCTTCTATGATGTCAAAGACAACCCAGGGGTCCTGAAGCAGCGCGGTACCAACACCGACGGCTGTGGCACCGGCCAAAATATATTCAATCGCATCCTCCCAGGTCATGATACCTCCAATACCGATAATCGGGATTTGGACGGCGTTATAGACCTGCCATACCATTTTTATTCCGATCGGTTTGATGACCGGCCCTGAAAGGCCCCCAATAATATTTGCCAATTTGGGTTTTCGAGTTTGAATATCGATGGCCATCCCACCCAGCGTATTGATCAGTGCAACCGCATCCGCTCCGCATGTTTCTACGCTTTTTGCTATGGCAGTAATGTCTGTCACGTTGGGGGTTAGTTTTGCGATAACCGGCAGGCTTGTGGTGGATTTGACCGCCCCGATGATTTGGCCCGAAATCTCAGGATCCCCTCCAAAACTGCATCCGTCCGCTTCCAAGTTGGGACAGGAAATATTCACCTCGATTGCAGATATACCTTCTTCCTGATCGAGAATCGTCGCAACTCTTGGATATTCATCGACGGAAAGACCTGCGATACTCACGATTACAGGAACATTATATTGCCTCAGCAGCGGCAGGTCCTTCTGGATAAAATGTCGCACCCCCTGGCTCTGGATCCCAATCGAATTCAGAAGGCCCCCCGTACATTCAGCAATCCTGGGAGTTGGATTCCCCTCGCGTTTTTCTATCGTTATGCTTTTGACAGTAAAGGCTCCGAAAACCCCTAGATCGTAAAATTGAGAGAACTCCTGTCCGTAACCGGACGTTCCTGAGGCAGTTACGACTGGGTTGCTCATTTTGATTCCACATAAATTAGTCGTCAGATCAGGTTTCATGATCCAATACAATATCCTCCAATCTAAAAACCGGCCCTTCGACACAGACCCGCTGTTTTTCAATGGCCTCGCCGTTTCTTACAGATACGACACAGGAAAGACAAACCCCGAATCCGCATCCCATGTAGGCTTCCAGTGATATTTCACACGCTACATTGGCTTGTTTCAGGATAGGGGTGACGGCCTTGATCATCGGTGTTGGCCCGCATACATATGCCCGATCAATCTGTCGATCCATCGCTTTTCCCAGATGTTCGCTGACAAACCCCTTCAGACCGTATGAACCATCGTCTGTGGTGATGAGGGTGTCGGCGCCATACGCCTGGAACTTATCTTCACCGAACACCATGGCTGAGGATTGAAACCCCAACACGACAATCATCTTACTGTTCGTCCGATATAGCTTGTCGGCCACTCCC
The DNA here is from genome assembly GCA_002328165.1 of Desulfobacteraceae bacterium UBA2156. Lineage (GTDB taxonomy): Bacteria > Desulfobacterota > Desulfobacteria > Desulfobacterales > UBA2156 > UBA2156. Next base: position 25,652 of record DCWS01000045.1, on the reverse strand, counting down.
CACAGGGGCGCTACACCACACCCCCCGCCGAGCAGAAGGCAGTTTGTGGCTTTTTTCGGTATCCTGAACCCCTTCCCCAAAGGGCCCAGAAGATTGACCACATCATCCGGTTGAAGGTCGGTCATGGCAGAAGTCCCTTTCCCCACGACTCGGTAGACAATTTCAAAAAGGGATTGTTCCGGTTTTACAAGAGCAACACTGAAAGGCCTTCGAAGAATAAGGTCCTCCCTGTTGTGAACCCGTATATTGACGAACTGGCCGGGTAGAGTTGCGCTTGCAAGCCTGTCTTCTTGAAGAACAAGTCGATAATGATCCGTGCAAATGCGGGTGTTCGAGACCACCGGGGCGCTGTGTCTTAAGTCCACTTTGTTCATTTTGTCTTGTAAATATTTAGGTAGCAAAGAATAATTATCTCAAGTTTTGATCAATTGAGCAATCTATTTAGACGCTCTTTGCCTATGATTTACCATCACCACCGCATTATTATGGCTCGTCAGAAAGAAAGATCAGAAGAAGCAACTGGGTGCTGTGAAACTAAATGAGGTATAATTTACAGATTTTTCGAAAATGATGACCGTGTATCGCAAATGTGATGGCGAGTGAGAGAAACGCCGGGCGTCGAAAAAGCGTCCACAACAAAAGCCGCCAATACTGAAACCGCTCCTTTCCAAAAATGCCGAGACGGATCCCGGAACGAAAAAAAGCCATGAATCGCTGAAAATCCATCGATGCTTCAAACTTTGGCGCTTTGTACTCTCGCAAAAAAACCTTGACCCGGTGATAGTAGTTCCGGGGGGAATAGATGTGACGGATGATGTTCCGATACCCCTCGCGCAGTGCTTGAAGGTCCATTGCAGTGATGATGTTTGTCGTACCGTCAGTATCACCCGACATCTGGCCGAGCAAACGACCCTCTTTTTTAAGACGTGCATAAAGCCGTGTGCCCGGAGGTGCTTGAAGCAAGCCGACCATGGCCGTCACGATACCACTCTTTTGTATAAAATCAATCTGCCGCTGGAATATGGAGGGAGTGTCACTGTCGAATCCCACGATAAAACCGCCCTGAACCTCTAAACCAGTCCTCTGGATGCATTTTACGCTATCGACCATGTCACGATTTTTGTTCTGTTTTTTATTGCATTCCATCAGGCTTTTCTCGTCAGGCGTTTCGATTCCAATAAAGACGGCATCAAACCCGGCCTCGACCATCATCTCCATCAATGGCTCGTCATCCGCCAAATTTATGGAAGCTTCGGTGTTGAACGGGATCCCCTTTTTGTCTTTCTGCCATTCGATTAAAGCGGGCAGGAGCTGGGTTTTTAAATAATTTTTGTTGCCGATGAAATTGTCGTCTACAAAAAAGACCTGCCCACGCCATCCCAGGTCATAGAGAATATCGAGCTCTTCGATTATCTGCTCCACTTTTTTGATCCGTGACCTATGCCCGAAAAGCGCCGTCACATTACAGAATTCGCAGTTAAACGGACAGCCTCTCGAAAACTGGATACTCATGGATGCATATCTTTTCAGATCGATCAGTTCCCATAGGGGAGGCGGGGTCTTCTCCATGTCGGGCAATTCAGATGTCTGATAGAAACGCCTGGCACATCCTTGTTCCAGATCACTTAAAAAAGGCGGGAGGGTCAATTCAGCTTCATTCAGCACGAAATGATCCACCTCTTCAAACTGGCTATATTCACTGGTAAATAGAGGGCCACCTGCGATAACTTTCAACCCGGCTTTCTTACACGTGGAAATGACTTCCCGGGAGGATTTTCTTTGCACCACCATGGCGCTGACAAAGGCATAATCCGCCCAGGCCAAATCCTTTTCGGTCAGCCGGGTTACGTTCAGATCAATCAACCGCTTGGACCACTGTTCGGGGAGCATCGCCCCCACGGTGACCAGACCCAGCGGGGGGAGTGCAGCTTTTTTCCGAATGAATTTCAATGCATGCTTATAGCTCCAGAAGGTGTCTGGAAATTCCGGGTAGACCAGTAGAACTCTCACTGTAGATTCAATGGACAACGTCCGATTTGTTTTCCGGGTATCATTTTCCAATTGATGCACCCCCCAAATTTGTCTGTCAGGCATTTTTTTGAAATCGGTCTCTTCGAAGATATCTTTATCTGCAGTTTAACGAAAATCAGTATAAATAGCCCACTTTGTGTAACAGGGTCAAGATTAAATTGATTTGCGAATGAGCTTTTCACCTTTCATCGAGATTTCAAGATTGATAATTTTTCTTTCAATTGGTAAAGATGATACAAAATGCCGTCCGGCCTACAATAAAAACCGTTGCAAAGGAGCAATCGATGTATCTCGTAACCGCAAGTGAAATGCAGGAGATGGACAGGAAAACCATTGAGGAATTTGGGCTGCCCGGTAGGGTTTTGATGGAAAATGCCGGAAAAGGTGCAACGCAAATTTTTCTCAGACAGTTTGATCACCTTTCCAACCGAAAAGTGGGGGTCTTTGCGGGCCAGGGAAACAACGGCGGAGACGGTTTTGTCATCGCCCGCTACCTGGCCCAAAAAGGCGTTGGAGTCACTGTTTTTCTTCTGGCACACAGAAGCCATGTCAAAGGGGATGCTGCCGAAAACCTTAAACTCTTAACGCCCCTCGATATTTCGGTTATCGAGCTGCCGGATCAAAAATCGTTTTCAAAGCCTATTAAAATAAATATCCTTCATCAGGACATCTTGATAGATGCCATACTTGGAACCGGGTTAAAATCGGATGTAAAAGGATATTTTAAAAAGGTTATCGAGTTTGTTAACGGATTGAATAAGCCGGTCTTCTCGGTCGACATCCCCTCCGGCCTCAATTCAGACACCGGCCAACCCTGTGGTGTATGCATCCGTGCGCATGCCACCGTGACCTTCGCATATCCTAAAACCGGTCATATTCTTTACCCGGGTGCGGATTATTCCGGAAACCTCGAATTGGTTGATATTGGAATCCCCCCCCATGTGGCCGAGGAAGTCTCTCCAATGCAACACCTCCTCACGCCTGAGCTGATTCGAACCTACATTCAGCCCCGGCCATCTTATGCCCACAAAGGGAACGCCGGCCATCTCCTGGTGATCGCCGGCTCTGAGGGCAAAACCGGTGCGGCGGCAATGACCGCCGGGTCTGCTATGCGAGTCGGTGCGGGCCTGGTTACCCTGGGAATACCCCGAAGCTTAAACAGAGTTTCAGAAACCCAGTTGGTGGAGGTAATGACGTGTCCGCTTCCTGAAACAGAAACCGGTGTGCTCGATGAATCCTCATTTGGTATAATCCAGGGTCTTCTTTCCGGAAAAAAATGCCTCGCCATCGGTCCCGGCCTCGGCACTTCGATTGGTACCGGTAAACTTATTTACAAGATTCTTCGACAAAGCCCGATTCCTATTGTCATTGACGCGGACGGCCTAAACCATCTTGCTGAACATATTGAAATGCTAAAGGATATAGGACCTTCCGTTATATTGACCCCACACCCGGGAGAGATGGCACGTCTTATGCGGATCAGCGTTGGCGCCATCCAAATAGACCGCATCAATTGTGCCCGGAGCTTTGCAACAAAATTGAATGTGCATGTGGTGCTCAAAGGTGCAAAGACGGTCATTGCTCACCCGGATGGACGTATTTTTATCAACCCCACCGGTAATCCGGGAATGGCTTCAGGTGGTATGGGAGATGTACTTACCGGCATGATCGGGGGATTCGTGGCGCAGGGCTATCCAATAGAATCTGCCACCCATCTGGCGGTCTTCATCCATGGCTCTGCCGGGGATTTTCTTGCAAAAAAAAATGGACCGATCGGTTATCTTGCCACGGATGTTATGAAAGCACTGCCAAATCAGATTAGAGATATAGCGGTGGGTATTTGATACGGTTCACAACCTATTCCCTCGATGAAACCCATGCATTGGGTCAACGGATCGGCAAATCCTTTTCAAATGCAATGGTTATCGCTTTAACCGGCGATCTTGGTTGCGGAAAAACCGCCCTTGTGCAAGGGATCGCCAAAGGGCTTGATATTTCAGATGATTATTATATTACCAGTCCAACTTACACGTTTATAAATGAATACCCAGGACGATACCCGTTGTTTCATGTTGACCTTTACCGCGTTGAGCATTCCGATGATCTGGAAAATATCGGTTTTGATGAAATATTGATGGATGATGCAATCGTGGCTGTTGAATGGGCGGACAAGCTCCCGAAAGATTTTCTTAAGGAGCATCTTCATGTCTGCTTTGAAACACTGGATGATACCTGTAGAAAAATCACCATTACACCCCGTGGTAGCAAAGCGGTTGAGGTGATAGACCAATTAAAAAGTATGAAGGAGATTAAATGGGACTGATCGTTAAAAAATTCGGGGGCACATCGGTCGCAGATATTGATCGCATACGCAATGTCGCAAACCGAATAAAAAAAACCTACGACCTGGGAAATAATGTGGTTGTTATTCTCTCTGCCATGGCGGGTGTGACCGACGGGCTGATTGATATGGCAAAGCAGATCACCGATACACCTGAAAAACGAGAACTCGATGTCTTGCTTTCGACCGGAGAACAAACCACAGCCGCCCTGTTGGCCATCACATTAAAATCGATGGACTATCCCGCCGTATCACTACTCGGCCATCAAGCGGAGCTTTTTACCGATCGGACCTTTGGCAACGCCCGTATTGTTGAAATCGGGGCCACACGGATAAAGAACCTTATTGAAAATCACAACATCGTAATAGTGGCCGGGTTCCAGGGTTGTGATCCGGAGGGGAATATTACGACGCTGGGACGGGGAGGATCGGACACAACTGCGGTGGCAATCGCTGCAGCCCTAAAGGCAGATGCATGTGAAATCTATACGGATGTGGATGGTATTTATACCACTGATCCCAATATTTGCAAGAAAGCCAAGAAGCTCGTTAAGATTTCTTATGATGAAATGCTCGAAATGGCGAGCCTCGGTGCCAAGATCTTGCAGATTCGATCGGTGGAATTTGCGAAAAAATATAGCGTTCCGATTCATGTAAGATCGTCATTTTCAGAGGAGGAGGGAACCATGGTCGTTAATGAAGATGTGGATATGGAGAGCGTGGTCGTCAGCGGGGTCACCTGCACAAAGGATGAAGCTCGGATCACCCTAAAACGGGTCTCGGACACGCCGGGTGTGGCTGCGAAAGTTTTTACGCCGATTGCAGAAGCAAATATTCTGGTGGACATGATTATTCAGAATACGCGTTCCGAAGGCCAAACCGATCTTACCTTCACCGTTCCGAAGGATTGCTTTAACGATGCGCTTGATATAGGAAAAAAGGTCGCTGAGGAAATCGGTGCTGAAAACGTTTTCGGCGATGAAAATATTGCCAAAGTTTCTGTTACCGGTGTTGGCATGAGGAGCCACACGGGGGTTGCGTCAAAGATGTTCGCAGCACTGGCCAATGAAAACATAAATATTTTGATGATTAGTACATCTGAAATCAGAATATCGTGCATCGTTGAGGAAAAATATGCAGAGATAGCGGTTCGGGCGCTGCACACCGCATTTGAGATAGACAAAATATAGTTTTTACCCCACACCGTTTATCAAAAACAAAGGAGCAGGTATGTTGCGAGTGGCTTTGCGATGAAAACGTTTGCCACCAATCAGTTGATATTTGTCATCATTTTGGGAATTGCAATCCTAGGGATCTTTATTTACAGATCGTTCCACCCCTTTTAACCGATAAACGGATGAACACTCCGAATTTTGTTCATATCCGTTTGAGCGCTTGTTTGATTTCAGCTGTAATTTGTATTACGGCGCTCCTTGGGTCCTTTGCCTCCCTTATCGGTCTTCCGATCACCAGGTAGTCTGCACCGTTTAAAATGGCCTGTGCCGGAGTGGTAACCCGTTGCTGATCATCAGGCACGCCATCTATGGCCGGCCGTATTCCCGGCGTGACCCCGATAAAATCTTTTCCAAACGCATCTTTTATCATTTGCACTTCAAGTCCTGAGCATACCACACCCATGCACCCTGAATCCTTGGCCATGGCAGCCCTTTTCATGACTAGCTTCGATGCATCTGAATGAAACTCCTCCCTGAATCCTGCCGTATGAAGATCTGTGTCCGAAACGCTGGTTAAAACAGTAACCCCAAGAACTCCAACGTCTCCACCACTCCCTGCTACAGCAGCTTCCAGCATCTGTTTTGTCTCACCACAGTGAACCGTTGCAAATGTTACACCCAAATCGGAGATGCTTCTCATTGTCCGCTTTACCGTTTCAGGAATGTCATGAAGTTTGAGGTCCAAAAAAACCTGCGTATCCCCCGAGGATTTGATCCATTTGATAATCTGGGGACCTGACCGGACAAAAAGCTCTAAACCGACTTTGAACATGCCCACAACATCGGAGAGAAGCGCGACATACTTCTTGGCAGCCGCCATGGACGGAACATCAAGTGGAAAGACAATATAATCCTTTGCAGGTCTCATCTATAATCTTGCGGACTCATTCCATTAAACCGATCATATGCCTTCATAATGCTTTTCGATCCATTCCATGTATGCGCCGCTTTTAACCCTTTCGATCCATTCTTTATTTTCAAGATACCATTGGATTGTTTTTTTTAGCCCTGTTTCAAACGATTCTTCAGGTGCCCATTCCAATTCCGTTTCCAATTTTGAGCAATCAATGGCGTACCTTCGATCGTGCCCCGGCCGATCCTTGGTAAAACAGATCAGATTTCTGCGTGGCCGACCATCTGATGGGGGGAGTATTTCGTCGAGGAGATCGCAAACCGAATTGACCACATCAATATTGTACATTTCACACCGGCCGCCGATGTTGTATGTTCCGCCACGTATCCCATATTTCATGATCATCCAAACTGCTCTGCAATGATCCTTCACATATAACCAATCCCTGATGTGGCGTCCATCTCCATAGACCGGAAGCGATTTCCCTTCAAGGGCGTTGAGAATCATCAGCGGTATCAACTTTTCCGGAAACTGGAACGGTCCATAATTATTGGAACAGTTGGAAATGGTCACCGGCAGCGCATATGTTTTGTTATATGCCCGCACCAGGTGATCTGAAGCTGCTTTGGAAGCTGCGTAGGGGCTATTGGGTCTGTACGGTGTATCTTCCATAAAAAAGCCTGACTTGCCCAGGGTGCCGTACACCTCATCCGTGCTCACATGATGGAACAGAACCATTTGGTCCTTTCTCATTTTTGCAAGCTCCAGCAAATTGAACGTACCGTCTATATTGGTCTTAATAAATGCACCGGGTTGGACAATCGACCGGTCCACGTGGGACTCTGCCGCAAAGTGACATATTGTATCGATTTCATATTTTTCAAATATGTTTGCAATGGAAGCCCTATCGCAAATATCGGTCTTGATAAAATGATAGCGATCGGGAAACTGTTCTTCTATTTTTTTCAGGTTTTCAGGATTACCTGCATAGGTCAGTTTGTCCACATTGACGACCTGCCCCGGAAAATCCGATTCTGTAAGCAGATAATGAATGAAATTTGCCCCGATAAATCCGAAACCGCCTGTCACCAAAATGGTGTTCATATGTTCACCTATTCTGAAATAATATTTAATGCGCCCGGTTGAATATCAAGGGTAACCGGAAGTGTCCCAAGCTGTTCACCATCGACATCCAGAAGCACCTTCTGATCCGCCAATGCTTCAACCTTTTCACCTGAAAGGGCTATCACCTTATCAACCTCTTTTATCTTACCATTGTAAAGTTTCGGAAGATTTAAAAAAACCTCGAAAAGTCCCAAATCTCCGATAACCGTAACATCAAAGAGGCCATCATCAACAACTGCATCCGGAGCAACCCACATTCCACCGCCATGATACTGGGCGTTTGCAACTGCAACGTTCCATATCATGCAATCGCTATTAAAATCATCGCCAACTCTCAGGTGTATCTTTTTTTTCCCGTACAGAAATATAGAAACAAGCGTCGACCAAAGAAAAGAAAAAAAAGGACCGAACATCTTTGTGGCCCTGTTGACACGTTTGACCACTTCACCCCCCAATCCGAAGCTTGCTATATTGTGAAAATAGCGGCAATTTTCACGTCCCTGATGGTCCAGATAAAAAAGCTTGCCCAAATCGATGGTTTTATATTGGGCCGTGGCAATCAAATCGATTGCCTCTTTGATATCGGTAGGTATCTGAACGGTTTTGATAAAATCACATCCAGTTCCATTTGGAACCACGCCCAGAATCAAATCCGACCTGACGGTGTCTTCGGTCTCCATGAGCCCATTGATCACCTCGTTCAATGTGCCGTCTCCACCGACACAGATCAGTAGTCTTGCCCTCTTTGAAATCGCTTTTTTCGTTAACGAAACAGCAGTTCCAGGACCGGTTGTAACATATGTCTCGAAATGCCCCAGCAGATCCCGGGCGATCGCTTCAATGGCAGGCCACACCGATTCTGTTGAACCGTTTCCCGCAGCTGGATTGACAATAAAAGCAACGTCAGAAGAGGACATCATCACCTTTTAATATGGTTTTTTCATTTCTGTTCATAGACTAAAAATTTTCCTCTATAAAGCATTTTTTTCAATCACATGATCCCCATGCCAAAAAATCTATTGAAACCATTTAGATTCCAATGGTATATAATTAATATTAGCTCTTCACGGTTTTCCTTTTTGGGCGCTTTGGACAGGGTCTCCTTTCAGCCTGAACAAAAATTTGGGAGAAAAATGGGTGTAAATGAAGACCAGCAAAGACTTTTGCGATCCCTCCCGGGGGTTGACCACCTCCTTGAACTGACCCAGGCGGATTCTTTTTTCAAGACCGTGCCCAATTCAGTGGTAACCCGCTCCATCCGCTTGGTGGTTGCGGAACTGAGGAAAAGCATTCTCGATGATTCGCAAAATACAGCGGGAAAAAATCTCTCGGACGAAACAATCATTCAAAAAGTCAGAGAAAAGACCGAACATGCCATCCATCCGAATCTGGTAACAACGATCAATGCTACCGGTGTTGTGATACATACCAACCTGGGACGGTCACCCCTATCACCTGATGCCGTTGAAAATCTTTTAACCATAGCCAAAAAATATTCCAATCTGGAGTTCGACCTGACAAAAGGTATGCGGGGTTCCAGATATAGCTGCATCGAAGAGATTCTCTGTGAGATCAGCGGGGCAGAAGCAGCCATGGCGGTAAACAATAATGCCGGCGCTGTTCTGCTTTGTTTGGACACCATTGCAAAAGGGAAAAAAGTGATCGTATCAAGGGGAGAGTTGATCGAAATCGGCGGTTCATTCAGGATTCCGGATGTCATGGCAAAAAGTGGCGGCATTTTGAAGGAGGTCGGTACGACCAACCGAACTCATCTGAAAGATTATAAAAACGCAATCGAAGACAACACAGGGCTCCTTTTGAAGGTCCATACCAGCAATTACAGCGTTGTTGGGTTTTCTGCGGCCGTCACTCTCAAAGAACTGGTTGCACTCGGCAAAACCCATCATATTCCTGTTATGGAAGATTTGGGAAGCGGAACCTTCATCGATTTTTCAAAATACGGGATTATAAAGGAACCGACGATCCAGGAATCTGTGGCCACAGGGGTCGATGTTGTCACATTCAGCGGTGACAAGCTGTTGGGGGGACCACAGGCTGGAATTGTTCTGGGGAAAAAGGACACGCTTAATTCGATCAAGAAAAATCCGCTGACAAGGGCCCTTCGGATTGACAAACTCACACTCGCTGCTCTTGAAAGCACGCTTTTAGCATATCTGGATGAAAACAGGGCGATTGAAACGATTCCCACGCTGAAAATGCTGACCATGTCGTTTAAGGCCATTGAAATGAAGGCCGAACGGCTTTGTCATCTGTTGGAAGATCTGAAAGACCCGCGTTTATCTGTCCAACTTGTCGGCCTCTCCTCCCGCGTGGGGGGCGGGGCACTTCCCCTTTTGGAACTGCCGACCAAATGTGTTGCTATAAAAATTAAGGAGATATCTGCCAATGCCATCGAAAAGTTTATGAGAAAAAATTCAACCCCTATCATCGGCAGGATAGAAGAAGATTTCTTCATCCTGGACCCCAGAACCATACAAGATGATGAGCTTGTAATTATCGGAACCGTTTTCGAGAACCTGTTAAAAAGGAACTGAACCATGACGTCAAACCGGCAAAGAATTTTCCACATTCGCCGTTCAACCCAAGAATTTCTGGTTTCCAAGACAGATTCACCCACCAAAAAAGGAAAAACAGGCAAAACACCACTTATCAACTGGAATCGAGTAAAAAAAGAATTCCCGGATTTGGTTTTAGATCGACCGATTGCCGATCATGCTTTGACTATTCTCCATTCTTCTCGGAAATTCGGTGCCATGGCGATTCAAATAGACAATTTTCAGGCTAAATTGGAATCAGAAGATGAAGATGATGGGACGAATGTTTGGATAGACGTTGCCAAAGCTATTGACGAAATATGCCGAAAGGAAAATGGAATCTGGGGACCGCTCACCAGGGATCTCTTTGGATGTGTGTTTTCTGAAAAAGACGATCTTTTCTGCCGAAAAACCGCCAAAAAAATTCAAACCCGCCTCTCATCGTTTCGAAACGAGACGATTTCAATCGGTATTTCCACCTATCCGATGCTCAATTTTAAAAAATCCCAGACCATTGAAAACACCCATAAGGCCCTCGATCATGCCGCCTTTTTCAATGGAAACAGCATAGTTTTATTGGATGCCGTCAGTTTTAACATCAGCGGTGATAAACGGCATCAGGAAAAAGATTTTCAGGGCGCCATTAAAGAATTCACAATCGGACTTATGATCGATCCTTCGAATGTAAACTTACACAACAGCCTCGGTGTATGCCACGGTGTTCTGGGCTCATTGGAAAAAGCACTTGAATTCTTTGATGCGGCCTTGTGGCTAGACCCTGACGAGATCATGGCTTTATATAACAAAGGCCTCATATTTATGATGAAGGAAAACTGGCAAAAAGCGCTCGATTTCTTCCTGCAAGCTAACCAATCTGGCGAAGCTGTTTTTGAAATTTTGTTTCAAATCGGCAGAATTTATCTCCAAACAGGAAAATCCAAAGAGGGAAGAAAATTTCTCGAAAAAGCCGTGAAACTTCAACCTGATTCCGGATCTGCGTTCCGTTTTCTGGGAGAAAGCTATGCTGTAGATGAGATGATCGAAGAAGCGATCTATGCCTATACCAAGGCAGTAAAACAGAACCCGTCTGATGCGGCATCGTTTTCAGCACTGGGCCATTTTTTTGACATCCAGGGTGAAAACTCCGAAATTGCTACCACTTTATGTGAACAAAGTGTCAGGTTATCGCCTGAGAACGGACTGTTCAGACATCGCCTTGGTGAAAGATATCTTAAGCAAAACAGGCTCGATAAAGCCCTGGAACAGTTTCAAAAAGCCCAGGCACTGGGCTATGACTCCACAGAGTTTATCGAAAAAATCAACAACAACCATACGGCCAACAGATCGCAATAGTATCGATGAGAGAGATCATTCAGAAAATACTCGAGGAGAGCATCGATGTAAAAAGCCGATCGGTTAAAAAAAACATCGATCGAATTATCTCAGGCGCGGACAGAATCGCCACCAGCTTGGCCGCCGGTCATAAGATTCTTATTTTTGGCAACGGTGGCAGTGCTGCAGATGCGCAGCATATTACCGCCGAGTTTGTAAACCGATTTAAAATTGAACGCCCGCCCCTTGCCGCCATTGCTTTGACAACCGACACCTCCATCATCACCAGCATCGGCAACGATTATCAATTTGATGATATTTTCGCTAAACAGATCCACGCCCTGGGGAAAAAAGGCGATATTGCCTGGGGCATCAGCACCAGTGGCAATGCAAAAAATGTCATAGAGGGGGTAAAAGCGGCAAAAAAAAATGGGATCTTCTCGTTTGGTATGACAGGCCGTGGGGGTCTCCTGGCAAAACTAACCGATCTGGCGTTTCGTGTGGAGTCGGACACCACCGCAAGAATACAGGAAGTACACATCACTCTGGGGCATATACTTTGTAATCTGGTCGACAGGATCCTGTTCCCGGATCAGTTTAAATAAACACTCAAGTTTCAAATGATGGCGCACATTTTTAAACCGATCGATAAAACCAATGTCAGAACATTCTCTCTTTTCGAGAGAGAGAGCAAAGTGTCTGTCGATGATTTTGCAAAACCGTGGGAAAAGGGAGGCGGTTTTAAAGATTTCCTCGGCAAACTGCCCAATATCCTTGCCGGTGATCATCTCAAGGATGTGATCTCTTCGGTTGTTGCCGCATTTTTTGAGAAAAGGACCATTGTCTTCGGTCTCGGCGCCCATGTGATCAAAGTGGGATTAAACCCGGTGGTCATCGACCTCATGAAACGGGGGGTGGTCTCCGCCATTGCCTTGAACGGTGCGGGAATCATTCATGATCTTGAGCTTGCTATGACCGGAAAGACATCCGAAGATGTTACCGTATCAATCGAAAACGGAACCTTTGGAATGGCCAGCGAAACGTGCAATTTTTTAAATGATGCTGTTCAAAAAACCAAAAATGGAACCAACGGGTTGGGTCAAGGTGTAGGCCGGCATATCCTTGAAAAAAATCTCCCTTTTCTTGAGAAAAGCATCCTGGCAACCGGTGCTCGCCTGGGCATACCGGTTACGGTTCATGTGGCCATTGGAACCGATATTATTCATATGCATCCCGGTTTTGACGCCGGAAAAACCGGTGAAGTATCCCATCGGGATTTCATGACGTTTACATCCGTAATTGCCACCCTTGAGAGGGGCGTATACCTAAATATTGGATCCGCCGTCATTCTCCCGGAAGTTTTCTTAAAGGCGGTTGCCCTCGCCCGGAACCTCGGCCATCAACTGAATAAATTCACCACCGTCAATATGGATTTTAACCGGCATTATCGACCCCTTACCAACGTGGTGGACCGACCCACATCCAAAGGCGGAAAAGGATTCAATCTTGTAGGTCACCACGAAATCATGCTGCCACTGATTGCTGCCGGTATTATTGAAGAGTTGAAAGGCTCATAATATTTCTTTTCCGCGCTCCTTCACGGTTAGAATATCTCCCGTATCTTTTAAAAAAAGGACAACGGTCCCCGGAATCATTTGCCATTGCCAGTTGATTTTACAAATGATAATGATTATTTCTTTTTCAGTTAGGGCTGTACAAGATTTTATAAAAAAAATACAATTCATAGCGGTAAAAAACACCGCCTTTTAAGCAAAAATAGGCTGTCGGATAAGGAACGAATAAATGCCGATTTATGAATATCATTGTGAAACTTGCGAAAAAGATTTTGAACAACTCGTTTTTGGAAAAGAGGAACCAGATTGTTGTCCGGCCTGCAACGGGAAAAATGTCTGCCGGCTAATGTCTGCCTGCGGCTTTGTCAGCAAAGGCGGTGGTGGTCAAACCGTATCTTCTGCTGCTGGATCTTCCTGCAGCGGATGCGCCGCCACCAGTTGTGCGAGCTGTGGATAAAGTTCCGATGTGTTAATCTCACAAAAAAGATCCTCTTCTCAAATCTGGCTGTCAACGCAGGGATCGATACCATTAGCCTTCAACAAGCGGTTCAGCTTCGCCCCACAAAACTATGCTTGAGATCGCTCCTGCCAGGGGCAATCTCGATACGCACATTCGAAGACCTGAAACAGAAAATCCATATGCTATCAATGAAAAATAAAGTCTTTCTTGTCGGCACAGGACCGGGTGATCCGAAACTGATTACACAAAAGGCCTTGGAATACATCGAGAAATCGGACGTCATCATCTATGATTATCCTGCCTCCACGGCTTTATTAAAACATGCCATCGCTGCTCCCGCCAACGGCAGGGATTTTAATGCATCAATTAATTGTACACCGCGCGCAGCCGATCTATTAGCTGGCGCATGCGCAGCAGCTATTGCATACCTACTTGAACCAAAAATCTAAATTTAACCCATACAGCCAAGGGATTGTTGTTGAAACGCCTTCCCTGTCCAGTTTTTGCGGCAACTGCTCGTAGTGTTTTTTTTAATAGCGTGCTGTTGGGAGCGTTGTAGTAGGTAACGATTATCGTATTGCGTTTTACCCGAACGTCTCCCTCCAAGCCTCTGAGTACACTGCTGGCAAAGTGCTGTGAATTCCAGCCTGCAACCGGAGCGCCAATACGCTGACAAAGCATATGCAGCGCTAGGAACTACTTTTTCTTGAATTCCTTGTTCGCCACTTGCCGTAAACTGACCTTCTCCAGTTTTTCTGTAACCGTCTTGGGGAGTTCCAGGAAATTGGCACTTATTTTTTAACATCAATTGTAAAGTGTGGTCAGTCCATTGTAGGAATTATTGTAAAGCCGTGCCGCATTCGCTACAGTACTTGTCCGGTTCTTTTACCGGTACCCCACAATTGTGGCAAAATTTGACCGAAGATCGCTTTTCAAGTTCTGCGTAGAAAGGCTCACGGATACTAGACGAAGAACGGCGGGAGACAATCTGTAAAACCAGGGCGACAACTATGATAAGCCCACCGGTAACAATAGCTACCATGGGCCAGTTAATACCGGTGCCGGCGGTTGACGTGGCGGGTAACCCGGGTGCTTGTATGCCGGTATTTGAAGGCGGCAGTCTTTCAACCGATAGTTGAGAAGTGGTCATATTGTAATCCACATGCAGTGAAAAGGGTTGCCCGGACGGGACCGTTCGTGGGGAGAAGATGTGATAATCGAATCCGTCCCCGCCCTTTGAGATATTTCCGGTGGCAGGCTCGGTTTTAAGGGAACCGGATGCGATTGGCTGCTGCACCTTTAGTTGAAATTGATTAACAGCTACATCAGCCAACCAGATATAGTCAAAGGACCGCTGGTTGTTGTTGACCTTGTACGGCAGATAGTACTCCACCCTGAAACGTAAATCCGGTGTGATGAACGTCAGTGTACCGGAGGGATTTGTGCTGAAAAAGATATCATCCTTCATCATGGCATCACTGATATCTATGCGCGCAACTGCGTTGAGCTGGGCGGTCTCGGGTAAGGGAAGGGTAACGGAGGCAGGAAACCGGGTGTCGCCAGGCAGTGTACCGGTCAACAAAACCAGGACGGACGCTTTGTCATAGTCGGGCCAAATGTCAATAACAAGGGAGTCGAAAACTGTTACCGGGCTTTGTGCCAAGCCGGTGGCCAACGGCATCAGGATAAAAAAAATTAGTAGCAGAAAGGAATTGCGTTTCATTATCATTCTCTACAATCTAAAAAGTCTTTTCCCCTTAGAAAGCCCAATTGTAATCGGTCGAATTGACTGATTTGCTTTATTTTTTTGTTTTGGCTTCTCATTTGGGCCCGCCACATTTTGCCCCTCTGCGTCGAACTTCCCACCGTGGCATGGGCATAAAAACATGTGGTGATCCCTGTTTGGGTTTTATGGAGGATGTATTGGTGTTAAGTGACATTCGTGTATTCCATCAGTAAGATAAAAAAATTCGATTACCCGTTTGCTAAATGCATACCCCTTAAGACCGTTCATCAAACTCCTTTAATTCTTTTTCCAGACGTTCCTTGTATTCAGCCAGGTGGGCATCTTGAGTGTGGGACACCGTTTCGGTCCGAACCCCTGCGGACCAACGGTGAAGCAGAAAATATATTGCGATTGCCATGGAGGCGACGAATACGAACGGCAAAAACCACAGCATCAGGTTAAATCCCTTTTTGCTGGGTTTGGCTATGATCCGTTCTCCGTACTTGCTTACAAAGTATTGTAATATCTCCTCTTTGGTTTCGCCCCGGTGTAGCTTTTTTAGGATCAAATTCCGCATTTGAATACTGGTGCCGCTATTTGATTGCGCAATCGTCTGACCAGAACAGATAGGGCACATAATGACCTCGTAGAGTTCTCTGGCTGTCTTTTCCAGCTCTTCTTCCGCATGAAGATTGGCGATAATCGGCAGGTTCGGAAAAAGCAGAATCAAAAGCATCAGCCCGGCAACGATGATTTTGCACTTCATAGTTTCATATCCATTTTATTTTAACAATCCGCCTTTGGTTAGCCAATAGTGCATCTGGTAGGATCCGGATATCAGAAGGAGGGCGCCTGCAACTCTCCCCATATAGGGTAAGAGGCGGTGAACGTAGGTGGTCAGCCCTCCTTTGAAGAGAGCAAAGCTCAAAGCCAGTATGGTCAGCACGGATCCCATACCCAGTGAGTAGCTGATGAATTGAAAAATGCCGTTTGAAAAGCCCTTGGACTTTATGACACTTCCAACCACCACCAGAAATACGGGAAGCGTGCAGCCCAAAGAGGCCATCCCGTACCCGACGCCAAAAAGAAAGTAAGTCCTGAGCCCCTGGGATTCAGGGTTGCCGATCAGGTTTGCAAGGCGGCCGGGAATCGAAGTATATATTGACTTTCCCGCCAGCAGAAATAGACCGAGGCAGACTAGGACAGTTCCGACGAACAAACCAAGCCAAGAGAGGTACTGCATGAGAAAATACCCCCCAGCCCAGATGATCACCCCGACAAATGAAAAAAGGACCGTAAATCCAAGGGTCACCGCTGTTCCAATAAGCAGCGCTTTACCCCCTTTGCGGAAAAGATGGACAGAAGCAGGGCCGTCATCATGGCCGCCTAGATAAAGGGATAGATACGCCGGCAACAGGGAAAAACCGCACGGATTAACCGTTGAGACCATCCCTGCGCCGAAAGAATACCCAAAGGGGAGCAAAACGGCCACCGCATTCATCCAGTTGGCCAGAAAGATTTGCAATTCATTCATTCCATGATTTCCTGGGTTGAACTGATCAGCACTTTTTTCTCTATGGCGCCAACCCAGCGGCTAACGATCTCTCCTTTTCGCGATATGAAAAAAGTAACCGGAAGTCCCGAAACCCCATAATCGATGCTGACCTCTCCGGTCGGGTCAGGTGCGTTTGGATAGGTGATATCGAATTCCCGGATATAGTTCAGGGCATCTTCCTCTTTATCCTGGATATCCACCCCAATAAAAACCACGGCTCTATCCTTATAGGTGCGCCATGTTCTTTCTAAAAGCTGCGCTTCAATCCTGCAGGGGGGGCACCAGGATGCCCAGAAGTTGATAACAATCGGCTTGTCCTTCAGGCCGGCCAGAGAAATTGTGTTTCCCTTGAAGGTCGTCAAGATGAAGTCAGGTGCCGGCTGATTTACCATGGCGATGCCGCTCAACCCGGTTATCGGTTCCTTGTTCAGCATGCCCCACACCAGAAGTCCTAAAAAGCCGATAAAGACCATGGCGGCAATTGCAAACACTAATTTGTTATAAATTCTTTTCGATTCCATAAATCTGTTAAAACCTCATATGGCGTCACAGAAAGATCCAAACAATAGGATTTGCACCCAGGAAAAACCGATCTGGTGTTTTATAGACCGAAATCCCCTCCGAAGAAATTTTTTCACCGACGATTTGTATATGAAAATAATGAAAAGAGAAAGCAAAAAAACATTCTCTTATTACCTTTGCGAGCCGAACAGATTGCAACCAAGGATTTAATGTTCATTTTTTGAACATTTACAAGCAGGCATATTTCATAGCCCATTCTGAAAACTTTTCTTAGCGATCTTACCCACAAATAGACGAAGGGTGAATATAATTTTTCAAAAAAATAATGGGGCTTGGGAGCTTGGATTAAAATTCGTTATTGGTGTGGGGAAGATCTCAATATATATCCTTTGACCTGTGATAGCAAGATTGTCTATGATGATCCGAGTTTCGAGTTTCGCACCCCCAATCCAGCGGCATGTTGTATCCGGCATCAGGCCCGCGATGGAAAGAGTTGTCCGATATGTTCAGAAACTCCGACGATTACCGATTTCCCGTATAAAGTTGGTCCGTGTCTTGTTGTATACGGCGGTTACACTATTTGGAGGAATAATACGATGGATGAAATTGATATGGATAATGAAGATGAAAAAAAATCTTCGGATCAAGATAAAAAATTTTTAAACCCAACCCCGATGCTTGATGAGCTGGAAGAAGGTCCTTGGCCCAGTTTTATAACCGGCATAAAAGAATTGGCTGAGCGTACCAAAAAACCAATGCTCAGGGGCGTAATGGATCAGCTCGAGTATTCCTACCAAACCCGGATGGGATACTGGAAGGGTGGTCTGGTCATGGTACGTGGATATGGAAGTGGAGTCATCAGTCGCCGGACCATGATCAAAGATAAAATTCCGGAGGCAGCAGAATTCCACACATTCCGGGTTCAACCTGCTCCGGCTTTACACTACAGCACAAAAATGTTAAGGGATCTTTGTGATACATGGGAAAAATACGGTTCAGGCTTGATTACCCTCCATGGTCAGACTGGGGATATCATGCTCCAGGGAATTGAGGAAAGCAAAATTCAGGAATGTTTTGACGCGATCAACCAGGCAGGATGGGATCTTGGCGGAGCCGGTCCAGCCATGCGCACCGGCGTATCTTGCGTGGGGCCCGCCCGGTGTGAGAACGCCTGTTATGACACACTGAAGTTACACTATAGGGTTTTGAAATATTTCACAGAAGATGTTCATCGTCCTCAATATCTCTACAAGTTTAAATTCAAGTTCTCCGGTTGCCCCAATGACTGCAGCAATTCCATTTTTCGTTCTGATTTGGCCGTTATCGGGTTGTGGCGGGATTCCATCCAAATGGACTCTACGGAAGTGCTGGATTGGATTGAGAAAAATGGCACAGATTCCCTGGTGAATAACGTGATTAATCGTTGCCCAACCAGAGCCATATCGCTCGAACACGGTGAAATGGTTATTGATAATAAAAACTGTGTTCGTTGCATGCATTGCCTGAACGTGATGCCTAGGGCGTTGTCACCTGGAAGGGAACGGGGAGTGACTGTGTTGGTTGGCGGGAAAAATATCCTAAAAGTAGGCGCCATGGGTTGCACAATGGTCGTCCCTTTTTTCAAAATGGATGCCGATGAAGATGTCGATAAATTCATAGAATTGTGTGAAAGCATTATCGATTGGTGGAATGACAATGGATTCGAAAAGGAGCGTATCGGCGAAACCATTGAGCGGGTTGGACTGAAACAGTTTTTGACCGGGGTCGGTTTGGAAGCCTCAGTCGATATGGTCGCCAAACCGCGGAGCAATCCCTATTATAAATCTAAATACTAGGCTACTAATTCTCTTAGTATCAAAAAATTAGGAAAAGAACATGAATGTCAAAAGAACATGGAAAACTGTTGAATCAGGTCCCCGCGACTATCAGGAAGCTCTCCATCCGGTGGTCAAAAAAAATTATGGAAAATGGAAATACCATGAACTCCCCAAGCCAGGAATATTAAAGCATGTCGCAGAAAGCGGGGATACGCTTTTTACGGTCAGGGCCGGCACACCACGTCAGGATTCGGTGGATTTGATCCGGCGGCTTTGCGATATCGCTGATAAGTATGCCGACGGTTATCTCCGATTTACGGTTCGTAACAATGTGGAGTTCATGACACCGGATGAAGAGAACGTGGAACTAATGGTCAAGGAACTGGAGGCAATAGGGCTGCCGGTCGGAGGCGTCGGACCCTGCGTCTCGTCAGTGGCACATACACAAGGGTGGCTGCACTGTGATATTCCGGCCACCGATGGGTCCGGTGTGGTCAAGTCCATAATGGACAGTTTGTATGATGACTTCAAAAACTGGCAGATGCCGAGCAAGGTAAGGCTTTCTACCTCATGTTGCGCCATTAACTGTGGAGGGCAGGCGGATATCGCCATTGTAGTCAAGCACACCCGCCCACCCCGCGTCAACCACGAGATCATTGCAAACACCTGTGAATTGCCAAAGGCAGTTGCTTGCTGTCCCGTGGCGGCAATCCGGCCAACGGTGGTTAACAATAAGCAATCAGTGATGGTCGACCATAAAAAATGCATGTATTGCGGTGCCTGTTTTGGAGCCTGCCCCGCAATAGAGATCAATCATCCGGAACACTCTAAAATTGGTGTTTGGGTTGGCGGAAAAAACTCCAATGCTCGTTCCAAACCCTCGCTGGGGAGCCTGGTGGCCCATAACCTGCCAAATAATCCGCCACGGTGGCCGGAGGTCAATGAGGTGATCAGGAAAATTTTAACTGCCTTCAAGAAGGAAGGCCGCCCCTGGGAGCGATTGGGAGAATGGATCGATCGGGTGGGCTGGAAGCACTTTTTTGAAGAAACCGATTTAATCTTTGAAAAGGATATGATCGATAGCTATCGTCATGCCAGAACCACTTTTAACCAGTCGGCGCATGTTCGTTTTTAAGAATTGATCAAAAATAGGTTTCCGTTTTTTTTGAACCCTAGAGATGGAGCAGATGTATGAGTATCAAACTTACGGAATCCAATCCCATCCTTGACTCAGCGTTAACATATCAATTTCCGAAATACTGCGAAGAGCAAGGGACAGACAAGGTCGTTGCCTTCGGGAACCAAAGCAACAAATGCCCTATCTATGTACTTCAGGTTCCACCCTGTACAGTGGGATGTCCGGCCGGCAATGACATCCGCTCCTGGCTGACCATTGTGCAGAAAACCGACCAGAAGAAACGTAGCTGGGAGGAGTCATACGAACTGGCCTGGCGGGAAGCAAGCAAGACCACCCCGTTTCCTGCGGTCTGCGGTCGTATTTGTCCGTATCCGTGCGAGATTAAATGCAACCGAAGCAAGAAGGAGGATGGTGCAGTCAATATTAACGCCTTTGAGCGCTGGGTCGGCGATTATGGCATCACCCACGGGTTGCGGCATGAGAAGCTGACGGAAGAAGTCATGGACAAAAAAGTGGCTGTAATCGGTGCAGGCCCGGCCGGTTTGAGCTGCGCATTTCAGTTGGCGCGGCGCGGCTACCCCGTGACCGTATTTGAAGCTTTTCCCATGCCAGGCGGTATGCTTCGCTATGGTATCCCGCCCTACCGGCTTCCGCGCAATATCCTGGATGCGGAAATCAAAGCCATCAGCCGGATGGGTGTCGAGATCCTGTGCAATACGGTTATCGGTAAAGATAAAAGCCTCGATGACCTGAAGGCCGAATTTGATGCTATATTCATCGGCATTGGTGCCCATGAAGGAATTAAACTGGGGGTCGAGGGCGAGGACGCTTCAAATGTCATCAGCGGGGTAACGTTCCTTAACATGGTCAACTCCGGTGAGACCGTGCATGTGGGGGATGATGTGGTAGTCATCGGCGGCGGTGACAGCGCCATTGACGCTGCGCGTGTCGCCCGACGTTTTGGTGCCAAGGTCACCATCCTATACCGTAGAACGCGTACGGAAATGCCGGCCATCGAGCGGGAAGTTGATGAAGCACTGGCCGAAGACATTGACATTCGGTATCTGATCACTCCGATCGGCATCCGCACAAAGGACGGGAACGCCGTTGCCGTGGAGTGCCTCAGAATGGAACTGGGCGACCGGGACGACAGCGGCCGGCGAAGACCGGTCCCGATTTCGGGATCAAATTTTGAGGTGCGGTGCACCACCCTGATTCCCGCCATCGGCCAGCGCCCCCAATGGAAGGAGGTCAAACGTTATGTTGGCAAAAACGACTGGCTTATGCCCAACGAAAACTGGTCGGTAGATGAGGGTATCTACGCTGGCGGCGACGTTGTCAACATGGGCCTGGTGACCACGGCCATCGGCCACGGGCGAAAGGCCGCCGAACGGATGGATGCGCAGCTCAAGGGACAGCGTTTCCATCCGTCAGATCAATTGCGGATCGTAACCCCTGAAATAATGCACCTTGAATATTACGAGACGTTAAAGCGCAACGAGAGAAAATGGGTGCCGGTGGCGGAACGCTTGGGCGGCGGCCTTGATCTGGAAGTCGACCTATGCATTACCGAAGAGCAGTTCCGCGACGAGGCCATGAGATGCATGAGTTGTGGGGTTTGTGTTGAATGCAATCAATGTTTAATATTCTGTCCCCAGCAATCCATCTCGACATTTCCAGAAAATCCTATCGGTGAGGTAATGTACACACATTACAGCCAATGCGCCGGTTGCCATATTTGCGCTCAGGTTTGTCCATGCGGCTATATCCAAATGGGGATGGCAGATGGACTCTAATCTTTGTCAGGAGTGATATTCATGCATGAGGATTTAATTGGTCAAATTATGGAAGCCATCGACCGGTCGAAAGAATGGGCAGAAAAAGGGTGGAAGGTCACCTTTGGGAGAAGAGAGGTTGAAGTTTCTTCATTGCATCAAGCGCAAAGCCTCCCTCAAAACGTTGTGTGTCGCGAAGAGGCAGTGAATTATTGGACCAATGTTGAACAAACAGGGAGGGAAGCTGCCAAATATGGAAAAAAAGCAATAGCCGCTTTAAAAAGAAATGATCTCAGAGCCGCTGAAGATGCGATCTATTTTTCAAAATACCTTGAAAAAGCGTTTGCGGACTACACACGAACATGGAAACCGGTGCATGAAGCGGTCAAAAGAGAATTATTCAAATGAAAAAAAATGCCTGAAGAAATATGCTCATATGATGTAAGATGCCGAACATGCCATACCCTGTTCAAGGTGCAACTTTTTGAGAGCCACGAAAAAAATCTGTTTCTGGCTGATAAAAAAGATTGGTATTGTGAGAAGTGTAAAAAAGAGTATTTCAGTAAACAGACAGAAAAACTCACAAGGGCGCAACAGGCCATTGGATTACCCGAGCTTAAAGGTTCCCAGAAGATGGTATCATGGGCGGTGAAGATCAGGGCAGAGTTGATGAACAAGGCTGATTACCTCAAAGAAAGTCCCAAGTTTGAAAATGATGATGAAAGGGAATTGTCTGGAAAGGCCTTTGAGAGGTTTTTCAGGGAATGGCAGGGAAAAACAGATGCAAAATGGTGGATTGACCGGAGGAAAATGAGTGTACAGGATATTTCAAAAAGGGTGGAAGAAATATCCGAATCGATTAAAAAGAAATAATTCGGACCGATCCATGCGAGGAGGGTGTGAAGTTGAGCGGAACGAAAGCGAACGGAACTGTATCACCGCGTACTGGAATTTATGGAAGCCTATGAATTCCTTATCCTCCCCATAAGTCAACTGCCTCGCTTTGATATACGACAGCGCTCTGTTTCTGCGATCAACGGTGTGAAAATGGATACCAAAAGTGTCGATATAAGGCAATCAACCTTAAGCCATGTCGTAAAATGGGAAACCAAAAGCGAAAAATCTGTATCTGCTCAATTTTGGTTGTTTTGTTCTGCGGCATAACGTCGATAGATGCCAAAACATTCAAGATCGTAAGTTATAACCTGGAAAATCTTTTTGATCTTACCCGGGATGGAACAGAGTACCCCGAGTATATTCCGAATACCGGCTATGGCTGGACAAAGGATATTGCAAATATTAAATACACCAATATAGCTAGAGTGATAAAGGATCTGGCGGGCGATGTTGTCGCTTTGCAGGAAGTCGAATCGAAAAAAGCCCTTATCAACTTGCGCAACAGGTTGAAAGATTTCGGCGTAGACTACCCTTATCTTGAAATTGCGGACAATAAGGCCACGGTGGTAAAGTGTGCAGTTTTGTCGAAATTTCCAATTGTCGAAAAAGAAGGAATAGAGGTTGATGACATTGATAACGAAATCGCGAGAAATATTCTTAGAATTATGCTTGATATCGATGGCAATCATATCATCCTGCTGATCAATCACTGGAAATCGAAACGGGGTCCTGAAAGCATGAGGATCGCTTATGCAAAAAGGCTCAGAAAAGAGATCGAAAAACTAAACGAAGGTATTGATTTTATCCTGATCGGTGATTTTAATTCAAATTATAATGAACACAAAACCTTTCAAAATTCTGAAAAACTAAACGATAGTGGCGGTATCACCGGCATCAATCATATCCTAGGGACGATTCAAGATACTGAAATGATAAATGAAGAGATGCTGGCAAATCAGACCGAGGGGGGGTATCTGTATAATTTATGGCTTGAAATCCGTAACCCTCGGCGGTGGTCTTACAATTTTTTTGGCAAAAAGGGAAGTCCGGACAATATTATCGTATCCAAAGGCCTTTATGATGGCGAGGGGATTTCATATGAGGATAATTCGTTTGATAAGTTTCACCCATCCTATCTGTTCAAGAAAAGGGCGATCTATCGCTGGCAAAGGGCTAAAAATGGCACAGGAAGGCACTTAGGCAAAGGGTACTCGGATCACCTGCCGATTTTTGCGTATTTTTCCACCAACCCTTTTTGTTTGAAAGCCGACGACACCAGTCCAGGTAATATCAACCCGATAGAGTTGGAAAAAAGCGAACCTCCAAAAGCCTTGCTTGACCCAAATACCGCAAGCAGAGAAGAACTGATGTCTATCAGTGGAATCGGTCCCGTTCTTTCAGAACGAATCGTAGCTGGACGACCTTACAGGACCGTCGATGATTTGCTTAAAGTAAAAGCAATCGGCCCAAAAAGACTAAAAAAGATTCGCCCGTATTTTTTGATCAGGTGAATCGCTTTTTATCTTTGATCGCGGTATAAAAATGTTCTGTGTTATTCTTGATAAGAATCCGTGTTGATTGATGGTTTGCATATCTAGCGAATCGCCCTGTAAAAAATTTCTCTCGGCCTGAAGGCAAAATTATGAACGATTTTCGGAATTTCAATCCCTTTATCTTTTTTCAGCTTTCGAATTTAAAAATGGCTGCTTGGATGGACGAACATTTCCTGTCCCATTGAAAGCGGGATGGCGAGAGCCTTCAATATGTTTTCTACCCACAAAGGGGATTTTTTAGACAACGCGTTTGATATAGAATGAAAATTCTGTCTCACCCTGTTCTGTTTTTACAATTTCATTTCCGGTCGTCCGGGCCCAGGCCGGAAAGTCGTTCACCGAGCCAGCATCGGTACTGATGGCTTGAAGGACCTGGCCCACTTCAATGTCGTTGATCCCCTTGCTCACCTTGACAATTGGCATGGGGCAGGGCAAGCCTTTTAAATCCATAATCTTATCCACTTTTATCTCTTCAGTCATTTTTACTCCGTTTTGTTTTTTTATCCTTGTTTATTTTTCAAACCTTCACAGGATTTTCTCCGCCGCTGAATTCTCATTTCAGGTGGTTACATGAACAGTTGAATTTTGCTGTTTGCCGCTTCTTCTAAAAAGCTTGCCACACCGCAGTACTCGAGACCCGGATAATCGATCATTTCCTCGTGTTTGAACCCCATCAGATCCGCAGACATTTCACATACATAAATCTTTACCCCCATCTCGCCGGCCATGCTGATCATTTCAGACAGAGACGCAATGTTTTTCTTTTTCATCACCGATTTCATCATTGCAGTGCCCATGCCGCCCATATTCATTTGAGAGAGCTTGGTCTGATCGACTCCCGTCGGGAGCATGGAGCCAAACATATTGCTCATTAAATCTTTGCTGCCGGCATGTTTGTTCTTATCTCGCATCATCGGCGTGCCCCAAAATGTAAAAAACATGACCGCCTCCATTCCCATGGCCGCCGATCCGGTGGCAATCATAAATGCTGCCAAAGCCTTGTCCAGTGCACCGCTGAAGACGATCATGGAAATTTTGTTTTCCGGCGCATTTTTATTAATCGCGGCTACCTGAGTTTTCAATTCTTCTATCTGTTTTTCAATATGTTCCATTTCCATCGTTATCCCCCTTTGCTTTATTTTATTTACAATATCCTCAGTATT
>DCWS01000020.1 GCA_002328165.1 Desulfobacteraceae bacterium UBA2156 | reverse complement strand
CAAAATATTATACACTACCGAATAATGAGATAGAATTTATTAGCTACCACAGTGAAATAACAAAAACACTAGTAATTCAAACCTAGAATCGCTATCATTCTCCTAGTATCTTTCCCGTGGCTGCCTAACGTCGCAAATCAGCGGTGCGCTTTAGCGTGTCCGCTGCATTTGCCTTGTTCGATCATCTCGATGCAACTGATCGCGCTCACAGGCAATGGCCAAATGCTTTCTTCACTGAACGGGGGCATTTCACCATGCGTAAGGCCCACATTTTGGTGCGCCAATCCCGATGAGGAAACCACCGACTGGAGAGCTGTGTGCGGGAAACCCGCATGCACGGTTCGGAGGTCGGGGCGGGCCATGGCCCTCCCCGACCCATATCTTGCCCAAATGCTCGCTTTTACATATCAGATTTCAATGCACATTGATAATCATATTCTTCACTTTTTGATATTCGGGACCACTGTCGGAAAATAACCGTTTTTTTAAAAATGATCTGTATCGTTCTACAAATCTTAATTTTGGATCACTCCACCAAGGATCGAGCCAGTTCCACAGCCTTGTCCTTGACCTCCCCTGGAATCTCAGCAGGTTGGCCGCACTCTCCAACATACAATTCGCCAGATTTCCTGGCCAGCAGAAAGTCCACGATCCGGTCGAAGGCGGTAAACATGCCTTCTGCATTTTCTTCATAAGCATCCGCACCGGTGACCAACAGGCCGGTGCGTTTTCCTTCCATCAGTGAAGTATGGCCCGGCTTGTGATAGTTGGCTACCAGGCTGTAACCCCGATCGATCAGCACCTTGATTTGGGCGGAGAACCCCCAGAAATAGACCGGTGAGGCGAATAGGACAGCGTCGGATGAAATCATTTGTGCCATAATATTTATGGCGTCGTCAATTTGGACACAGGCAATCTCATCTGGATTCTCTTGACATTTACAACACCCCAGACACCCTTTGATGGATTTATCATTGAGGCAGATCTGTTTCACATCGTGTCCCAGTGATTCGAGTTCTTTTTCTATCCATCCCAAAACAGTAGCGGTATTCCCCTCTTTTTTGGCGCTACCAAGTAGAGTAACAACTTGCATAATCGGTTCTCCTGTATGATTATTCCGAATAAAGCTCTACAGATGGTTATGGCCTATATGGCTTGGATCTTTTATAAAGACAGTACATAAAAAATCTGCAATATGCTAGCAACATGCAGTGTAGCGAATTTACATTCGAATGTCAAAATGACTCAAAAATTGAAGAATCCCAAATGAAATATCGGGGTAAATGATACTTTTTTTGATTTCAGCAGAGTGAATTCGCTATAGCTCGCAATCTGATTATTAGGGATAGAGTAACATGTTGATGGAGGAGAAAGGATGTACACTGATAAGAAATGGTGGATAAAGATACGAGAGGTATTAAGAGCAGAAAGGGGCAAACCTGAGATTTGACCGCATTAGCGAGCAAGCAGTGCATCCACCATCTCAGCAAACCCGTATCCGCCCTCCTTTTGTGTGACCCAAGCCGGTTCGCAAGGCATTCTGCTTTTAAAGTGCAAGGCATTGGCCACACCGATAGAATTTGGAAAATAGGCAAACATTGGTGCGTCATTGGGAGAGTCGCCTATAAAAATGACATCACGTCTGACGTGATCCAGATCCTCTCCAAAGACTTCCTCAAATAAAAACCGCGTCATCGTCAATTTATCATATTTACCAAACCAACCATTGACATGGATGGAGCTCGTTTTTGTCTCGGCACCTGCCTTTTTGAATAAGGCGACAATCCGATCGACGTCTTCGTTTGACAGTGGCGACACATCTTCACAATAGTCAATGGCCAAATCCGCTTCGCGATAACCCTGATCGGCAGAGATCCGAGAGCCTGGAACTTTTTCCAAAATCTCCAGCTTTAGTTTGTCTAATTTGTGACGATTCGCTTGGCGCCGGCTCTCTGTATTAAAATATCGTCGTTGCATCTTTTGGATCGAATCGTCATACCGGAAATAAAAAGCCCCATTTTCACCCACAAGACCGTCCACCGGCCACATCCGAGCAATATGATCACACCACCCGGCCGGTCTTCCGGTAATGGGAATGCTGCGAATCCCGGCATCTCTTAGTCGCTCCATGGAAACAAAAACAACGGAAGGCAATCGTCCATTTACGGTAAGTGTATCATCGATGTCGGTCAGCACATAGCGAATTTGCTTCCTCAGTTGATTAGGGAATTTTTCGAATGATTTCATAACCATGACCTATATCTGACAGGTTGGTTAAAGACAAAAAGACTCGGGGAAAAGCAAACCGTCGAATATAAAAGAGATCGGGAATTACAGATATTACATATAGAGTTTATCGTCAAACTGTCAATAGTGAAAAGAACTCCGGGTATTAAAATATTCGAGTTTTATACCTGATATTTTGAGGAAAGCCGCATCTGAGGTGCGAAGTTTTAGTAAAAAATTCTCCTTGTTTGGAAATCAAATCGTGACAGTCAGGAGGCACGGTTTTTTTTGCGTTTCTATTTGTCTATCAATTTGGGCCATATATCCGGCCAAGAATCATTTTTGATTAGAAACGTTTGCAAATTTGCATAAAAATCAAAGATAATTGATGAAAAAATTTAAAAATACGAGATTTTAATCCATTGAGTCGTAATTATTCAGTAAAGTTGCTCTATATCATTGATAAATGTATTTGACGATTAAGAAAAATATGTAATATTCGATATATAAAAATTTCGATATGAGGAATGTGGTGTCATCCTGAAGGGGAAACTGCAGGGATTTATCGGAGACCAGGTTGTGGTCTTGGAAGAAGGCGATAGTATATACTTCGATAGTTCAATCCCACATCGCTGGGACAACATGGGCGAAGGTGAGATGAAGGCTATTTGGGCGATTACGCCCCCTTCTTTTTAATAAACATTCGGCACAGGGGCTTGGAGAGCCAATTTATCAAAGCGGATGGTGGGTGAAATGATCAGTTTTGCAGATCGAATCCAAATACTAGGTACTGAGAATGCGTTTAAGTTAGGTGATGATATTGTGCGATGCGAGCAGGCCGGCACAAAAGTTATCCGGCTAAATTTGGGAGAACCGGATTTTGACAGTGCTGAAAACATCAACAAAGTCGCCATTGAGAATATAAAGAAAGGAAACTCACACTACACCAACCCTCAGGGTATTTTGCCCCTTCGGGAGAGCATTGTCCGTCAGGTTTACCAGACCCGTGGGGTACGGGTTGATGCCAACCAGATTGTGGTGACAACCGGAGGAAAGCCCGCAATCGCCTATACGATGATGACCTATGTTAATCCAGGCGACGAAGTGATCTACCCGAGTCCGGGCTTTCCCATCTATGAATCCTGGGTTACCTTCCTGGGCGCCGTGCCGGTCCCCTTACACCTTGAGGAGGATAAAGGGTTTCGATTTGATGCCGTCGATTTGGAAAAGTTAATTTCCCCGAAAACCAAGGTCCTTATACTTAATTCGCCATCAAATCCAACCGGCGGCGTGCTCAGCAGAGCAGATCTTGAGGGTATTGCCCGGGTGGTTAAAGAAAAGGCCAATCCGAACATTTGGATTTACTCTGACGAAATTTACGAACACATACTTTTTGATGGCCATCAACATCAGAGCATTCTTTCGATTCCCGGTATGGCTGAACATACCATCCTGGCCAGCGGGCATTCCAAGACTTATGCTATGACAGGCTGGAGGCTCGGGTACTCAGTTTTGCCCACTGTTGAAGAAGCGATGGTCTTTCGGCAGTTGAATATCAACATCATTTCCTGTACACCCCCTTTTATCCAGGAAGCAGGTCGGGCGGCCATTGATAACAAAGAGAATCAAAAGATCGTCCAGGCCACGGTCAAACAGTTTGAAAATAGACGGAATATGGTTGTTGAAGGTCTCAATCAAATCGAGGGCATCCACTGCAATAAACCCGAGGCCATTTGAAATGATTGATTTAAGTGTCAATGAAAAACAACTCAAGCGGACTATAGACAGGGCTCGCAGTAAAAAAGTTATTATCCCTACCTTTAGGCAACAGAAAAATCCGGATCTAATCCAAGTCAAAATCAAGAATGGATTAAAGGATGTCGGGTTATGGGATATCAATTCACTCAATCTCTTCCGGATAACCTGGAAAAACGAGCCGGTCGATTTTGGCGGTGGATATGGCGATGTGAACTTTATGGAAATTCCGTCTGAGATATCGGGAGTGGAGGCCAGAATAATTGCTCTTGTGGGAAAATGGTTTCCCACCGGTACGCATAAGGTCGGGGCGACTTTCGGCTGTCTGGTCCCCAGATTGGTTACGGGACAATTTGATCCAACCTACCAAAAAGCGGTCTGGCCGTCTACGGGGAACTTCTGTCGCGGAGGTGCTTATAATGCTACTCTATTAGCCGCGGAGTCCATCGGCATCCTACCACAGGAGATGAGCCAGGAGAGGTTCGACTGGCTGTCAAAAGTTGCTGGCGAGGTCATCGCAACACCTGGGTGCGAAAGCAATGTAAAAGAGATTTTTGATAAATGCTGGGAACTCAGAAAAACCCGCAAGGACATCGTTATTTTTAATCAATTTGAAGAATTCGGGAATTACCTCTGGCACTATGAGGTGACCGGCCAGGCCATGGAAGAGGTTTTACAGAAGCTCATGTCAAAAAATGACCGGTATGCCGGCTTTATTTCACAGACTGGTTCGGCCGGCACTTTGGGCA
This sequence comes from Desulfobacteraceae bacterium UBA2156, assembly GCA_002328165.1. Lineage (GTDB taxonomy): Bacteria > Desulfobacterota > Desulfobacteria > Desulfobacterales > UBA2156 > UBA2156. The sequence goes on along the minus strand of DCWS01000020.1, from coordinate 8,793 downwards.
CAGGTGATTATTTGAAGAAAATATATCCCCAGAGCAAAATAGTCGCCGGTGAAGCCTTGCAGTGTCCGACTCTTTTGCATTCCGGTTATGGCGGACACCGTATCGAAGGCATTGGCGACAAACATATCCCCTGGATTCATAATGTTAAAAATACGGACATGGTTATCGCCGTTGACGACAATTCCTGTATGAACCTCATCCGGTTGTTCAACGAGCGTAAAGGCCGGAACTATCTAAAAAAACAGGGGGTAAGTGAAGAACTTATCGCCAAGCTCCCACTTTTGGGGATATCCAGCATCGGTAATTTGTTGTGCGCGATTAAATTCGCTAAATATTATGAACTGACCAGCCGCGATATCGTCCTGACGGTGTGGACAGATTCAATCGATCTCTATCAATCGCGGTTGGCAGAAATGAAGGAAGCGTTCGGTCCTTATTCGGAAATTGAGGCGACCAGGGACTACCACCGCTCTCTCATGGCTGAGTCGACTGCCCATGTGCGAGAGTTGAGTTATTATGACAAGCGTCAAATTCATAACTTGAAGTATTTTACCTGGATCGAGCAGCAGGGGAAACATCTCGATGAGTTGGATGCCCAATGGTATGAGTTCCCGGATTATTGGGAAAGGCTGCAGCAACAAGTGGCAGAAATTGACAGGCGCATTGAACAGTTTAATGCGTACACCGGTCTGTTGGCCTATACTCATATTTCTGAAAACATAGATTAAACCATTTGGGTTAATGCACCTGGAGGCCAATTTCGTTGAACAACTATTTGAACAGCTTCAAATGCATTCGATGTGATCGGAGTTACTTGCCGAAGGAGATACAATATACGTGCGGTGCGGGGAGATTATGGGCGAGCAATTACAATTGATCTTAACGCAGGTGAAGCAATGAAGCTTTTTACCGAAAAGTGTAAGGGGCAGCTATAAATTAATTCCAAGAATAAATGCGCAAAATACTTCATAAAGACAGGCCGTTTGGGATTCCGTAAATGGCGTGAAGACGATCTCGTTTTTGCTAAAAAACTCTGGGGAGATTATGAGGTTACAAAGTTTTTCGATGCGCGTGATAAATTATCACAAAATGAAATTCATCACTGGCCATACAAACCGGAAACTGAAGCGCCAGTCGCTTAAAAATTTGATCGGCAATCGAATTGATTTGCAGTGGGGATGGATCGATTATTTTTTGATTTTCGATTTCCACGATGAATCCGCCTGGCAAATTGCTGGAGGCACACTTTTTCAACTCTGCCTCCGCACCGTCTTTATGAGATCATTAAACATTTTGCAAGAGATTGAATTTAAGGAATCGTGCAGTTAATTTCATAAACGTCATTTTATCTTTTTTAAATCAATTTCTTGATAGGTGCCTTTTTTGGCATTATATTTCGAATTATGTCGAATAATCGAGAAAAGAATATTGAAAAATTTGCAGAAATGTTTAAAGCGCTTTCAAACCCAAACCGGCTCAAGATATTTTTGCGACTCATCTCTTGCTGTGTGCCCGGAGTGATTACCCACATAAAAGACAGTGTTGAATCTGAAGAGTGTGCCTGTGTCGGTGACCTTGGCAAGGATCTCGGGATCGTACCCTCGACGATATCACATTACATAAAAGAACTTCGTCAGGCCGGTCTGATCAATATGGAACGGCAGGGGCAAAAGGTCGAGTGCTCGATTGCGCCGGAGACCCTGATCGCTTTGAAAAGTTTTTTTTCATCATAGGTAGAATATTTTTTTAATATAAAATTACAGAAATGGAGATGAAACAAATAGAAAACACAAGAAAAAAGCCCGATGAGACATTTCAAAATTCTGCATCATAAATATCACGCTGAGAACTGCCCTTTGTGGAAGGCCGAAAAGGAGTTATATGGCGAACATCAACAGGTAGACCCTGCGATAGTGAAATCCCATTTGATATGAAAAGAATTTATGACTAACGAAAAACCCAATGAAAAGATTATCTTGAAGATTGGAGGTATGAGTTGCGCTTCCTGCGCCGCCACCGTTGAAAAGACCCTCAGACGAGTGGAAGGGGTATCGGAAGCCGCCGTCAATTTTGCTGTCGAGAAGGCCACGGTGGAGTATGATTCATCTCAAGTGAAACAGGCGGAACTGATAAATGCGGTGGAATCGGCCGGCTATTCGGTAGTGGGTAAAAAAGAGAAGGCGATACTTAGGATTGGAGGTATGAGCTGCGCAGCCTGTGCCCAAAACATTGAAAAGAACCTTAATAAAAAGAAAGGCGTTGTGAAGGCGGCAGTGAACTTTGCTTCTCAAACTGCGATGGTAAGTTACGATTCCGTTATAACAGGCGTAGAAGATCTAGAAAAGGTCGTTAAGGATAGGGGATATGAAGTCGTCAAAGTATCGGGAGAGAAGACGGTAGAATTCAAGGTCTTGGAAATGGGTTCCGATCATTGTGCTGGCGTGGTTAAAAAAACAGTGGAGAAACTCGAGGGGGTGAAAGAAGTAGAGACCAACTTCCCTAATTCCTACGCCCGAGTTTCTTATGATGAAAGCAAGCTGAGCACCCGACAGATAATCGGAGCCATCTCCGCCGCCGGTTATAAGCCGGTACTTGTTGAAGCGGGAGAAGAAGCTGCGGATGCTGAGAAAGAGGCGCGGGAAAAGGAAATCAGGACCTTGAAACAAAAGTTTATCTTGGCGGCCATATTTGCTTTTCCCATTTTATATGTGGCCATGGCAGAGATGATCAGCAAGAGCCTTTTGCCGGAGTTTCTGAATCCCGAGCATTTCCCGGCCCGTTTTGCCGTGTCGCAGGTCGTCTTATCCATTCCCGTAATTATTATCGGCTGGAAATTTTACCGTGTTGGGTTCCCCAATCTCATAAAGGGTACGCCAAACATGGACTCGCTCATAGGCGTCGGGACTGCGGCTGCCTATCTTTACAGTTTTTATGCTGCTGGTTTGGTGTTGCTGGGCAAGGACCCTGAGGGGCAATATGTAAGGAGTCTTTACTTTGAAACGGCAGCCGTAATCATAGCCCTGATTTTATTTGGGAAGTTTTTAGAGGCCTTAAGCAAAGGTAAGACCTCAGAAGCCATCAAGAAGCTGATGGGACTGGCTCCCAAGACGGCCATTGTTGAAGTGGAAGGGGTTGAGGAAGTGGTTCCTATCTCTGAGGTGCAGGTTGGCGATGTGGTTATCGTTAAGCCCGGCGAAAAGATACCCGTGGACGGAGAAGTAATTGAAGGAAGAACTGCCGTGGATGAATCTATGCTAACGGGGGAAAGCATGCCTGTGGAAAAGAACCCCGGTTCTAGAGTAACCGGAGCCACCTTGAATAAAACCGGATTCATTAAATTCAGTGCGGAAAAGGTAGGTAAGGATACCGCCCTGGCCCAAATTGTCAAGTTAGTGGAAGAGGCTCAAGGGACAAAGGCGCCGATTGCCCGTTTGGCGGACATTGTTGCCGGCTATTTTACCTGGGGCGTAATCGGAATTGCCATCCTTACTGCAATTGTCTGGTCTTTAGTGGGGTCCGTTTTTGGAGTGACCCTTGTGGGAGGAACCTTTCTCTTCACTCTGACGGTGGTAATTGCGGTTCTGATTATCGCCTGCCCCTGCGCCCTGGGACTGGCCACGCCCACTTCGATTATGGTGGGGACAGGCAAAGGGGCGGAACAGGGCATCCTCATTAAGGATGCCGAGGCTCTGGAGAATTTCCGCAAGATTGATTGTGTCATCTTTGATAAAACCGGCACACTTACCGAGGGAAAGCCCCGGGTTACCGATATTGTTACCTTTAACAACAATAATGAAGATTACGTTCTCAAGATTGCTGCCAGCGGCGACAAAAAATCCGAACATCCTTTAGCCGAGGCCATTGTCAACGAGGCCGAAGAGAGAAAGTTGGAATTTTTGCAAATCACTGACTTTAATGCTATCCCCGGGCATGGGATAGAAATAGGCCTGAATCGATCAAAAATATTTCTGGGCAATCGGAAGTTAATGGAAGACAAAAAGATAGATTTGGAAATAGCCCGGGATGAGGATGTCCGCTTAGCCAATGAGGGCAAGACTCCCATGTTTATTGCCAAAGATACGACCTTGATGGGGATTATCGCCGTGGCCGATGTCTTAAAAGAAAACAGTGGGCAAGCAATTAAAGAACTTCACAAATTGGGAATAAAGGTAGCTATGCTCACCGGAGATAACAAAAGGACAGCTGAGGCAATTGCCCGCACCGTGGGCATTGACCGGATCTTAGCTGAGGTTCTACCAGAAGATAAGTCAAAGGAGGTGAAAAAACTCCAAAGTGAAGGGCATAATGTGGCTATGGTGGGAGATGGGATTAATGATGCCCCTGCCCTGACACAATCAAATGTGGGGGTAGCTATTGGCGCAGGCACGGATGTGGCTATGGAGTCGGCCAAGATTGTCCTCATGAAGAGCGATATTCTCGATGTGGTCAAGGCCTATAAGTTAAGTAACTTCACTATAAGAAACATCAAACAGAATCTATTCTGGGCTTTTGCATACAACTCCACGGGTATCCCCATTGCTGCCGGTGTGCTTTATCCATTTTTCGGTTTTCTCCTCAGTCCGGTCATTGCCGCTGCTGCGATGGCATTTTCCTCCATTTCTGTGGTTTCCAACGCCCTGAGATTGAAAAGCGTTAGGTTGTAAAAAGATGTAAAAAACCTCATAAACATAAATTGCACGGATTATCACAAGACTGGAGTTGACATAATGCTATCTTTGATCATGGGATCGAGGCCAAAATTGGAGGCAGTCTGAATTGCGTGACAGAAGGCCCCGGCATGCGGTTGCGGCAAAATCGCATCATGCACCCATCGGTTGCGGGTTAAAAACAGATAGGATTCCATGTAATTTGGAAGGGACTGAACTCCCTGCCCGTACCCAATTTGCACTTACAAACGGCCGATTGGCGAAACCGAATTTTTCAGACATTACCCCCAGCTTATCGGCTAAAATCGTTACGGCAACTTGTTTGAAGCCTTCCCGATCTCCGCTTCATCGCGGATACACAACCCCCTCCACACCGATTTATCTTCAAAATCTTTCTCTGCGCTGCTAATCTGCTTTAAAGGAACCTTGCATTATTGCTGGGGTTCGCAACCTATTCCAACGTTCAACGGAATTTTGATTTTTTTTTTGAACGGGCTTGTGATACTCCACATCCTCTTTGATAAAAAATAAATTCGAAAATCTATTATAGGAGATAAAAGGATGAAAAAACATGTACGAGTTTTTATCACAACAGTTGTATTTCTGTTCATTGCCGGAACAACGGCCTTTTTTCTAACCGGACCCTCCACCGCCAACGCATGTGGTTATGGCTCTTCCGGCGGTCAAGATTACGTTCCGCAGCGAAAGAGTTCCACCGGCTATTTGGCAGAAAAATCAGCAATATTTCCAGACCAGGCCCGTGAGATTGTTCGCAATCATATAAACAGATTAAACCCTGATCTGGAGGTCGGTAATATTAATGACGCCGGCAGCTTTTATGAGGCTTAAATCCTTTCCAAGGACAAGGAGAGAATACGGCTTTTGGGCGCCGATAAGTTTTCCGGACGTCTGATGCTGCTCAACTAACGGCTTTACCGAGATGGTTTGGTTGCAAAGCCAAATTTATTCTACAGGAGAGGAGGTGATCTTGATGAAACGGTTTGTTTTACCGCGGATCGCGCACTGCAGTGAAGGCTGCCGAGCTTTTGATAAAGGATCCGAAGATCGCATTTTTGGATGAACCCACCATGGGTCTAGATCCGACTGCAACGAACCGGATGACTGAATTGATTCAAAATGTCTCCGGTGAGAAGAAAATGACGGTGATCCTTTCTTCCCACTTTTGCACCTGGCCCAGAAGATATGCAACCGTATTGGTATTATGATCAAGGGACGAATGGTGGCCAGGGGCACGATGGATCGTCTGGCAGAGGAGAAGCCTGGGATTGGGACAAAAGAGTATACACTGGAAGAGATTTACATGAAGTACTTTATGGAGGAATAACATTGTACGGTGTCAAGGCCATTTTAAAAAAAGGAACTGTCGGATTATTTTAGCAGCTATCGTTTTATCATTTTATTTGCCCTGACCGCCATGGTGAGTCTGATTACGGCATACATGGTGGGATTGAACATCAAGCAGAATTTAGAAGGGGTGGTCGAGCCGAAGTATATCTTCCTGATGTTGTTTACGTCATCCGGGGCGGGGTTTTCACTGGTGGATTTTGTGGGATTTTTCGGTCCCCTGATCGGAATGATCCTGGGATTTGTTCGATCAACAGGGAACGGAGCGAAGGAAGCCTCGGTAAGCTGTTGTCCCAACCGATTTATCGTGATACGGTTCTCAACGAAGAGTTTTTGGCAGGTGTCTGCGTTATTGCGGTGATGATGGTTTCGATAGTTCTGATCATCACGGGGCTGGGCCTCAGCATGGTGGGAGTCATCTTGGGTATTGAGGAAGTCTGGCGGATCGTTGTCTACCTGGTCATCAGTATTGTTTATATTGTTTTTTGGCTGGGAATCACCATGCTTTTTTCCATATTGTTTCGCAGTGTGGCCACATCTGCTTTGGCAGCGGTGGTGGTTTGGATCTTTTTTCCTTCTTTATTTTTCTGGGTGCCAATGCAGTGGCTGGGGCGATAACCCCCGAAGCTGGAGAATCAAATTCTGAATCGCTGCTCCGACGGGCCAGAATAGAGAGAGCGATTTCCCTGACATCTCCCAGGCAGCTCTACACAGACTCCACGGTGATGATCATTGATCCGATGCGCAAGACGAATTTTTCCTTTGTCCGGGTGGGTATGATGGAGAAAATATCACTGTCGCGGTTTTCAGGCCTGCACCCGTTAAGTCAGGGTATTTTCGTGGTCCTGCCGTATATTATTGCTCTTTTGACAATTACGGTCGTCTGTTTCGCCATCTCCTACATCGTCTTTATGCGACAGGAGATTCGATCGCTATAGAGGAGGTGAACATGTATTTTGACAACCCCGGTAAAGTCAACACAGCACAGACAGTCAAACTCGCCTATAAACGGGGTCGAGAACTTGGCTTAAACGAAGTTGTCGTCGCGTCCACAAAAGGCTATACAGCCTATACTGCGCTGGAAATTTTTAAGGATTTTTCAATAACCGTGGTAACGTATCACTGTGGTTTCAGGGAACCGTTTAAGAAGGTGATGCCGGATGAAGTTCAAAATGACATAGAAGAAAAAGGCGCGACCGTTGTTTCAGCAACCCATGCGCTTTCTGGGGTTGAACGATCCATAACAAAAAAATTCTCTGGAATCTATCCAGCCCTCCTTATTGCCGATACGCTGAGACTTTTTGGGCATGGCACCAAGGTAGCAGTTGAAATATCCATCATGGCTGCGGACGCCGGCGCCCTTTCAGGTGGTGATATCATTTCCATCGGAGGGACCGGAAGGGGTGCTGATTCGGCCCTGGTCATAAAACCGGCCAATCAGTCCGATCTTTTCGACATGCGGGTCCGGGAAATCATCTGCAAACCGAGGTCGTTTTAACGATTACTCAGATTTCACCGAAAAAATTCCCTTCACCGAACCCTGATTTTCTGAACAACCAAAAGAGAAACCAGGCTTAATACCGCACCACCCACAAACGGAATTCGATAGTCTACCAGCCATAACAGCCCACCAATCGCAGGAAAAAAAACCGCCGCAGCGTGATTGATGGCAAAACCCGCAGCCATGCTCGGCGCAATATCTTTCGGATCTCCCACTTTTTGAAAATAGGTACGAATCGCAATGGAAAAGTTATAGAAAATGTGATCCAAAATATATAGGATTGCCACAATTATTTTTGATTCCGTGGAGGCATAGGCGAGGAAAATAAATATCAGACAGAAATACTCCAGAGAAAGGACCCCCCTTTCACCATACCGAATAATGCTTTTCCCGATCAGCGTGCTTAAATAGAAATTGATGAGATTGTTTATTACAAAAAGAATGGCCACTTCCTGAACCGTAAATTCAAATTTCTTTACCAAAAGTAAAACGGCAAAGGCAATGAAAATCTGACGTCTAGCGCCGGCCATGAAATTGAGAATATAAAAAAGGATGTACTTTTTACGAAAAATCATCTTTTTTCGCTGGGGACCCATATTTTGATCGGTCGGATCCTTTGACAATCCCCAAACACCGGTGAGCATGATTATGCTCCCGATAAAAAGATAGATTTGGGTGTAACTTAACACAGAGGTGAGGAAGAAAATCAAAAGGCCGATGCCGATATTAGAAGCAGCAGCATAGCTGCGCTGTTTGCCAAAAACCCATGGAGATGTATGTTTATCAAAATATTGAAGCGTTAGGGATTGGTTTGTCGTCTCAAAGCAATGGAAACCGAAACTAAAGACCAAGGTTGTCATCAAAAGACCCAAGTAGGAAGGAAATAGACCGGTAATCGCTACACCTAGCCCCAAAAAAAAAATGGATAGGGCAGAAAGCCGATGTTCCCTGATCAAAATGATGATAAAAACGACGAGGAAGGTCAGAAACCCAGGGATTTCCCGAATCGACTGAATCATACCGACATGATGGCCATCTAGGGCTGCTATTTCTACTGCGAAATTGTTGAAAAGTGTTTGCCAGCCTTGTAACCCAACGGTTGCGCTAACGGTAAGGGCCATCAGGTAGCGATACATGGAGCTTTGTATTATATGTTTGCTGTGTGGGTTCAATGGAGTTCTTCCAGCATAGGCCAACATGGGAACAGGGCGTTGAAAGTTAAATTTTTATTAAGACTAATGGTTCTTCTCCGAATTAGTT
>DCWS01000053.1 GCA_002328165.1 Desulfobacteraceae bacterium UBA2156 | reverse complement strand
CTGCTTCGCCATACCAAATCCTCCTATTCAGTGGGAGCATAAAGGAACATTGTTCATACCCGTTTATCTTCGAATCTTGCATTGCCTTTTATTGTCTGTTTTTATGCATTTGTACACCATCTACCAACGGTAGTGGGCAAATGCCTTGTTTGCATCGGCCATCTTATGCGTATCTTCCCTTTTCTTCACCGATGCGCTTTTCTGATTGGCTGCATCTAAAAGCTCCCCCGCCAGTTTGCGAGACATTCCTTTTTCAGAGCGATTCTTCGCAAAACCGATAATCCATCGCATTCCTAGCGCCGTTCGTCGTGAAAATCGTATTTCTGTTGGAACCTGATAGGTAGATCCACCCACCCGTCGCGATTTCACCTCAATGAGCGGTTTTACATTCTCAACCGCTCGTTCAAAAATTTTGAGGGCAGATTCATTTGTATTTTTCTCTATGATGTCAAATGCCTCATACATGATCGATTCAGCAACACTCTTTTTACCATCCCGCATTAAAGATTTGATAAACTGTGATACCAGCTTACTCTCGTATTTGGCATCGGGTATATTTATCCGTTCAGGGACTTCCCTTCTTCTCGGCATGAGTTACTCCATTTCTCATTTCGTTTCGAAAGAGTGATATTCACTTTATTGTTTCATACATTTATTTTTCAAGTTGATCGGCAACTTGCTACTTGGGTTTCTTCGCACCATATTTTGACCTGCCTTGTTTTCGATCCTCCACACCAAGTGTATCCAAAGTTCCCCTTACGATATGGTATCTGACACCGGGTAAATCCTTTACCCGACCCCCCCGAACCAAAACAATTGAATGTTCTTGTAGGTTGTGCCCTATACCCGGGATATATGCTGTAACTTCAATTCCGCTGGTCAGTCTGACCCGTGCGACCTTCCGCAGTGCAGAGTTGGGTTTCTTGGGTGTAGAGGTATAAACACGGGTACACACTCCTCTTTTTTGGGGCGCCCCTTTTAATGCCGGCGTGGTGGTCTTCTTTTTAATCCGCTTCCTGCCGCTCCTCACCAATTGATTAATGGTAGGCATCCGATCACCTTAATATCATTTTGAAAAACACATAAAAAAATAATCTCAGTCAGAATAAAACGATTAGAATATCTTTATAGCAACTTTTTGTCAAGCATTTATTACAACAATAAGCGATTTCCAAACACAATTATGGTGGAATTTTCCCATTAACAGTATCCTTCGTCCATCGACCCTATCCCAGACTTACGGAAACATCTTTGTAAACCGGAATGCCGGTACCCGCCGGTATGATTCTTCCCATAATAACATTTTCTTTCAAACCTCTCAAATAATCTTCCGTTCCGGCAATGCTTGCATCTGTGAGGACTTTTGTCGTTTCCTGGAAGGAGGCAGCTGAAATAAAGCTTTCCGTGCTGAGAGATGCTTTGGTAACTCCCAGTATAAGTGGTTCGGCAATAGCGGGCTCTCCACCTTTTGCCATCACTTCTTTGTTCACTCCTTCAAAACGGTTTCTGTCCACCTGCTCTTCAACAATCAAATCTGTACTGCCCGCATCAATCACCTTGACACGTTTCATCATTTGTCGGACAATGATTTCGATGTGTTTGTCATTTATTCGAACCCCCTGCAACCGATAGACCTCCTGGACTTCATCAACAAGGTATCGGGCTAGGGCGGCTTCGCCCTTAATATTCAAAATATCCTGCGGAATAGCTGATCCACCGATGAGCGGTTCGCCTGCCCGTACATAATCACCCTCGTAAACATTGATGTGTTTTCCCCGTGGAATCAGATATTCCTTTTTCTCTCCAGCATCGACCGGAACAACGGTGATCTTCTGTTTTCCCTTTTTTAGATCTTTGGAAATCGAAACGTATCCATCGATTTGACTCAACACCGCTGTCTCTTTCGGTCTTCTCACTTCAAAAAGTTCAGCGACCCTTGGGAGCCCTCCGGTAATATCTTTTGTTTTTGTCGTAGCTCTCGGCAGTTTGGCAATTACATCGCCTGGCTTAACATTGTCCCCTTCTTCCACCAATAAAATGGCACTTATGGGCAAAATATAACGTGCCATTGCGGACCCACCGGGCAGTTTTGCCGTTTTACCCGTCTTATCCTTGATCGAAATTCTGGGGCGTACCTCGGTACTTGTGGATTCTATGATTGTTCGGCTTGATTTACCGGTTACAGGGTCCACCTTTTCTTGAAAAGTCTTCCCCAAAACGATATCCCCGAACTTCACGGTTCCACCAACCCCTGTAATAATCGGTGTGGTAAAGGGGTCCCAGGTCGCAAGAAGGTCTCCGACTTTCACTTTTTGTCCGTCTGTAACCACAATTTCGGCACCGTAAATAATCGGGAATCGTTCTCTTTCTCGTCCGGTGCCACTTACAATAGCAAACTCACCGCCGCGTCGATTCATGACCACAAATTTATTTTCGGCATTCCTCACCCCATGGATATCAATAAATTTAATAACCCCATCAACCCGTGTTTTGATATCTGCCTTTTCCACCCTGCGGCTTGCCGTCCCACCGATATGAAAGGTACGCATGGTTAATTGGGTCCCGGGCTCGCCAATGGATTGGGCAGCCAAAATACCGACTGCCTGACCGATTTCAACCACTCCACCATGGGAAAGATCCCGGCCATAGCACTTTGCACAAACCCCGTAGTTGGTTTTGCAAGTAAGGCCGGATCTTATCTTTATCTTTGTCAAACCAGCATCTTCGACTTTTTTAACCGCCGCCTCATCGAGCATCTCCCCTGATTTGATAAGCACTTCATCTGTGAAAGGGTCAAGAATGTTTTCAATTGTCACCCGTCCAAGAATTCGTTCGCTCAATCGCTGGATGATTTCTCCGCCCTCCAAAAGGGGTTCAACTTCTATCCCCATCATGGTTCCGCAGTCTTCTTCGATTATAGCACAGTCTTGTGCAACATCCGCCAGTCTTCTGGTCAGATATCCTGAGTTTGCTGTTTTTAAAGCGGTGTCTGCTAGACCCTTTCTGGCACCATGGGTAGAGATGAAATATTGAAGTACGGATAGCCCCTCCCTGAAATTTGCCGTAATCGGAGTTTCAATGATCTCGCCGGATGGCTTTGCCATTAGACCCCGCATGCCTGCCAGTTGCCGCATCTGATCCTTACTACCCCTTGCACCCGAATCAGCCATCATGTAAATAGGATTAAAACTCTCCACGAAAACCGTCTTTCCATCCTTATCCAACTTGGGAGCCATCTTCATGGATTCCATCATCTCTTTGGCCACATCATCTGTTGCCTTTGCCCATATATCGACAACCTTATTATATTTTTCACCCTGCGTAATCAGCCCTTCAGTATACTGTCTGTCGATCCCCCCAACCTGGTTTCCCGCCTCTTTGAGAAGGTCCTTCTTCCGGGAAGGGATAATCATGGCGTCAATCGAGATGGAAAGCCCGGCTGCCGTGGCGTATCGATATCCAATATCTTTCAGCCTATCCGACAGGATAACGGTAGCCTTCGAGCCTAGATTCCGGTATGCATAATCTACTAGCTCCCGGAGCCTCTTTTTGTCCATGACATGGTTTACCGCATCAAACGGTATTTCTGGCCGCTTCTCAACAACTCCAAAAACATGATATGATTCATCAGCAAAAATGACGGGACTTAGCCCATCGGGTTCAAGATTGAAGACCATTTCAGCATCCGATTCCTTCACATTAAATATTCGCTGGAATTCCTGTTGCCCTAAAAGGCCTAAAATCCCATCGCCTACGGCACCCGTGCTTTCGGAATATTCTTGCGGCTTTTCCGTGAATGCAGCCCCAGCTTTAATTTTTTCATGAATCGCTTCGGCTTTGTCTTTATCCGTAAACTTCATATGACGCATCTTCATAATGCTATTTTGAGGTACAACCTCCCAGAGGAGGATCCGCCCCACCGTGGTATCAACCTTCTGCCCGTTCATGCGAACGATAATTCTGGTATGTAGATCGATGGCATTGGCGTTATATGCAGATCGGACTTCTTCTGGTCTCGAAAATATTTTTCCCTCACCTCTGCAACCTTCAACCCCCCTTGTCATGTAATATATACCCAGAACAATATCCTGCGTAGGAATAATGATGGGTGATCCGCTGGCCGGTGAAAGGATGTTGTTGCTCGAGAGAATCAATACACGGGCCTCTATTTGCGCTTCGACTGACAGGGGGACATGAACGGCCATCTGGTCACCGTCAAAATCAGCATTGAATGCTGTACAGACAAGCGGGTGCAACTGAATCGCCTTTCCTTCGATAAGGATCGGTTCAAATGCCTGGATGCCCAAGCGGTGGAGTGTAGGGGCGCGATTAAGAAGGACCGGATATTCTTTAACCACCTCATCCAATGTATCCCATACTTCAGGAATCTCCCGTTCCACCATCTTCTTTGCGCTTTTTACCGTCGAAACAAGACCCCTTCGTTCAAGCCGATAATATACAAAAGGCTTAAACAGTTCGAGGGCCATCAGCTTTGGCAAACCACACTGGTGTAGTCTAAGATCAGGGCCGATAGTGATAACTGTCCGGCCTGAGTAGTCAACCCGTTTGCCTAAAAGGTTTTGGCGGAAACGCCCCTGTTTTCCCTTTAAGGTGTCGCTTAAGGATTTCAAGGGGCGTTTGTTTGCCCCCGTGATGACCCTACCGTGTCGGCCGTTATCAAAAAGAACATCAACCGACTCTTGGAGCATCCTCTTTTCATTCCGAACAATAATTTCAGGTCCCTTAAGATCGATAAGCCGTTTCAAGCGATTGTTACGGTTAATGACCCTGCGATACAAATCATTGAGATCTGACGTGGCAAATCTTCCTCCTTCGAGCGGAACAAGAGGGCGTAAGTCAGGGGGAAGTACGGGAATAACATTCATGATCATCCAGACGGGATTTACGCCACTGCGTCTGAATGCATCGGTGATTCTAAGCTGCTTGGCCAGTTTTTGACGCTTTGCAACAGATCTTGTGGCGAGAATGTCAGCCCTTAATTTTTTATATAATGAATCGAGATCGATATTTTCCAATAACCGTTTAACCGCCTCGGCTCCAATACCTGCTTCAAACTTCTCCCCATAAGTCTCAAGCGCTTCACGATATTTATCTTCCGATAAAAGCTGGCCTCGACTCAAGTCCGTATCCTTTGGATCGATCACAATGTAACTGTCAAAGTAAAAAATCTTTTCCATATTTTTCAGTGTCAGATCCAACAGGTTTCCAATCTTGCTTGGAAGGCTTTTCAAAAACCATATATGCGCCACCGGGGTTGCCAGTTCAATGTGGCCCATTCGTTCCCTTCGTACCTTTGACTGAATCACCTCGACCCCGCATTTTTCACAAATGATCCCTCGATGCTTCATCCGTTTGTATTTTCCACAATTGCACTCGTAATCTTTAGTGGGGCCGAAGATTTTAGCACAGAAAAGCCCGTCACGTTCCGGCTTGAATGTCCGGTAATTAATTGTCTCCGGCTTCTTTATCTCACCATGGGACCACTTTTGAATCTGCTCCGGTGATGCCAGAGCGATCCGTACATTAGAATAAAACCTTGGATCCTTAGGTTTCGCAAAAAAATCGTATAGTGTTTCCATATTTAGACCCTAATTGTTCCCTTCCTCTTCTTTAAGGGTTACATTCAAACCCAGACTCTGCAGTTCCTTTGTCAGCACCTTAAACGACTCGGGAATACCAGGCTCGAGCAAATTTTGGCCTTTTACAATCTTTTCATACATCCGTGTTCTGCCCGCCATGTCATCCGATTTCACGGTTAAGAATTCTTGCAGGGCGTGCGCGGCCCCATAAGCTTCCATTGCCCAAACTTCCATTTCACCCAAACGCTGTCCGCCAAATTGAGCTTTGCCTCCTAGTGGTTGTTGGGTTACAAGTGAATAGGGGCCAATAGATCGAGCATGGATTTTATCATCCACAAGGTGATGAAGTTTCAAGATGTACATGGTACCAACCGTAATTTTTTCGCTAAACGGTTCACCGCTTCGTCCGTCGTACAATGTGGTCTGGCCAGAGGGCGAAAGTCCCGCCTCAACAAGCAAATCTTTAATTTCACCCTCTTCCGCACCATCAAAAACAGGTGTGGCCATGTGAACTCCGTGTTTGTAGTTCCCCGCAAAATTTTTTAATTCATGTTTATTCAGGCCATCGATCATGTCATATACCGGGCCATCAGAAAAGATCCGTTTGATTTTTTCTCTCAATTCCTTGTGCTTTTTTTCTTCTAGTAACCGGTTGAGTTGATCACCTAGGCCTTTTGCCGCACAACCTAAATGGATTTCCAGGATCTGACCCACATTCATCCGAGAAGGGACGCCCAATGGGTTGAGGGCCATATCCACCGTGTCTCCATCCTCAAAATAAGGCATATCTTCTTGAGGAAGTACTCTTGAAACAACCCCCTTATTGCCATGCCTACCAGCCATTTTGTCACCAACAGAGAGCTTGCGTTTCATGGCAACATAGATTTTGACCATTTTGATCACACCGGGGGGAAGATCATCTCCTATTTCGAATCGACTCCTTTGTTCCTCAAAGGCCCTTCGACAAATTTCACATTGTTCTCTGTATCGCTCAAGAATTCCGTGAACCTGTTCCGTCAGTTTTGAATTGCTGAACACGATGCCTTCCAGGTGGGCAAGCGGTATATTTGTAAGTATCTTGGAATCAATCCTGCTTCCTTTTTCAATCAGAACTTTTTTACGTTTTTTTAAAGGTACAGCGGGTTTTTTACCTACCAATAGCTTTTCAATCTGAGAACGAACAACATCTCCAATTACCCGAAGCGTATCATCTCTGTCTTTCTCCAACGCGACAATCTCATCATTTTCGATCAAACGGGTGCGATCATCTTTTTCTACCCCTCGCCTCGAAAATATTTTGGCGTCAATGACGATTCCGCTGACACCCGGTGGCACACGCAAAGAGGTATCCTTGACATCTCCGGCTTTTTCCCCGAAAATTGCCCGTAAAAGTTTTTCTTCCGGTGAAAGTTGTGTTTCACCTTTCGGTGTTATTTTACCTATGAGAATATCACCTTGGCCGACCTCGGCCCCAATCCGTATGACCCCACTTCCATCAAGGTTTTTTAAGGCCTCTTCTCCAACATTCGGAATATCCCTCGTAATATCTTCTTTTCCAAGTTTGGTATCCCGGGCAACAATTTCAAATTCCTCAATGTGAACTGACGTAAATACACCATCCCTGACGAGCCTTTCGTTTACGAGAATCGAATCCTCAAAATTATACCCCCCCCAAGGCATAAACGCTACCGTAACATTTTTACCGAGGGCGAGTTCTCCTCTGTCGGTGGCAGGGCCATCTGCTATTATTTCACCGGCCTTTATCCGCTGACCTTTCCTGACAATGGGCCGATGATTGAAACAGGTATTCTGATTGGAACGAGCAAATTTTGAAAGATTGAAAATTGTCACATGTTTTGCGTCAGCATTTTTCCCTGGATTCAAAGAACCGTGTCTGAGAACGATACGAGAGGCATCCACGTAGTTCACAATAGCATCCCGATTCGAAACGATGGTAACGCCGGAATCTTTCGCCACCACACCTTCGATACCCGTACCGACCAAAGGTGCCTGATTTGTTATCAACGGAACTGCCTGGCGCTGCATATTTGATCCCATCAAAGCCCGGTTCGCGTCATCATTTTCCAAAAATGGGATAAGGGATGCGGAAACACTTACCAGTTGGTTGGGTGAAACGTCCATCAATTCGATATTCTCTCGCTTTACCATCATGAACTCGCCGTCTACGCGAGATGTCACGAATGGATTGACATACTTTCCATTCTCGTCAACCGGCGCATTGGCTTGGGCAATAGGATATTCTTTTTCTTCGAACGCACTCAGAAATCCTACTTCATTGGTAACGACAGCATCTTTAACAATGCTGTAAGGCGTTTCAACAAAGCCATAATCATTAACCCGTGCATATGTGCCTAGGGAAACAATCAAACCAATGTTGGGTCCTTCCGGTGTCTCAATGGGGCAAATCCGTCCATAGTGGGAAGGATGCACATCCCTGACCTCAAATCCGGCACGTTCACGCGTAAGGCCACCGGGTCCGAGTGCGCTCAGGCGCCGTTTATGGGTTGTTTCGGAAAGTGGATTTGTCTGGTCCATGAATTGACTGAGTTGGCTGGTTCCAAAAAATTCTTTGACGACAGCTGAAACCGGTTTTGAGTTAACCAGGTCATGGGGCATAAGGGCATCGATTTCCTGCAAACTCATCCGTTCTTTTATTGCCCGCTCCATGCGTACCAATCCAATACGATACTGGTTCGCAAGAAGCTCACCAACTGCACGCACCCTCCGGTTTCCCAGATGATCAATGTCGTCGATAACCCCTTGTGTATCTCTTAACCCAACCATGGTTTTTACAGTTAAGAGAATATCCTCTTTTCTGAGGATTCGCAGATCGGGGGAAGCTTTGAGACCCAGCCGATGATTAATCTTCATTCGACCTACGCCCGAAAGATCATAATAGGAAGACTTGAAAAAGAGGTGATCAACAAATTCCTGGGCAACTTCAGGTGTCGCTGGATTCCCTGGTCGGAGCCTCCGATAAATCTCAACCAGCGCTTCTTCCCGTGTCTGAACCGTATTCAGTAACAGTGTTTTGCGTATGGAATCGGAGCTTGACGTCCCGCCGATGACCAGTAGTTCAAATTCGCTGATACCAGCATCTTTGAGCACCGAAAGCGACTCTTTATCGACAACATCATTTGATTTTATGATGACTTCTCCGGTATCAGGATGGACAATTGAGGATGCAAATGCCCGGTTAAAGATCTCTTCCGGGTGAATTGGGATCGTTTCTATACGGGCTGACTCGAGGTGTTTAATCGCCCGTTGTGTGAACATTCGTCCCTTTTTAACAATTATATCACCGGTCTCTGTGTCTTTGATATCACGGCTGGCACGCTCTCCTTTCAATAAATCCGCTTCGAATTTTTTGAAGATACGCCTGCCCCGAGTAATAATTTTTTCGGTTTTATAGAAATACGATAGTAAATCCTCGGCCGAGTATCCAAATGCTTTGAAAAGAACCGTGACAGGAAATTTTCGTCGTCGATCAATTCGAATATATACGATATCTTTATGATCGATTTCCATATCGATCCATGAACCGCGAACCGGAATGATTCTCGACGTATAAATCACTTTATTGCTTGGATGTGTTTTGCCTTTGTCATGGTCGAAAAACACCCCGGACGATCGATGGAGTTGACTCACCACTACCCGCTCGGTTCCATTGATGATAAATGTGCCATTATCGGTCATCAGTGGAATGGTTCCAAAATAGATTTCCTGTTCTTTAATATCGCGAATAGTTGAAACACCGGTATCCTTTTCAATGTTATATACGACCAATCTCACTGTGATACGAAGCGGTATCTCATAGGTCATTCCTCTGTGAGCACACTCCTCGACACTGTGTTTCACCTCAGCGAATCTATATGAGACAAACTCAAGAGAGGCACTTCCGGTAAAATCTTTTATTGGAAATACCGACTTAAATACGGCCTGAAGGCCGTTGTCTTGACGTTTTTCCGGCAAGATATCCATTTGCAAAAACCGTTTGAAGGATTCCCGTTGCACCCCGATGAGGTCTGGAATCTCAACGATCTTTCGTTTCTTACCAAAATTTTTTCTTAATCTATTATTTGCCAATGGACTTTCCAACATGGCATCTCCGACTATCATGGGTTAGAAGATATGAAAAAGTCGTATGAGATCCGCAAACCGAATTATTTTAACTCCACCTGAGCGCCGGTTTCTTCAAGCTGTTTCTTTAATGTTTCTGCTTCATCCTTAGAAACACCTTCTTTTACAGGTTTTGGGGCTTCGTCTACCAAGGCTTTGGCATCTTTGAGTCCTAGACCGGTAATTGCTCTTACTTCCTTGATGACCTGAATTTTCTTATCCCCAGGGCCTATCAGGATAACATCAAACTCCGTCTTCTCTTCGGCTGCATCATCAGTGGGAGATCCAGCAGGGGCCGCCGACATCATGGCAACCGGAGCAGCCGCAGAAATACCAAATTTTTCTTCCATCTCCTTCACAAGTTCGGACAACTCAAGTACCGACATGTTTGCTATAAAATCAATTACATCATCTTTACTTATTTTCGCCATTTTATAATTCCTCCAATATTATTTAAAGACTCGCCCTGTTGAAACAATTTTCGAATTGGCTTTGTGCTGATACCATCGGTTAGGCATCCTCTTTCTGCTCTTTTATGGCCTGGAGAACAATTAAAAACCTCTCCAATACATTGCTGAGCGCCCTTACGAGTGCGGTTGGCACACCATTCATGACGGAGAGAACCTGACGCAATAGCAATTCACGAGAAGGTAGAACCGAAAGCATCTGAATACGATTTAAGTCAAGCACCTTACCGTCCATAACCCCTTTCTTAATTTCTAGATTTTTATTCTCCTCGGCGAACTTGATCAACACCTTTGCGGGTGCAACGGGATCATCAAAACTCAACGCGACAGCATTCGGGCCTTTAAAAGTTTCCTTGATGAGTGCGGCATCGGTATCTTCAGAAGCCCTGATGAGAAGCGTATTCTTGACGACCTGGTATTCGATTCCGACCGCTCTGAGATTCCGACGCAAATTGTTGATGGAGGAAACATCAAGGCCCTTGTAATCGGAAAGGATAACAACTTTTGCCCGTAAAAGCTTCTCATGGAGATCTTCGATAATTTTTTTCTTTTCACTAGTTTTCACGAATCAATCATACCTCCTTTCCTATTCCAAAAAAGCCCGGAGGCCATTTATGCATATCGATTTTGACTGCCGATATATGAGATAACGGTCAAACACAAACGGGCTGTTTCTACTCATAACTGCACGGATTCCCTTTGATTGAAGGAGAGCGGTGTCCAATAAGGGCACATCGATAAAATGAAGATGGAAACTGTAGTTTCAATATATTCCTATTTGATCAGATCTTTCACAAAAGCTGCATCTATCTTAACCCCAGGTCCCATTGTCGTTGATATGGCGATACCTTTTAGATAGGTTCCTTTACTTGAAGCGGGTTTGAGTCGTGAAACGGTTTCCAAAAAGGCCGCTAGGTTCTGAGTTATCCGCTTGACTCCGAAAGAAACTTTACCCATCGGTACATGAATAATTCCTGCTTTTTCAACCCTGAAATCGATCTTGCCTGCCTTAAGCTCATTTACAGCCTTTGCGATATCAAAAGTAACCGTACCTGTTTTTGTGTTCGGCATGAGCCCCCTCGGTCCGAGCAACTTCCCAATTTTTCCAACCGAGCCCATCACATCAGGCGTTGCAACAGCTTTATCGAAACCAAACCATCCGCCCTTAATTTTTTCTATGAGATCGTCATTCCCAGCGAAATCTGCACCTGCATCGAGGGCTTCCTTTTCCTTCTCCCCCTTAGCAAATACAATCACCTTCACTTCTTTACCCAGTCCATTCGGCAAAATAACTGTTCCTCTAACCATCTGATCCGCGTGTCTGGGATCGACAGCAAGGCGAACGGCAACATCTATGGTTTCATCAAACTTCGCATACGAGGAGTCGATTACCATCTGGACCGCTTCGGTAAAATTACGCTTTTTTTTGGAAAAAAGTTTTTTACTCGATTCTAAATATTTTTTCCCCCGCTTTGACATTATTACCCCTTCACTCCTTCTTAATTCCTAAACAACCTCAATGCCCATACTTCTGGCTGTACCTTCTATTGTCCTGCGGGCCGCATCCAAATTATCCGCATTTAGATCAGCCTTTTTAATTCTCACAATCTCTTCAACCTGTGCTTGTGTCACTTTCCCCACTATGTCACGTTTTGGGTCAGCCGCCCCCTTTGCGATTTTAGCTGCTTTTTTCAAAAGAATGGCAGCGGGCGGTGTTTTTGTTATAAACGTAAAAGATCTATCCTGATAAACAGTTATCACGACAGGAATGATCATTCCTTCTTCTTTCGACGTTCTCGCATTAAACGTTTTACAAAAATCCATTATGTTGACGCCATGTTGTCCCAGTGCAGGACCAATTGGTGGGGATGGGTTTGCTTTCCCTGCTTCAACTTGCAATTTTATTTGAGCAATGATCTTTTTTGTCATTTTTTCTTTTGTTCCCTGGCTCGCTACTGAGATCTTTCATCTAATGATCGACCTCTAATTTTAAAGCTTTGCGACCTGAACGAATTCCAATTCAACTGGTGTTGACCGACCAAAAATAGTCACCAGTACTTTTATTTTTCCTTTTTCATGATTTACTTCTTCAACTGTGCCGTTAAAATTTGTAAAAGGTCCATCTATTACACGAATCTCATCTCCTGTCTCAAAAAAGTACTTTGGCTTTGGCTTGAGTTTTCCAGTTTCCATCCGGGTTAAAATTTGTTCTGCCTCTTCGGCCAAGAGAGGCGTTGGTTTCTCCCTTCCCCCCAAAAATCCAGTTACCTTAGCGGTATTATTTACGATATGCCAAGTTTCGTCGTTAAGTTCCATCCGAACGAGTATATACCCGGGATAAAATTTTCGGGCCGATGTTTTTTTTTCCCCTTTCACGAGTTCAACTATCTGCTCGGTCGGAACAAGAACTTCCCCAAACTGCTCCGGATGAGGAGCAGAGGCGATACGGTCCTCCAGAGCGGTCTTGACTTTGCTCTCAAATCCTGAATAGACATGGACGATATACCATTTTAGTGCCACGAGTTACATATCCTCACTTATTTTAGAACAACACGGATCAGACCGGATAAACCGAGATCCACCACACCGAGATAAAATGAAATAATGATGACAAGAATAATCACCACTGCTGTGGACCCCATTGTCTGTTTTCGAGATGGCCAGGTTACCTTTTTCAGTTCCACCTTTACTTCTCTCAGAAACTGTATCCCTTTATCCAGGATATTTCCGACTTTGTTTTTGGGTATAACCTTTTTGACAATTCCCGTCGGTTTTTGAAGGGAAGTCGTTTTTTTGGCCCCATTTATTGAACTTTTGTCAAATAGCGCCGTTTTCCTTGAAACTGCCCCATTTGCTCCTTGAGGTGATGATACCAATTCAAGGCTTGTTTTTTTCTTTTTCTTTTTACTTGAACTTTTTTTTCTCTGTAACCGGCCCATTTTCCCTCTATAGCGTCTAAAGTTCTAGGGTTGAAGCATAATGAGAGCGATGATATTTTCCTGAAACTTCAAACCCTGAGATCCTCAAAAAGGATGTGGCAGGCCAGGAGGGATTCGAACCCCCAGCATCCGGATTTGGAGTCCGGCGCTCTGCCGTTAGAGCTACTGGCCTGCATATGAGATTGATGATCTATCAATACTAGCGCCACCCATCAAGTTGAAAATTTACGACTCCAACTTATTTTATCTCTTTATGCGACGTATGCTTTCTGCAAAATCGGCAATATTTTGAAAATTCCAGTTTGTCCGGTGTTGTCCGCTTATTTTTTGTTGTGGTGTAATTTCTTCTCTTACACTCACTGCACGCCAGAGTAACAATTATTCTCACTTGTTGGCCTCTTCTTATTCGAGTATATTACTGAC
>DCWS01000003.1 GCA_002328165.1 Desulfobacteraceae bacterium UBA2156 | reverse complement strand
CCTTTTTTGCAATCGCGGCGGCCTGATCGTAACCGATATGGGGGACCAGACTTGTTGCCAGCGCCAGACTTTTTTCGACATTGGAAGCGGACTTTTGGCGAATGGCGACAATCCCGTCGATGCACTTTTCAGCAAAAATCCGGCTGACCGACGCAATAAGCATGATAGATTGAAGCAGATTATAGGCAATCACCGGCAGGGTGACATTTAGTTCAAAATTACCGGATTGGCCGGCCAGCATGATCGTCGTATCATTTCCCATCACTTGCATGGCAACCTGGATCACAGATTCGGGGATAACCGGATTGATCTTTCCCGGCATGATTGATGAACCCGGCTGAAGAGAGGGAATTTCAATTTCCCCCAGACCGGATCGGGGTCCTGAGGAAAGCCACCGGATATCGTTCGCAATTTTAACCAGACTCACCGCAATGGTTTTTAATCCCCCACCGGTGTCAACCGCTGCGTCCTGCGCTGCCTGAGCTTCAAAATGGTTGTTTGCTTCCTGGAAAGGCGAGCCGGTTTCTTGCGATATCAGGGCGATTACCCTGGATGCAAAATCGGGATCGGTGTTCAATCCGGTCCCGATGGCCGTTCCACCAAGGGCCAGCTCGGCTAGCCCTAGCCGGGCGGTCTTCATCCGATTGATCCCGCGTGCAATCTGGCTGGCGTATCCTGAAAACTCCTGCCCAAGCGACATCGGAACAGCGTCCTGTAAGTGAGTTCGTCCAAGCTTTTTGACGTCGTCAAACTGTATCGACTTTTCTGAAAGGGATTGGTAAAGGTGCTCAAGGGAAGGGAGCAGGTCGTTTTTGATAGATAGCGATGCAGCGATATGAAGTGCTGAAGATATCACATCGTTACTTGACTGACCTAAATTCACATGATCATTTGGATGAACCGGCGATTTTGAGCCTTTTTGTCCGGTCAGGATTTCGTTTGCCCTCGATGACAGGACTTCGTTCATATTCATATGGGTGGAGGTGCCGGACCCGGTTTGAAAAACATCGACCACAAATTGATCATCGAACTTTTCATCAAGGACCTCTTGAGCGGCCTGGACAATGGCTTTAGCCTTTTTTGAATCCAAAAGCTGCAGGTCAGCGTTCACCAAGGCAGCGTATTTTTTAATAAGTGCCAGGGCCTGGATAAAGGGCGAAGGAAGCGTTAATCCGCTGACGGGAAAATTTTTTACAGCTCGCTGGGTTTGCGCTCCATAGTAAGCATTTTCAGGGACATCGATTGACCCCATGGTATCTTTTTCCGTTCTGAGCTTCATTTGCAGACCATCCGTTTTATCCGTTTCACATAATTCATTGTTGTCGTGCGTACCTTTTCTCCTATTATTTCACTGAATGGGATACGGCTATGTTACAATAATACCAAATTGTTACAAAAAACAAGGTGTCAGGTCCGTCCATATATTCTAGTTCGGCTAGCAATTTAAAATAAGATATCGGTTTTAAACCGCATCTGCTACAGGGTTCATTTATCGAATTATAATGGTAAGGAGGAAAAACTGAATTGCGCTCTCGTTTTGGGCGTCCATATCATCGGTTCCCGTGCGGCGGGCATGATCGCCGAATCTGTTTTGGCTATTGAGTTCGGTGCAAGTTCAGAAGATATTGCGCGAACGGTTCATGGCCATCCGACCTTTTCTAAAGCTTTACAGGAGGCTGCTAGGACGGTGAACAACTGCTCGATTTATGTGTGATGTCAGATCAGCTTTCCCATTCTTTTATGCTCATTTGGGGGTTTAGTCCGTATCTTTTATATAGAGGTCCGTGCTCATATATCTCTCCCCGGTGCTGGGGATGATTATAACGATGGATTTCCCGGCGGATTCCTTCTGTTTTGCGATCTTTAGCGCCGCCCATACCGCTGCCCCGGATGATATGCCGCAAAGAATTCCCTCTTTTTTCGCCAGTTCTCTTGCGGTTTCAAATGCGTCCTCGTTGGTCACAGTGACCACGTCATCAATAACGGACCGATCCAATACATCGGGAATGAACCCTGCACCGATTCCCTGAATTTTATGTGGGCCGGCAGACCCGCCGGACAAAATGGGGGAGGCCGCAGGCTCTACAGCTATCGCTTTAAAGGATGGCTTGCGTGGCTTGATTACCTGGGAAACTCCTGTAATGGTCCCGCCGGTACCCACCCCGGCAATCAGAATGTCCACTCTCCCCTCTGTGTCTCTCCAAATCTCTTCAGCAGTGGTTTCACGGTGGATTTGCGGGTTTGCGGGGTTCTTAAACTGATCCGGCATGTAAGCCCCTTTCTCGGAAGCGAGAATCTCCTCTGCCTTATCGATGGCACCCTTGATCCTTTCTGAAGCCGGGGTCAAAACCAGTTTCGCCCCTAGATGTTTTAACAGATATCTTCTTTCAATACTCATGGTTTCCGGCATGGTGAGACAAAGACGATAACCCTTTGCCGCACATATGAAGGCTAGGGCGATCCCCGTGTTTCCGCTCGTCGGCTCTATGATGAACGTCTGAGGGGTGATCAACCCTTGGATTTCCCCTGCCTCGATCATTGATGCTGCAATTCTGTCTTTTACACTTCCCAAGGGATTGAAAAATTCAAGTTTAGCGAGAAGATCACCGTCAAACCCTTCGCCGATTCTGTTCAACCGAACCAATGGAGTGGCACCGATGGTTTTGCCTATTGTATTAAAAATCTTCATGTTGAATGCCCTGCGGTTTTTTTTTAAATATCAGCCTTGGCTCTTCCAGCATCACCTTGGTATCGGGTGGGACAGATTTTGTTATCCATACATTTCCGCCAATAACCGAGCGTGCCCCTATCGTCGTACTCCCCCCTAAAATAGTTGCGCCCGAGTAGATAATGCGTTATCCTCTATGGTGGGATGACGTTTTTTACCTCTGAACTTGTCTCCTGCCTGCTTTGGGAGTGAGAGGGCGCCGAGGGTGACCCCTTGATAGATACGTACATCCTTCCCGATTATCGTTGTTCCCCCAATTACCACACCTGTTCCATGATCAATAACAAAGCTCTCTCCGATTTGCGCCCCTGGATGGATATCGATCCCGGTCAGATTATGGGCATGCTCTGTCATGATTCTTGGAAGCAGGGGGATGTCGAGTCCAAAGAGCAGATTGGCAACCCGGTATACCATTATAGCGAAGATACCGGGATAACTGAAAATAATTTCATCGTAGTTTTTAGCGGCCGGGTCCCCTTCATAAGTTGCCCGTATGTCTGTGGCCAGTGTCCTTCGAATGGAAGGAATCGATTTCAGAAGGGCAAGTGCATATTTATGCCCCTGTTCAGCACAGTCGCTGCATGTCTGGTCATATCGAAGGCAGTCATGCCGGATACTGCGACAAATCTGTTCCGAGATCATATCAAATAGAACAAAAACAGACTGTCCTATGCTATAACCGAGGTTGACCGGATCAAGCTTTTTTCGGGTAAAATATCCGGGGAACAGCGTCTCCTGCAGCCGGGCGATGATTGCAACCAGAGACTCTTTAGAGGGGATCGGTTCGAAATCTATGTGTGTGTAGCACCCCTCTTCATTGCAACTCGCGATGATCTGTTCGGCTATTTCAGGGATTGTTTCTCGATATCCGGAAAGAGTGCTCATATCAGTTTCACACATTGCTTTTGCAATTTTATATCATCTGCCATTTTGAATTCACCCTCAAAAAAACGTTAATAGAATTCATGCATACCCACCGATTTTAAATGGGACCCGACCCGCGATCCTTTTGGGATGGCGCGAAAAAAGGAGTTTTAGTAAATCTTTATCTACTCAAGGGCCTCAAATACCTTTCCCACAAGATCTTCGGATGGTTTAAGCGTTTTGTCTCCCTCATTTTTCCACTGGGCCGGACAGCCCTCATTTTCGTGCGCTGCGAGATAGATATTTGCTTTTAACTTTCGCAATAATTCATCGACATTTCTTCCGAGGTTGTAGAAATTGACCTCAGCATTCAACAAGATTCCCTCCGGGTTAATGATAAATGTTCCTCTTAAAGCAAGTCCTGTATTTTCATCATAGACACCAAACAATTTTGATACTTTCCCGTTCGGGTCAGCAGCCATTTGAAATTTTACATTCTCAAGGGATTTTTCCTCTCTTTTCCACGCGAGGTGCACAAATTGCGTGTCGGTGCTAACGGTCACTACTTCGGCGCCAAGGGACTTGAATTTTTCATACTGCCCTGCCAGAGCAGAAAACTCAGTTGCTCAAACAAAGGTAAAATCTGCTGGATAGAAAAAGAGTATAGTCCATTTTTTTTCTTTTTTTAATTGTTCAAAAGAAATCTTTCCAAAATAATACTCGGCTGGATCATATGTATCCATTTCAAAATCCGGAACCGTTTGTCCCACTTTAAGCCCTGTGAATTGCTGTTCTGTTGTCATCTTTTCAGCCCCGTTTCAATGAAGTTAACAAAATTGTGTTTAAGTTATTCCTTGTTATTCCGCATCCTATTACAATAAAACAGATTTTGTTTATGGCAAGGATGAAGACCAGCCATGACGACAAACCGGTGGATGGACACCCCGCGGAGTGGGAAAAGGGATCGATCAATATAGTCGAGGTTCGTTTAAATCTGCGACAAAAGGGAGGCGATCTTTGGAAAGCAAATTTCAGGCTAAGCTGGGCTTTTGTACCCGGCGGTATCGCCCCTCAAGACCTCCCGTTTGCAATAAGGAAAATACCGTAAGTGGCAAGCATATTGGGAAGATATTTGATAATTTTCTCCTGTTTGTTCCGGCCGTTGGTGTTGATGGCGACCTCCTTCAAAATATTAAATCCAACTTTTTTTGAATATTTCCGGAAGTCTTTGATGGTAATAACGCGGATATTTGGGGTGTCGTACCAATCGAAGGGAAGCTGATGACTGACAGGGGCATAGCCAGTAAACAGAAGTTGTAGGCGTATACGCCAATGGCTAAAATTGGGAAAACTGACGATTCCTTTTTTGCCAATCCGCAGCATGGCCCGAAGCAATATTGAGGGTTCATAGATCTGTTGAAGGGTTTGGCTAAGAACCACATAATCAAAAGAGCCATCCGGGTAATCGGAAAGCTCTTCGTTAATATCGCCCTGAAGAACCGAAAGGCCCCTCTCAATACATCGGGCAACCTTGTCTTCGTTATTATCGATACCGGTGCCGATAATCTGTTTGTTCTTTTTAAGAAAGGACAGCAGATCCCCTTCACCGCACCCGAGACTGATCACCTTTGCCCCGGGTTCAATCCATGAGGCGATGACCCGAAGATCAAAACGCATATTATGGTTATCGGTCTTGGCTGCAGACACGTTCCAAGAAACCTTTCATCAGAGATGTGAGCCGGTCATTGGGGAGGAGGAAGGCGTCATGTCCCCATTGGGCTTCAATTTCACAGAAACTTACATCCAGTCCGTTTTTTTTCATGGCCTTGACCATGGTTTTGGATTGATAGGTCGGATAGAGCCAATCCGAAGTAAAGGAAACAACCAGAAATTTCACATTTGTCTTGGAAAAAGCTTTTACTGCGGAGTCGTTGCCGTGTTGTTTTTCCAAATCGTAGTAGTCGGAAGCTTTTGTGATGTATAAAAAAGAATTGGCATCAAAGCGTTCTACAAACTTTGTTCCCTGGTAACGTAAATAACTTTCTACCTGGAAGTCTACATCGAAGTTGAACGAAAAATCCTTCTTGTTCTGAAGTCGCCGTCCGAATTTTAACCGCATAGACTCATCGGAAAGATAGGTGATGTGTCCCACCATCCGAGCGATTGCCAATCCGAGTTCCGGTTTTTCTCCTGAATAATAGTCTCCGTTGTTCCATTTCGGATCGGCCATAATTGCCTGCCTTGCCACCTCGTTAAAGGCGATGGCCAGTGCTGAGTGTCTTGTGGTCGTCGCAAGGGGTATGGCTGATATAATCATCTCCGGATATCTTACACACCATTCCAGGACCTGCATCCCTCCGATGGACCCTCCGATAACGGAAAGAATTTGCTGTATGCCCAAATGGTCCAGGAGCATTTTCTGGGCGCTGACCATGTCTCCGATTGTTACAAAGGGAAAATCGATTCCATAAGGTCTATTTGTTTCCGGATTAGTGGAAGATGGGCCGGTGGATCCCATACAGCTTCCCAGCATATTGGAACAGATGACAAAATACTTGTTGGTATCGATTCCCTTCCCAGGGCCCACCATGATATCCCACCAGCCGGGCTTTGAATCCTTCTCGGTATAATAGCCAGCCACATGGGAATCTCCTGAAAGCGCATGCAAAATGAGGATGACATTATTCTTCCGCGGGGTCAAAGTTCCATATGTTTCGTAAACAAGGGTGATTGGGCCGAGTTGTGACCCGTTTTCCAAGATCATCTCGTTATGCGGGTTTGCGAAGGTGAAATATTTCTTCTCCACAAGACCCACCGAAATGTGGTCTTTATCATGTTCGATGTATTCGCTCATTTGATAAGTTCATGAAAGCTGAACCGGAAGAAACGCCTGTTTATTATTCTCCAATCCCTAAAACATATTTTTTCTAATTCTAATTCAGCACCGATTGAAGTACCTCGCAATCCCTACAGATTTCCATCTTTTCACGCGAGCTTTGCTGGTCTTGGCCTGCACAGATTGTCCCGTTGATAAACCAGCAAAGTTTTCCGGCATGATACTCCCAGGCCGGACATTTCTTTTTTTGGTCTGTGGTACACTTTTTTATCACCCAGCAGTTCCTTATTCTTGTTTTATCCTTTTTTGTACGAGAGATCAAAAAATAAATCTGTCTTTCCACGGAAACGGGGACAGAACGCCATCCTTGCTCATAACTGTGGATTGCCTTTATGGATGTTCCGAGCAGTTGGGCAATCTGTTTCTGTGTTTTGTCCAATCTCTTTCGGAAATATTTAAATTCCTGTTTGTCCATCATGGCCTCTCATCGCAATTTAGGTTTATGTTATCAGAAAGATAACATAAACGATAAAAATACCACGATGTAGTATTTATTGTCAATAAAAAAGTACTGGTTTAACAAGACTCCAGCGCCTTGCCACCCCATCGCGATGGGCGAGGTTCCATATAGCAAAGTCAAAACAAAGACTCTATCCAAGAGAGTCCTTTTAGCCTTTGTCTTTCAAGCCGTCAATAGTAGGATTCAGACTCCCGTTGATTGGTCATAAACGAAATTTTCGCTCCACTCCGCCAAGCCACGGAGAATGCGCTCGCT
>DCWS01000013.1:1615-11282 GCA_002328165.1 Desulfobacteraceae bacterium UBA2156 | reverse complement strand
AGGCCGCCGCGATTGCAAAAAAGGCCCATGAAACAGGCAAAACCATCAGGGAAGTGGCTCTAGAAGAAAAGATTCTCCCCAAAGATGCCCTGGACAGATTGTTGAGTGGATCGGGTTAATTTTATCCGAACATCGTGGATATTCTCTGCCGCTTGTCAAAGTCCTCTCAAATTCGGATTCCTTTCAAAAAGTTAATGAAGTTTTACGGCATTTTCTGTGAAACGCTTAAAGCTTTTTTTTGCCCTCTCAAGGACACCCCATGGGTTGCTGGACATGGCTACTCCAGCTTTCGGCGCACTGCTTTGGCTGGGGGCTTTTCCACCCCCCCATATAATCTTTCTCGGGTTGATCACCACCTTTGCCGGGTATACATCTGTCTATGCCCTCAACGATGTCATCGATTTCAAAAGCGACCGGGAAAAGGTTAAAAAGGGCAGGTTGAACGGTTCTGGAAATGATCTCGACGCCGTGTTGGTGCGTCATCCGATGGCACAGGGATTGTTGAGCTTTAGGGAAGGACTCCTGTGGAGCATTGCCTGGGGCCTTTTGGCTATGATCGGCGCCTATCTCCTAAATCCTGTCTGTCTGATTATCTTTCTGGTCAGTTGTCTATTGGAAACCATATATTGCCTCATGTGGCGGGTCAGCCCTTTTCGCACGATCATCAGCGGCGGTGTCAAAACAACCGGGGCGATTGCAGCCGTGTTTGCCGTTGACCCCGACCCATCTCCACTTTTTGTGACGACGCTTTTCCTGTGCCTTTTTTTATGGGAAGTCGGAGGCCAGAATGTTCCGAACGACTGGACCGATATTGAGGAAGACAGACGTTTTGGCGCTAAAACCGTTCCAGTGCAATTTGGAATTGAATGGTCCGCTCGTATCATGTTGGTATCTCTTACAGCCGCGGTCATCATGAGTGGTACGTTGTTTTATTTCTCCCAGACCCGCTTCGAATTTTGGTTCGTGTTGGCTGTACTATCCATCGGGTCGATTTTCCTGTTGTTCCCCTGCATGCAGCTGCTCAAAAATAAAGCTCCCAAAGCTGCAATGACACTTTTTAACAAAGCGAGTTATTACCCCATGGCCCTGCTCACAATTGTTTTAATCAAAATCATGATTTAACAGCAACGCCAAGAATCCCGAGTTTTTTACACTCTACGGCACGTTTCAGTAACAATTGGGCATCTGTCAAGGCGCTTTTCAAATCTAGACTGAAAAAACGGTCTTTTTCAGGGTGAAGTAGAATCCGTTTGGTAATAAAATTTTGATAGAGGGGTGGATAGAGTTCTTCAAGATAATAGATGCCGTCTTTTTTTAAAACCCTTGCAATTTCAAAAATAGCTGCACGCCAATTTGGGATATGATGCAACACACCAAAGCCAAATACGACATCCTGTGTTTCACTTTTAAATGGAATACAAGTGATATCACCCACATACAGTGATACCGTCTGGGTGGCTGATGAGGATAGTCGCGCGCCTGCCTTTTGTATCATCTCAACATCCAGATCCACCGCATGAAGATGGCGCGGTTGAAAACGACTCAAAATCAGCTCCGCCCCGGCGCCGCGACCGCACCCCACCTCCATGACAGTCGATTCGGCGTTAAAATCCATCATTTTTTTTAGCAGGTGTAGCTCTGCTTTTTGCTGAAAAACCCGTGAAGGATTGTTGACCACCCAGCGTTCCGCCCAGTTCAGTTTCATAATCACCTTTCTCCCAGATGAACGACGGCGATTCCATTGGTCAGTTTGCGATGTGTGACCCCATGAAAGCCGATATTTTCCAAAAGGCGGGTCAGCTCTTCCGGCAATGGAAAGACGCGGATCGATTCGGGAAGGTGTCGATATGCTTCTTTGGAACCCACAATCAGCCCACCTAGAAACGGCATAATATAAAACGAATAAAGATCATAGAGCCATCGGAAGATCGGCGCCGATGGTTTGGAAAATTCAAGGCACATCATCTTTCCTCCGGTCTTTAACACACGGTACATCTCTTTGAACCCCTTTTCCACGTGCGTTAAATTTCGTATTCCGAATCCCACCATGGCGGCATCAAAAGAGCAGTCCGAAAAGGCGATCGTCTCCGCATCCCCTTGAACATAAAACGTTTGCTTTCCAAAAGGAGAACTGAGTACCCGGTCCCGGCCGGCGATCATCATCTCACGATTGATATCATAGAGTACCATCTCCCCAGTTGGTCCGACGGATCTCCCGGTCGCCATGGTGAGGTCTCCGGTGCCGCCGCACAGATCGATCACCCGGTCCCCCGGCTTTAGCTTCAACATTTTAACCGCGGTTCGCTTCCAGAGATAGTGGATGCCGAAGCTTAAAATTGTGTTCATCAAATCGTACCGCCCGGCAACGGTGTTAAAATGAGAGATGACTCTTTTGCCCTTCTCATCCTCATGAATTCGCTGATATCCAAAAAAAGTTATAGGCGCCCCATCAGGGGTGCCAGCGATCTGGGCCTTTCTCTCTCGGTTGGGCAGCCATATCGATTTCCGCCTAAACATCGAAAATAATTTTTTCGCGGTTATGCATGACGATCAAACAGATCACGTTTATTGACAATCGATCAATCTTTTTTATAAGAGTTGACGATAAATTGTATTTACGAAGGTTTTTATTGGTCCAAAAAAACCAATCAAATGAAACACAAAATTTCACTTATTTCCAGAAAAATTGCAGAAGACTGGAAAAACGTTTCTTTTACAGGCGCCGGTATATCCACTGAAAGCGAAATTCCCGACTACAGAAGCAGGAGAAGTACTTCAAAGGATTCTAAACGAAATTATAAAAATTAATGGAGGGGGGCCTTTCGTTTTGACTGATCCCTTATTTTTCACCTTGTTTGCAACCGGTTCAACCGTTGGTTTTGGGCATTGCATCGGCATGTGCGGTCCGATTGTTGCCTCTTTTTCTTTCAATTTAAAAGAAAACAATAAGACGCTACCTCATCTTTTCTACAATAGCGGAAGGCTTACAACATACATGCTTTTGGGTGGTGTCATCGGTGCTACCGGATCGGTCACAAAAACTGTGTCCCAAATGGCCAATCTCCAAAATATGGTTATGATTGCTGCGGGCATGATGATCATTGTCATGGGCTTTGGCATGATCGGATACCTCTCAAAGCTGAATATCTTTAGGGAGGGCTTTTATCCAAAAGGGATGATCTCAAAAGGATTTGGCAGGTTGCGTGCCATTCAATCTCCTTTTATTTACTATCCCATCGGCCTGTTACTCGGTTTTTTGCCGTGCGGATCGATCTACACAGCCCTCCTTATTGCCGCAAGGGCAGGCATGGAGACGAACAGCCCCTGGGAAGGCTTTTTCATGGGAGTGGGCCTGATGTTTTTTTTCGGATTGGGGACGGTTCCCGCCCTTTTTCTTGTCGCCAAACTCGCTGATCTCAGTTGGCTCAAAGCAAGGGATATCATCTACAAAATTGGGTCGATCTTTATGGTCCTTACCGGCATTTATTTTGTTATCAGGGGAATTCGTTTTTAGGTTTTTCTGTACCGACAAATAAATTGACAACCATCGATAAAACTGCTACAAAGCCCATCCGGTGTCGGTGTCGTCAATCATCGGGCCGTTAGCTCAACTAGGCAGAGCACCTGACTCTTAATCAGTAGGTTGAAGGTTCGATTCCTTCACGGCCCACCACAAAATATCTAATCATTTCAAATAGATTTAAACTTATCCCCCGCTTACAATCATTCTTACAACCTCGTTAAACCTCAATTTTGGATGCAATTTTGCGAGCAATTTTATTATTGCTCGCAAAAGGTCAGCAGGTCACAAGCTGCCAGACCTAAAACTGCAAAAGAAGCAAGCTCATTTTTCTGAGTTTGCCTTTTTGCTTTTTGGTGGGATCTACGATATATGCAATCAGGATAAAACGCCTTTAAAAATATCGAGGGAGGTATAAATGAGAATACTCGCACTTAATTCAAGCCCTCGGCGTGGAGGACAAAGTAGAACCGAAATGATGCTCAACTGCCTTGTTGAGGGCATGCGTGATGCGGGTGCCGAGGTCGAGATTGTGAATCTTCACGAAAAAACCGTTAACAATTGTATGGGTTGTTTCACTTGCTGGACCAAAACTCCCGGTAAGTGTATACACAAAGATGACATGACAAAAGAGCTGTTCCCAAAATGGCTGGCATCGGATTTGGCGGTCTATGCAACACCACTTTATCATTATACGGTAAACGCCGAGATGAAAGCCTTTATTGAACGTACCCTTCCAGTCCTCGAACCCTTTTTTGAGCAGCAAGATAACCGGACCGTCCACCCCCTGCGCCAAGCCCCTCCAGATGCTGTAGTGCTCTCGGTAGCGGGCTTTATAGAAATGTCAGTTTTTGATCAAATCTCAAATTATGTCAATTTTTTGTTTGGCCGTCATATGAGACTGTTAGCTGAAATATATCGGCCAGCCGCAGAGGCATTGGCCAGCATTAAGGATAAAAAAGAGGACGTGTTCGAAGCAACTTTTCAGGCCGGGCGAGAATTGGTTACTTCCAGGAGTGTCCTCACCGAAACATTAGATCGAATCCAGCAACCGATCACTGACTTTCAAACTTTTTCTCAAATTGGTAATTTATACTGGAAAACCTGTATTGCCGAAGGTGTCACACCGAAGGAATTTCAAGAGAAAAACATGATTCCCCGACCGGATTCTCTTGAAACCTTTATGTTGCTATTCCCCTTTGGAATAAACGTTGGGGTGATCGGTGATCGAAAGGTATATCTACAATTCATCTTTTCCGGCGAAGAGACCGATTCATGTTATTTCATTATTGAAAGCGGTAACGTTGATGCAAAAGAGGGTAAAAAGAAAAGCCCAGACATTACAATTGAAACACCTTTTGAAATATGGATGGACATAATGACCGGCAAAGCAGATGGACAACAGATTTTCATGGAACAAAAATACAGGGTAGATGGTGACTTATCATTAATGATGCAATTATTGCAAAGAGAAAAAGGCAATTAGTGATTTTTAAAACATTGTGACTACCAGGTCATTGTAACACCTGTAGTATCTCCAAATGAGCCCCGTTTGGCCAAAGTGTCCGAGCTTGTCACACGCCTTCAAAGCAAATGTATTGCATATTGGTTTGGGATATGTAATCTTTTTTTTGACAACTTGTACAGATTAAGACGTCATCTCCCATTTCCCCGTTGCCTACAGCCCTGACACCTAACAATGAAAATGTTGCTGAATTTATCAGGCGAGTAAATGAGACAGAAAAGAAAACGTAATCATTCGGCCATCTCCTTTTTAAACAATTGCGTTATACAAAAATACATATAAAAATAATTATCGTAGTTATATTCCTTGGAGCAGTTATAATTTTTGCCTCAAAAATTAAATTTATGAACGAAGTTAGAGAGTTACGAAAATCAATTAATGCATTGCAATTGAAAAGTAAATCAACGTCAGTGATAATTATTGCTGAAGTCTCAGCTTATACAAGCCGTAAAATAGAAACCGATGATACGCCCTGCATTAATTCCTGGGGTGACAACATCTGCAATATACATGAGGCAGGGATCGGAATAATCGCTTGTCCATCAAGATTTAAGCGTCTTGATTTAATAGAAATTAACGGTGAACAATTTTACTGTCTTGATCGAATGAATATCAGATACAGAAATGGGAATTACTTTGATATTTATTTTGGAATGGATTTAGAGGGAGCTAAAAAATTTGGCAGACAAACTAAAAAAATAAGAATTTATAATCAAAGTTAAAATTGACAGTCTCGTAAAAAGTCGAAGTTAGACGGCGAAGTAAAAAGCTTCACATTCAAGGGGCGCAGATCCTGAGCAATGAGGCGAGCTTACAGAACGCTGCAATGACGAAGGATGCAGCGCAACACAGAAGTTGGACTCTTTACGAAGCCGTTAAAATTAGCAAACCAATTTATCCTACTTAATGTCTATATCAGAGATTTTAGGTTATAGGGCTGTTATTTAACCCTGCATAACGATCACCCAGCCCCGACATTTTTTAAATCATCTGCCTGCTCATTCCACATAAGCCCTCTTGTGTAGAATTTAAACCAGAGGGTTTTAATATGAACGCACGGTCCTGGTTGTCAAAAGTTGGGCACCATCAGGATGTCTAACCGGTATTTAACGGTGTAACAGCCCAGAATTTTTGTGACCTCTTCGTTGATTTTATCCTTGGGAACCTGCGGCGCGGATTTGATGGTGAGGGTTGCCAAAGAACCGTGGATTTTATCTTCGGCCACCGTGGCTTCCACGGACTCTGCCGATCGTCACATCATCTGGGGAATAGACAACCGTTCCATTTTGTTCTTCTCCGTTGATCACACTCCACTCTTCAGCCTTGCTCAGCCATTTTCGATAGTTCAGCATTCGAGAAGATGTCAATAGCAATATGTAAACCATTTTTATTGATAGCTTTTTTCAATATTATTAACGAGATTGCTGTATAGCGTTGTATACGCTATACATAGAGTAAATTGTACAGTAAATAGATCGTACGGATAAACAGGGCAGGGGTTTAATGGGGTTTCCAACCCTGTTCTGGGCTCAAAGAAAATTGGCGGCACCGGGATTCCCTGGCCGGATACGGATGTGCGGCTTGTGGGCATCAAGGACGGGGTGGTGGATAAAGGGCCAAAGATCTTAGAATTTCGCAAAGAGCTCCCCAAATCGGTTGTGGAAAAAATCCTACGTGCCGAGGAAGAAGCAAAAAGTAAAAAATCTGGGATTTGAAATATCCTCTAACCTTAAAATGAGAAAAGGAGTGTAGAATGATGAAGATGGATTACAAGACTATTAAGGTGGGACTGAAGGATGGCGTGGCAGTACTTACCTTTGACAATCCACCAGTAAATCAGATGTCTCCGCAATTTGTCGAGGATTTTAGAGAGGCGATAAATGGGGCTTTCGAGATTGAGAAAGTTAAGGCTCTGGTTTTAACCGGCACAGGGAATAATTTTGTTGCAGGCGCTGATATCACACAGCTCCAGGCGATGAAGGATCGGGATGAAATTTACCAAAAAGCCCTGGAAGGAACTCGATTCTTTAACAGCGTTGAGGTTGGCCCCAAACCGGTTGTGGCAGCCATCAATGGGAACTGCCTGGGCGGTGGTCTGGAGATGGCCATGGTCTGTCACTACCGTGTAGCTGCAAAAGGGGTCAATCTGGGACAACCCGAAGTTCTGATCGGGCTTTTTCCCGGGGCGGGTGGTACCCAGAGACTCCCCAGGCTCATCGGTCTTCCCAATGCACTGGAAATGATTGTCATGGGGAGCCCGGTCCGATCTGAAAAAGCCCACCAAAGGGGGCTCGTCGACGAAGTGGTCGATCAGGCAAAGCTGCTGGAAACCGCCCTGAAGGCGGCCGGACGTTTTGTGTCGGGCGAACTGACGATAAAAAACCGCATGACCCGCAACATGCACGACCGGCTTCCCAGTGCAGCTGAAAAAAAGGCGATCATCGGTTTTGCAAAAGGGCTGGCAGAAAAAAAAGCAAAGGGATACATTGCGCCGTTTATGGCCATCGAGGCCATGGAAAAAGGTCTCAGCTATGACATTGAGGCAGACATCGAAAGGGAGGTCGAGCTTTTCAGCCACTGTGCCATTTCCGACATCGCCAAAAACCTTATCGGCATATTTCTCAACAGTCGGTCCGCAGGGAGATTGCCCCGTACCAAAGGCATAACACCACTCATGATCAATAAGGTCGCTGTTCTTGGCGGGGGGGTGATGGGATCGGGAATTGTTAACCCGCTGCTCAAGGAAGGTTTTGAGGTTATGCTGTGGGACATCAACGACGCGGCCATTGAAAAAGGAGTGGCTTCGGTTCGCGAGACTTTTGCCTACCCGATTAAAAAAAAGAAGATGACCCCGGCGGATCTGGACGACTTGATACAAAACAAGCTAACCACCACAACCGCTCTCAAGGATCTGAAAGATGTGGACCTGGTCATTGAAGTCGTGCTCGAAGACATGAAGATCAAAATGGACATCTGGAAGCAACTCGATGTCATCTGCCGACCCGTTGCCATCTTTGCGACCAATACCTCGGCTCTGCCGATCACCGATATTGCCAAAAGCCTTACCGATCCCGGCCGCATGATCGGGATGCACTTTTTTAACCCGGCCGACCGGATGCAGCTGTTGGAGGTCATTTGTGCGGAGAAAACCTCTAATCTTACACTGGCCACCAGTGTGGCTTTTTGTAGAAACATCAAAAAGATCCCGGTCGTGGTGAATGACGGCCCTGGTTTTTATGTTTCCAGACAGCTAGGAGGACTTTTTGGCGGATCTGTCTATCTGGTAGCGGACGGAGTGGCAGGAAGCGTCATTGAGGAAGCAATGGTTGATTTCGGCATGCCGATGGGCCCGGCGACACTGTCCGATCTGACCGGGATAGACATCGGTTACCATGTGAGAGAGAACTTTGAACAGCGGTTGGGAGAGCGATATAAGATGCACCCCCTCTTCGAGGTGGTCTATCAAACCGGATGCTATGGGCGTAAGACCGGCGCCGGGTATTTCGATTACAGTGGCAGTGAACCGGTCCCCAATCAGAAGGTCGTGACGGCCATTCAGCAGTACCTCGACGAAAATTCGGTCACACCCAAGAAAATGTCCAAAGAGGAGGTTGTGGACGTCATGCTTGCCCTGGGCATCAACGAGGCCGCACTCATTATGGAAGAGGGCATCTGTGATCGGCCACAGGATATGGATCTGGCCTTGATCTACGGCCTCGGTTTTCCACCCTATCGGGGGGGGGTTCTCCGATATGCAGACAAATGGGGGATTAAAAATGTTTACGAAAAACTTAAAGTACTGGAAAAACAATACGGTCTCCGCTTTAAACCTGCAAGCCTGATCAAGGAAATGGCGGAATCCGGAAAAACTTTTTATCAATATTAAATTAAGTTTCGCCCCGCAATCCAACTGAGCCTCACCTTTGAAATCCTTTAGCCATCTCCTTTTGTCAAGGGTTTTTCACAGGGAGCAGATAATCGGATATCTGGACTGTGAGTTCTCATATGGTCGCATACGTGGTGGGAAAAAGCTTTGGGGAATTAGTCTGCCAACGTTACCGTTTAAGGAAGGACAAA
The DNA here is from genome assembly GCA_002328165.1 of Desulfobacteraceae bacterium UBA2156. GTDB lineage: Bacteria > Desulfobacterota > Desulfobacteria > Desulfobacterales > UBA2156 > UBA2156. The sequence continues at coordinate 2,160 of DCWS01000013.1, read as the reverse complement.
TATTGATTACGCCGGGCGAGATGGAAGTCATGCCAGAGTTAGGAGCAATTTATCAATATTCCAGAAACCTCGGTTCAACTGCGAAGCGGTATTGGCTTATTTGTGAATGTAGTCTATCCAGCTCTGCTCTTGTTGACCTTTTAAATATACTAGGTTGATCCGGGTTTATACTCCAACTGCCAATAAAATCCCATACCATTCTTTGACCTTGATGGTTTTAACGCCTGAATCTGATTGTGGGTTTATTTTTTCAGCGATTCAGTGATGCCACGGTCGGTTTCTTTCCACTCCTTATCCCGCAGTTTGGCTTTTTGGATCTTGCCGGTTGCTGTTTTCGGCAATTCACCGAATTCTATGGTTTTAGGCGCTTTAAAATGGGCCAGGTTATCCCTGCAAAAATTGATAATGTCTTCAGATGACGGCCGGCATCCATCTTTCGGAACCACAAATGCCTTAACAACTTCACCCCATTTGGGATCGAGTGTCGGGATGACCGCCACCTCCTGAACCTCCGGATGCCGATAGATTATATTTTCCACCTCAAC
>DCWS01000013.1:0-1223 GCA_002328165.1 Desulfobacteraceae bacterium UBA2156 | reverse complement strand
CCGTCCGGATGCACCACCGCCAAGTCGCCGCTGTGAAACCATCCACCTTCAAAAGCCTTGGCTGTGGCATCGGGATCTTTATAATACCCGAGCATCACATTATTGCCCCGCATCAAAATCTCTCCCATGGTCTTTCCATCGCGGGGGACTGGTGTCATCGACTTTGGATCCACAACCTCCATGTACATGGCGATGGTATGAGGAACCCCCTGGCGTGACTTCTTCATAGCCTTTTCTTCGACCGGCAGCTTGTCCCACTTGGGTTGCCATGCACAGATGCTGTGGGGGCCGTAAACCTCGGTTAAACCGTACACATGAGTTATGTTGGTGCCGATGGCCTCCATGTTCTGAATTATGGTTGGCGATGGGGGTGCCCCGGCAGTTATCACCTCAAGTGTGCTTGTCAACCTGACATGGTTTTTTTCAGCATAAGTAGACATGCCGATTAAAACCGTTGGAGCAGCACACAGATGGGAAACATTTTCCGTTTCAACCAGTCGGAAAATCTCCTCCGCCACAACCCTGCGCAAACAGACATGTGTACCACCAACCGCTGTCACGGCCCATGGAAAACACCACCCGTTGCAATGAAACATAGGTAACGTCCAGAGGTATACCGATCTGAAGTTCAAACCAGTCTCCATCACCTCACCCAAGGCATTTAAATAAGCGCCGCGGTGATGATACATCACCCCCTTTGGAAAACCCGTGGTTCCGCTGGTGTAATTGATCGATGCAACTTCGTACTCGTCTTCGATAGAAATTTCCACGGGGTTATCAGAACCGGTGTTTAAGAATTCCTCGTATTCCATCCCATTCAAAGGTTTCTCATCGCTGAGATCACAGATGTTAATCAGGGTCTTGACCGCTGTTAATTCATTTAATATCGGCTTCACCACTTCGGAGAACTCATTGTCCACAAACAATACTTTAGCATCGGAGTGATTGATAATATGCAATATTTCTTGAGATGACAGACGGATATTAATACTGACCAAGGCTGAACCGATCATCGGCACGGCAAAATGGGCTTCCAGGATCGGAGGTGTGTTGGGGCAGATGAACGCAACCTTATCCCCCTTCCCTATGCCAATTTTAAGAAGGGCACTTGCCAGGCAATTGATTCGTCCAAAAAATTCTTGATAACTGTAACGCCTATCTTTGTAGACAACAGCATCCTTATCGCCATAAACCGCTGCAGAACGGACGATAAAATTTACCGG
>DCWS01000041.1 GCA_002328165.1 Desulfobacteraceae bacterium UBA2156 | reverse complement strand
GCCAAAACGTGACTAATTACCTAATTTTATATCACCGGTCTTGCCTTTTCAAGAGCAAAACCCAAATGAATTCGCCCCGCTGTTTTTCTCGAACAATTATAGATTTTGAAAACGAATGTAACCCGCTTCAGGTCTTTAGATCGAAAAACTGATCTTGCCTGTATTTTGAAAAAGAGTTATACAAAAAATGAAAAATCGACCCAGAGGAGTAACCCATGGAATTTGTGATCATCGGTGGTGACGCGGCAGGAATGAGTGCGGCAAGCCGGGCGAAACGACCCCGGCCTGATTTAAAAGTGACTGTTTTGGAAAAAACCACTGACGTTTCCTACAGCGCCTGCGGGATGCCGTATAATATCGCGGACCCCAAGCGCAAAATTGAAGACCTTGTGGTAAGGGGGGCTGATATTTTCAGGGCAAAACAAGACATACATCTTCTGACTGGGCATTGCGCGAAAGCGATTGACAGAATCAATAAATCGGTTATCGGCACTTCTTTGAAAGGAAAAAATTTTGAGTTTTCTTTTGATAAACTGTTAATCGCCACCGGTGCGTCACCAATCATACCCGATCTGCCCGGATTGAACCTTCCCGGGGTCATGCAGCTTAAAAACCTCGATGACGGAAGAAAGATAAAACAGTTTATAAAATTGAACCGCGTCAAAAAATCGGTGGTTATCGGGATGGGGTTTATCGCCCTTGAGATGGTCGAGGCGCTTCGCGCCCTAAACATAGAGGTTTGCATGGTTAAATCACGACCTGTTTTTCTGCCATGGATGGATGAAACGCTGGCTGACGTGGTGAAAGGAGAAGTCGAGACGAATCGTGTCCGTCTTTATCCAGGGCACGTTGTGGAGAATTGAAAAATCTAACAAAGGCCTTACGGTTGTTTGCGCTGATCTTAAGCTTGAAGCCGATATGGTTCTGGTGGCCATCGGAATCACACCCGACAACCGCCTTGCGGCAAACGCGAATATCGAACTTGGCGTGAGCAATTCAATTTCAGTCGACAAAGGGCTCAAAACCTCTGATAAAAATATTTTTGGGGCAGGGGATTGTGCAGATGCATACCATGTCGTAACCGGCCGGAAAGTATGGATCCCACTGGCGTTAAGGGCAAACCGTGCGGGCTGGGCCGTGGCGGACAGTGTTTATGGTTGGAAAACCTAGCTACCGGGTGTGGTCGGGACAGCAGTCTTCAAACTGTTCGATCTCGAAGTGGCGCGTACAGGTCTCCATTCAGAAGAAGCAAAAAAATTCGATTTTGAGCCGGTTGAAGTTACGATTAAATCAGGTTCCAGAGCCCATGCCCACCCCGGGTCATCCGCAATCTATGTCCAGATGGTCGGCGACCACAAATCGGGTCGGCTCCTGGGAGTTCAGATGGTGGGAAAAGAAGGGACAGCCCACCGGATAAACGCAGCGGCCGTCGCTCTTCACTGCCATATGACCGTCGAACAGTTCAGCCAGGTCGACCTGGCTTATGCTCCGCCGTTCGGACCGGTGTGGGACCCAATGTTGACAGCAGCAAACCAGCTGTTAAAAAAAATGAGTGTTTAAATGGATTTATAGGAAGGAGAAAAATGAAAAGCTATCGAAAAGAACTGTGGTTCAACGCGTCTGGGCGGCGCGCATTTATCAATATTACACCTGATGTTGAGAAGTGTTTAAAAGAGAGCGGCATCAGAGAGGGTTTTGTCCTTTGCAACGCCATGCACATCACAAGCTCGGTATTCATCAACGATGACGAATCGGGTCTCCACCATGATTACGATGTATGGTTGGAAAAACTGGCACCCCATGAACCGATATCCATGTATCAACATAACATAGGTGAAGACAACGCTGATGCGCATATGAAGCGGCAGATTATGGGACGTGAAGTGATGATTGCGGTTACCGGTGGGAAACTCGATTTTGGTTCTTGGGAACAGATATTTTACGGGGAATTTGATGGGGGAAGACGGAAAAGGGCTTTGGTAAAAATCATCGGCGAGTGAACAGCATGACAAGTCTATTTGCTGACTGCGAGGGAAGGTATCGTCAGCACTCCTTCCGTTGTGCGATGTTCTTGTCATTGAATTGATGTTCTTGTCTGCCGAATTAATTCCGGGATACAGCATTATTGTCCATGATCGACCAGCTGCCGGTTTTGGCCCTGAAGGGTATAGAATCTATTCCTGCATGGATATGGAAAATATTCATCCCATACATAACGCGTTGATTAAGGGAATTGGTCGCGAAAGACAATTCAATTTCCAATCAAAACTAAAACATTATCTTATTGATAATTATATTTCCCAGGATAGCTTGGAAGAATATACTCTTAGGTGTGATAATCTTGATGAAAGGGCGTGGCGAATTAAGCATGTTGAAATAGCGCTCAGATATTTGAAACAGCACGATAATTTAAGAATATTCCTAACTAATAACAAATAACATCTAATCGAATTTTGACTCGATTGGGGTGATACGATCGGATGGACAATTGAAGACCCAAAAAGGTGTAGAAGAGAAAATGATAGGTGGCCTGGAGATTGTGGAAACTACTTAAATACAGGTCCCGGAAAGCTGAATTAGTTGGGATCTCCTTCAAGAAGCCGGTTTAGCTGCTTTTCTACCCTGTTTTTGCAATTCCATATCAATAACTTTCTGAAATCCGGGCAAGGTCCGATCCCGTAAACGTTTTCCATTGATAAAAACGGTGGGAGTCCCTCTCACATCTGCGCTGTTTCCATCCCAAAGATCCTGACTGATCCTTTCCTGAATAAGCGGATCTTTTATTTTTTCATCGAATTTCACCATATCCAAACCGAGTTCAATGGCAATTTTCCTAATTTTCCGGTCGTTCAATCGGTTGTAATTTTCGAACAATAGATCATAAAACTCCCAAAATTTTCCTTGACTTTCGGCAGCCAGAGCGGCTGCAGCCGCTTTTTTGGCAAATTTGTGGCTGTTGAGCGGAAAGTTCTTCAAGACAATTTTTACTTCCTTAGGATATTTCTCGAGCACCTGTTCGAGTACCGGCACAAGCCTTGCACAGTACTGTCACTGAAAGTCGTCGAAGACGGCAACCACAACAGGTGCATCATCCGATCCCTTATATGGGGAGCCGGATATATTGATGTTCTGGATAAAATCGAGAACAATGATCTGTACGGTTTTGTTTTTGTTGCTGTTGAGGATGAGTGAGTCTCCCCCTGGCCCCATCTTGATTTGATCCACATGTTTGCCGACATTCATTTTGACTTTTCCGTTGGAAGTTGCCGAATAGATCAGAATCTCTCCTTGGTCGGTCAGCACGAAAATCCGCCTGCCATCCGGAGAAATGGCCACATCTATTGGGGCTGCGTCTAATTGCATTGTCTTGTATGGAGTCCACTCAACCGAATCAGAAGCGGATAAATTCGGAAGTAAAATCAGGAGAAATAAAAAGGTACTCAGTGCGGTTATTCTTATATTTTTCCAATTCATTTCATAAACTCTCTTTAAATATTATTTAAAAAATCGACATAGCAGAAATGCTTCCCTATTGATTCTGCTTTAATTTTGTTCGTCAACCCTTGGAGCCCTGTTGTTCTGTCATGCTATTTATGCGGCGACCGGGTTAAGCCCGGGCGAGACCGATGCTTTGCAATGTCTCCTTGATTTCATCCAAAACCGCCGGGTCATCTATGGTGGCGGGTAATTTCCATTCTTTATTGTCCGCGATCTTCTGAATGGTGCCTCTCAGAATCTTGCCGGAGCGAGTTTTTGGCAGCCGTTTTACCACGGTTGCGACTTTGAACGAAGCGACCGGTCCGATCCGGTCCCGGATCATCTGAACGGTCTCTTGGATGATCTCATGGTGGTCACGACCGACGTCGGTGTTGAGGACCAGGAGTCCGATCGGAACCTGCCCTTTGAGCTTGTCTTTAACTCCAAGAACCGCACACTCTGCCACATCAGGATGATCGGCTAGAACTTCCTCCATAGCACCTGTGGAGAGACGGTGACCGGCGGTATTGATGATATCATCGGTCCTGGACATGACATAAACATATCCATCTTCATCAATGAATCCGGCGTCGGCTGTTTTGTAGTTTCCGGGGAAATCGTCAAGATAGGAGTTTATAAAACCCTGGTCATTGTTCCACAGCGTGGGAAGTGTTCCCGGCGGTAGTGGAAGCTCAACCACCAGCGCCCCTATTTCGCCAGCCTTGACAGGATTGTTTTTTTTATCCACGACTTTCAGGTTCCAACCCGGAGCCGGTTTGGTAGGAGAACCCTCTTTAACAGGGAAATGATGAAGCCCGATGCAATTGGCAGATATCGCCCAGCCCGTTTCCGTCTGCCACCAGTGGTCGATGACAGGGATGCCGAGATTTTTTTCAGCCCACCTTAGGGTATCGGGATCGAGCCTTTCACCTGCTAGAAACATCGTCTTGAAGTTGGTAAGATCATAATTTTTTATCAACGCGCCACCCGGATCTTCACGCTTAATAGCCCGAAATGCCTTCGGTGCAGTGAAGAGGCACTTCACCTTATGTTCGGAAATCACCCGCCAAAAAGCACCGGCATCCGGTGTTCCAACCGGTTTTCCTTCGCAAAGAATGGTGGTGCAACCCTTAAAGAGCGGCGCATATATAATGTAGGAATGTCCGACGACCCACCCCACATCGGATGCAGCCCAGTAGACATCCCCGGCATCTACACCATAGATTGCTTTCATAGACCATTTCAGAGACACGACATGACCACCGTTGTCCCTAACCACACCTTTGGGTCGTCCGGTTGTACCGGAAGTGTAAAGAATGTAAAGCGGATCGGTGGCGGCCAGCGGTACGCAGTCGTGGGGTTTTGCGTCTGCCACTGCATCGCTCCAGTCCAGATCCCGCCCCTCGATCAAACAAGCGGTTTCCATCGGTCTTTGCAAGATGATGCAGCGGTCGGGTTTTGCAACCGCAATATCGATGGCTTCATCCAAGAGTCGTTTGTAAGGGATAACTTTTGTCGCTTCTATCCCACAGGGGGCTGAAACGATCACTTTTGGCTTGGCATCGTCAATCCGAATTGCCAATTCATTTGCCGCAAACCCACCGAACACCACCGAATGGACAGCGCCGATCCGTGCACAGGCGAGCATGGCAATAATGGATTCGGGTACCATCGGCATATAAATGATGACACGATCCCCCTTTTGAACACCCTGTGCAGCTAAGGCACCTGCGAAGGTGGCGGCATTATCCCGCAGTTCCAAATAGGTGAATTTCTTGATCGTATCGGTAACAGGGCTGTCGTAGATAAGGGCAATCTGCTCTCCTCTGCCGTTTTCAATGTGGATATCCAGGGCATTGTAGCAGGAGTTTATCTCACCTCCGATAAACCACCGGTAAAAAGGCTTATTGGAGTCGTCCAAGACCCTGGCCCATTTCTTAAACCAGTGACAATTTTCTGCAACTTCACCCCAAAAACCATTCGGGTCGTTTATCGATCTTTCAAAAGCCTCGTTGTATAGATTAACCATGTTGTTCCTCTTCCTTGGCTGTTTACGTTTTTTGCGGTAGACCCATCTCGAAATTTATATCATATCAGTTGTCCGGTATTCAACCTGAAATTTTTTTTAAAAACTACTATTGTCTTTGGTTTGAAACAGACTATATCGGATTAACCTACCCCTACTAAACCCAGCCCAACAAAGATAATAGTAACACCAATCAACTTTGGGAAATAGCGGGGCTCTTTTAGTAGAACCATGCCTAGCAATGCACCGACAGGGTTGCTGAGCTGGTAAAACGCTGCAACATAACTAACATTTGTGACATAGTTCATGGCAGCTAAAACCATATCATAGGTCAAGTAGATTCCGACCCCGGTTATGGCCGCCGGTTCTTTCAAATAGTGAACAACATCATAAAAACCCTCGTGTTTACGGGGATCAAAGAGCAAGAAAATACCCAGCCACAGCGAACAGGCGCTTCCCTCCAACAACAGGTAAACCAGCGTGGCGTCTGCCGGACGAAATTGGTTGCTCGGAAGTCCTCTGAGATACTGAAGTGCAGTATCATCTGCCACCGTATAACCAGTGATGCAGACAGCGGCCAGTACAGCAAGAAAACAGCGATGATGCACCACACACCCAAAGGTTTTCCATTTCCCAAAAGGAAGGTGATGATAAAAACAAAAATGACCGGCAGGCTGCGTGCAAGGGGATATGTAACGGACATATCACCGGTGCGGTATGAACCTGAAAGCGCTGCCATATAAGTTGCCAAAAAAACCGGATATGACCACAAATATCCATATGGTCACTGGAATAAGTTCAATCTTGTTCAAGTAAAGCGGGAGGATGGCCAATGGGCAGATGATGCCGGTTGTGTTGATCACAAAAAAGAATGCGATGGGCGGACACGCCTTCTTGCACAGAAAATTCCAACCGGCATGGGTAAAGGAAGAAATCAGGAGAAGAATTGCGGCGATCACAGACATATTTTAGATCTGTATTTTGTTTCCGCTTAAAAACCTGAGTTTAACTTTTTTTGCTTCCATCGGCATTATATTCATACCACCCTTTGCCGGTTTCAAAAATACCCATTTTTCTTCCTGCTGCCTCATCAACATCTTTTGCTATGGTAATGCGGTTGAGAATGGTTTCGTTGTCTTCATCCACTTTTCCATTTTCAACGAATTTCCCAACGGATCATTCAATATTTTCCATTGTCCTTTCAAGGGCATCCTGTGAGGCATCGTAAATAAATACTCCAATGCCGGCCTGGGCGCACACCTGGGTAATTCCGCTTCCCATAAGGCCTGATCCAGCGACCGTCACTTTTTTTTTTACTTGTGATCTCCCCTGATTTTTTACTGTGCAAAAAATACCTTACAGCTACAGCGATAGAGTGGGTAAGTACTCAAGTTTCGCATACCCAATCATGTGTAGTTACTCACTCGGCACCATCCCAGCAGTAAGTACAGACTCTCTCTTTGGGCAGGCCGATTGCGGTGACCTTTACGTTAAGATCCCCTTGTTTAAAAGCGCTTGTGCAGCCTCTTCCCCACGCCCACGAAAACAGCTAAGATCCAGATAGATTTGAACAGGCGAGGCAATCCGCACCCCATGCGTTTCATAGCTGCCGGAGAAAACCCCCCGGTCATAGGGCGACAACAGGCCCAAATTCGCCCCGCTGGTCACCTTTCTTAGACCCAGTTGCCAGGTTATATCTTCTTCCTTTTCCTCAATGTACGCAAAGGCCTTTTGATATCTGACGGTTGGAGCCAGCCTGGCGGCGCCTGAAAAGCAGGTTAACGCATAAAGTGAACCTTTCCGGTTGCAAAGTGCAGCCAGTTCCGTTTCAATTTCAGCGACAGTTTTCAATGAGTAGTAATCTGTAATCCGATTTTTTTCCAAGGAGTAGTTTTCAGCCCACTCTTTTAAAAGTGACTCCGGTGTGATCAGAAAAAATCCATTTTTTTCAATTTGAATCCATTCCCGGTCAAACAGTAATTTTTTAACGTTTGAGACCTGCCCTAAACTGACTTGTGCTTCTTCAGCCAATTCTTGAATTTTCCATACTTTTTTCGGGTTGTTTAAAAGTACCCTAAGGATCCTTTCCGCCCGGGGTGAAAAGAGAGAACGCAAATCCCGCCTTTTTGTAAAAACATTCGGCTTCCCTTCCTGCTCAATATAAATCTCGCCAAAACAGAGCCGACAATTTCCGGCCAAATCTAAATACCCCATCTCTTCCCGGATACAGATTTCCGCAGACTTCGCAGAGATATACGGGGCTACAAAAACTCCATAAACATCGTGAAACAGATCACGGTGACGCAAAAGCTGATTGACTGCCTGCCGGGCAAGTCTTGGCTGGCCATTTCCCATTATAGCTAACATCAGATATTTTACACCGCCGGGGTGTGCGATTTTGACCATTAAAATTGGTGGATCCCCTTCCGGAAAAGTGTGCCACCTAATCTCTTCGATTTTTAGAAAAGAAACCCTGTTTAGACAGACGGTTAAGGCCTCGACCGCCCTTTTTTCTAGAAGATCAATAGATAATTTCATTATTTAAACCTTTTCAGCAATTGCTGAAATATTTTATTATAGTGAAAATAATATTCTGTCAAGATTTTTTATTGAAATATAATTTTCAACATTTGCTGAAAATTATATTTATAGTGAAATTTAGTTTAAATACCGCAATCTTTTTAGAGCAAAGAAAACGATCCCTTTCAGTCCAGGGCTGCTTCTGTTCTTTGACAACGTTTTTTGTATTTTATCGGTCAACACCTTGTTTTAAGAAAAAAATTTGTTTATTGAAAAAAAGGATATCACCGAAAAAAATCTGCTGGTATATGAATGTAGTATTGTGGCGATCGGTTACCGATACAGAGTGATCAATGCAGGCATCGGTGGCGAGACAAGCAGCGGAACACTCTCGAGAATAAAATGGGTCTTGAGGATAGATCCGGATATCGCAATCCTTGTCATCGGAGCAAATGACGGACTCAGAGGAGTCAATTCCGACTATATAAAATCTAACATTACAAAGATCGTACAATCGCTCAAGGCCAATGATTTAATCGTCGTACTTGGGCGCATGCGGATCGTTCAAAATCTGGGAGAAACCTGTACGACTGCTTTTTCCAAAATTTACCAGGAGGTTGCTGAAATTGAGAAAGTTATTTTAATCCCCTTTTTCCTGGAAGGAGTTGCCGGAGAAGCTAAGCTCAACCAGGCTGACGGAATCCATCCAACAGCCAAAGGCTACCGCCGGATTGTGGAAAATATTTATCCCTACGTGGTTGAAACGATTAGAATCCACAGAACGGAAAAGAACTAACCCCAATATTTTACAAAATATCCAAGCGGGTATGTTTTGGGCGCTGGCACACGGGTTGCAAAGACTTCTCGACGTGCTTATCACACGATCTTTTTGAGCAACCAGGCCATATTGCGGCCCAGGGTTGCCATCGTCCCTTTGGCTTCTTCGTCCTGTTCCACCTCCCCGGGCTGCCGACCGAAACCGATGTTCCAATAACTTGAACCGGGCACGACCATCTGGCTGATGAGGAAAAAGTGATTCAAGGAGTCGAAGGTATGGATGGCCCCGCCTCGTCGGGCTGCCACCACCGAAGCGCCCACCTTGCGCTGCAACATCCCCTTGTTAGCAATGGATACCATGCCGGCCCGGTCGATCAGCGCTTTAATCTGGGGAGTAACGCTGGCAAAATAGACCGGTGAACCAAGGATCACCGCATTTGCCCCCAACATCTTTTCGATGCACGCGTTGGCGATGTCTTTTTCCACGGAACAGCGTTTATTTTTATTTTTAAAGCATTTGTAACAGGCAATGCACCCATCAATTTTCTTTCCACCCATCTGGTAGAGTTCGGTCTCGATCCCCTCCTTTTCCAGTTCATTAAAAACCCATCGGATCAAAGAGGCTGTATTTCCATCTTTTCGTGCACTGCCGTTAAAGCCTATGACTTTCATTTGAAGTTTCCTTTCCATTGTAATGTTGCGGCATCAACACCGTTGATCTTTGTTGCAAAGTTTACTGGGCAGGCAATATCCCAGACATAAAAACCGGATACCATTCGTTTGAGCAGCCCATCGGGCTCCGATGAGCACACCCCTTTAAGCACACCCGGCTTTTGAAATCAAACCAAAAGCGAAAATTCTGGGTCTTGTAACAACTTCTCTGAAAATCTGATCGGGGAATTGTAAATCGATCTGTTTTGAGTTATAGAGAAACGGATATATATTAATTTTTAATGATATGGAGGTAAAAAATGGAGGACTCAGTTTACCAAAAACTTCGTGAGCAGTTGGACCAGTATTCCGTGGGATTTCCCACAACGCATTCGGGAATTGAAATGAAAATACTGAGAAAACTTTTCACGGAAGATGAAGCAGGCATATTCCTTGATATGAGCCTGTTACTTGAAGAATCCGCTTCAGTGGCAAAACGCAGCGGACGGGACGAAGAAAAAACAGCAGAAGCCATCGAAAACATGGCTCAAAAAGGACTTATTTTCAGGAAAAGAATGGATGATACCATTAAATATGCAGCGGTTCCCTTTCTTGTCGGCTCCTATGAGTTCCAAGTAGGCCGGATGGACAAAGAGTTTGCCGAGATGTTTGAAGACTATTTTGAAGAGGCTTTGACCAAAAATATTTCAAATGTTCATCTGCCGCTCAGAACCGTACCTGTTCATAAGTCGGTCGATATTGGAGCAAACATAGCCCCGTATCGGGATGCGAGAGAAATCATCGAAATGAAGGACAATATAGCTCTGGCGGACTGCATCTGCCGAAAACAGAAAAGGTTGCTGGGCGAAGATTGCGACAACCCTAGAGAAGTTTGTTTTATGTTCGGCTCCCATGCCGAATATTACGTTGAAAACGGACTCGCGAGAAAGATAACGCAGGAAGAAGCCCTATCGGTCATCGATAAATGCGAAGAGGCCGGTCTTGTTTGCCAACCCGCAAATTCGATTAATCCCGGTGGCATGTGCAATTGCTGCGGGGATTGTTGCGGTATCTTGAGGGCTCTGAAAATTCAACCCAAGCCGTCCGAAATGGTGGTGAACAATTATTGGGCCTCTGTAGACCCCGATATCTGCACCGGTTGTGAAACTTGCGTCGATAGATGTCAGATGGAGGCGGTAAGCATAAATGAAAGCGATATCGCTCAAATTAACACCGACCGTTGCATTGGATGCGGGCTCTGTGTAACAACATGTCCCAGCGAAGCCATGTCACTCGTTTTGAAGCCTGAAGAAAGCCGTTTTGAACCGCCTACAAACGGCCGTGATTTAATGCAGAAAACCGCGCAGAAAAGAAGAAAGACGCTGATGCCGCTATCAATGTCAGGTTAATGAAGAGTGGATTAGCCTTTAAAAAGTTCGACGGGTTGAGAAAAAGGAGTTAAATATGGCGGATGAACAGGGAAATTCAGTTAATTTTAATTTTAACAAAAGTAATCTTTATCGCGAGGAATCTTTTACCGATCTGAAGGTCGGCACAATTCAGCGCCTGACGCCGGTTAATCTGAACGGTTCAGAAGATAAAAGCCGCAACACCATTTTTGTGGGCCAGACATCTCTCATGTCCCCGAACGGACCGGTGCCGCTTCAGGCTAGAATCCAAGCCAAAGAAATCCAGCAGGCGATTAAAAGATTTCCCGAAGCGATGGAAGCGGCCATGGATCAGTTGATTGAGAAGGCTAAAAAACTCCAGGAAGAGGCAAAGTCAAAGAATCAAGAGCCGGAGTCCCGGATAATTCTTCCCGGAAGATAGTCAAACGTAAATATTTCTCCATTCTCGACCTCAGTCTGAAACCGCCCATGCTAAACAGGCATACAAATGATACCCTTTTGTATGCTTCAGGAATCGGCCATTCCATGGTCGCCGAAAGGGGTTGCCCCGGCGCGGCAAAATGGATGCGGTATGGTTATAGGAATGGGCGGCGGTATTGTGTTCGATACTGCACCTTCATTAAGAATAACGGAAATTATGGCCCGGTACAAAAGGGCATCCGTACCCGGTTTGATAGGTAGATGGATATCAGCAATTTTGGCTGTTTCCGAATTGCGCGGATCAACGACCGCAAGCAGTTTATCCGGATCCTTGCCAAATTTGGTAAGCACACGGCGTGCTTGTGGTGTATGATGGCTCATCATCGGGTTCCACCCCACAGCCAGCAACATATCCGTTTCGTCGAGGTGGGGGGCGGCGTGAAGGGATTGGTTGCAATAGGTTTTTTCATCCGCCCAAAACCTGCCGGTCAACTCTTGAGCAAAGGCATTGTAATAGTATTGCGAACCCAGTCCACGAAGCTCGTTAACGGCAAAGAATTCCTGCGATACGCAGCAGATTGTGCCGCCCCCATCAAGGCCAAAGAGCGCGGTCAGTGTTTGTTCACAATGGCGGTGGGTTTTTCAACTGTTTCGTCTATGGCCTGTTCCCAGGATATTTTTTCAAAAGTCTCTCCAATCTTTTTTAATGGGTACATGAGCCGGTCGGCATGGTGCTGATGATAAATGATGTTCAATCCCTTACGGCAGACATAACCCTCACTGAGGGGATTGTCCTTTTCACCCCGAACTTTAACTATACGATTGTTTTCGACCCGAACTTCAAGGCCGTAGAGATTTGTGTATAATACACAGGTTGTTTTTTTCAATCCATTGATAGGAGTTCCTTTCCTTGATGGGCATGATCATTGCTCCTTTGACTATACCTTTCCTCTTTCTTTAGCGATATTTAAAAAAGTATCAATCATGGTTTTTGGGGGGACCCATTTTTCAGTATTTTCTTTTTCTAAAAGCCGAATCGCATCAAAATCGCATGTCGGGACACACAACCCGCAGCCAATACAACGATCGAGATCAATTTGAGAAGTATCCTCCACCGCGATGGCATCCATCTGACAGCGTTCCTCACAGATTCCACAAGCTGTGCAAACTTCCTCATCCACAACGGCATAATAACTGCTATTGGCCACAAGGGCAGGTTTATCTGCACTTTTGAGCGTTTTGAGCATTTGACAGCAACACCCGCAACACAAGCAGATATTTAAAGATTTTTGTGAGTTTCCCGGCTGAACAACAAGACCCGCGTCAACCGCCTCATTTAATATCTTTAACGCTTCATCCTGGGTAATCGGTCGGCCGATCCCCCTCTCTTCATATCGATAGGCACCTCCTGAAAATATCAAACAGTTGTCTATCGGTTTGTCACAGCCATTTCCCCCCATTTTCTGTTCTTTTCGACAAATGCAGGGCGCCACCACAATTTTAGACTGGGATTTAATGATTTGTTCAGCCTCATCATATGGCATAATTTTCATTTCGGCCGAAACACTCTGAGCGACTGGAATCGTTCTGAGTTGTTGGGTTTCCAGGTCGGCCCATTCCTTTGCCAGATAGGGGCTGTACTCATGGAAATCCTTTACTAAAGCTTCGTCCAGTTGATTGACATGGTATTCCCAAATTCCGATCATAAACTGGGCAGCCATGTATTGATGCACACCCCCCTTAGAAAATTTAATAACGAGTCCCTTTTGAGCCATTTTTTCCAGTGTTGAAGCCGTACTTTCTTCGTCTGTGTTCAGACGTTCGGCAATTATTGAAACCGGTTCCACCTTCATCTGTAGACCCATTGCCATCTCCGCCTCTTCTGACGTGAACATCCGTTGAAGTATTCTGAGCTCCACCCCGGAGTCAGTGGCTGGAAATCCAGCCGGCAGACCATCCAAATGCTTTGCAAATCTTTTGTAAACCTCTTCCATGGCATCCTCCAATCAATTGTTTTTCCAAATATTACGCACCGCACATCGAGAAATTACGTGTATAAGCATATATTAACTAAAAAAAATGGCTCGAAAGGGCCACAGTTATCTGACCGTCGTACTGGATTCTCTCACCGGTCGAGTCCTATTTGTCGGTAAAAAGCGTAAAGCCAAGACGCTGAAACGATTTTTCAATAAACTGAGCATTAGTCAGAGGAAAAAAATCGAAGCCGCGGCCATGGATATGTGGGATCCATTTATCAAAGCCGTAAAGGACAAGTTGCCCAACGCCAAAATCGTCTTCGATCTGTTTCACGTTGCCGCCAATTTTAACCGGGTCATCGATAAAGTCCGAAACCGTGAATACCGAAAAGCCTCTAAAGCGGATAAGGACGTTTATAAGGGCTCTAAATACTTGCTGCTAAAAAACCGTAGAAACGTGAGGCGGCAAAGCCATCGTCAGCAACTCAAAGAACTGCTGGCACTAAACCAGGTCATCAACACGGTCATGATCCTTAAGGAAAAACTCAAACACATCTGGACCTATCGCTCAAGAACCTGGGCTGAAAAGGCACTCGATCAATGGTGTGATTTAGCGCGTTCCCTTAAAATACGATCAGTGAACACATTTGTTAAAATGTTGTGGCGGTATCGCTACGGAATTATCAACCACTGTGACTACCCCATTCATACCGGCAAACTGGAAGGGGTTAACAATAAAATAAAAATCATTAAACGAAAAGCCTATGGATTTCACGATCTACGCTACTTCACACTGAAAATCTATCAGGCTTTCTACAACTAATCGGGAGAAGAACCTTAAAAATAAGCCTCTGCAGGTTAATCCGGATCAGGGATGGTCTCATCGATATTGGGTCTCGGCTCTTCATCATATGCGGGAAAAACATCAATGGACGGGGTGTTGCTCGACTTGATAAGAACTCGCTTTTTGAGATCGAGTAGATTGAAATTTTATCATTGTGTATAAAAATCATGCAAACCACAACATTCGGAAACCCATCGTTTGCGGTGACAATTGGGACTCAGGTACCAACGGAGAGGCTATTTGTCAACCGTTATTGCTTATCGTTTATCATCGCGGCCAGAAGCGCGTTTTCGGCCTTTTTCATCAGGGCGGACTCGTATTCACGAAAGGGGTCTGAATTGATGATGCGAGTGACCTGGCGCAGGCCGTGTAATAGGATTTATTTGAAAACGAGGGCAAGATCACGGGCAGGAGAAAACAGAACCCGGTCAGAAATGGCCGGTTTTTTTGCTGAGGCCTCATCGGTAAATGGAAATATCTCCGACTAAGCTAAAATGACATCCACTGCGTCATATTGACATAAGAAATCTAACCCGCTAAAATAAAAGAATAAATCAACAAATCTGCAGTTTTTTGAGGGTTTGAGGACATATTGAAGTTGTCCATTAGCATGTTTCAATAAATAAATTTTTTTCTTGACATCTCCATTTCCACTCGTTATAGTACGCTTCCATGAGCGACAAATTGGAAAATAGTTTTAGAAATTCGCTGGGCAATTGGTGGTGGCTCAAGTCTGATCTGGAGGCGAGCCTGCCAAAATAGACCAACATAACCTATAAACCGTGGGCACCTCCAGAAGGTCCCACGGTTTTTTTTTTGCTTAATTTATTAAGGTCGTGGGACCAAGAGTCTCACGGCCTTTTTATTGTGGGGTAAAAAATTGATAACCAAGCCTTCGTTTTCAGAATTTAAGAAGATGGCCCAGCTAGGGAACCTGATACCGGTTTACCGGGAATTCCTTGCTGATACGGAGACACCGGTTTCGGCCTATCTGAAGCTCAGGGACAATTCCTATTCCTATCTCCTTGAGAGCGCCAACGGTGGAAAGAGGTGGGGCCGCTACAGTTTTATAGGCCACAAGCCATATATAAGAGCTGTTTTACGGGACAGGCATATGGAGATATGGACGAAAGACAAATTAGAGATATTAGAAGGAGGCATCAATCCTTTGGAAGTATTGAGGGGATTAAGTGCAAAATTCAAACCGGTGACCATTGGGGAATTTCCGCCTTTTCAGGGAGGGCTTGTGGGATATTTTAATTACGATCTGGTAAGAAAATGGGAACATCTTCCAGGGACCTTGCCACAAGACCGGGATTTTCCGGAGGCAATCTTTACCGCCTGTCGCCATTTGATTATTTTCGATCATTTCACCCACATGATAAGGGTGGTTGTTTTTGCCTATCTTAGGAAAGAAAAGGACCTGAAATCGATTTACGACCGGGCATGTCAGGAGGTAATGGAGACCATTGAAGAACTGCGCGGGCCGCTTCCTTCTTTTTCAAATGACGATTCGTTCTCGCTATCCGACCTTAAATCCAATTTTATAAAGGAGGACTTTGAGAAGGCGGTACAAAAGGCCAAAGATTACATCGTTGCAGGCGATGTGATTCAGGTAGTCCTTTCGCAGAGATTTTCTGGAATTGTATCAGGCGAACATTTTGCCCTTTACCGAAACCTGAGGAGCGTTAATCCTTCGCCTTATATGTTTTATCTAAATTTCGGTGATGTTAAGCTGATTGGCGCTTCCCCGGAAATCCTGGCCCGAACGACGGATGGAAAGATCGAACTTCGTCCTATCGCTGGTACCAGACCCAGGGGCACAACACCTGAGGATGATCAGGCATTCGAAAAAGACCTTTTGGCTGATCCCAAGGAGCGCGCTGAACATATAATGCTGGTTGACCTCGGAAGAAACGATGTCGGGAAGGTGGCGGTTCCAGGTTCTGTAAAGGTACCGAGACTCATGGAAATAGAGCGCTACTCACACGTAATGCATATTGTATCCAGGGTTGAAGGTATCTTGGAACAGGACATGGACTGTTTTGATCTGTTTATGTCAGCATTTCCGGCCGGAACAGTAAGCGGTGCGCCCAAGATCCGTGCGATGGAGATTATCAGTGAGCTGGAACCCTCCCCGAGGGGGCCTTATGCCGGGGCTGTCGGCTATTTCGGGTTCAATGGGAATATGGACTTCTGCATCACTATCCGAACAATTACCATCATCAAAGACAGGCTTTCAATTCAGGTGGGAGCAGGTATTGTTGCAGACTCATCTCCTGAAAATGAGTATGAGGAGACATTAAGAAAAGCCGGCGCTATGTTCAAAACCATTGAAAGGGTAAAAGAGAATGATACTGCTTATTGATAACTATGATTCCTTTACCTACAACCTGGCCCAGATAATGAAACAGATGAATCAGAAGGTAAACGTTTTTCGAAACAACCAGATAGATATTCAAGGCATCGAGGCGGCTAATCCTTCGGCACTGCTGGTTTCACCTGGCCCGGGATCACCCACCGACTCGGGTGTCTCAATTGAAGCCATCGATGTTCTAGGGCCAAAAATTCCGGTTCTCGGCGTATGCCTCGGGCATCAGGCCATTGCCGCCGTCTATGGCGGAAAGGTGGTTAGGGCTGATCGAATTATGCACGGCAAGACCTCTATGATCTTTCATGATGGTCGCAGTATCTATAAGGACTTGTCCAATCCCTTTGAGGCGGTGCGTTACCATTCACTTATCGTGGAAAAGGATTCACTACCCGATTGTCTTGAGATCAGCGCCTGGACAATGGAAGGAGAAATAATGGGCCTGAGGCACTGTAGATACAGGGTAGAGGGGGTCCAGTTTCACCCTGAATCCATTTTGACTTCAGCGGGGCCGGGTCTTTTACGGAATTTTTCAATACAGAGAGGATAACATTATGATTAAGGAATTTATTTCAAAAGTCGTACGAGGTGACGATCTCACAGAGATTGAAATGGAAAAGGCTATGGATGAGATCATGTCCGGAACAGCCACACCGGCCCAGATAGGGTCGTTCATCACGGCCTTGAGATTAAAGGGAGAGTCGGTTGATGAAATTGCCGGCGCTGCCAGGGCAATGAGGGCCAAAGCCACAAAAATATGTGGCAATAATCATATCGTCAACATTGATCGGGATGAAATCAATATAGAGGATGAGACCATCTTGGATATTGTCGGGACCGGAGGAGACGGCACCCGGACTTTTAATGTCTCCACCACGACCGCGTTTGTTGCTGCGGGGGGTGGTATAAAGGTAGCAAAACACGGCAACAGGGCTGTCTCCAGTATATGCGGGAGTGCGGATGTGATCGAGAACCTGGGAGTGGATCTGGATCTCACAAGTACAGATGTAGAGAGATGCATCAAAGAGGTCGGCATCGGATTTCTCTATGCCCCTATTTTTCACGGGGCAATGAAATACGCTGCAGGACCGAGAAGAGAGATCGGCATCCGCAGCATCTTCAATCTTCTTGGCCCGGTGACCAACCCGGCAGGCGCGTCCGTCCAGGTCTTGGGGGTCTATGAACCGAGCCTGACGGACAAGATGGCCCATGTCCTTAAAAGGCTGGGGACCAAAGAAGCATTTGTGGTCTGTGGTGAGGGAACATTTGACGAAATAAGCATCTGTGGACCGACAAGGGTTTCACATTTAAAAGATGACAGCATACACACATTTCAGATGACGCCGGAAGTCCATGGTTTTAAACGGGCGGCATTGGAGGAGATTGTTGGCGGGGATGCAAAGGAGAATGCCCGTATTATACGAAACATTTTGGATGGTGAAAAAGGGCCGAAAAGAGAAATGGTCCTGTTGAATGCATCAGCTGCATTTATGACTACCGGGCTCTGTGACAATTTTAGAGATGGAATCGAGATCGCCATGGATTCCATAGATTCCGGTAAGGCCTGTAAAAAGCTCGACAAGATGATTGAATTTACCCGGCAGTGTAAACCCTTTATCAGAAACGAACTTTAAGGAGATTTTCGTGTATCATCGATTGGAGGAGATTCTGATAGAGAAACAAAACGAAGTGGCGAGGCTGAAAAAGGTCATGCCATTGAAGGGGAATAATAACCTGCCCCCTTTGCGTGATTTTAAGATCGCTATATCAGTACCAAACCAGATCAATCTTATAGCTGAAATAAAGTTCGCCTCTCCTTCAACCGGTTTCATCCACGAAAAGACCGACCCTACAGCCATCGGTCGGATTTATGAAAAAGCGGGGGCTGCAGCGGTCTCTCTTCTTACTGATAAACGGTTTTTTAAAGGAGATCTGAATCAACTGCCGTACCTGAAAAGGGCGATAACTTTGCCCATTTTGCGGAAGGATTTTATTATAGATGAAGTTCAGGTTCAGGAGGCTTTTTTACATGGCGCAGATGCGATTCTTCTGATCGCTAGTATTCTGTCGCAACATCAATTGGAAGAATTTATCTCTATGTCTCAGGAATTGGGTATGGCCCCGTTGACCGAGGTCCATGATGAGGATGATCTTGAAAAGGCCATTGACTGTGGTGCCGAGATCATCGGTATCAATAATCGCGACCTGGACAGTTTTAAGGTCAATATCCGTACAACCGTTGAGCTTGCGCCCCTGGTGCCGGACGACCGCATTCTCGTCAGCGAAAGCGGCATAGATGGAAAAGATGATATCTTATTTTTAAAAGGGTCGGGAATTCATGCGGTTCTTGTTGGCTCTGCACTGATGAGGAGTGAAAATCCGGCAAGGAAGACAGGTGAAATAGTTCATGCGGGCACAATGGGAGATGGATAAAATGGAGGTAAAGATTTGTGGTATAACCAACCACGAGGATGCATTAGCTGCTGCCGAGCTCAGTGCCGGCGCCCTCGGTTTTATCTTTGCCCGAAGCCAAAGACAGATTACACCGGAGAAAGCGCGTGATATCATCACTGAAATTCCACTCTTTATAAAGACAGTGGGTGTTTTTGTTGATGAAGGGCATGACAAAATTAAAGAGATTATACGTTACTGTGGCCTTGATCTGATTCAACTCCACGGAGATGAATCTCCAGAGCTCTGTTATGAAATGATGCCGCATACAATAAAGGCGATACGGATAAAGGATGAATCAAGCCTCAGATCCTCCGGCGCCTATCATGGAAAGGTCAGAGCGCTGCTCCTCGACACATTCTCAAGAAACAAGGCCGGCGGTACCGGAAAAACGTTTGACTGGAAGCTGGCAAAAAAAATTAAAAGGCAGGGGATACCGATAATTCTATCCGGTGGACTTGGGCCTTCAAATATAGACAGGGCCATTCGCACCGTCAAACCATATGCGGTTGATGTGAACAGCGGTGTAGAGGAGCGTCCCGGGAAGAAGAGTTACGTTCTTATGAGAGATCTGATGGAAAAGGTGAGGAAAATTTTATGATGACTGAAAAAGGCTATTACGGCGAGTTTGGAGGCGCCTACATACCCGAGATCCTCGTCGCCACTTTCCAACAGCTTGTTACAGCGTTTAATAAGGCCAAGGCTGATCCCGTATTCTGGGAAGAATATGAAAATATTATGTCTACCTATTCCTGCCGGCCTACCCCGCTTACGTTTGCTGAAAATCTTACAAAATATTTCGCAGGGCCGCGTATCTATATCAAGCGGGAAGATCTGAATCACACCGGGGCACATAAAGCAAACAATGTCATCGGCCAGGGTCTCTTGGTGAAACGGATGGGAAAAAATCGTGTTATTGCCGAGACGGGTGCCGGTCAGCATGGTGTAGCCACTGCAACCATGGCTGCTAAATTCGGATTTGGTTGTACAATTTATATGGGAGAAGTGGACGTCGACAGGCAGAGGCCCAATGTATTCTGGATGGAACGTCTTGGGGCCCGTGTCATTCCTGTTCGAGATGGCACAAGGATTCTAAAGGACGCCATTAACGAGGCATTACGCGATTGGGCAGGTCACATGGATGACACCCACTATGTCCTTGGAACTGCATGTGGCGCTCACCCTTTCCCCGAGATGGTCTCCTATTTTCAATCCATTATCGGTCAGGAGGCTCGAAGGCAGATAATGGACCGGGAAGGGAGACTTCCCAATCGTGTCTATGCATGTGTAGGGGGCGGTTCCAATGCGTTGGGGGTCTTTAGCGGTTTTATTGATGACCCGGTAGAACTGATTGGTGTAGAGGCGGGAGGTAAGGGCCTAGAGACCGGCAGGCATGCCTCACGATTAGCGTCCAAAGACGCTACCCCCGGAGTCGCTCAGGGGTATAAGACATATTTTCTGCAAAACAACGAGGGACAAATGAAAGAGACACACAGCGTGGCGGCAGGACTGGATTATATCGGGGTCTCACCGATCCTCGCCTCGCTTCGGGAAAAGAAAAGGGTACGGTTTGAAGCTGCAACGGACGAGGAAGTGTTGGAAGCCTTCTCACTGACACTGGAAAAAGAGGGGTTGATACCGGCTCTGGAGTCATCCCATGCCTTTGCCCAGGCATTTAAGGAAGCCCCTGCCCTGGGGGAGGATGATATCATCATCATCAACCAATCGGGCAGGGGTGATAAGGATATATTCACAGTTGCCGATGCATTTTCCGACCTGGAATGGATTAAATTTATTCAAAAAAAAGCCGAGAAGTATGATGCTTGAATCTTATATTAGAAATAGACTGAATGAGAAGGACATATTACTGATGACCCATATTGTTTTGGGGTATCCCTCTTTTGAAGATAGCCTAGAATTAATTAGGGTGATGGTGGCGGCCGGTGTTGATCTGATGGAGTTACAGATCCCTTTTTCCGAACCGACTGCAGACGGCCCGATTATCGTTAACGCTAATCAAAGGGCCTTGGAGAGCGGAGCGACAATAAAAGACTGTCTTAGTCTTGCCAAAAAGGTTGTCCGCATCTTTGATATACCGTTTCTCATAATGAGCTATTATAATATCCCTTTCATATACGGACTGAAACGTTTTGTTGCTGCCATGTCAAGTTGTGGCCTTCGAGGCGCTATCATTCCTGACCTTCCACCTGAAGAGGGTCAGGAGTATCTGGATAAAATGAAGGCGTACGATCTTGCCCCCATCCTGATCTTTTCCCCCGCAACATCCTTTGATCGCATGCGCTATATTACCTCATTTGGCAGAGGTTTTATCTACTGCGTCGCAAGAAAGGGGGTCACAGGAAAAAACACCGATCTCTCGGAAGAATTGGCAGCATACCTTGTGAAATGCCGAAAGGCCACGTCTCTTCCCCTAGCCCTCGGTTTCGGGATCAAAGAGAAATCGGATGTAGATTTTTTAAAAGGAAAAACCGATATCGCCGTGATAGGTTCACAGACAATACGGATGATGGAACAAAAAGGAATCGCTTCAGTGGAAAACTTTATCTGCAGCTTGCGATAGAAATTGATATTGTGGTGCGATCAAATCCGAAAAAAACATTTCCAGCCATTCGGCAAAGTTTGAACTCTTTCTGTCGATAGCCTCAACCTAAATCAGCGATCAGGGAGGAAACATCTTCCAAATTGATAAGAACTCGCTTTTTGAGATCGGGCAGATTGAAATTTTATGATTGCGTATGGAAATCATGCAAACCACAACATAGTAAAACCCATCGTTTGCGGTGACAATTGGGACTCAGGTAACAACGGAGAGGCTATTTGCCAACCGTTATTAATTATCGTTTATCATCGCGGCCAGAAGCGCGTCTTCGGCCATTTTCATCAGGGCGGACTCGTATTCACGAAAAGGGTCTGAATTGATGATGCGAGTGACCTGGCGCAGGCTGTAACCGAAGGCCCCGGAAAGCTGGACGGGACGATACCCGAAACAGGCGGTTTTCATGGCCATGAGCCTGTGGATTGGTTTGAGATTTTT
>DCWS01000021.1 GCA_002328165.1 Desulfobacteraceae bacterium UBA2156 | reverse complement strand
CGATCAGGTAATCATCGACGGAGGATATGGGGTATGAATCCGAGATAAAGGGTAGGGCATTAGCCTTTGGGCGGGGTTTGCGCTTCGCCTCCCATATCCCAAGATTCTCCAAGATCTTTTTGACGATAGCTTCATCTTCAATAAAGGCGATGCCTCGCGTTTCGTCACTACCTAACCACTAAAATGAAGACCCAAGAAGCAAATGTTTGCGGAGCGTTAGCCATTATTGTGCAAATATTCAAGAATATCGCTCATCAAGCTATTCATTAAGCTATATCGCTCTAGTGGTGCAGACAAAATATCTTGTTCTGTTTGGATAAATTCACCTTCAACCAATTCATCACGGCAATTTTCAACGATTGCTCGAGCTGAATCTGGTGTTGTTTCAAGGTGGAACTGCAGTCCAATTGCATTACTGCCTATTTGAAAAGCCTGGTTTTTACAGCCTTCACTTTTTACAATTTGAATCGCCTGCGATGGCAGACTAAATGTTTCTCCATGCCAGTGAAAGGCCATTGTTTTTTCAGGAAAGTTGAAAACATCGTTATTTAATGGTATTGCCGCCTGAACTGGAAACCATCCGATTTCCTTAACCGCATTTTTAAATACCTTACCACCCATTGCGTTTGCTATGAGTTGCGCCCCTAAACAAATTCCTAATATAGGTTTTCCTGATTCAATAACACTTTTTATGAACTCCTTTTCATCTACAAGCCAATGATAATCGTTTTCATCATTAACGCTCATAGGACCACCCATGACCACAAACAAATCAATTTCTTCTACTTTCGGCAAATCTGTTGGCTCGTAGAATCGAGTGCTCGTTATTTCGTAACCAGCAGTTTGAAGCCACGCTTCAATACTGCCAAGCCCCTCAAAAGGGACATGTTGTAAATAGTGTGCACGCATTTTTTCTCCTTGTGGCTGGCGATAAAGCTCAGGAGCTCTGCGGCTTAACCATTGAACCGAGCTTGAATAACCACATTCATATTTATAAGAACTCGCTTTTTGAGATCGGGTGGATTGAAATTTTATAATTGTGTATGAAAATCATGCAAACCGCAGCATATTAAAACCCATCGTTTACGATGTCAATTGAGACTCCGGTACCAACGGAGAGGCTATCAGTACAATGATCGATCAGGGAGAGGGTCCATGTAATGCGCTCGTTTTCCCGTGCTCGATTAAGCTTTTCCCAAAAATCAGACATAGGCAATCAAAGCATCAATGATTCTCGAACTTGCTGCCATTAAAGGCTTCCAGTTTAGTATCAGTGGGTCTCAGAAAATAGAAAATTTATATTGATTTTTCAAGGTGTTGTGCCATTTTCTTAAATAGAGACTTTAATCAAGATTGTATTGCTAACTGCCTCAATAAATCAACTGTACCCGCAATTTTTAGTTTTTCACTGAAAACTATAACTTCCGAATTTGCTTTTGATAACTTCGGTCTTTTTCCTTTCTCTATATACTGTTGTAATTGTTGATGTACTGCTGTGCCTGTATCTCTGATATTTTTCCATTCTTGTAATAAAGATTTTTTTGTATAACCCCGGTATTTCGGTACGTTGTTTACTAAATCTTTTGCTATCTTGTCACTATTTTATCGGAGAATTTATTAGTTTATTAATTTCATCTAACATTTATTCATCGCATCGAACAAGAGCATCGAGAGGGATATAACTGACACGGCAGTATCCAAAGAAGTCAAAAGTGATAACAATCCAAAGGATAAATTTTCCAATCATTCCCAAATTTCATATCAATAAATTTTCATAGTAAAGACCTCCCAAAATAGCCTCGCTTCAGTCCTAAACGGCTTCAGACAACCAAAATTCAAATACCGGGTGAAGATCGTGTTGTCAAGGCGGCATTTTGCTGCAAATTAAGTAAAAATACAGGATTTCGGGGATGCTGAATACCCATTGCCGGTGGGGGACGGATTTGAGCACTTCGGTGCATAGCCATTCACCGAATTCAATATTTAGTGCCGATATCGAACGTAATTTTAAAATACAATCTTTTTTAGAGCATATATGTAAGGGTTAAAAACCGCATTATTATTGACAACTAATGAGCCCTTTGCTGAGAATTTAGCGCACGGCTGGGTTTTAACCACCCCATGGTAAGCTATTTTCAGGCTTGACACACTTGTTTCCTTAAACCATAATCCCTCGATCAAAAATGAATATCAACAACGATTCCGCATATTAGAACGGAAAA
This sequence comes from Desulfobacteraceae bacterium UBA2156, assembly GCA_002328165.1. Lineage (GTDB taxonomy): Bacteria > Desulfobacterota > Desulfobacteria > Desulfobacterales > UBA2156 > UBA2156. The sequence continues at coordinate 11,621 of DCWS01000021.1, read as the reverse complement.
CATTTGAAAGAGACTTTAATATGGAAGCTGTACCTATAAAAATCGTTGGTATATCTGCAACCGAGATCAAAGGTGGAAATTGTGACAAAACAATGGAAGAAGCTTTGAAAACGGCTCAAAGTTTCGATCATGTAGAAACCGAATTTATCACGTTGGCAGAAAAAGAAATTATGGTCTGCAAGCATTGCCAGTGGTGTATCGAACACAGAAAACCTTGCAAATACAAAGATGACACCACATGGATTCTAAAAAAAATGAGCGAAGCTGACGGCATGATCTGGGGATCCCCTGTTTGGAGCCATACGATTGCGCCGTTGATGATCAATTTGATATCTCGAGCCCGTTATTCAGCGTTTTTAGGTGGCGAACTACGCGATAAAGTCTTAGGAACCTATGTCGTATCTTGGTTTGGCGTCGGTGAAGAAATGGCCTTGATGACACTTGAAGCGCTGGGTCACAACTATCTCATGCTACCGGTTTACCGAGGCTGGGCCAGGGTAAGCAAGGCCGCTTTTGGTCAAAGACCGGAATACATGGAACATGGGGCCTTAGATGATACATCGGGTATGATCCGCATTAAAACCATGGCTAAGCGGGTCGTTGAAATCAGCCGGAAAATGAAGTTTGCCGAGCAGGCTGGCATCGGTGTGCCGGAAGATGAAATCCGCAGTATTACCACTGGGAGATTTCCTTATTGGCATAAAAAGGCGAATAAATAACCATTACAGTATGATCTATCCTCATGAAATGGTATTAAGTCAACCCTGATAGAATCCTTTTAACAAGGAGACCTTACGGTGAAAACATGGGCGGAGCTCCTCGAAGAACTTAAAGAAAAAGAAAAACAGGTTCGATCGGGTGGCGGTCGCGAAAAACAACAAAAACAGAAACAAAAAAGGAAATTGCTCCACTTTGAACGGGTGGAGACCTTTGTGGATTCGGGGTCTTTTGTGGAAATCAATATGCTGGCTGAAACCCAGATCTTCGAGTTTGATATGCGAAAGAAGAAAATTTTGGGCGATGGAGTCGCTACTGGTTTTGCTTCCATTGAAGGACGGCCAGTATTTGTTTTTGCTCAAGACGTTACGGTCTTTGGCGGATCAGCTGGGCGGGAATTTATAAGAACTCGCTTTTTGAGGCCTCGTAATAAGACTTATATTTGATTTCGGCATTTGCCGATGTGCCCCACGCTAAAAGAACAGCCCATATTAACGCTCTGATTATTCGAATTTGAATTCCCCTATGGTGGCTAACGCTGCGGATCAGGCGCGCTTTAAAGCGTCGCCTGCATCCGGCTTGTTGGACGACATTTCTGTATCTCCCAAGCCGAACCACAACATGCCTTAATAGTTCTGCAGGCGGCTTCCCGAGATACGCCTTTAACTTCTCTACGGACAAATGCCGATCAATATTTTTCAATTAATTTGTCAATCTAAAAAACCACATTATATTGAAAAAAAATTTAGGACCGAATCTATGTATTGTGTAAAAGAGCAAAATTGCATAAAGAGCCTCCTCTATTCAATACACATAATATTCCTTGTGTTCACTCATCACCGTTTGAGTTTTATAGGCACCTTTTTCATATTTAGATAATGTCTGTTTCAGATCCTGACGGATCATCTCTTTGAGTCGTTTCGGTTCGATGACTTCTGCTTCAGGTCCCAGGCTTAACAGCCACTGTTTGATCTCATCCAGCCCGGCCACCTGAAACGTCATCTCAACTGATTTGTCGGGCATTTTGCGTATCGTCTGGTTTTCGTGCCATATTTTTTCTCCCACATACCGGGCCCATTCAGGAGATATCCGAACTTTGACCGTGTAAAGATCATCATCGATCACCTTGAAGCTGTGGCCTAGATATTCATTCAGATCAAAATCAGGGGGTATCTGAAACTTTTCTTTGGTCAGGCGCAGGAGTTTGATGCGGTCGATCACAAACTTCCGGATTTCGTTTCGTAGGTGGCACCGGCCAATGATGTATATGGTCCCTTCGAAAAACCATATCCTATACGGATCGATCTTGCGCCGGGTTTCTCTTTTTCGTTGAAGCGGCAGATAGAGGATTTCGATGCAGCGGCGCTCGACAGCCGCACGGCTGACCTTGCTGATGATGTCCTGAAAGCGGGCATAGTCCTTGTGCGGCTTCATCCCCATGTGAAATGTGGACTCGATGCGGTCCAGGTAGGCCAGCGCAGGGGCCGGAAGATGGGCGTGCGCTTTATTAAGAACCGATTCCAGGGATTCAAAAAAAATGGTGCCCTTGAGCACCTTCAGCAGGTCCTTGCTGAGATGAAGCGACATGAGTTCGGTAATGGTGAACGGCTGAGGGACGTTAAACTGATAAGAATTGACAAATTTCCACTGTCGGCCGTTCTCACCTTTTTCTGTGTGCAGTGGGAAACCGGCCAGCTGGAGGGCATCCAGATCCCGGTAAGCGGTTCTGAGTGAAACGTTTTCCATTGCAGCGATCTCGGTTGCGGTCAGGCCGTTTCGACTGACCTCGATTTGCCTGAGAATTCGCCACTGCCTGGATAATTGGTCTCCTCTCATAATTTTTCCTCCCTGTCTCTCATTGAAGAATCTGGGTGCCTAAATGAAAAAATTGATAGCGCTTTTAATAGGCCCTTTTGATCTTCCTTTGTGAATGGCGCTGGAATCAAAGGCGGCCTTTGCCATCCTTTCTAAACGCTGACGAGTGAAGGACCCGATCCTCTTCCACAAGTGCTGCGCCGGAAACTGTTTCTGAAACGAACATGATGTTAGTCCCCAGGCCAGTCGAAGGAGGCGTTTCGCCTTTGCCTTTCCGGGCAGATGCAATAAATCGGCGGGCCATGTCCGGTGGCGGTGAATCTGAGTTTGAGGTGTCAACGCTGTCCAATGCATCCAGTGCCTGTTCCATGACCAGGTAATGCGGCGTTATGCCGTCAGGCGCAAGCAGCGGAAACAGTGTCATATTCCGATGACCCTGCTTGCGCGCCAGTTTTATAGTCTCCAAAAACGATGTGATCTGTTTCATGATAACCCCCTTCTTTTGTTAAAGAGGAGGCTAACACAGGTCTTTGTCAGATGAGGACAAAATCAACGAAAAAAAATAAAACCCCATCTCTTTTGTTGAGAAATGGGGTTTCAATGTTCATTCCATAGCAGCCTCCGTTTGAGGTTGTTAGGATCTTGAACTTGTTATTATTTGGAACAATTTGAATATGGATATAGCTACTTATCATCATGAATTAAAAAAAGCAAGGAGAATCGTTACCCACCTGTTTGACTGCGGTCCGGCTTGGGGCAACGAAAAACGGGTTGCCGTTTGAAATTCAGATTCCCAATGAAAAAACAATGAGGGCAATTGAGAATTCAAGACAGGGCAAAGGGAAAATCTTTTTCCCCATTGAAAGGCACATGGCAGGGGTATTAGAATGAGGTTAATATTGATACCAATGAATTGCAGGTTTTCCTCTCTCGATTGAGCTTTCCCCAGAAATCAGACATAGGCAATCAAAGCATCAATAATTCTCGAACTTGCTGCCATTAAAGGCTTTCAGTTTAGTATCAATGGGTTCCAGAAGATAGGATATTTATATAAATTTTTCAAGATGTTGAGTCTCTTTCTTCAATAGATACTTTAATCAAGATTGTATTGCTAACTGTCTCCTTAATTATAGATAGAAGAAACATCCATGACACCGCCTCATTAATTAGGTTAAAGTTTATGGGAAACGATAATATATTCTGGTGTGGCAGAAATTCAGAAGCAGGGACTGCTCAGCTGGCAGATCAAAAAAGAACCCAAGCTTCGCTTGAGAATGAACTGAGATTGAGAGGAATATGTATGTTACAATGTCAATGACAAAACGAAAAATGAACGAGAGAGGATGCTCGAACAAAATGTTAGTGCATTGGCAAACCGGATTCGAATTTTCAAGCCTGAGGTTGTGGCCTGTGTGTTTAAAAAGATCGAGAGGTATATTCGCCGTGCAATTGCGCAATCCGGCCGTCAGTCCAAATTTTATGCATTACCGGCATCAGGAGGGAGCACAGGGTAAGGCACCATGGAGGGATCACAAGAATTGAACCAACAACAGACGACGCAACCAAGGCTGCGCAGACAGAAATGACGGAACTTATTTATAAAAAGTTCAGGAAGATTGGATTTACCTATATTGCCATTGACTTGCTTGGCTACCGCACCTGGAAGTTTAAACGAGGCGTTGTCAACATTGGTCTTCAGTTAATGTAGAGATAGTCTAATTATTCAGTTGACTTTTATTTGGCAAGGACACATAATTATCCACAACATGTTGATTTTTTACATCTTTAAAGGGGATATAAATTTTGGAATAAGCTAGAGCGTTGCCAACATTACTTGTCTAATGGCAGTGAGTTAAAACTCTAAAATTTCACAAATTAATATAAATGAAGTTATGAATAAACCGAAAACGATTAACATAGCCTCACACCAAGACCAGCAAAGCCGAGAAATGCACGAATTTGTATGTGAACATGGGATATCAACAGTTTTTGAAAGGTTTGAGGCACAGCAACCGCAATGTCAATATTGTAAACAGGGCCTCAGTTGCCAACTCTGTTCAGACGGACCGTGCAGAATAAGCCCCAAAGCTCCACTTGGGGTATGCGGCGCGTCTGGCGATGTTATTGTCGCTAGAAATCTTTTACAACTTGCCACCATAGGTACAGCTGCTAACAATTATCAATTACGCAACTTGGCAAAAACTCTCAAGTCCATCGGGGAGGGAAGATCGTCGGTGAAGATAAAGGATGAGGAAAAATTACGCCGGATGTGTATGGCTCTTGGCTACGATCACGAAAAACCGATAAATGAACTTGCGGTATTTTTTGCAAATTTTATGCTCACCGAAATTGGTAAACAAGACGATTCGCCACTGGTTCTCATGGATCTTTTTGCCGTCGAGCAACGCAAGGTTATTTGGAAAAAAAGAGATCTTTACTCATCCGGTCCAAGCTCTGAAATCCTCACGGCACTTACGAAATGTATGACCAATATCAATAATGATCCCATTGACCTTATGAATGCTTGTCTCCGACTGGGTCTTGCCAACGAATACGCTGGATTGTGGGGGATTACAGTTATTCAGGATATCCTCATAGGGACTGCGGATCTTTCAGAAGGCTATACCAATATCGCGTGCATAGACCCAAACACAGTAAATATAGTAGCCAATGGTCACCAGCCATTGTTTGCGGCAATCATCATGGATATGGCCAACAGCGATACTTTTCAAACAGCAGCCCGTGATGCAGGGGCAAAAGGCATCAAACTTTATGGCTCTTTGTGTGCCGGCCAGCAGCTCTTTAATGTTGCTGAACGGGAAGAGTACAAAAACATTTTTGGGGGTCAGCTTGGCAACTGGATCCAGGAAGAGCTATTCATTGCCACCGGCGCAGTTGACCTTTTCTTGATGGACTTTAACTGTTCGGTCCCAACCTTGAAAGACTATTCGGAGAAGTTTGGTACAAAACTGTTGAGCATCGATCCTTCAGTTAGATTTCCTGATGTGGAGAGCATGGACTTTGATCCAGAACAGGCTGAAACGCAGGCGAAGAAGGTGCTAATGGATGCAACTGAACAATTTAGAGCGAGAAAATCCGATACCTCTAGGGTGATTACCATTCCTGCGAGGCAGACCAGTTCCAAAGCTATTGCAGGTTATACAACAGAAACAGTACTAAAAATGTTCGGAAACGACATCAACACATATATTGAACATATGAAAGAAGGCTCTATCGTAGGTGCTGTAGCCGTTGCCGGATGCACAACTGTGCGTGGCGGTCAGGCTGGTAAGGCTATCGAGGAGCTGACATTGCAGCTGATCAGGAGGAGTATTATGGTGATAGGAGCTGGGTGCTGTTCCTCCACTCACCAGAATCTTGGTATGTCCACTAAGGAGATGGCAAAACTGGCCGGGCCAAAACTAAAAGCGATCTGCGAAAAGTATGATGTTCCCCCAATCGTTTCGTATGGTTCATGTACAGATGTTGGCAAAATACTCGATACTGTTGCCGCATTGGCATGGACTATCGGCTGCGATGTAAGCGAATTACCGGTAGCCGCGGCAGTTCCGGAATACATGGAGCAAAAGGCTATAGCAGATATTTTTACTGCGTTAGCTTTTGGGTTATTAACGTATGTATCGCCAGATCCCTTAATGAGAGGAAGCGAAATAGTGACTGACTATCTCACGGAGGGAATGGTTGACATTACTGGTGGCAGAATGCTACTCGAAGAAGATCCGGTTAAAGCAGCTGATGTTATTGAAGCCCATATAATTAACAGAAGACAGGTAATCAACTTTGATTAGCCAACTGTAGTTAAATAATTGATTTAAAGATGGAGAAAGTCAATGTTAATTTCATAACCTAGCGCCGAGACTGTAATCATTACCCAGCAGCAATCAAGTTGGGAATGGATATTAAGGAAGCCTTCGGGTATGACGTGGGACACACCGCGGGGGCGGGGTTCGCGCTTCACCTCCCATATCCCAAGATGCTTCAAGATCTTTTTGACGATAGCTTCATCTTCAACAAAGGCGATGACTTGCATCGGTCCCTGGCACTCGGCACAAGTAAGTGGATCATACCTTTCGCCAGCAGCATTTTATTTCTTGTGTGATATAAGCGTAACAAGACCACGCTATCCATCGTATCCCATCTGCCGCCGAATCCTTTGTATATCACCATGATCCGGTTTAAACGGGAAGTTCCGGATATCGGGTCCGGGCCTTGAGTTGCCATAGGGCCGGTTGCAGGCCACCTCGCTGTCGTATCCTTCACACCCGCTTGTACGAAAGGGTTCACCTGAATTGATCACCGCATCCAGAGCTGGCTTGTCAAGTCCAAAGTCCTTAACAACCTCTTTTCGATCAAAACTGAATCTTTCCAGGGTCGACAGACCTTTATCAATGAGATAACGGGCCAGCTGAATCCGTCTGTAATGAGACATATCCGGCATAGGCCGGTCTTTTAACTGGGAATCCTTTTCCGGGAAAAATGAGAATAGATGGGTCCACCCGCCCATATTCTGAATTTTCTGAATGGCCGTCACCATCTCTTTTTCCGTTTCCCCCATGCCGGTAACCAAGTGTGACCCGGCATTTCTGGATCCAAAGATATCTATGGCGTCTTCAAGGCAATTAAGATAACGACCCCACTTATGGGGCCCGTCCACACCATTGCCTCTGTACTTGTCAAACAATGGCTCGGTGGCAAGATCGATAGCTACACCGATTTTATCGGCGCCAGCCTTTTTAAAATCCATCAGGTCGTTTTTATCAATGATTGTCGGAGATACAAGAATAGAAACCGGAATATCAAAACTTGAACGCAGTTTCTGTATAATAAAGATGGTATCTGCAATGGAACGGGTATTGGTCACCTGGGAAATACAAATGCGTTTTACCTTTTTCAGCCGCTGTGAGACCCTCTCAATAATATCTTCCAGGGGATGAACAGGCCAGGCCACGCGGATAAAACTCTTCTTTTCATACTCACCCTCCCTCTTGTTTGACAGCCCGCAATAAGCACATCGGGCAGCGCATCCTGAAGGATAGGTCAACAGCAGATTGATACAGTACAATTTTGCATTTCTATAAAAAAGGCCTTTTTTTATTCCCAGGGTCATGGCGGCCGCCAGGCTCATCCTGAGATATGCCGGACTTTCTTCGATAGGTTTTTCCCCGTTTACTACGCCTTTTTCAATTTCAAGGGGTTTCATAAAAATCGTTTTCCTTTTTTTATTTTTCGGCAGTCAACTGCCAGCCTGGTGTTGAAAAATCGGCTGAAACAGAACAGCAGGTTTTCTGGTAGCGGATATCAAGATGATACTCCTCTGCCTGTTGAATCGCTTCATCAGATGGCAGTGCGATACTGTTGATCCCGGCCTTCACGGCCAGAACTTCCAAGGAAACATCTCCCCTCCGACGGGCACAGCCCAGATTGATTTTTGTGGCCGGCATTTTCATGCGGGCCTTCACAATAATATTAGCCACGTCGATTGTCCCGGGTAAGATAGATTTATGAAGAGGAGTCCCGGTAAGCCTCATCAGAGAAACGATAACAAGCTTTTTCACATCAAACAGAGAGACAATGGATACGGCATCAGCTTCACCCTGAATCCTGCCGTGATTCAGTCCGCAGACAATATGGGGAACCACTTCAATACCGGCATCAACAAGCCTGAATAGACATTGTTCCATCTGCTTTGGCCCAAAGGGAAGGTGATAAATTGTTTCAAAGGTGTCTTTGTCGCCAATCACATCAATCAGGGCCTGATCCACGCCGGCTTCTTTCATTTCACGGGCCTGGTCTCCATTAACGAATCCGCTGTGAACAGAGACCAGAAGACGGGTTGTCTCCTTTATCTTTTTTACAGCGTGGATGAATTGCTCCCATGGCAGTTCCCCTTTTGAGTTGCACCCACCGGTGATGAGGACACCGATCATTCCTTTTTTTTCAAGTTTTTGGCAGGTTTCCACCAGAAGATCGGGTGTGTCGGTCCGGACCATGTCAGATAAAATCTTGCCTTTGCAGTGATCGCACATAAGAGCGCATTCATCACCTGTAATGGATACGGCCGGATAACGACCGGTCATGTCATTATAAGTAAACATGCCGGGCAGATAAAAGGAGATTTTTTTACCAAAATGCTGCCAGGAAAGATCTCTGGCTTGTTCAAGGTGAGCAGTAATATCCGGCTGGTATATAACTTGATTTTCAGACATAATAGTCCCTAAATGCAATCCAGCAGGATCTTATAATATTATCGAAGTTTTCCCATTCCGCTTCCATTTTAAGTCTCTTTTGAACTGCATGGTTTAATGTGCGGCCAAACATTTCCTGCCATTGTTCGTCATATTTTAGAAGGATGGAAAGATCATTTTTCAAGACAGCGCAGGCCGCCCTTTCTCCGGCCATTTTACCGCAGGCAACTGCTGTAAAAATACCGGCTCCTGTAATAGGATGGGTGTGACCTGCAGCATCACCTACAAAAAGAATATTGCCGTAAACCGCTTTTTTTCTGGATTCAGCCGGGATCCATCCGGCGCGGTGTGAAAGCGGCTCTCCCATAATTATTCCTCTCTTTTTAAATTGAGAAACAAATTGTTTTAATAATGCTACTGCTGTTTGCATATTTTGAGATGTTTTTTGAAACCCAAGTCCCACATTAGCGATATCTCCTTTAGGAAAAAGCCAGCTATATCCAGCATGGATTTCAGGTTCAAGATAAATTTGTGTAAATTCCGATTTTTCTTTCAGTGCAAATGCCATCTGAACACCCGGCAGCCGTTTTACAGGAGGGATATTCAGCCATTGTCCTACCCTGGAATTCGGGCCGTCGGCTGCTATGATCACCCGGGCATCAACTTCAAGGCTGACATTATCCTCCTGTTTTAAAATAATGGTTTTATCCGGGGTCATAGAGACAGCTTTTGTGGAGGTAAGAAGCCGGGCTCCGTTTTTTTTCGCTTCTTTGACGATTTTCTGGTCAAACACATCCCTGTTGATAATAAATCCCGGCGCCTTGGTCTCTTTCTCAAGTTTACCTTTAATAAAGGTTTTCATTCCTTTAATTTGCTGCACGATAAAGGATTTATCGTTCCCCTGTGCACCTAAAGTCAATTCACCTAACATCATGGCAGGGATAAACTCGGCACATTGGACCGGCCGGCCCACATTTTTTTTCCTCTCCACGATCAAAACACTAACAGCATGCCGGCGGGCAGCCAGTGCTGCTGATCCGCCTGCAGGTCCGGCACCAATGACCAGTATATCTGTTTTTAATTTTTCCACTATTATGCCCTAATTTTCTTTTTTTCACTCTTTTTTACATGCAATGGCATTGAGCACAGTCTGAAGCAGATCAAGATTCAACTGGGTCTGGCTTTCAAATTTTCCTGCATAGGCATCTTTGGCCTGATCCAGGTCATAGCAGGTGGTATTATCAATATCCAGCAGTATCCCAGGAAGACCTGCCGCAGTAAAATCATCTACATGTTTGGCAAAAAACGGCTGGCAGCAGCAGCCGATAAAAGAGGTTTGCCCCTTTTTTTTAATTTTCATCAGCTCGGCCCAGAGATCTTCAAAACTAGTGATACTGATCATTTTTTTCTTTTTTTGCAGCCCTATCTTCCATGCAGGTCCAATGGTGCAGCTGTCTTCATCGCATTGCTTGCATCCCTTTTTATACCGTAGCTCGCAATCGGTGAGTTTTGCACAATAGGGTAGAAGAAGCACTTCCGGATTTTTTTCGATCACCTCCTGAAAAGATCCATTAGTGACTGAAATCATGTTGCAGTATTCAATGGGGATGCCAAAATCCAGGATCTTGATTTTTTCCAGGGCAAGTTCAAGCGGCTTTATAAAATCAGCCACACTCATCCCTGGAATAACGATCATATCATTTTCGAAATAATCTTCTATGATAGGATAAAGCCGTTCTTTTTTAAGGGGCAGGCCTCTTAATTTGGATTCAAGATCATACAGGGCCCTGCCGGGAAATGAAATAAAATCACCGGTAATATAAATATCTTTGAGACGTCTCTGTGTGGAGTTTATTGCAAGTGTATACCGAATCATTCCAGACTCTGCTTTATAAGCCGACTGGACTGTATTCCTGAGATTCCGGGAAGGTTTGACACCGTCGATCCATTTTTTTGATTGACATTTTTTAAGCTTTTTTGGGAACAGCTCCTCTTCAGCCGGAGTCAGACCTGAGGTAATTAAGGATATTCCAAGATGAGTTTCAAACCCTTTAACCAATGATGCCTTAATGTCAGACAGTTCAGGTGTATAGCCCAGCTCCCAGTTGAGGCATGTCACCCGGTCCTTGAATGAATCGATCTCTTTTGACTTGAGTTTTTCAACAGGGATTTTAAGGGATCTCAGCATGGTATCCACATCGAAGTCAACCAGCATGGTTCCCTGGAACAGGAAAGCATCGTCGGAATCCGTGCCCCCGGTCCCCGATATTTTCCGGCCGTTTATTTCAATATCATTCCTTGGCCTGAACGTGGCATCCAGGCCAAGGAATTTTAAAGCGGAACGAACGGGCAGGCAAAGAGTTTTGAACAATCTGTTATTGGGAATGACAACATCAAAAAATTCCTTGTCACAGATCACTTCCCACCCCAGTTGATTTTCATCAAAGAATATGGCGCCTCCGCCCGTAATCCTCCGATTGATTTCTATATTATGAGCCCGGCAGTAATTTTCACGGATTTCTTCTTGGATCGACTGGTGATACCCCACCAGTACGGTCCTGGGAGAGAACTGCAGGAACCGCAGGGTATTGGGTGATTTTCCTGTTCCTTTAAGCTCAAGCAGGGTTTCATCCAGGGCCATGTTTTTGGCTGCGCTCATGGGGGGCGTATCTAATAGTCGCCATTGCTCCATGTTAGATCATCCTTTCAATGATAATCCCCGGAAAGAAGATTATACCTTCACTGCCCGTTCTACGAGCTGAATAACATCCATAACCTCTATGGGAATTTTATTTCTCCTGGCAAGGAATAAGAAGTTCCTTTTCGGAAGCGAACAAGCCGAAAAGTTCGTCTTGTATGCGGCATTAAAATCAACCACGACAT
>DCWS01000019.1 GCA_002328165.1 Desulfobacteraceae bacterium UBA2156 | reverse complement strand
CTTTGTCCAGTCAATCCATATTTTTGGAAAAACCATTTCGAACAGCGCTATCCCTTTTTGGAGCACCTCTCCGGGGTCGCAACCGGGTACTTTTTTCACGGTCAATAACCATTCGCCTGTTTAATGCAATGGCTTTAGCACGATGCCGGGCTTTTTTTTTGTGTGATTTTCGTCCTGGATAACGAACCGGCCGTTGACGAGCACATGGGATATGCCTGCGGCGTATTGATGCGGATTGTCGTAGGTGGCCCGGTCGGATACAGTGGCAGGATCAAAAACGACAAGATCTGCTGCAAAACCCGGCCGGATCACACCCCGGCCTTTCAGCCTGAGTTTTTTTGCCGGCAGACCGGTCATTTTAAAAACAGCCTCCTCCAATTTGAGCACTTGCAGATCCCGCACATACCGACCCAGGACGCGGGGAAATGCTCCGTAATTACGCGGATGGGGTACGCCTTTGGCCATTGGGCCGGTAGCGGTCAGGCCGAAACCGTCCGTACAGATCATCATCGAGGGAAATTGAATTTCCCGGCGCCGATTCTCCTCGGACATTCCAAAAACTGCCATGGTCATATCAAGCGCTGTTTCCAAAAGAGCATCGAAAACCCAGACGTAAGGTTTTTTGCCGGCCTGTGCCGCCAAATCAGAGACATAGCGGCCTTCATAAGCTGTGCGTGGCGGCGATGAGGTGATCAAAACCATATTCCATTCGAATCCACGTGCAAATCCTCCGGTCTGCATGTCGGCGATCATTTTGGCGCGGGCGGCGGGGTCGGCCAGCCGTTTCATGGTCTCTCCGGGACCGCCCACATGGGCCCAATGGGGCAGCATGGTAGCCAACGTGGTGCTCCCGGCCCGGTAGGGGTATAGGTCAGCGGTCACGTCCAAGCCTTCGGCCTGGGCCTCGCCGATCAACTGCAGTGCGTGAGAGGACTTATCCCAGTTGTCCTTGGGGGCTGCTTTAAAATGGCTGATTTGGACCGAAGTCCTGGTTTCGCGGCCGATGCGGATGGCTTCTGCAACCGCGTCCAGCAGGGTATCGCCTTCACCGCGGATATGGCTGAAGTAATAACCGTTTTTGGAGGCGACGGCCCGCGTCAGTTCGATCAACTCTTCGGTTGCGGTAAAGGAACCCGGTGGATAGATAAGCCCGGTGCTCAATCCGATAGCGCCCTGGGCCATTGCACCGGCAACCTGGTTTTTCATTGTAGCCATCTGGTCCAGGTCGGCTCGCCCCTCGCCGAGCCCCATGACAGACGCCCGGATTACGCCTTGACCCACCAGCGGCAGAACATTAATGGATACACCCTGGCGTGTTAAAAACTTCAGATAATCGCCGACCGAAGACCACTCGTTCCATGGCATGGCCTTTATGCGTTCCCCGAAAAAACCATTCAAAACCGCAACCGTCTCTTCGCGGGTCTTGTCCGGCAGCGGCGCCGGAGAAAGGCCGCACTGACCGACGACGGCGGTGGTGATCCCTTGGTGAAGCATGCTATCGGCAGTCGGCCAAATCGGAAGAGAGAAGTCGGCGTGGGAATGCATGTCGATAAAACCCGGGGTGACGGCATGGCCTTCGGCTTCAATAACATGCCTGCCGCCGTTCCGGCTCAGATCCCCCACATCCGAAATTTGGCCGCCGTCTACCGCCACATCGGCCTGATAGGCCGATTTTCCGGTACCGTCGATGATGTCGGCGTTCCGGATGATGATATCGTGCATTTTTACCCTCCCCTATTGTACCGATTTTCTCTAAATAGATTTAATCGTCGGGATTTGCAAGAGCAACCCACCTGTCCAGGAAAAAACGCTGTTTCGCCTGTCGGGCTAGATGGTGAAAATTATCAAAGGATAAAATACGACACAGAAAACATCATGAAATCATTTGCCGGAAATTGATTATCTGGCCTTATGCCGCAGCTCCTGCGGTAGCTGGAGTATTGTGTTACTTCCTTTTTAACCCAACTGTGGGGATCATCGCCCTTTATATGAAAATCTTAGGGTATGAATGGAATCACAGTCTGAATGGGGGGCAGGCAATGTTCCCGGTGATCATTGCAGCGGCCTGGCGGGAAATCTCTAACAATTTCCTTTTTTTTCTGGCCGGACTTCAGGCAATCCCCAAGCCTTTTATCGAAGCGGCTGCGATTGATGGAGCCTCACCGCTAAAACGTTTCTGGACCATTACTTTTCCTCTATTGTCACCCACCGCTTTCTTTTTAATTGTTATGAATATTATGTATGCCTTTTTCGACACCTTTGGCGTGATCCATGTGATAACTGATGGCGGACCCAATAATGCGACAAACATCGTGGTATATAAGGTCTATCACGATGGCTTTCTCGGTCTGGATTTAGGCGGTTCCGCAGCCCAATCTGTTGTCCTGATGATTATCGTTATCTCCCTTACAGTGATTCAATTTCGTTATATTGAGAGAAAAGTGAACTACTAAAGGAGTTATTTATGGTTGAACATCGCCCCTGGCTTACTTTTTTAACCCATGCAGTGCTAATTTCGGGCATGTTGCTTCTTATCTTTCCCATTTATGTTACTTTTGTGGCCTCATCTCACTCATTGGATGAAATAACATCAAATTTTACGCTTTTGCCCGGGAGTCATCTGGTAGAAAATTACGGTCGAGCCCTCAATGTGGGACCAAGGGATGTTGAAGCAACCGTAGGTACCATGATGTTGAACAGCCTGATTATGGCGCTTGGAATCACAATTGGAAAAATCGCTATTTCCCTGACATCCGCCTATGCAGTTGTCTATTTTAAATTTCGATTCCGAATGTTCTTCTTTTGGATGATTTTTATCACATTGATGTTGCCCGTGGAAGTGCGGATTTTGCCAACTTATGAGGTTGCAGCCGATTTGAAGATACTTGATTCGTACTCAGGGCTGATTTTTCCCCTGATTGCTTCGGCTACGGCCACTTTTCTGTTCCGCCAGTTCTTTATGACAGTCCCGGATGAGTTGTGCGAGATGGAATCAGTATCTATGGCCTTTACTGATTACTACGGATGAGAGTTATTATACGCTTCTAATCGGGATCAAACGGATGTTAGACGTGGGAGAGGGGCAAGCAGAATGACAGATCATCATGGCCTCTACCATGCTGGCAATGATCCCGCCAGTGCTTGTAGTTATCTTCATACAGAACCAGTTTGTGAAAGGTATGACAGAAACCGAAAAATAAGGGCTTGATTATGGCAGATGTGAGTATAAAGGATGTATACAAAACGTTTGGAAAAACCGAGGTGATTCATGGTATAAGCTGTGATATCAAAGACGGCGAGTTTGTAGTCGTTCTGGGTCCCTCGGGCTGCGGCAAGTCTACCTTGCTCCGCATGGTTGCCGGACTTGAGGTTATTACGAAAGGAGAAATCGCAATCAATGGGGCTGTGGTGAATGATTTAGAACCGGCAGATCGGGATATTGCCATGGTATTCCAGAATTATGCGCTTTACCCTCATATGAGCGAAAAAAACATGGCTTACGGTCTCAAGATACGCCGAATGCCAAAGGAGGAAATAGAAAAAAGAATCCGTAATGCTGCAAATATTTTAGAAATAACTGAATTCCTGGATCGCAAGCCCAGACAACTTTCAGGCGGCCAGCGCCAGCGTGTTGCCATGGATCGATGTATTGTGCGGGAGCCAAAGGTCTTTCTATTTGATGAACCACTGAGCAATCTTGATGCCAAACTGCGGGTCCAGATGCGTCTTGAAATCAGGAGACTTCAGGAAGATCTGGAGGTCACCAGCATTTCTGTCACCCATGACCAGGTAGAAGTCATGACGCTTGGTGATCGCTTAATTATCATGGACAATGGTTATGCGGCACAGGTTGGTTCACCGTTGGAAATTTACGAACGGCCTGCTACCAGATTTGTTGCAGGGTTTATTGGTTCGCCGGGAATGAATTTTCTCCCGGTTCCATTGAGTGCCGATGGTCAATGGGTGGAACTTCCCGGGGCCACTCGTTTACCACTTCAAAATGGAGGTATACCCAGCCATAGAGGGCAGGAGATCATCCTGGGAATTCGGCCCGAGCATTGCGATCTCGCCGGGGAACAAGCCGGTATGATGCATTTAAACGTAGATCATGTGGAGATCCTTGGGGCTGATACACTTGTTTACGGACACTTCGGAGAAGATAACGCTCTTTTAGCGGTTCGTCTTCCCGCCATACATCATTTTGAAAAAAATACCATCTTACCCCTTGTTGTCTCCACAAAAAATATGCATATCTTTGATAAGGAAAGTGGGAAGCGTATCGGGGATTAAAAAAAATCGAGCGCTTTCGTGAGATCTTCGGGCGGCAAGTTCCAAAAAAGTGTGCCATATAATATTGTTGCCTCTATTGCGGTATACATTCCTCTAATATAAGATTTTCACATAGAAGAAGTTGATTGATGAAATATACTCGATTAAGTTTAGCGATAAACTCATTTGAGATCAGAAGGTTACATGTGAGGATAGAATTTTGATATATTCTTACTCAAAGAAAAGAATTCGAGAGGCGAAAGGAAAGAAAATGAGCAAAGGAACAGGATTTGGAAAAACAATTTTAATCGGTGATCAGTTTGTTTTGCATGAAGTTCCTGCGATTGTCGCGGCACTGCCATTTGAAACCGTGGCAACAGTGGAACTGATTGAAGGGGTGGGATGGGTTCTGGAAGACAACCGTAGCGAAGTACCCGGATACAAAGAAAAGAAAAAAGAGCAACAGGTCGATTCCATCAACCGGATTCTTGACGTTATGAAAATCGATGTTCAAAAGAATCCCATCAAAATCACTCTGGGGGGAACACTGCCGGCCGGGAGCGGTGTGGGCGCCAGTGCGGCCGGTTGTGTTTCGCTGGCTTGGGCATTAAACGAGACGTTTTCCCTGGGTCTTTCCATTGATGGAATCAACCACGTGGGTTGGGAGGGTGAATTTGCCTATCATAGCACACCAAGTGGGGTCGATAATACCGCGTCAACCTATGGCGGAGTTCTGTTTTATCGGGTAAAAAACGAAAAAAAAATGTTTGATCAACTACAGATTGAGCATCCATTTGAGATCGTGCTGGCCAATAGCGGCATCACCGCTGACACCTCAAAGCTGGGTGGGTATATCGCTCAACTGAAACAGGAGGGTCCAAAACACTTTGGCTCCCATTTGAAAACGACAACAGAACAGGCCTATGAAATGAGAGAAGCCCTTGAAGCAAACGATTTAGAAAAAACAGGGGCAATCATGTCGGAAAACCATACAATTCTCATCGAAATGGGTCTTTCCCACGATATATTGGTCCATTTGTGCAACCTGTGTCTTGAAAAGGGAGCGTTTGGCGCAAAGGTTACCGGGGGGGGGCAGGGGCGGATATATGGTGGCGCTGACCCCGGGGAAAGATTTTCAGAAATTTGTTGCCACGGCAATGGAAAAGGAGGGATACAAAGTCATCCTGGCTGAGATCGGCGGAAATTAGTCGGCTTACACGAAATTTCTATTGTTTTTCACCTTTTTTTTGTTGCAGAATTGGTCTCTTTTCTGAGAGCGTCTTATCGGGCGATGGTCAAAGCAAAAATATTAGACCACACTCATTTTTATTTCTTCATGCAAGATTGTCGGAATGGAAAACTTGGCATAGAAATATGGGACAATTTCGGTTTTTGATGAGTAATCCTTGGAGATAAAAAGACAGCAGCATGCTTCCAAAAGAAACACAGGTATTGATCATCGGCGGTGGAGCGACCGGTACCGGTCTTGCCCGTGATCTCGCCATACGGGGTGTTCAATGCATCCTGGTGGAGCAAAAAGACATCAATGCAGGAGCATCCGGCGCCAATCACGGCCTTTTGCACAGTGGCGGCCGTTATGTTGCCTCAGATCCGGGGAGCGCGAAAGAATGCAGGCTGGAAGCGAAGCTATTAAAGGGACTGGCTCCACACTGTATCGAAGACACAGGGGGTCTGTTTGTAGCGGTTGAAGGCGACGATGAACAATATGTGGCGGATTTTCCCCATCTGTGCAGTCAATCGGATATCCCGGTAAAAGAATTGAGCGTTCAGGAAGCAAGGGAAATGGAGCCAGTGCTTTCTGAAAAATTAATAGCGGCTTTTATGCTCGAAGACGCCTCCATCGATCCGTTTAAGCTTTCGATGGAAAATATTCTTCAGGCCCAGCATTTGGGGTCCACATTGCATTGTTTCACGAAAGTGGTCAGATTTGACAAAAGAAGCCATCGGATCCAGGCCACCCGTTTGTTGAACACGCTCACCGGTGCAGAATTCACCATCGAAGCCGAACAGGTGGTTAACGCCACCGGTGCCTGGGCCGGCGTTATTGCGGATTTAGCCGGTGTGACGATCCCGATACTCTTTTCCAAAGGGAGTCTGTTGATCACCCACAACCGGATCTCCGACCGGGTGATAAACCGGCTGCGGCCATCCTCAAGCGCCGATATTCTGGTCCCGGGTGGAACGGTATCCATCCTCGGGACAACCTCCGTCAGGATCGATTCGCTGGACCGAATTCACCCCACAATCGAAGAAGTGGACGCCATTGTGGAAGAGGCCGCGGCGATGATACCGGTGTTGGAGGAGAGTCGTTATATCAGAGCGTATGCCGGTGTCCGGCCTCTGGTCGGATCGAAGTCTTCCGGTGACGATCGAAGTGTCAGTCGGGGGTTTGCCCTTCTGGATCATGCCGAAGACGGCGTGGAAAATTTTACCACCATCACCGGTGGAAAACTCACCACCTACCGCTACATGGCGGAGAAGACGGCGGATATGGTCGGTAGCAAGCTGGGTGTCTCCAAACCCTGCCTGACCCGAACCGAACCGCTCCCCACTACCCAGGCCGGTCAATGGACGGAGGCGGGACTGGCACCAAAACTCTGGTTGGCACACCGCGATCCTGAAGACATCCTCCTTTGCGAATGCGAAATGGTACCCAAAAGTGTTGTGGACGAGATCATCGCCTCCATCCACGAACAAAAAGGTCGGTCTGATCTCAATGCGATTGGGCTCCGGAGCCGAATCGGCAAAGGCGCCTGTCAGGGCACTTTTTGCGGGCCCAGGGTGACCAGTTATCTGTATGATCAAAACCAAGTGTGCCCGGATCAGTGCCTCCATCACCTAAGAGAATTTCTTGCAGGCCGATGGAAAGGACAACATCCCGTCCTCTGGGACAGGCAGCTTATTCAATCGGAACTTTTGGAAGCCATGCATTGTGGATTTTTCGGACTGGAATTGGAGAACCAACCTTAGCTATGCCCGAATCTGAATCGATTACATATGACCTTGCCATCATCGGTACCGGTATGGCCGGTATGGCTGCCGGATTGTTTGCCGCCAACAGGGGGCTGTCCATTGCCCAGATCGGCGGTACCAAGGAGATCATTTTTGCCAGTGGCCTGTTCGATTTAATGGGCGTTCATCCAGCAGAAACAGGGCATTTGTGGCAAGACCCCTGGGCAGCCATCGATGCCCTTGTCCGGGATTTGCCAAGCCATCCCTATGCCCGTATGAAAAAAGAGGACATTCAAGCGGCTTTTGACGAAATTCTTTCCTCTTTTCAAGAGGCGGATTTTAATTATTGCAGGCATCGGAACCGAAATGCAAATCTGTTGACTCCGATGGGAACCACCAAGACGACCTACTGTGTCCCCAAAAGCATGTGGAACGGTGTAGAGGCCCTGGAAGAAAAGAGTTCCTGTTTACTCATCGACATCCGAGGCCTGAAAGGGTTTAGCGGCGGGCTCATCAAAGATGCGGGAAAAGACCGTTGGCCGGATCTATCTCATCATCGAATCGTATTTCCCGGAACCGAGCACCTGACTGAAGTCTATGCGGAACACCTTGCGAATGCTTTGATATTATCGCAAAACAGGGAAAAACTGGCCCAGGTCGTGCGGCCCCTTGTCAAGAATGTCCGGGCTGTGGGCATGCCCGCTATTTTAGGTCTATACCGGCCCGATGAGGTGATTGCCGATTTAGAAAGAATGATCGGGACGGCGATATTTGAAATCCCCACCATGCCGCCTTCGGTCTCCGGTCTCAGGCTCAAAGAAGCCTTTGAACGTCAGCTTCGTTCCAAGGGGGTTCGATATTTTTCACGAAAAAAAGTATTGGAGACCAATTCAGGGATCGACGATGATTTTGAACTCGGCATCGGAGGTACAGCGGTTGAAAGAAGTGTGAAATCAAAGGGGGTCATTCTGGCCAGCGGCCGATTTTTAGGCGGGGGGTTGCATGCTGACAGAAGTCATATCCGGGAGACGGTTTTCGATTTGTATGTCCGGCAACCTGAAAAGAGAACGAAATGGCACCACGAAAATTTTTTGCACCCCGGAGGACACCCGATAAACTGCGCGGGCCTGGAAACCGATGACGAATTTCGACCGTTGGGGGAAAATAGCCGCCCCGTCTTTGATAGGCTCTTTGCAGTCGGATCGATTCTGGCCCATCAGGATTGGAAACGACAGAAATGCGGCGCCGGGCTTGCCATAGCCACCGCCTATGCCGCAGTAAACGCCTTTGTGCGGCGTTGACAACACTGCTTCCACTTATGGGGGGTTGTTGCTCTATCAAATTAAAGAAAAGAAAAAAATGTTCGAACAGATAAATATCAGAGAACCTCTGCGGGTCGTGTTAGCGAACAGCGGCATCACCGCAGATACTTCTAAACTGGATATTTACGTAGAAAGAGAGAGAGAGCGGGATCCTGCCGGATTTCTGTCTCGGCTGGATACCATTCGGGAGCAGGTCAATGAAATGAAACAGGCGCTGGAGGCATACAACCTTGAAACGGTGGGCCGGATTATGACCGCCAACCACCAGATGCTTATCGAAATGGACCTATCCCATGAAAAATTGGTTTATTTGTGTGAAAAAGCCATCAGTATGGGCGCATTGGGGGCCAAGTTGACCGGTGGTGGACGGGGCGGGTATATGGTGGCACTTACACCTAACGAGGGACTTCAAAACAATATCGCCACCGCTTTTGACCAGGAGGGGTTTAAGGTGATTACGGCGATAATCGGCCAAATATGATCTCCCTAAGAGTGTCTTTTGTCATTGGGCGAAGATAACTTTACAATAATCAAAATTAAGATTTGATGAACTCGTAAAAAGACTATATTGTTCTCTAAATGATCATTTTGGGGCGTTTAAATAGGTGATACTAAATTTCAAAAACTCGTCGTAACCTCCTCAAACAGATTGAACTTCTTAACGTACCACCGATCAAAACGCTTTATCCCAAAATGCTCAAAGTCGTTCGCAAATGACTTTTTACGAGTTCATCAAGATTTGACAACCACCAAATTTGATGTCTATAGTTTTATCAGAGTTGGAATCATTTCAATAAATCTGCAACCAGCTGATATTTGGTTTTCTGCAATTAGCATAATTACAATTAGTTAGTGCGCCATACCAATGATCTTATCCAAATCGACATTAACTGCGTTAGTTTATAAAAAAGGAGGTCAAACTACATGAACAGAATCAAAATCGCAATTGCCGGGGTGGGAAACTGTGCCAGTTCACTGGTACAGGGGATACACTATTACCAAGACAAAAAGCGCGAAGATGCCATCGGCCTGATGCATTGGGAAATCGGCGGCTTCAAACCCGGTGACATCGAGACTGTAGCAGCTTTTGATATAAACAAACGCAAAGTCGGCAAAGATGTCACTGAAGCCATTTTTGCTCCGCCCAACTGCACCACGGTTTTTTGTGATAATCTACCTGCCAGCGGGGTCAACGTGCACATGGGCCCTATCCTGGATGGTTTTTCCTCGCACATGCGGGAATACGAAGATAAATACACCTTCGTGCCCGCCAACCTGCCTGAGCTCGATCAAACCGAAATCGTTCGTATTCTCAATGATAGCGGTGCCGAGATATTGCTGAACTTCATGCCGGTGGGCTCCGAGCAGGCTGCTTGTTTTTATGCCGAATGCGCCTTGGAAGCCGGGATTGCGTTTATCAACAACATACCGGTGTTTATTGCCTCCAACCCGTATTGGGCCAAACGCTTTGCGGACAAAAATCTGCCCTTGATCGGCGACGACATCAAATCCCAGCTGGGGGCTACTATCACCCATCGGGTGTTGATGGATTTGTTTAAAAAGCGTGGCGTGAAACTGGAGCGTACCTATCAGCTGAACACCGGGGGCAACACGGATTTTTTAAACATGCTCAATCAGCACCGTCTTAAATCAAAGAAAGAATCCAAAACAGAAGCAGTGCAGTCGGTGACCGCGAGCAGACTTAATAATGAGAACATTCACATTGGTCCCTCGGATTATGTGCCCTGGCAAAAGGATAACAAGGTGTGTTTTATCCGCATGGAGGGCAAGTTGTTTGGCGATGTGGCTATGGATTTGGAGTTGAGGCTTTCGGTTGAAGATTCACCCAACTCTGCTGGTGTTGCCATTGACGCCATCCGTTGTGCCAAACTGGCTTCAGACTGCGCGCTGGGAGGAGTTTTGGAAGCACCATCTGCCTATTTTTGTAAGCACCCTCCACGTCAGTTTACCGATGACCAGGCTTTTCAGATGATAGAAAATTTTATCGCAAAAGATAAGCCAAACGAGCAGCGACATCTCTGACTCTCGAAGCCGACAAAAAGAATCGATTATTGCATGTTGAGCTCAATTGGATGGGCCGGGCTCGAAGGAGGCAAGCCGATCCTGGTCGGGCAGCCGGGCATGGAGAACCTGGATGTGGTGTTGCCTCGGCAGGGCACTACCCTGGGGAATGCATGTCTTTTGTTGATACATCACTTCAGCATGATGGGGATTCTGTTGGTCAACAACCTTAATTCGATCCGATCGGACAAAAAACAATTTTTTGCTTTGCGAACCCTGTCCGCAGTCCGTATTCCGGCGCCCGACACTGTGCTGGTGAACTCAGTTAAAAGTTTGGAGGATGCACTGGCATGGTTCGGCGGTTTTCCGGTGGTGGTGAAAAGGGTGAACAGCCGGTTCGAGAGATCTATATTGAAACAGAAAAATCCTTCTCGGCGGATATCTCCTGCAACCCGCATTCCTTTTTGGTCGGATGCGTCATTCCGGCCATGCATTTTGGTGAAAAAAGAGGGTCGTCCTGGATGCTGAAATCCGCCCCAGCTTGAAAGAATGGTCTGGCGGAAAATATGCGCCTTTGGCCTTCGAAGCCAAAACAAGTTCTGTAGTCTATCCATCAGACAGTCAGCGGCAGGCAGGACTTTTTCTATCCGGTGGAATAGATTCTCTAGCTGCCTTGCGGATCAACAAAAAGGTCTATCCAAAAGAGCATCCCGGTCATGTCAAAGACTGCTTGCTCGTCCACGGCTTTGACATTGGGGGCGTCATTGAGCGTGGAATGAAATACCATGTCTTTGATCGGGCCAAGGCCGCGCTTTCAGGGGTCGCCGAAGACGCAGAGGTAAATCTGATCCCGGTTGATACAAATATCAGACACTTATGCGATGAAAGAAATCTCTGGCTCGATAAGTTTTTCGGCGCTGTTCTTGCCTCGGTCGGGCATGCTTTTGTCACCCGGCTGTATATGGTCTATATTGCCTCGTAATACGATATTCCGAATTTGGTTCCATGTGGTTCACACCCCATGCTGGATCCGGAATACTCCAGTTACAATATGAGAATCAGGCGTCGAGATGTGGCGTTATCCAGACTGAACAAACTCAAATTAATAGCGAAGTGGGGTGTTGCTTTTCAAAACTTCAGGGCCTGTTTGGCGAATGTGAAAGGTCGATTGAACTGTGGAAAATGTGAAAAATGTGTCCGAACCATAACTGAGCTTGTGGCATTGGGAATACTCGATAAAACAAAAGCATTCATTGAAAATGATATCTCTGCAGATCAACTGTCTATTTTTAACATAAACATTAGACATCGTGAACCCTTCTATATGGAGATGCTTCCTTTACTAAAAGAACGCGGTCAAGATGACCTGGTAGACACGATTTGCAAAATGATCGAGGGAAAAGCGGGTTAGTTGCTCACATGATCCTGCCGAAGGATTTTTCAAAAAACCGGAAGGACCAGCTCACCCATGTGGGTCGACCATGGGGGCAGTGTGACGGATTGTCACATTTTTCCAATTGTTCAAGGAGGCTATTGATTTCCTTTTCAGAAAGGGGGTGGTTTGCCCGAATGGCTCCATGGCAGGCCATAAGGATCAGGCTTTGGTCAATGGCACGTTCAATATCAGCGGCAAAACCCGACTCGGCCATTTTTTCCGCGATTTCGACAACAAGCGGTTTGATTTCACGGTGAGCCAGAAGCGCAGGTATTGACTTTACGATAAAAGTGTTACCACCAAAGGGTTCGATTTCGAGCTGGAGTGTTTTGAGCCCTGGAATCATTTTATCAAGCGCATCTGCTTCCCTATAACCCAGGTCGATGGTTTCGGGAATGAGGAGTTTCTGCGCTTCTTTCCCAAATTTCAAAGACCGGTTTTTTAGTTGTGCGAAAAGGATGCGTTCGTGGGCTGCGTGCTGATCAATAACAATGAGTTCCTCATCCGATTCACAAAGGATGTATGTGTTGTGAAGTTGCCCAATTAAACGCAGATCACCAAATCTCTTTTTTTCCCAAAGGTTTTCCTGCTTTTTTCGTTCTTCTAACCTTTTATTTTCTGAGCCTTTGTTTCCGATACCGATCCTGGGAAAATGTGAAACCGGCTCTGATACGGAATGTTTTCTTAGTGGGAAAGCGGAATTGGTAGGCCAGCCAGGGCGGTCTGTAGATCGCAACATTTTTGATACGGCGTCGGCAACTGCATCATGGATCCTTTTTTGTTGCGCGAAACGAATTTCATGTTTAGCCGGGTGCACATTAACATCCACCTGATCAGCCGGGACTTTCAGCAGTAGGACGGCCAGGGGAAACCGGCCTTTTTGAAGTCTTCCGGCATACCCTTCAAACAGGGCATGCTGTATGATCCTGTCCTTAACATTCCTCCCGTTTACATAAACATAGATTCCCCGAGACGTGCTGCGGGTGATCCGGGGAGACGATACCCAGCCGGTAATGGACAGGTCGTCGATATTAAGTCTGATGCGGTGAAGATCATTTTTTATGGTTTTACCGAGAACGTCTACCACCCTTTCCATCAGGTCTGATTTTATCGACCATCTGTTCACCAATTTGCCGTTGTGCAGGAGCTTAAAATAAGTACCTGGCCACGCCAAAGTTATCGCGGAAACGACATCTGTTATATGTCCCATTTCGGTACCGGTTGTTTTCAAGAATTTTTTTCTTGCCGGCATATTGAAAAAAAGCTGTTTGATCGTGACCATCGTCCCTTTGGGCGCGCCGACTTCAGAAACTCTCTTTATTCTTCCACCTTCCACAACAATTTCAGTGCCCGTGTGGGCGGTGTCATCATTGGTTGTCAGGGTAAATTTTGAAACAGCTGCAATGCTTGGAATTGCTTCACCCCTGAAACCGAGGGTGTTTATCGAGAACAGGTCCCGATCTTTATATATTTTGCTGGTTGCGTAGCGTTCTAAGGATAGAAGCGCGTCATCATGACCCATTCCAATGCCATTATCCGCAACCCGTATCAGGGAACGCCCGCCGTTTTCCACCTCGATGGCAATACGGGTACTTGCAGCGTCCAATGCATTTTCCACCAGTTCTTTGACAACTGAAGATGGTCGCTCAACCACTTCACCGGCAGCAATTTTGTTTGACAGGATTTCAGGTAGGATTTTTATTTTTGACATCTAAACCGGTTTGTCCTTAAGGGATGTGGATCGGAGTAAGAATTCCGCATCCATCGGCGAAAGATCGAATTTTAGACAGGCCTCCTCGATAAGTTCTTTCAACATTTTTTCCGAATTAAATTTCTTCTCTTCTAAAACCCATGTGACCGCTTTTCTCAAATTTTCACCTTCCGGCTGTATATTCATTACGAGCTTCCTTACAATACCGGTTTTTGGATATGGAAATCGGTGGCCTTCTCAAAATTGTGCGCCACTTTGAACATCACTTCTTCGTTAAAATGATTTCCCATGATCTGCAATCCGATCGGGAGCCCTTCGGAAGAGAATCCGCAGGGGATCGACATGCCCGGTATTCCGGCAAGATTGGCTGAAAGTGTAAATATATCGGATAAATACATAGTAAGTGGATCGTCGTATTTTTCCCCTATTTTAAAAGCCGGGGTCGGAGCCACGGGCGACAAAATCACATGGCAAGTTTTAAAGGCCCGGCTAAAATCCTCCATGATTAACGTCCTCACCTGTGATGCTTTCTTGTAATATGCATCATAATACCCCGCAGAAAGACAGTAGGTTCCGATGATGATTCTTCGCTGGACTTCTGTCCCGAATCCTTTTGACCGGGTACTTCTGTACATTCCCAGCAGGTTGCCGTTGCCTTTATCTCTGAAGCCATATTTAACCCCATCATATCTGGCAAGGTTCGAACTGGCCTCGGAGGAGGCGATCACATAATAGGCCGCGACCGCATATTCCACATGCGGCAGGGAAACCTCGATGCAATCGGCGCCTATGGCTTCAATTGTTCTAACCGCACTTTTTATTGCAGCGGAAACTTCAGGATTAAGCCCTTTTGTCGATTGATACTCCTTTGGTATGCCGACGGTAATTCCCTTGAGACCATCTTGAAATAATAATGTATAATCCGGAACATCTTTGGGTACCGACGTTGAATCAGAGGGATCATAACCTGAGATGACTTTCATCAGCATTGCACAATCCCGGACATTTTTTGTCAATGGGCCGATCTGGTCAAGGGAAGATGCGAAGGCCACCAGCCCGAACCGAGAAACCCTGCCATAGGTGGGTTTCATCCCCACAACACCGCAGTGGGACGCGGGCTGACGGATAGATCCCCCTGTGTCTGAGCCGAGAGACCCTAAACACATATCGGCTGCCACCGCCACGGCAGCACCACCGCTTGATCCTCCGGGAATTCTCTCCAGATCCCAGGGATTGTGGGTTAATTTCATACTTGAATGCTCAGTTGAAGAACCCATGGCAAATTCATCCATGTTCACTTTTCCAACGATCACCGCGCCTTCATTTTTCAGCTTTTTTATAACGGCGGCATCGTATGGTGGAATAAAGTTTTCGAGAATTTTAGACGCACATGTGGTGCGGATTCCCTCTGTACAAATAAGATCCTTAATCGCAATAGGAATTCCGGTCAGCGGTAAAGTATTCCCCTCGGAAATAATTTTATCAGCCAACCTGGCCTCTTCCATCGCTGTTTTTTCTGCCACCGTAATGTATGCATTTGTTTTTTCGTCAACCGTTTTGATGCGGTCAATAACAGCAGCCGTCAGTTCCTGGGAAGATACCTCCTTTTCCGATAAAAGTCTGTGAGCTTGTTGCATGGTGAGTTCATAAAGGTTCATATCAATCGGTTTTTATCCTCCAATTATCTTTGGAACAATAAAGTGTTCCTCCTCTTTTTCAGGCGCATTGGAAAGCGTTTTCTTCAAATTAAGATGGTTTTTCTCTTCATCTTCCCGGAACGCATTGGTCAAGAAGATCGCGTGGGTTGTGGGTTTCACTCCTTCTGTTTTAACGGTGTTCAGCAGGCCAATGTAGTCTATAACCCTCCCAATTTGGTTGGCAAATGTTTCCATTGATGCTTTATCCAGTTCGAGGCGGGCTAGATTTGCGACATGAATCACTTTGTCCTTGGTAATTTTCATGATATGCCTAATTGAGTTAGCGGTGAATTAAAAACGCCTTGCGGTTCTCTTTTTTTAACCGGGCCAGCATTTGAGTGGCGTCCGCTCGGGCTTTAAAATAACCGATTCGAACTCTATACCATATACCCTTCCCCGGTATCACGCCGATCGCGCTGTACGCGGGATATTTTCCTTTTTTTAATTTTGCTACCAACCTGTCCGCATCTTTTTGATTTTTAAACGAAGCAACCTGGATCGTAAGGTTGGAGGTTAGACCCGGTATTTTTTTTTGATAAAGGATATTGTCTTTGTGGATCGATTTATCAGAACTTTTGTTTTTGTCAGGGACGGTTTTTTTTGAAGTTTTCTTTTGTTTCTCGCCAAAAGGATTTTTTTTCGACTTTAAAACCGGTGTGGGCGGGGGCGGCCTGATGTCATCTCTACCTTTTTTAAGATCTTCGTAAAAATCGAGATCCGCCTTATGTTTGTCAAAATCGGAGCCTATTTTGAATCGGGTAAGTTTTTCATTAATATCCTCAGCCTTTAGGGCGGCCAATTTTTTTTGAAGCTTTTCGATATCAAATTTTACGGGAGCCGTTCCCCTTCCCACTAGAATACCGAGGAAGAACATCCAGGCTGCAACAAAAAAGATCACTGAAAACCATATCAAATATTCTTTGTGTCTTCCATTAACCCGAGGCTTCTTTCCTTTTGGCAAAGACTTCTTACTTTTTGCATTATTTACCATTTCTGAAATAATTACATCTTCTCTGGAGCTGACACACCCAAAAGGGTGAGGCCGCTTTTTATTATCTTTTTCACGGCAAATACCAGATAGAGCCGTCCGTGGGATAAAATGGGGTCATCGGTGAGCACCCTGTGTTTATTGTAATATGCATGAAACAGTGCGGAGAGATGTGTGAGATAATGGGTAATGTGATGGGGTTCCAATGAATTCGCGCTGTGCTGAACCACATCCGGATACCGGGCCATAGCCTTCATTATTTGAATTTCCTCCGGCGTTCTCAACCTGTTGACCGCTTGTTTATCCCATGTCACATCTGTTTTTTCCCTATCCGTTCCTTTGCGGGCAATGCTTGAAATTCTGGCATGGACGTACTGAACATAATATACCGGATTTTCATTTGTTTTTGTTTTAGCAACTTCTAAATCGAAATCGAGGGGACTTTCATGATGCCGGGTCAGAAAAATAAACCGGGCAGCATCGCGGCCGACTTCATCGATGATATTCCTCAGGGTGATGAATTGACCCATACGGGTGGACATGGCGACCGGCTTTCCGCCCCTTAAGAGATTGACCAGATGAACAGAAATGACCTGAAATTGGTTGGGATGTTTCCCGGATGCCTCTATTGCTGCCGCAACACGGGGGATATATCCGTGATGATCTGCCCCCCACACGTTGATTACGCGATCGAATCCTCGATGATACTTATCCATGTGGTAGGCAATGTCTGAAGCAAAATAGGTCGTCTGCCCGTTTTTTTTGACTACCACTCGGTCTTTTTCATCTCCGAACTTACGAGTGTTAAACCATAGGGCACCATCTTTTTGATAGATTATCTCCCGTTGTTGAAAGTTGTTTATGATATCGTCCACCCTGCCGGCATCATAAAGGCTTTGTTCACTGAACCAATTATCGAACTCCACTCCGAAGGCGCTTAAATCTTGACGGATCCCAGAAAGGATTTTTTTTGCCGCCA
Organism: Desulfobacteraceae bacterium UBA2156; assembly: GCA_002328165.1. Lineage (GTDB taxonomy): Bacteria > Desulfobacterota > Desulfobacteria > Desulfobacterales > UBA2156 > UBA2156. Next base: position 133,368 of record DCWS01000019.1, on the reverse strand, counting down.
GTTTTGCACAATAGAAAACGGCATTCTCCTCATCCATATCCAGAAGCTCACTCCCTTTATCCGCTTTTACAAAAACAGCGAATTCTCGGATATAATCTCCCTGATAACATTCCGGGGGAAAGGAGATAGGTTTACCCAGCAGTTCCTTATAGCGGAGGTACACCGACCGACCCAGGGTATCTATTTGCCGGCCGGAATCGTTTATATAATATTCTTTTTGAACCTCATAGCCGCAAAATGAAAGGATATTTCCGATGCTGTCCCCAACAGCAGCTCCTCTGCCGTGTCCGATATGGAGTGGTCCTGTCGGGTTAGAGCTGACAAACTCCACTTGAATTTTTTCTCTGTTACCCACGTTTGAAGAACCATATTTTGAATCCATATCATGGATTTTCCGAAGAACCGGATACCAAGAGGGTGCCTTTAGAAAAAAATTGATAAACCCAGGTCCTGCAATCTCTATTTTCTCAATTATTCGACCAGGATCGTCCATTTGATCGATGATCACTTCTGCGATCTTTCTGGAGGATATCTTTTGAACCGATGCCATTTTCATTGCTATGTTTGTCGAAAAATCACCGTGTGCATCGGATTTAGGCTCCTCTATATCAACTTCAGAAAGCTCTCCAGAGGGTAAATCCCCTTTTTGATACGCGCGTGCTGCCGCTTTTAAAATGAGGTTATTAATCGTTTCTTTCATATGTCATACGGAAGCTGACCAAACTGATTTTTTCAAATCAAAATTGTTATGAAAAAGTAATCATGTTTAGAGGCTTTTCAAATTCAAGTCAAGATTGAACACAAACAGACGGGTTGCTTTACAATGGTCGGGAAATAGATATATTTATAATACTGTGGATTTGGAGTGTGAAAATTAGGATCATCTTACTCTCAAAAGGAGGATAAATTCAATGGGCGATACGATATTTTTACAATTTTATAATCAGATTAAAGATTGATGAACTCGTAAAAAGACCATATTGCTCTCTAAATGACCATTTTGGGGCGTTCAGAAAGGTGATACTAAATTTCAAGAACTCGTCGCAAGTTCCTTAAACAGCTTGAAATCCTTAACGTACCACCTATCAAAACGCTTTATCCCAAAATGCTCAAAGTCGTTCGCAAATAATTTTTTACGAGTTCATCAAGATTCATATTATGATTTATGCAACGGTTTTTCGGATACCTATGACCTCTGCCGAAGTAAAGGAGACTTTTTTTGGACCGAACACGAGATCGATAGTTCCAAATGGTATTCAGAAAAGACCTATGTCGGGAGAGAATTGTCAACTCGGTTGAGATAATTTAATAGAAGATGATCTTCGTGAGTTAGAAGACCTCCTGGCGCAAATCCCTGAAGGCCCGATTTTAAATATGCAGGTCCGATGGCTTTTTGGGCATCCGTACACTGAAATTCACGATAGTTATCAGGGCGAAGAGATAAAATTAGGACCTTTTTATATCGGCTTTTGCATGGAGACAAACTCGAGCCAGATCGATTTAAATGAGCGTGCCAGTGAAATGGTAGAAAGGTACGGTCGGATCAAGCACTGCAAGCTCGAAGGATTAGGAAGTATCAGATCTGATTTTTTTGCAGCAAGGGGTTAGTTTATTAATAGCGAAACTTTAGCTCTTAATTTGTTGGATTGGGGACAATGGGTTGCATTATGATAGATAGATGTGGTAAGGAACCAATTCAAAACGCAGGTCTTTCGCTTTTGACTTCTCATTTTGGCGTTTCAAAATCGTTTTTAACGACATACATTGATTCCACCGGAAAAAACCTTTAAAGGTGAAATTAGATGGAGGATTACGGCCCATGCATACCGTTTTTTCGGGTTAAAATGTATGGGCTTTTTTGTAATATTTTGAAGTTTTCTTGTGGCCAATGATCCAACTGCAAGCCCGTAAGCTTGATTAAGAAATGTCTGCTCACAAAAACAACGCAAAAAATCAGGAATATGATGTTATTATTGTCGGTGCTGGACCGGCCGGCCTCTTTGCGGCCTATTATTTGGCCGAGCACTCGGGCCTTGCCGTGCTTGTGATTGAAAAAGGTAAAAGTCTGCCGAACCGCAAATGCCCGATTAACGATGGACAAAAGTGTCATAAATGCAAGCCATGCAATATTTTGTGTGGCATCGGCGGCGCAGGGCTCTTTTCCGACGGAAAATTAAATTTTATCCATAAACTGGGTAAGACCGACCTAACGCAGTTCATCCCGCTCGAGCAGTCCAAAGCGCTCATCGATGAAACCGAACAGATATTCAACAGGTTCGGTATGGATGGCCGGATTTATCCCACCGATATGGCGAAAGCCAAAAATTTCCAAAAAAAAGCCAAGCAATACGGTATCGACCTGCTCCTCATCAAACAAAAGCACCTGGGCAGTGAATGCCTGCCGAAATACATTACAAACATAGCTGATCACATCAATTCACAAGGGGTAACCATCCACACCTCCGAGGAAGCCAAGGACGTCATTGTCAAAAATAACCGAGCGGTAGGCGTTCTTACTAACAGGGGAGAATATTTAGCAGACAATATCATTATAGCGCCAGGTCGTGTGGGAGCAGACTGGATCGGAAAGATCGCAGTAAAATACGGTATCGGAAGAGAGCAGCGAGGCATCGAGGTAGGTGTTCGTGTAGAAGTTCATAATGATATAATGCAGGATCTGTGCGAAGTAATTTATGACCCCACTTTTTTCATTCAGACCTTAAAGTACGATGATCAGACGCGGACCTTTTGCACGAACAAGGGGGGTTTTGTTTCCTTGGAGAACTACACTAACTTTGTTTGTGTCAATGGCCACGCCTTTCGGTATAAAAAATCCGATAACACCAACTTTGCTTTCTTATCTAAAGTGGTATTGACTGAACCGGTTACGAACAACCAGGCATATGGCGAATCTATCGGCAGCCTGGCTTCCCTGATCGGCGACGGTAAACCGATCCTCCAGCGTTGTGGGGATCTCAAGCGCGGCAGGCGCAGTACCTGGCATAGGATCAAAAAGAGTTATATTGAGCCGACACTAAACAATGTGATTTGTGGTGATATCGCCATGGCCCTACCTGAAAGGATACTGACAAACATAATCGAAGGATTGGATAAACTCAACTATGTGGTCCCGGGGGTGTCCAACGACGAAACACTGCTCTACGCACCTGAAATAAAGTTCTTTGCGACGCAGATCGACACTGCGACTGATTTGGAAACAAAGATAAAGGGTGTTTACGTGGCCGGTGATGGACCGGGGGTAGCCGGTAATATTGTTTCGGCCAGCGCCACAGGCCTGATACCAGCAAAAGCCATCATTGCCAAGTCAACAAAATAAACGAAGATACTTTTTATGATCAAGTCATATAAACAAAGAGAAGTGAATCCGAGGAGATCGCCTGGCATTCGGCTGGAGGCCTTCGTCTGTAAATCCATCGATCATACATGGGAATTATTCATGAAGTTACGAGAAGCAGGTTCCGCCATTTTGCTTGTATCTGAAGATTTAAACGAGATAATGGCGCTGAGTGACCGGATCGCGATAATGTATAAAGGCAGAATTGCCGGCATGTTTGAAGGTAGCGAAGCAAAAAGGGAGGAGATTGGGCTCATGATTGCGACCGGTGCTACCAAGACACAGAGTGATTTTTTTTATGGATAACGCCTTCAGCGATTGATCTGGTCCGGCGCAGTTGTGATGATGGTCACCCCCGCTCCCGCTCCGATCCTATCGGCTCCTGCAGCTATCATCGCCGACGCCGTGGCAAAGTCTTTAATACCGCCGCTCGCCTTAACCCCCATAGTAGGGCTGACAACGCTCCGCATTAATACCACATCCTCTATAGTCGCCCCACCGCCGGAGAACCCCGTACTGGTTTTGACAAAATCAGCACCTGCTTTTTTCGCGATTTCACAGGCCCGGATTTTTTCCTCTTCCGTTAGCAGGCTAGTTTCAATGATGACTTTCAGCACAACCGGGCTTTCGGAAACCTGACGCACGGTCCGGATATCCGCATCAACGGTTTTTAGATCACCGCTCTTTAGCGCACCGATGTTCAGCACCATATCCAACTCCTGGGCACCGTCTTCAATTGCCTTCTCGGCTTCAAAAGCTTTGGTCGATGTGTGCATGGCTCCAAGCGGAAATCCCACCACAGAACAGACATCAACGCAGTGACCCCGGAGCTTGCATGAGACATAGGCAACCGAACCGGAATTGACACACACGGCTTTAAATCGGTATTTTATTGCCTCCTCACAGAGTTTATCCATCCCATCAAATGTGGCGTCGGGCTTTAGCAATGTGTGATCGATGTATTTGGCCATCTCCGCGGCGGTTATTGGGAAATTTGTGTAAGCACTATTCATCACCCCTCCTGTTCGCTATCATTCCTCTGCTTCAAAATACTCTAGATTAATCCTAGGGGCCCATGATCCGAGTAGCAGTTCGACGGATTTACGTTGAGTGATCGCTGCGGGCTTTTCCACCAAAACCACACGATAAATGGATCGATCTTCCCCAATCGTATCCATGTTCATACATAAAATGGCTGTTTGAAGGGGTGTCAGGCTTGGATTGTATGCAGCAGATTCCACATACCGGCCACTGTAAATCTTTCCAGTCACGGACTGCATGGCGCAGCCGGCAAAATTCTTTGTATATGGAGCGTATGATCGTTCTGCCGCCAAAAGGGCCTCAGAAATAGTCCGGTCCTTGGCGGCAACTTCCAACCTGAGCCTTCGATCCGGTGAGCTGATCGGCATCAGGGTGCTTTGGTTGTTGAGATCAAACGGGCCAAAAGCTTCTGGTAAAAGGGCTGAAAGCGGCGTCTTGCGATAGGTGAAATCTTCTCTGACAGGGGTGGCAACAGCCATTTCATCATTTTTCTCGAACTCATTGAGAAACTGTCTGCAGTATCCGCACGGTGATTCGGAGACGGCGACCGCATGCAGAAGTTGTGCTCCCCGATGCCAGGCATGCATGGTTGCCGACTGCTCGGCATGAATCGTGTAATTCAGGGTCTGGTGCATAAATTTCATGTTGGCCCCCAGGTAAAGTTCAATTTGATCAGCGTTACCCTTTGCACCTGCCATGGCAACAGCACCCACTTGAAACCGTGAAACCGGTGCCACGGCATATATCTTTGCCAGCGGAAGCAATCTCACCATGAGTTCTTCCAGGTCGATTCCTGGGTTCTTGATCAGATCGGTACATTGTTGGGCGTTAAGCCAGCCGGCCTGCACGGGAACGGTCCGCAAAGTATCCCGCACCTGTTTTGGAAACAGGTTCAGGTGCTTTATGAATTGCTTTTGTCGATCTTTCATAATGGGCTGAATTTTTCGACCTTATTTCCAAAGACCCTTGCATAGAAAAGCTTCGGCAGATCACATTGTAGGTCTCCGATGGCATATGCGTTCAGAAACTTGACCTTTGCCGAATTGATCTTTTGTTTGTCACCATCCGAGTAAAAAACAGCCAGCGGTTCTCCCTTTTCCACTCGGTCACCGACTTTCTTTTTCAAAACGATTCCAACGGAAAGATCGATGAACTCATCTGGTTTCTTTTGGCCGGCACCTAGTATTTTTGAGGCCGTCCCGACGTTCAGAGCATTGATTTTCTCAATAAAACCAGAAGCTTCGGATTTGACCTCTATTTTGACCTTGGGCTGTGGCAGCAAATCGGAGTTTTCGATTACTTCTGGGTTTCCGCCTTGGGCTTTGATGAGTTCCCCAAGTTTTTTCAAGCCTTTTTTTTCTGTAATATTTGCTTCTATCATTTTTCGGGCTGCGGACCTGGATGATGCAATCTTGGATATCATGAGCATATTGCTCCCTAGCTCCAGCACCAGTTTCACCAGATCCCTGGGGCCGGATCCTGCAAGGGTGTCAATGGCCTCCTTTACCTCAACGGCGTTCCCAATCGCATTTCCCAATGGCTGCTCCATGCCGGTAATTAGGGCAATCATTTTTTTGCCGGCGCCTTCACCGATATGTAACATGGTTTTAGCCAACTCAACGGCATCTTCATATTTTTGTGTAAAGGCACCGGCACCGGTTTTGACATCCAGAACAATACCATCTGTACCGGCCGCCAGCTTCTTGCTCATGATGGAGCCTGCAATCAACGGTATAGAGTCCACCGTTGCCGTCGCGTTTCGCAAGGCATATATTTGCTTGTCCGCAGGTGCCAATCGATTTGTTTGGGTAATAAGGCTGACACCAACCCGATTGGCTACTTCGATGAATTTTTCTTTGGGCAGCTCCAATTTCATACCGGGGATGGACTCCAGCTTATCCACGGTGCCACCGGTATGACCGAGTTCCCTGCCGGTCATCTTGGCCACAACACCGCCGCTTGCCGCCACCAGAGGAGCGAGTACGAGGGTAGTCTTATCTCCCACACCGCCTGTTGAGTGCTTATCGAGCTTAAAGCCTTTAATTTTGGATAAATCAACGATCTCTCCGGATTCCACCATGGCCATGGTCAGATCGACAGATTCCCGCTTACTCATTCCGCTGAAATATATGGCCATCAAGAAGGCTGCCATTTGGTAATCCGGAATCCGGCTGTTTAAAGATCCGCCGATAAGAAAGCTGATCTCCCCCTTGGACAATTCACGCCCGTCTCTTTTTTTCTTAATCAGTTCATACGGATTCATCGGCTTTTTGTTTTTATATCTAAATTCGTTTGATAAGGTCCTTCACCAGCGCTGTTAATTTTGGTGAGGTATTCTGGGAGGTCTCAATTACTTCTTTATGGGAAAGCGGTTTGCCGCCCATCCCTGCCGCTATATTGGTGATCATTGAGAGCCCCAATACCTTTATCCCCAAGCTGTTCGCCATGATCACCTCAGGTACGGTAGACATGCCCACCATATCAGCCCCCATACGCCGCAGTGCCTTGATTTCAGCAGGGGTTTCATAGGATGATCCACTGAGAGCAGCATATACTCCTGACCGGAGTTTTATGCCCAGGTTGTCTGCTGTTGTTTTGGCCAGATCTCTCAAATGACCACTGTACGCTTCTGTCAGGTCCACAAAACGGTTTAGGCCCCTTAAAGGATTGTCCCACATAAAATTAATGTGATCTCTGATGACGACAATATCTCCCGGTTTGTAGGATTCATGCACTGCCCCAGCGGCATTGGTAATAATGACGGTTTTTGTACCCAATGCCGCCATGACCTGAATCGGAAACACGACCTGCTGCATAGAGTACCCCTCATAATAGTGAACTCTTCCTGAAAGCGCAAAGAGACTTACGTCAAAAAGGTTTCCGGATACGACTTCTCCTCGATGACCATCAACCGAAGATACCGGAAAATTGGGTAAGTCCTCAAACCTGACCCTGACCGGATTCTCAATCTCTTCAGCCAGTCCGGCAAGCCCGCTACCCAGTATGATTCCGATTTTTGACAGATGGTGGATGCGGTGTTTTAATGCAGTTACGGTTTCAATGAGCTTTTCATTTACAGATGGTATTTCTTTTGAAATGTTTTTCATAAGTTCATCTTTCACCGCCGATAACCCTGGCAACTATATGTTTGAAAAAAGATCCAGGTGCGTTTTATCACTGGGGTCCGTAAGAACCTGTAAACCATATCAAAATCTTGCAGGTTAATAAAGATCAAACCTTTTTTCCTCGTGCGGCATTGATCAACACAAAAACCGTCAAAAGTCAGTTGAATTATTGTAAATTTACATTTATAATAAATAAAATTTTATTGGTTTTTGTTTCTGTTTCAGTTGTCTGCATCACCATAAATATACCATCTGAATGACTGTTATCTCCGCTTTGATCATCCAGGCTTCCGGTTTGCACTATGTCTGAGTGTTTTTCACAAAAAATTGATCGCCGATCGATTTGCGGAAGTCGATAAAATAAAAGAGATATGGGGCAAAAGATTTATTGTGCTGCCAAATCCGACCTATGGCGATTGGAAGGGTGCCATATATAAAGGCGACTGGGGCGCCAGTGCTGCAGAAAAAAACAAGATGAGAAAAGGCAACCTCAAGTGCTGGGACTTTCACCCGTAATAGGCCGACATCATTACTTTAGGTATTTACCCACCAGCAGCTCTAACTTTTTTCGGGTTTCCTGAGGTATGGCAGCTGCATCTGTCATAATGGCGGTTTTAAGGGCCATGGCACATAGACACGCTCGCTTTTTTGAAATTTTCGGCACCACAATCTGTATAATCTTTTTTGCAATGGGTATATTTTTTTTCAAATTGTGGACCACCGTCTCCACGGTTACCCCAGATTCTTCTTCGTGCCAGGAGTCAAAGTCGGTAACCAGGGCCAGGGCGGCATAACAGATTTCGGCTTCACGGGCCAGCTTGGCTTCTTGAAGGCTGGTCATACCGATGATGTCCATTCCCCATTGACGGTACACATGCGATTCCGCCCTGGTGGAAAATGCTGGTCCTTCGATGCATATCAAGGTTCCACCCATGTGCACTGACGGGCCGGCTATGGTCGCACATTCATAAATCAGCTTACCAAGGTCGGCACATATGGGATTAGCAAATGTAATATGGACCACCAGCCCGTTGTCAAAAAAGGTGCCAATCCGTTCTTTTGTGCGGTCGTAAAATTGGTCGGGGATAACGATGTCCCCAGGGCGGATTCGCTTTTTTAGGCTTCCAACCGCGGTAACTGAGATAAGATACTCGATGCCCAGTTTTTTAAACCCGTATATATTTGCCCTGAAATTGAGCTTCGAGGGGCTGATCCGATGACTGCGACCGTGTCTAGGCAAAAAAGCAACCGGGATGCCCTCCAAGTGTCCAATAATATAATTGGCCGATGGAAAACCAAAAGGAGTGTCCAGGGAGACATGTGTAACATCAGTCAACCCCTCCATCTCGTATAGCCCGCTGCCACCGATAACGCCGATCCTGATGTCGCTGTTCACCATTAACCTCGAAGGATTGTTGTTCGTGTTTCAACCAAGACCAATTTCCGGTTCCGCTGAAGATCGATTGTTTTAACGAATTTGGATTAACTATCTGAAAAAATAGCAGGTTGGCAGTATAGTTGTCAATCGACCCCTTTACCTTCTTGGTAACGATGCAGAGATCGAATTCATGATCATTTTGAAACAGGTACAAACCGATCGCTTATCTCTCGAACGGTGTAGTGGCAAGCGGATTTTCAGAGACCGACCGCGTTAGAGAAACTCAAAGCCTTGGGGCAGGCCCATATCTGAAGAAACCATATACTTTGGAAAAAACAGGCGTAGCCGTCAAAATGAATATGGAGCGAAAATTAAAGCCATTTCCCCCAATGCGCCTTTCATTAATCGGCATGGCAGGATCGGGGAAATCGTACTGTTCTATGAAACTGGCCGAACATGGGTTCAGGCGTTTTGGTTGTGATGAGTTGATTGCGGAAAAACTCGCCCATGAGCTATTCGGATCGGATGGTCGTCCTATTGAAACGGGCGAATGGATGGGATTTCCTTACGAGCGACAGTATAAGAAACACGAATCCAAATACCTGGCCTTTGAAAAACAGGTCCTTTCTGAAATTCTAGACTATCTTCAAAATCCAAAGATCGACCGGGATGAACACATCGTTGTCGATACGACCGGGAGTGTCATTTATACAGGGATGGAGATGATGGAAAAACTTCGCCAAAATACGATCGTCGTTTTTTTATCTACCCCGCCTGAAGTCCAAAAACAATTGTTAAACGCGTATATAACCAACCCCCACCCCATGTTGTGGCGGGATGTATTTCACAAAAAACCGAATGAAACCAACCAGAAGGCATTGGCTCGTTGCTACCCGCGGCTTTTTTCTGAAAGGGAACGATTGTATTTTCGATACGCGGATTTTACAATAGACTACCATAGCTGCCGTAAAGACGGATTTGGGGCGAACGATTTCTTAAACAAATTAAGATGAAATCTGTTTTAACAGCGATCGGTTTGCTGGTGATGTTATAAGGGGCTATTTAAATGGCAATCGTTTTGCTCACCGCTCCAAAAACCCTGTTCTTATTGATACCAGCTATATTGCTGATTTCAATGAGACGAAAAGATCGTAAAGCAAAAAACCGACAAGTTTTTCACCACTGTGAAACCATGAAAATTATCTCAGTTTTTTCTTGACCCTGGGCTGTCATATCTTTTAGATAAGTCTGTTTTTTTATTTATCTGAACCACAACCTGTTCTATTGTGAGTATGCAATGGTAAGCATCACCCTCCCTGATGGGAGCATAAAACAATTTGAGAACGCCCCCACCGGGCTTGAGGTGGCCAGAAGCATTTCAGAAGGTTTCGCACGGAACTGTGTGGCCATGGAGGTGGATGACCTCATGGTTGATCTGAATACGACTATCCACCGCGACGTCAGACTCAGGCTGATTACAACCAAAGACCCAAAAGCCCTTGAAATCCTCCGCCACAGTGCGGCGCATCTTTTGGCTCAAGCGATTCTTCACCTTTATAAAGATGCAAAGCTGACCATTGGTCCGGTGGTTGGAGATGAATTCTACTATGATATAGACATGGAACCGGTGTCGGAGGATGATTTTCCGAAGATCGAAGCAGAGATGAAAAAAATCATCAAGTCAAAAACACCCATTCACCGCAAAGAAGTGTCAAAATCAGAAGCAATGCGGTTTTATGAGGATGAGCCGTATAAACTTGAAATGATTTCAGAACTGGTCGACGGGACCATCTCGTTCTACCAACAGGGAGATTTCACCGATCTTTGCCGGGGGCCTCATCTGCCCCACACCGGATTGATCGAGGCGGTCAAGCTGACAAAGGTTTCAGGCGCATATTGGCGTGCGGATCAAAGCCGGGCCCAACTCCAGAGAATTTATGGTACAGCCTTTTTTACCAAGAAAGAACTGGATGACTATCTTCATTTCATAGAAGAGGCAAAAAGGAGAAATCACCGGAAAATTGGGACAGCGCTCGATTTATTTAGTTTTCACGATGAAGCGCCTGGAATGCCCTTTTTCCACCCAAAAGGAATGGACATTTGGAACGCCCTGATTCTTTATTGGAGGGAAGAACACCGCAAGGCAGGGTATGTAGAAACCAAAACACCGATCATGTTGAACCGCGGCCTTTGGGAGAAGAGCGGTCACTGGGACAACTACCGGGAAAACATGTATACCTCTGAGGTTGACGGTATAGAGTATGCAATTAAACCGATGAACTGCCCCGGCGGTATGCTTATTTACGGAATGAAGCCCCATTCATACAGGGACCTTCCTGTCCGGGCAGCTGAGATCGGGGTTGTTCACCGACATGAATTGAGCGGTGTACTTTCCGGTCTTTTCAGGGTCAGAGCATTTCATCAGGATGATGCCCACATTTTTATGGCACCCCACCAGATTGAATCGGAAATCCTGGGCGTTCTTAAATTGGCGGAACGGATTTACAGCACTTTCGGACTCGGATTTCATCTGGAGCTGTCGACACGACCAGAGAAGTCCATTGGAACGGACCAACAATGGGAAACCGCAACAGAAGGTTTAAGAGCAGCACTCGAAATCTACGGCAAGGCGTATAGAATAAATAAAGGTGACGGTGCGTTTTATGGTCCCAAGATAGATGCTCATATTCGGGATGCGCTGGGCCGTACCTGGCAATGCGGAACGATCCAGCTCGATATGGCGCTGCCTGAAAGATTTAATCTGTCTTACATCGATAAAGATAACGAAAAATATCGTCCGCTCATGATCCATAGGGTCATTTATGGTTCTATTGAACGGTTTTTTGGCATCCTAATCGAACACTTTGCAGGGGGGTTTCCTTTATGGATGGCACCGATTCAGGCTGAAATCCTGGCCATCAACGATGATCTGGTACCCTATGCCAATGATGTAAAAATGAAACTCGAAACCGCGGGGCTGCGGACAGAAGTGGACAGCAGGACCGAAAGCCTGAACAAAAAAGTTAGGGAGGCCCAGCTGAATAACATTCCATTGATTCTTACCGTCGGTTCAAAGGAAAAGGAAAACGGAAGCCTTTCGGTAAGAACGCTGGACGGCAATGTCCGATACGGTATCACCTTTGAGAATTTTTTCCAGAGAGTCCTGCAACACATTGACAAGAGAAGACTAGACCTGGATATATTTCCGACATCTTAAGGCGGGTGGACTTATAATTGGAGAATTGATTTTCAAAATTGTTAAGGCCAACCGATGAAGGATAACGCGGGAATCACCACCTATCAGATCAAGTGGTGTGACCTGAAATGCAAATATGCTGATTTTGCCAAGGTTGACGCCCTGGATGGAAGCTGCCGTACCTTTCAGTCCTTGTGGTGCGGCAAACTTAAAAAACACGTTACCAAAAATTCGCCGTGTGAGGTGGTGTTTGGAAAAAGACGACCTGCAACCAAATGGTGAACCGGAAAACTTCGACAGACCCAACAACGGTCCGAAAACCGTTGCCATTTTTCCCAAGACGGCAATTTTAAACCCTTTGGGCTAAAACAGTTCATGGCCCGTGTATTTAAATACCTTTTATACTACTGGTTTCCTGTTTTCATCTATTGTTTGTTAATTTTTTTGCAATCCTCCTATCCGTCACCTGCAATCGTTCCTGCCGTTCCACATATGGACAAATTCCTCCATTTCATGGCCTATGGTATTTTAGGGATTCTATTTTTCAGGGCTTACAGCACACTGCGCATCAAAAACAACGTAAACCTACTGATAATTAGCAGCATTCTTTCATCCAGCTTGTATGGGATAAGTGATGAACGTCACCAGTATTTTGTTCCCTGCAGAGAGGCTGAGCTGATGGACGCACTCGCGAATCTGCTCGGGAGTATTGGCGGGGTGACTGTTTATTGTTTATCAAGGTTTCGGTGTTAATTAAATAGGTGCTCGAACAACTTAATGGCATTATCAGAGGCCCAGTCTCGGGCCCCCAGAGCGCCCCCAATCAGGTACCCCTTGCGGTCAACCAGATAGGTGATTGGAATCGATCTGATAGCATACATTGACCCAACCTTGCTGTCAGAATCCAAAAGGATGGTGAAATTCAATTTAAATTGTTCTTTGAATCGCTTCACCTGGTGCCGGTTTTCTTGAAGATCAATCGCAAATATGATAAAATCATCGTTTTTGAATCGGTTGTGGAGCTTTTCCATAGCCGGCATTTCCTCCCTGCAGGGTGCACACCAGGTTGTCCAAAAATTTAAAAAAACAATTTTTCCCCGATGATCCTCCAGGTTTACCTGGTTGCCATTTAGATCCCGAAGGATAAAGTTTTTAGCTTTGTGCCGTTCATTGAAAACAAACATGGAAAGGGCTTCCATGTAATCGGTATTTCCAACGGCCCTGTCCTTAAAAATAACAGGATTAAAAAAGAAAAGAATCAGGACAATGGAAAATGATGGATAAATTTTTTTAAGTTTTCTTATCATATGATCCTCCAAACTGGAAACTGCGGCCAGTTATTTCTCAACGTAACTGGAACAAACCGGATTTTCAGTGGAAAACAAATCAAACCGGTTTAGGGATTTTAAAAATGGAAAAGGAAAGGATGGGAAGGTGTGGTTCCGTGATATCTGCAAACAATCGCCAATGCGATGACAGGTCGAGGCAAGAGGAAATTTGATTCTCCAAGAGAGCATCGGTTTTTAGACCAACCCCGCAGTGAGCATGTGGGGTCTGATCATTTTCAGCCGATTCGTTGGCACCGATTAGATCCGAAGAACAAATCGAAACGGAGAAGAGATATAAAAAGATAAGCATTCCTAAAAATGCTTTATTATTATATTTAAACACCACTTTAAAAGCTTCCCTTTGATGAAACATAGTATGAAAAATATTTGACTGAATGTCAATATTTATATCAGTTCGGGTACTTTTTTATGGGTAACAGATCAAGGCGGGGACACATCTCAGTCTGTCATGATCAGATGGGTTTGATACACTTTTTCATTTTACAGTCAAGGGGTCTTTGGATTCTCGACTACTGTTTATTAACCCATTGATCTGATTTATATTTTGAAAAGCTTTACAAGGGACAACCCGTGAGTTATGGTTGAAATCTTTGCAAAAATCAAATGTGTGACGCTTGATTTGATAGCAGAAAAAAGAGGTTTTCATGGACCAGCCAGTGCCCCTGGTGATTGCCACAACAAACAAGGGCAAAATTCATGAGATTCGGGATCTATTAAAAGATTATTCCGTTAAAATAATGGAGTTGGAAGAATTTGACCCTATCCCGCGTGTGGAGGAGGATGGAAATTCCTTTGAGGAAAATGCGTGCAAAAAGGCAAGCTTCACTTCAAAAGTGCTGGGTCTTCCCGCTTTGGCCGATGACTCAGGGCTTGTGGTGGAAGCGCTTGGCGGTTTACCTGGCATCCATTCCGCACGCTATGCAGGAAAAAATGCAACCGATGAACAGAAATGCGCCAGAATTTTGATGGAAATGAAGGACCGGTCAAATAGGAAGGCGATTTTTGAATGTGTTATCTCCATTGCGGTTCCAAACGGGAATGCATTGACATATACTGCACATTGCAAAGGCTTGATCGCCCCTAAACCCGGCGGTCAAAATGGTTTTGGGTATGATCCTATTTTTTACTATCCACCGCTTCAAAAGACCTTTGCAGAATTGACTCAAAAAGAAAAGGGCTGTATCAGCCATAGAGGTAAGGCTTTAATGGCTCTTAAAAATGAATTTAATGCGACCGTAGTTTGGATTTGCCAACATATGCCGGTTCAAAAAAAGATTTATATGTAAGGGAGATTAAAATGATTGCAGATCTTGTCAGAAGAAACAGAAGTTGCCGGAGATTCTACCAGAACCATGCGGTGGCGTTGGAAACGTTAAAGGGGTTGGTAAATCTAGGTAGGCTTTCCGCTTCTGCAGCCAATTTACAGCCTCTAAGCTATATTCTTTCTTCTAATCCACAGCAAAACGATCAAATTTTCCCTTGTCTTAACTGGAAAGGTTATATCAAAGAATGGTCAGGACCCAAAGATGGGGAAAGGCCATCCGCCTACATTATTGTCCTCGGCGATACCGGTAAAACAAAGAACTTTGGATGCGATCACGGTATTGCGAGCCAGAGCATTCTCTTGGGGGCCAGGGAAATGGGTCTTGCGGGCTGCATGGTCGGTTCAATAAACCGAAACAAACTTAGACGAATCCTCCATATCTCTCTGCAGTATAAAATACTCCTGGTTCTTGCCATTGGAAAACCAAAAGAGCAGGTCACAATAGAGAAAGTTGGTGCTGATGGTAGTATTCAGTACTGGGTGGACGATCAGAGTGTCCATCATGTGCCCAAGAGGAATTTAAACGATATTATCGTTGATGGTGATTAGCGACCGGATTAAAAACCCGTCGAGAAAGGAGGAATATTGTATGCTCCAAAAAGAGACCGGCATCGATATCTTAAATGCGATTGGCGGAATTACATCTTTTGAATCTGCCCTGCGGGTGTTTGAAAACAAAATGGATGAGGCAAATTTTTCAAAGATAAAAAAAAACGCCCATCCGGATGTCGCTATAAAGATTGCCAATGCGATTGCCATGTGTGACCCGGAAACAATTTTTATCAATACCGGATCTGATGCTGATATAGACTATGTCAAAGAACTGGCCATAACAAACGGTGAAGAATCCAAACTCCCCATGGAAGGGCATACCATCCATTTTGATCTTCAGAAGGAACAAGGTCGGATTATCGATCGTACCTTTTACATTGCAAATCCGGATGTAGAGATCAGCTCCCTCGCAAATAAAATTGACCGGACAGACGCACTCCTTGATATAAAGGAGAAGATGACCGGTATTATGAAGGGAAAAACCATGATCATCGGATTTTATATTCGGGGCCCTGTCGGTTCTCCTGTATCAAATCCGGCTCTGGAGATAACGAGTTCTGCCTACGTGATCCACAGTGCGGAACTTCTTTACAGGAATGCCTTTTCTTATTTTGACAAATTGATCGATCAGTTAGGTCATTTTTATGCCAACATACACAGTCAAGGTTTAAACCGGCCCGAAGATTTACCCCATGCACGGGTGTACATGGATCGAAGTTATCAAACAACCTATAGCATAAACTGCACATATGCCGGTAATACGCTGTTGTTGAAAAAAGGGAATCATCGATTCTCCGTTGATAGAGCTGTTTATGAAAAAAGGGGAGCTGAACTTGCGGAACACATGTTCATCACCGGTATCGAAGGGCCTGGCGGACGGGTTACCTGGTTTACCGGGGCGGCACCCAGCGGATGTGGAAAGACGACTACAGCCATGTCCGGTGATCATTTTGTGGGCGACGATCTATCCCAAATGTGGATAGACCATGAGGGTGTCATACGGTCGATCAATCCAGAGTGTGGTGTATTCGGGATCGTAAAAGATGTTAACTGGGAAGGGGACCCCAGACTCATGGAATGCCTCAGGCAAGCCGGCACAGAAGTGATATGGTCTAATGTTCTTATTGACGAAAACGGTACACCACAATGGAGTGGAAACGGTGAAAAAATGCCATTGGCGGGTGTTAATTTCCAAGGGCCCTGGAAAACGGGTTTACTGGATGAACACGGGGAAGAAGTTCCGATATCTCATCCAAATTCAAGGTGCACCCTTTCATCAACGGCACTCGCAAACTATGCTGAAATAGCAGAAGACCCAAAGGGTGTGGAAACAAGGGTTGTCACTTACAGTGGCAGGGATAGTGATACCATGCCACCGGTTTGGGCGGCAAAAAATTCCGACTACGGTGTTGTGATTGGTGCTTGTATTGTATCGGCTGCAACAGCCACCGAGGTCGGGGCGACCGGCGTCAGACGGCAGCCTTGGGCAAACGCGCCATTTATTCCAGGATCACTGGGAAATTATATGGAAGCCCAATTTAAATTTTTCGGGAACGAGAAAATTGCAAAAGATAAGCATCCTGTCATGGCTGGGTTGAATTATTTCTTAACACGCCAAGCCAGGGGCGGTGATTCCAAGGCGCTTTTGGGGGAAAAGAATGATGTAAAAGTCTGGTTAGGCTGGCTTGAAAGAAAAGTTTACAATGAGGTGGATGTCATTAAAACACCGATTGGGCTTCTTCCCGTGTTTGGAGATCTCAAGATGCTTTTTCGAAAAATAATCGAAAAGGAATACATGGAGGATCTTTATGTAAAACAGTTTTCTCTCTATGTTGATCATATCATTGCCAGGATAGATCTGCAATTACAGTCATACCGCAAAGAATCGAATATTCCGGAAACACTCTTTCGAATTCTTAATGAGCAGCGAGAGGAGCTTCTCTCCCTAAAAGATGCATACGGTTCGATCGTTACTCCCCGTCAACTCAAGGAATTTGAATCGGTTGGATGGTAACTGGAACCAAAAAAATACTTTTGCCCCACGCCGAAGGCGAGTCTTTGTAAAATTTAAGATGCTAAATTTGAGTTAGGAAGACCGACTCAGAGATCCCATGCAACTGCCAATTATCGACTGGATCATCATTCTCATATACCTGGTTTTCAGTCTTCTTTTGGGGGTCTACTTTTCAAAACGGGCTCTTAAAAGTGTGAACGACTACTTTGTTGCCGGCCGCTCTTTTCCATGGTGGCTGGCGGGTATGTCCATGATCGCTTCGGCCTTTGCCATCGACACCCCTTTAGGCATCACCGGACTTATTGCAAAAGATGGAATTCCAGGGGTATGGTATGCATGGTCCTTCGTGATGGGCGGGGCGGGCGCCCTGGGGGCATTTATATTTGCCCCTTTGTTGCGGCGATCCGAGATCATCACCACCGCCGAGCTGATCGAACTCCGCTATGACGGCAGGTCAGCTGCCTTTCTGAGAGGGTTCAAAGGGGTTTATTTCGGTATTTTGGCCAATGCAATTACCATCGGCTGGATCATCAAGGCAGTCTGGACGGTTGCTAAGGTCGTGATGCCCGGATCTGATCCTGATTTTGTTCTTTTTGCGATCCTTTTTTTTACATTATTCTACACCACTATATCGGGTTTATGGGGAATCGCTGCTACTGATTTTTTTCAGTTTATAATTGGATCGGCCGGTTCGTTGATTTTGGCTGTCTTTGCCTGGAATCATATCGGCGGAACGGAAAATTTAATCGCCGGGATAATCAATCGGTATGGAACGGCGGTTGCCGCTGAACGCTTGAGTTTCTTTCCATCTGTAGGCACACCGTTTTTTGTGACATTTGTTGTCTTTATTTCTTTAAAATGGTGGGGAAATCCTCCCCCAGCGATTACCCAGAGGATCATCGCATCAAAGGATGAAAAACATGCATCTTTTGCGACCATATTTTTCGCTCTGATCGCCTTTGGATTCAACTACTGGCCGATGATATTCGTGGCCATGGTTTCACTCGTGTTGTACCCTGAACTGAAAATGGCGGAGGCAGGGTATGTAATGCTGATCGTCGAACTTCTGCCCACGGGACTGCTTGGCCTGATGCTGGCTTCCTTGATGGCGGCCTTTATGTCCACCGTTGATACCCACATCAATTTTGGCGCTTCTTATATGGTAAATGATATCTACCGTCGTTTTATCAGGAAAAGCGCTTCAGAAAAGCATTATGTCAGGGCATCCCAAATCAGCACGGTTTTGATGCTCACATTTGCCGTCGCCATCGCCTACAATCTTGATTCGGTGAGTGACGCCTGGTACTATATGTCAATGCTTACCGCCGGCTATGGAATTGTAGTTGTGATCAGATGGTTTTGGTGGCGGGTAAACGCATGGGCAGAAATCGCAGCGCTGGCGGCATCCGGTATTTCAAGCACCCTTTTATCGCCTAAATTTGGGAAAATCGCCGGTTACTGGGACAGTATCCCCCATCTCGATTGGCAATATCGGTTTTTGATTGTTGTCTCATTGTGCACGGCATTCTGGACCACGGCCTGTTTTTTCACAAAACCGACATCAGAGGATCACCTGATGAAGTTTTGTGCTAAAGTAAAACCTTTTCCCACTTTTTGGGGACCGATATATAAAAAATATCCGGATATCGGATGGAATCCGCATTTCAAAAGATCTTTTCTCCATTGGACATTGGGTGCCGCCACGATCTATTCATTCTGTTTTGGAGTGGGAAATTTCTTATTTTCAAATATCTTCTCAGGATCAACACTGGTTTTGGCAGCCACCTTGATGGGGCTGATCATACTCGTTACATGGAAAAAATAATGGTTTCATAAAAATAGTCCAGTGAAAAAAAACATACCTGCCCGAACTCATCTTAAGCGAATCGCCGAACTTCAAAAGAAAAGAGGGGAAATCCTTTCATTGATGCCTGAAAAGGCTCTAAAAGAAATACTTGAAGCCCATCAACCGGCCGCTCTTGTTCACTCATTTCCTGAAGAAGATTTTTACTTCCTGGTGAACGATATTGGACCTGGGGACGCGATTGAGCTGCTGTCCCTTGCTTCCAATCGGCAGTGGGAATATATTCTCGATTTAGAAGTTTGGGAGAAAGATCGGATTGAAATCAAGGCGGTTACAAAGTGGTTTGATTTGCTTTTGAGATCCGATTCGAATCGTTTTCTAAAGTGGATACTGGATGAAAAGGTCGAATTTTTTGAATTTTATCTGTTTCATAGTATCGAAGTCAAGATAAGAGAACATGATCAGGATCCGTCTGTTTTTGGGGAAGATTTTACCACCTTGGATGATATATTTTATATACGGTTCATTGATCACCCTTTTAAAATCGAATCCAATGACAGATACAGTGAACATCGTAAAGAACTCCTGTCGACACTAATTCGCCGGCTTGCAGATTATGATCATGTCACCTATCAAAAGGTTTTACTCGAGGCATCTTCTATCATCCCGGCAGAGTCGGAAGAAGAGACTTATCGCTTACGGAATGTGCGACTGGCGGAAAAAGGTTTCCTACCCTCTGATGAGGCCATCGGAGTCTATCAACCGATGGCTCCTAGCAAGTTTAACAGACAAGGTGTGAAATCGATTTTAAGCAATTCCCACCAATTACATCTTCCGGTTCCGCTTTATCATACCGGTATGTTGGAGGAGGATAATCTTTTTACGCTTGCCTTGAAAAGGATTGAAAAAGATGAAGTTCTCCAGCAGATTCAGACAGAATTTGCCGCTTTGTGCAATCGGATAATCGCTGCGGATCTCAAGACGATTCGAGAAAGGGGGGAGTTAAAGAAGATCGTCCAAAAGGCTTGCGGGTATTTAAGTATCGGGTTAGAGGGACTCACAGACAAGGATCGAACCCCTGACACCGGTCAAGCCGCCGCATTCATCACAAAGTTTCCGCTTTATCAGATATTCAGAGTCGGTTTCGGTTTTGCCCTTGAGCTGAAATGGCAGGCAGAAAAATGGCGAAAAAAAAGTTGGTATGAAAAAGTGGGGCTATCTGTGAGTTTTTGGGGCGAAGAATGGCTGGGTGTTCTTGACGGGCTTTTGATCAAACGCCCTCTGTTTTATGACAATTACAAAAGTGGTTTACTCTACAGAGAATTTGTTTCCATGGAAGACATAAAATGGGCCAGAGGAGTTTTAGACCAAATCATTTATTTTGATAATCTTCTTTCCTTGATGGAGATTAAATTGGATTCGGTTTTCTCTTACAGTCTGCTCAGTCATAAAAATTTAGTCCTTACCCTTTGGGCTAAGGATCACCTGAAAATCGACAGGACATCAAACAGATCAGAACTGTTCCGACCGATGTCTTTTTCTGAGGTTAAAAGCTTCTTTGAAAATCTATGGCTCAATGAGAAAAAACCGCGTAAGATAAAAATATCGATGAAAAAAGCCTTTTTAGATTGGCTTTCAGACAAAACCGGTCTCATCGATTATGAAATTACCGACAGATTGGGAAGAACATTCGAAAACATCTTTGATGAAATAGAAAATGAATATGGGGAAGTTTCTGAAAAAGAAATGGATCCAAGATATATTCATCTCTTCTTAATAGAGGGGCGGGAGATCAGCCGTCGGCTTTGATCCGACGTTCCAACTGATTTAAAATACGGCTCATCACCTCCCCTGCATTTCCTTTAATCAGGTAATCACTTGTACCATCGGTTAGAGGCGTACTTTCCGGATTGATCTCAATCACCTTTGCGCCAGACTCCTTTGCAATCACAGGCATAAGGGCCGCGGGTTGCACCACCGCCGATGTTCCAACTACCAACATGATATCGCAGTCGGAAGAGAGCTGCCTGGAGCGCATGAGATGATTTGGAGGGATGATTTCACCAAAAAAAATAACTTCCGGCCGGTAGATGCCGCCACATTCGCAGCGGGGAGGAATATGTTCTAGATTTATATCTGCGGTTTCACAACGTTTTTCACAATCCAGGCACCGATGCCACGCAAAGTTTCCATGAAACTCAATGACGTCTTTGTTCCCGGCCTTCTGATGGAGGCTGTCGATGTTTTGTGTGATGATCGTCTTTAAAATTCCCAATGATTCGAGCCTTACAAGGACTTTGTGCACATCATTCGGTTTCGCTCGGTCTATAATCCCTTTCATCTCCCTGAGGAGAGCGTTCCAGACCTTTGCTGGATCTTTTGTAAAAGCGTCGATATGGGCGTATTCCATGGGATCAAATTTTTCCCAAATGCCCCCCCTTCCCCTGAAAGGCGGTATTCCACTCTCTATTGATATGCCCGCACCGGTCAGGGCGATCGCCGATTTTGAATTTGCAAGATCTTTTGCCGCTTTATCGATTAGGTCATCCATGGTACCGGTAAAGTTCAAACGGATTTTCTTATTATTTTACAAAACCTCAAATGACATGTCAGATCCCACCGCAAAACAGTCGAGATTGTGATCCTTTTCATTTATCATTTGTTTGCAACTTCCAACGATGTGGCCCATCTCCTGGTCTGTTCTTTCCTGGTTCAGATGGAACAAGCCCAACCCTCTGACACCCGATTCAAAGGCTAGATTTAACGCATCGATATAAACCGAGTGACCCCAGCGGATCGTAGTTGCATATTCCTGCGGTGTAAATTCAGCGTCATGAATAAGAAAATCTGCACCTGAAGTAAATTCCAGATAGGCCTCAAATGGTAGACCGGTCGGATGGATAAATCTGAGTTCATTATCAGTTAAAAAAACTAAGGATTTACCATTTTCAATGAACTTGTACCCATGGCCACCGTTTGGATGACTGAGCGAGATCGGTATGATGGTTACTGAGCCGATTTCAAACTGTTCGGGGTGATCATCTTCATAACAAATATTCGCTTCAATATCTGAATATTTTACCGGAAAGTTGGGGGGTGACATGACCCTGGAGGGCATTTTTTTTGGGTATCGATTGTGAAAAGAACCGCTGTGCATATGTAATTGGGATTGTTTAAACAACAAGGGCTTGAAAAAGGGAAATCCCATTATGTGATCCCAGTGGCCATGGGTGAGAATAAGATGATATTGGTAATGTCCCTCCTCAATTAAGTGATTGCCTAATCGTCGAATTCCCGTTCCTGCATCAATGATGATAATGTCATTGCTCTTTGTTCTGATCTCTATGCAGGTGGTATCTCCACCGTATTTGAGGTAATTCTGTCCTGAAACAGGAATGGAGCCTCGAGATCCCCAGCATTTAATCAACAATTAGAATATTCCAGACGATTTCTTTATGCCATCGGCACTTTTCAATTCAACTTGTTTTGGGCAACTGTTCTAAATACCACTCCAGAGGATCAATCAAAATGAATCCCATTTTTTCAAGTTTTTTCTTAACTCGACTGATATCTTTAGTCAGAAGGTATGGGAAGACCGCCCGCTTTTCCTTATCCCAGTATTTCGCTACAAGGATGCTTCCAAAAGAAATTTTTTCTTCAGTGATGGCGTCAACAATTTCTTTCATTTTGCCTGTCTGTTCCTCCACAACAATGCCAAGAAGCATTCCCGGTTCTCCTATACCGAGAACGTTGATAAAGGCCCGAATAAGATCCCGGACACCAACAATGCCCTTTAGTATGTCGTTTTCGTCTACAACAGGCAGTACGCCGACCTTTGTCTGCTGCAACAGACAAAGGGCGTCCTGGAGCGTATAAGAAGGAGAGATAGTGATGGGGTCAGGAGTCATGATATCCGCCACCTTGAGCTTTGACAGTTTTTCCCTTTCTTCCTTGCTGTTGTAATCGTGTGAGATAATAGAAGGCATGGCGCTTCTGATGTCGCGATCTGAAACGATACCAATGAGGCGATTGTCATGCTCAACCACCGGCAGATGCCGAATCTTGCGGTTTATCATTTTATCCGTTGCGTCCAAAATATTTGCTTTCTTATCAATGGTAACAACATCCCTTGTCATTGATTTGCTAATAAACATTTTCTCCTCCATTCAGCAAAATCTCAACATGATTCTTTGCCAACTCAGGAAGATGCTTTAATGAGTATCCACCCTCAAGCACGGAAATCAGTTTTCCGTTTGCATATCTTTCTGCCATATTGAAAATCATTTTAATTATCCACGAAAATCCTTCTGTTGAGAGATTTACGTCTGACATCTTGTCATCCACATGTGCGTCAAAGCCGGTTGAAACGATGATCACTTCAGGGTCAAATTTTTCGAATTCCGGCAGGAGATCCTTTTTTATAGAGAGCTCGTATGCTTCATCGCCCTGGCCTGGTAAAATCGGCGAGTTCTTTGTAAAACCCAGGCCATCTCCATCTCCCTCCTCAAACTCTCGACCCGTTCCGGGATAAGCAAATGAGGGGTGCTGATGGATGGAGTAATAAAATACCGCAGGGTCGTGCTCGAAAAGGTGTTGGGTTCCATTTCCATGATGGACATCGAAATCGATGATGCCGACCCTTTTAACTCCCCATTCAATCTGCAGATACCTGGCTGCAATTGCCACATTATTGAAATAACAAAAACCCATGGCCCGATCACTTTCAGCATGATGCCCAGGGGGCCTCACTGCACAGAACGCATTGTCGATTTTTCCCTCCATCACCATATTTGCCGTATTCAGAATGCCACCCACAGCCAGTAGCGCTGTCTCATAAGTTTCACCGCACATCTGGTTATCCGAACGGTCGAGTGTTTCGTAACCGGAGATGCAGGCATCGCTAAAGCGATCTATATAGTGTTTATCATGGATGGTTTCAATCCATTTTAAGTCTGCACGACTGGTCTTGATCAAAGTGAGCTTTGGAAGAAGCCCCGCCTCCTCTATACCCTTATAAATCGCCTCAAGCCTTTCAGGTGTCTCAGGATGATATGGGCCGGTTTTATGCAGCAAAAATCTTTTATCAAATAAAAACCCTGTTTTTTTCATATTTTCATCATCAATATATTGATTATTTGACAATATGATCAAAAATCTCGAAAGCGGCCCGCACTGCCTGACTGTTTTCAGGCAGGTGGATTGTCGGGTCTCCTTGGAGATCATACTCATATATCATCTTATCTTCCGGAACTGTCCCTGCGAGTTTCAGGCCGTCTTTTTTCACCATGTCCAAAAGTGCGTCAGATGGTGGCGCCTTGATCTGATTGATGACCAGATAGCTTTCCTTGACACCGATGTTGAGGTCTTTTGAGAGGGCGTTAATTCGAAGTGCCGCCTGAACCCCACGCCTGGAGGTATCAGAAACGATTAAAAGAATATTGACGTTCTTGGTGGTCAACCGGCTGATGTGTTCCATCCCGGCTTCGTTGTCAATAACGATATAAGGATAATTATCAGTGAGCCGCTCCAGAAACCCGGAAAGGAGTGTATTCGCAGCGCAATAGCAACCCGTTCCTTCAGGTTGTCCCATGGCAACCAGGTCATACCCCTTTGATTCTATGACGGCCTGCTCCAGTTTCATCGACATAAAGACATCCTTTGTCATACCCGGAGGAACTTTTCCTTTCTTCATCTCTTCGCGGGCATTTCCCAATGTTTCTGAAACTTCAAGGCCCAGAACTTCATTCAGATTCGCATTGGAATCTGCATCAACACCCAAAATAGGTGTCTTACCCTTTATAGCAAGATATTTTATCAGTATTCCCGCCAGAGTGGTCTTTCCTGTTCCACCTTTCCCGGCCAGGGCGATTGAAAATGCCATCTAAATTGATTTCCTTTCCGTTAAGATTAAAAAAACGGAATTTAAGTTATAGAATCCATGTTTAAGCTTACACCATTATTATCAGTTGGTTGGGTAAAACAGTCAAGCAAGTTTTGCAACCGGAAAGTGTCGTTCATTCGTTTTTCCCTCAAAAATATGGCGACTTTGTAAAAGTTACACAGCTTGAATTTTTCGGGTACCCATGTTACCTTTATTTACAATTGGCAAATACTGTTCATGATTCTTTAAAGTCACAGATGTAATACCGACCTGAAAACTTTTCATCTCGAAGGATTGACATATGAACGCTGCACAACTTTTTGTAAAATGTTTGGAAAACGAGGGTGTTGAATATATATTTGGTGTTCCCGGAGAGGAAAATGCACATTTTATGATGGCTCTTGAAGCGTCTTCGATCAAATTCATTCTGTGTCGTCACGAACAGGGAGCGGCTTTTATGGCGGATGTTTATGGACGGTTAACAGGCAGAGCGGGGGTTTGCATGGGAACGTTGGGGCCAGGTGCAACCAATTTGGTAACCGGCGTTGCCGATGCCAATATGGATCGATCACCGGTGGTTGCCATTACCGGCCAGGCGGACAGCCGGCGTCAACACAAAGAAAGCCATCAGCATATGGATATAGTCGGGATGTTCCGCCCGATCACAAAATGGGCTCAACCAATTTTGCACTCTATGAATGTCCCGGAGGTCGTCCGTAAGGCATTTAAGCTGGCGACAATGGAGAAACCGGGCGCCTGTCATATTGAACTGGCCGATGATATTGCAGCCTATGAGGTCGATCATGTACCGTTACCGGTTCACCATCCCCGGCGTCCTGTTCCGGATGACAAAGTCGTGGACCAGGCTATCGATCTCATTTCAAAAGCGAAACGGCCGATTATTCTGGCAGGAAACGGTGCCATTCGAAAACGGGCATCAAACCAGCTTCGGATTTTTTCAGAAAGGACCGGAATCGGTGTCATCAGCACTTTTATGGGAAAAGGTTCTGTTTCGCGCCACGCGCCGTATTGTTTGTTTACAATTGGCCTTCAGTCCAAAGATTATGCATGGATAGCGCTGGATAGGGCGGATCTGGTTATTACTCTCGGATACGATATTGTAGAGTATCTTCCGCGATTTTGGAATAAGCATCATTGTTACGACAAGAATCGGAAAATAATTCATATCGATTTTCTGCCTGCTGAGACCGATGACCATTATCAGGTGGATGTTGAAATTACAGGAGATTTGGCACATACGCTATGGATGCTGAACAGTCGCCTCAAAGAAGGTGCATTGTCATACGATCTATGCCACCAGGCTGAATTGCGGAAAGAAATGTTAAAAGATTTTGCAAAACACAGCAAAGACGATACCAAGGGGTTTATCCGCCCTCAAAAGGTAATATGTGATGTCCGGGAAATCATGGGATCCGGTGATATTCTGCTGAGTGATGTCGGTGCGCACAAAATGTGGGTTGGGCGATACTATCATTGTGATGAACCAAACACCTGCCTTATTCCAAACGGATTTTGTTCCATGGGATTTGCCCTCCCGGGAGCGGTTGCCGCAAAATTGGTCTATCCGGAACGAAAAATACTTGCCATCTGTGGTGATGGCGCTTTTTTGATGAATGTACAGGAATTGGAAACCGCGCGGCGAATTGGCACCAACATCGTGATAATGATCTGGGAGGACAATGAATACGGTTTGATTAAATGGAAACAGGAGAGTCAATTCGGTAAATCCACAGACTTACGTTTCAATAATCCCGAGTTTATAAAACTGGCAGAATCTTTTGGATGCGCGGGTATGCGTGTGGAAAACGCCAGAGATTTGGTTCCAGCCCTTAAAAAGGCGTTTACATATAAGGTCCCTGTTATTCTGTCTGTCCCGATCGATTATCGTGAAAATACAAAACTAACAGATCGCCTGGGCGATATCCAATGTCCAATTTAGGGGAAAAACAATGTTAAAAGAAAATTATCCGTTTTATCTGGCCAATCAACCGCTTATGCCGAATACTGATCTTGAGGTAACAGATAAATTTTCAGGTAATGTTGCAACCCGTGTGGCCATGGCAAATGAGGATGCCATTGCCGAGGCGATTCGTATGTCGGTGAAGGCAACTGGGCCGATGCGAGAGATGCCGGCTTACAAGCGACAGGCAGCTATAGAGCATTGCGTGACTCGATTTAGGGAAAGAGCGGAAGAACTTGCGCAGGCCCTTTGCATTGAGGCTGGGAAGCCGATCAAAGACAGCCGTGGCGAAGTGACCCGGTTGATCGATACATTTAAGATTGCTGCTGAAGAATCCGTACGGATAACAGGGGAATACATGCCGCTTGATCGAACCCCCCGGACTGGCGGATACGTCTCGGTGTGGAAACGGGTGCCGATTGGTTCGTGCTCTTTTATATCGCCATTTAACTTTCCATTGAACCTTGCTGCTCACAAGGTTGCCCCTGCTCTGGCGGTCGGTTGCCCGTTTGTGCTCAAACCCGCCAGTTTGACGCCTATCGGTGCCCTGATCATCGGAGAGACCCTCGCGGAAACTGATCTTCCCGAGGGCGCCTTTTCGATTCTTCCCTGCAAAAGAGATGGCGCCCGGATGTTTTCTGAAGATGATCGCTTCAAGCTGTTAAGCTTTACCGGATCGCCTATGGTGGGATGGGACCTCAAATCCAGGGCCGGAAAGAAGAAGGTTGTGCTCGAACTCGGCGGCAATGCCGCCTGCATTGTTGACGAGAATACTGACTTGGATGATGCGGTCTCCCGGATTATTTTCGGCGCCTTTTATCAATCGGGTCAAAGCTGCATCGGCGTTCAACGGATTATGATTCACAAGGAAGCCTATGGGATATTTAAAGAAAAGTTTGTTGCTTCCGCGCGCTCCTTAAAGATGGGAAATCCGATGGATGAAGAGACGTTTATCGGACCGATGATCTCTGAAAAAGAAGCGCTGCGCCTGGAATCTTGGATTAATAGCGCTCTAAATCATGGCGCCAAACTCATTTGTGGCGGAAAACGGGAAGGTGCGATGCTGGAGCCGACTGTCCTTGAAAATGTACCTAAAAATGAAATGATTTGTGCAAAGGAGGCCTTTGGACCCGTTGTGGTTATCTCTTCATTCAAAGATTTTGATGAAGCATTAAAACAAGTGAACGACAGTATTTTTGGCCTGCAGACCGGAGTTTTCACCCGGGATATTCATAGGGCGCACCATGCCTGGAACACATTGGAGGTGGGTGGGGTCGTCATCGGTGACGTTCCATCCTGGCGGGCAGACCAAATGCCATATGGAGGGGTAAAGGAGAGCGGTTTGGGGCGTGAAGGCATCCGCTATGCAATGGAGGATATGACCGAGATACGACTCATGGTCATCCGCAACCTTCCAACTTAAAATCCTGTATAGAACCATGGAAAAAGCAGCCGAAAAGAAAACCCGGATGATCGATGCTGTTGTTTCAAATAGGGAGGGAAAAATTTTTGAGCTGGAAGGATATGCTGCCGTTGGGATGGAAGGGCCATCCATAGCGCCCCTGCAATTGAATGAAACCATTTATATGCCGTTTGGAAGCGAGCTGATGTTTCTACCGGACCGAAAACCGATGCTCTACAATATCCGTACCGGCAGTTTCGAAATTCTGATCGAAAACCCTCATATGCCAGGTGAGGAAATCTTTCCGGTCGCGATCTTTAATTCACCCGGTTACGTAATTTCTTGTGTGAGTGCCTATAAAGAAAAGAAAAATGCTGGATATCTGCCCCTTTTTTCTTACGGTGCGGTTGGATGGCATAAAGGTCGATTCAGAAGCGCAGCCATTCGTGTTGACCGGGAGAGGCGGCAGGATCTCAGATTGATGAATAAGCAGAAAGTCATTGCCGGCATAAAGAAGATGAGAAAAAAAATGCCCAAAAACCGGCTGAGAATACAATTGGAAACATGTGCCCTGACTTTTGGCTGTCCAGCCGGAAAAAATTTTTTTTTAGAAAGGTATGAAGCACCCCTACCGACCTCCAAAGGCTG
This sequence comes from Desulfobacteraceae bacterium UBA2156, assembly GCA_002328165.1. GTDB lineage: Bacteria > Desulfobacterota > Desulfobacteria > Desulfobacterales > UBA2156 > UBA2156. The sequence continues at coordinate 104,318 of DCWS01000019.1, read as the reverse complement.
CAATGCCAGGTGTCTGGGGTGTATTTCTTTGCAAAAAACAGACGATATTCCGATCAGTCAAAAAAGAATCTCATTTAGGCCATCACCTGAAGAAATATCAGAGATCGCATTGGAGCATATTCAAAAAGTAGATAAAAGTATCGTCAGTTTTGGACAGGGATGTGAAGGCGACCCCCTTTTATCGGCCGAGGTCATAGAACCGGCTATCCGTATCATTCGTTCAAAAACCAAAAAAGGGACCATCAACATCAATACAAACGGTAGTAAACCCGATATTTTGAAAAAACTGTTCACAGCAGGCCTTGACAGTGTCCGCATCAGCATGAATAGCGTAAGAAAAAAATGTTATCATGCCTATTTTAGGCCAACCGGTTACACGTTTTCAGATGTTACAAAGAGCATAGCGGTGGCAGGCCGTGAAAAAAAATTTATATCCCTAAATTATCTCAATATCCCAGGGTTTACGGATACCCCTGAGGAGATTGAGGCACTTCTGACTTTTATAAAAAGTCAAGAGATTGACATGATTCAATGGCGAAATTTGAATTTTGATCCTGTTAGGTACTTGAAAATTATGGATGGTGTTTCGAAACAAGGGAAGCCGATCGGCATGAAGAAGCTGTTGGCGGTGGTGAAAAATTCTTTTCCCAAGCTGAAAAACGGATACTTCAACCCGCCCAAAGAAAAATTCAATTTAGCATAAAAAAGTACTCTAAAAGAAAGCATAAGCAAGGCAAGTTTATCGAAAACAAAGCCGAATTGAAATCGTGTGCAACGAATAATCAACCCTGGTGATTCATGGGTGGTTTCAGGAAACGGACGCTTCGAAACACCTGCTGCTGTATTATTGGAAGACCAGTGGCAACACCGGAAGAGGCAAAAAAGAAATTGGGAATACTACGATGAAGAAAATGGCACAAATATGGCTGAAAGGTGTAATGAATATCCACGCAATGAATACGATGTAGGTTGTGCAGAGTCGTCACAGTGGTTTTTCGATCGGGGAATGCTGACCAAAGACGAAATAAGTGTTGGACATGTCACTCCGGATACGACTGTCGACTACAACGGAATAATGATTCAGAGAAAGCGAGGCGTCCTCCCCAACTCTGCGAGCAAAACACATGTTGCTCATGAAGTTGGGCACCTTTTAGGTTTTAAACATTCTGATGGCGCAGGAGACCTCATGAATACAGGCATCGGCGAAGCCAATGACAATATCTCTCACGACAATCTCCACGATATGCTGGACAAAATGAATCTAGAATGTCGCTGGACAATGGAAGTCCATGAAAACATGTTTTTTATCAATAATGCATCTACCTGTCCGGGGAATCAGTGTATAGCTAACATGGACGGTAACGCACGGATAGACTTTACTGTCGAATCTTATGATGACAATCTGATTGGCAAAGGCACTGTAAATTATAACAGTGTAAAATATCCCCTTGTGAGCAATTCCGGAAATTGTTCATCTTCTGCGGTTCCAAAAAATGGAAACTTTAAATTAACCGGAAATATTCAGTCGATTTCAGGCTCTTCTCTGGACTTCATTACTGCTGATTATCCGATGGCCTATACGCTCGAAATAAAAACTGACTATTCACAGGAACCACAGGAAAATGCCACGCTCCATACGGCCCATGGAAGTTTTAATGTTGGTGCTACGATTTTAAAAAACTTTCTCTCCGGCGGAGGATTTGATTCCTTCAAAGTCATCTTGGGAGATCCAAACGATCCAAAAAATATCATTCAGGATGTCAACTTTAGCTCGAAGGCTCCCAGTGTAAATAAGGGATGTATCAACTTGACTCAGGAGATGAAATCTGACGATCTGGCGATCACAAAAGTGGAGACGTTTAAGAGAGAGACGATATTACACAATTTTCAGGAATATTTAGAAGACTATTTTAAATAAGAACTGACTTGGATAAACTGAGAAGTCATCCCCTTTGGGGAAATATCCTTGAAACTTTCCTTATGAGCGAGGTTTACAAAAGAGTGTACCACTGTCAGCGTTGTTCCCCGGTGAAATTTATAAAAATGGTCCTGGTTGCCAGCCTTATGAAATTTTTCAGGAACTGGGCCGAGATTTCAGTTTCACACGCATGAATTTCTGAAGATAGCATTCGCCCCATGTCGGATTTAATGCTCCGATCGATTGGGTAGGCAAAAATAGCCTATGGGTTTTATTTTCCTTTAATGAGATTATTTGCGATTACCAGACGCATGATTTCATTGGTCCCTTCATAAATCTGGCATATCTTTGCATCCCGCATGTGCCTTTCCATAGGATATTCCTTGCAGTAACCATATCCGCCTAAAATCTGAACGCCTTCCACAGCAGCTCGCATGGTCACATCCGACGCATACATCTTGGCCATGGCAGCAGCTTTTTCATAGGGTTTCCCATTATCCTCCAACCAGGCAGCCCGTAGGGTCATCAGTTCGGCGGCATCCAGTTCAGTGGCCATATCAGCCAATTTCCACTGGATGGCCTGGAAGGATGTTATCGGTTTCCCGAATTGTTCACGCACCTTGGCATATTCCAGCGCCTCATCCAGAACGGCTCGCCCGATACCCACTGCCTGAGAAGCAATGCCGACCCGACCGCCATCTAGGGTTGTTAACATTTGCTTAAAACCCTCGCTTTTGTTACCGAGCAGACCATCGACAGGCACTCTGGCATTTTCAAAGATCAGTTCAGCTGTGCCGGAAGCATTAATACCCAGCTTTTCCTCAACACGGCCGACTTTAAATCCAGGGGTTTTTTCCAGATCCATCACAAAGGAACTGATCCCTTTGTACCCTTTTCCTTTTTCGGTTAAGGCGGCGACCACCGCGTATGAGGCCACATTACCACTGGTGATGAATTTTTTTTCTCCGTTGATAATCCATTCATCTCCATCTTGGATGGCGGAGGTGAGGAGGCCGGAAGGATCCGAACCGGCACCGGCCTCGGTCAATGCGTAGCACCCTGTTTTTTCACCACCGGCAACAGGGGGAAGGTATTTCATCTTCTGTTCGTGGGTTCCATAAGCCATCACCGGATAACAATAAAGAGAATTGTTCACAGACATGATTGCACCCGTACTGGCACAGGCCTTGGATATTTCGATAAGTGCCAGTACATAACTGACGTTATCCATACCCCCTCCACCATATTCCTCAGGCACTGCAATGCCCATCAATTTTAGTTCACCCATTTTCTTGACGATCTCTGCCGGATGCTCATGGTTTTCGTCGAGTTCTGCGGCCACGGGTTTGATCTCTGTCTCGGCAAGTCGACGAGCCATATCCTTAACCATCAGTTGTTCTTCTGTAAGTGCAAAATCCATTTTTTGCCGCAGCCCCCTTTCAGTTCAGGCTTTCTCTCATTCTAACTGGTCGTCATTACATCTTTTCTCAGAAAAGGCGAATGAATAGTGGATGTCGATTCAAATACATATAGCTTTCTATTTTTGTCAACTAGTTAGTGCCCATCCATAAATGGCCCTTTTTGCCCTGCTCGGCGTTCTCTGATTATCTTAATCCCACAGCCGAAAGAGTTGCAGATAATTTAAAGGGTCAGTCGCCAAACAACGATATGTCGTTTTGCCCATTTCGATATCGGTTACATTTTCAACAAACTTTTGTCCATGAAAGCGCAACAGAAGACGAAACAATCGCGGATAACGGTAAACCAATTTTGCAAAGATATGAACCGAATGTAATTCGGGCAATATTTTTTTCTTAATCTCTGACTCAAATATATTTTTTACCCCGCTTTTCCGGAAAGCGCCGTCAAGCAAAGCATAGGCCGCGGTTTGGCCGCTTAAAAGTGCAAAAGAGATCCCTTCTCCGGTAATGGGATTCGCAAATCCCGCCGCATCTCCTGTTAAAAGGACTCTCCCTTTCATAAATGCATCATTTCTGGGCGTTACGGGGATTAAATATCCGTAACGTTTTGATTTTTTTGATGGATCTATTTCTAAAGCTTTCAAATAGTTTCCCATCATGTCATTGAGTCTGACCGTATTTTTCCGCATGCTCAATACACCGACGGAAAGATGGGCTTTTTTTGGAAAAACCCATCCATAACCGCCTGAAAATAGACCAAAATCAAATCTGGCGGAATGACAGAATCTATCCATTTCCTCTTGAGAAACTAACATCTCAGATTCGATCGCGGGAATCAGGTTACGAGTTTCCCGCCACCCTGATTTTTTTGCCACAGCGCTCAAACTGCCGTCAGCTCCTACCACAAACCTGGCGCGAAATGGCCCTTTACTGGTCATCAGGTCAACCATATCGACCTTGCTCACCACATCCACAACCCGGCATTTTGAAAAAATATCCGCACCCGCTGCCCTGGTAGCCAAAACCAGCCGATAGTCAAATTTATCTCGCATGGTCATGGAAACAATCGGTCGTTTTCTTTTTGCGGAAAAATGAAGATGATGCGGAATATAATTCAATTCAACCCGATAACATTCCCGTTCAATAATTTCTGCAACATCAACCGGTAGAAGCTGCATAGCTTTTCGAACGATTCCACCGCCACATGGTTTATACCGGGGTAAGGTCGATTTTTCTAAAATCGCAACACGCACCCCCTTCTTTGCCAGACAAAACGCCGCCATCGCTCCAGCGGGTCCACTACCGACCACCGCCACATCATATATCTTATGGAAACCCAATCCGGTTCTCCGCGAACCCACCTAATTTAATCCTAATTGAGCGAAAGCCGAGGATGTCCCGGGTCCAAGGCATCAGGGCCGCAGCTGTAGTCGTCTACCGCAAGAACCTGATGACACCGGAGATGGAGTATCATCGGCTTTCCCGAAGGGCAAATAAAATGGAAATTTGCTGTTCTTTTATATTTCCTCTATTGAAGAGATGCTAATGTATTCTTAGTTCGATGCAACCCTTCACCTCTAAAGATTTTTATATTCGTTTGCCATTTTATTTACGCTCGATTAGGGTTTAATCCTGTTTCGAGCCGTATGTGTCGTCATCATGCTTTATATCCACAAAGATGTCGACAAAAATGATTTTAATTGATTGATAATCCGGTCGGGAAAATAATATGCTTAAATTCGACGGACTCACAAAAAGACCATATTGCTCTCTGAATGACCATTTTGGGGCATTTAGATAGGTGATACTAAATTTCAAGAACTCTCCGCCAAGGCGGATCAAACAGCTTGAAATTCTTAACGTACCATCAATCAAAACGCTTTATCCCAAAATGCTCAAAGTCGTTCACAAATGACTTTTACGAGCCTGTCAATATTCAACGGAAAAAAAGGATGAAATGGATTGAGGCAAAAGTGATATTTGACGTTCACAACCATCAGTTAGCCACGGACCTGATTGCCAATATATTTTATGACTTGGAACTATCGGGTGTCGTTCTCGAAGATCCGACACTTGCATTGATGAACAAAGAGACCGGTGAAACCGACAACGGCCCCGATCATTATGCAGTAATCGGTTATTTCCCTAAAAACAGGAAAGCAGAAAAAAAGCTATGGATTCTGGAAGAAAAATTGATACGGTTGGAAAAAATAAATCGGATTCAATCCAAGATTGTCTATCGGGAAATTGATGAGGAGGACTGGGCTGAATCCTGGAAAACCTATTTCTGGCCACAGAAGATCAGCCATAGAGTGGTGATAAAGCCGACATGGAGAAAATATATTGCCGATCCAGGGGATATTATTATCGAAATCGATCCTGGAATGGCCTTTGGTACAGGCACACATCCAACAACTGCCATGTGCATCACCATGATCGAAAATTACCTGAAAGAGGGGGCTTCTTTTCTGGATATGGGAACCGGGTCCGGTATTCTGATGGTAGCGGCAGCCAAACTGGGGGCTCGAAACGGCCTGGGCATCGATAAAGATGAAGATGCCACGAACGTGGCGCGGGAAAATTTGTTGCTCAACAATATTCAAACCGGTCATTTCAGGGTGAAGACCGGCAAATTATTCGATGGGGTGGAAGAAAAGTTTGATCTTGTTGTTGCCAACATATCAACAGATATTGTTGTTATTCTTCTTGAAGGCGTACGGAAGGTATTGGCGGGCAGCGGCACATTTATCTGCTCCGGGATGATCGAAGAAAACCACCATCGGGTAATGGAAAAGATGGACGATGTCGGGTTGGAAATCCTTGAAACACGGATAAAGGAAGGGTGGGTAACCATTGCCGGTAGAAAAAACAGTTGAAATTGAGATCAGAACAGCAGAGTTAAAGATCGACTCCGTAGCCATATGGCCTGATTTAGAGCCTCGTTTCGCCTAATTATTGTTTCAAGCAAAAAGGTTTTGCAGGGCTCTAATTGTTCAAAGACCCAATCACTGGTAATTTTTTTCTTGGATCATTTTTTGTTAAAAGGATTCGGATGAATTCCTCTACAGTCGACGATATTGAAGGTCTCCCCAGACGTTTATATTTACGCCGCGCATTTCTCAAGCCGTCCTTTACCCGCTCGGAAATGATGCTTATCTATCTCTGCTATGTAGATAACCAAAATTGCTTTTTATTAAAATCCGGTTCTTTTTTTACTTTTGAGACTTTGCAGAGCATCGTTCTCAGATTGGTTGTGCCTTGCGCAGGGTCATAAGGCCCATCCAAAGAATTGAGGAGATTAATATTGGATTCCCAGACCCCATAAAAAGGCCCACCTTTTTCCGGATACCACCATCCTGGCTCACAGCTCACCACACGTTTATCGATATCTTTCGTGATCCTCGCTTTGTGCATTATTTTACCTCGTGGATTTTCAATCCAGACCCAATCGTCGCTTTTGATTCCTAATGGTTCTGCTGTATCCGGGTGTATGTCCATCTGAGGATAAGGATGGGATTTTCTTGCCCACGAGGCCCAGCGATTGCTTGAATGCATAAAAGCCCCGCCTTTCACTCTGGCCTCCATAAGAATAAGGGGATATTCCTCGGCAAGCTCAGAGGTTGAAATCGGAGACTCGGGGGGTTCACGGTGATTCGGCAGTGGATCGAGACCCAATTGTTCCATGGTGGTTGAAAATAACTCCACCTTTCCCGTAGGGGTCTTAAATTTAAAACTGTCTTGATCATATAACCGGTACGGCTTGGCAGGAAATGGCAATACATGATGTTCTTTTAATCCCTCCCACGTCGCACCAAATCCTTTCAGGCAATAATCGAGAAATTCGGGGATTATCCGCCATTGGATGAAATCCACATCAGTGCGGCTCTTTTGGGGTTTGAACCCTTTTTCGATTAACTGCCAATAAATATCCAGTATAACCTGTTGTTCATTTCTGGACTCGCCATAAGGCGCTACCGTCTGAACACGTGCTTCTATGGCCGGCTGCCATAGCCCGGCAATCAACGGTATTTCGTCCCGTTCCAGCCAATGAGCGGCAGGCAACACATAATCTGCAAGTGCCGCAGTCGGCGTCATCATATAATTAAAATGAATGCTTAAATCGAGCTGTTTTAAAGCTTTGTAAACTGTTCTGGGTTCGGGAAACTGGGTTAAAAGATTGGTTCCATGGTTGATTAAGGCCTTAATGGGGTAGGGCTTGCCTGTATGCATGGCCTTGATTGCCAGCTCGTTATGACAGGCGCTGATCGGCGCTTTTACCCCTGACCACAGCGGAAATTCATTGTAACCGATTCTTTTTTCCTCGATTTCAATAGGCAACAGATGCTTCGGGTAGCTCGGTTTCAGAAATTCATAGGCCGAATAAAAACCTGGAGGCTTGCGTTCACCGGATAAAAGATTGCCCCCCTGCACATCGAGATTCCCGGTGATTGCCACTAAAATAGAATGGGCATGTCCGGTTGCCGTAGAACCGTATCCCTGCATCACGCCGATGCCACTGACCAGGGATGCCGGTTTAATGCCGGCATACAGGCGGGCAACCTTTATAATGTCTTTTTTAGGCACCCAGGTAATCGCTTCAATTGTTTCGAGCGAATCGTTTTTTACATGCGCTTTGAGTTCTTCAAGTCCGTGACACCAATGATTAACAAAGTCTTTATCATAGAGATCTTCTTCGATCATAACTTTTATCATACCCAATGCCAGGGCACCGTCTGCACCCGGTCTGACCTGGAGCCAGACATCGGCTTGCTTCGCAACTGAAATGTTGCGCGGATCTATCGTGATCAGTATGGCGCCGTTTTTCCTGGCCTCCTGAATCCAGCGCCATTGCGGCAGGTGAGTCTCGGGCGGATTTTGTCCCCAAATCACAACGCATTTGCTGTCTTTTGTATCGGGACCATGCCCGAATTGGGTACAGATGTCTCCGATAACAGCCAAATCCATGACCCGGCTGGGCCCTTCACAGTGTTGCATGCTTTTGAGCAGATTCGGACTGCCAAGGGCCCTCATCAGCAAGCAGCATAGGGTATAATGCCACCCATCGACTGAGGCCGCAAATGCGAGCGGGCCCTGTTGTTCATGAATCCTGATGATTTGATCCGTGATCTCATCAATGGCCTGATCCCAGGAGATGCGTTCCCATTTATCTTCTCCTTTTTTACCGCGCCTTTTTAACGGATATTTGAGTCGGTCAGGGTTATACAGGGTTCCGTTTATCACGTTGCGGCACTTGGAACATAGATTGTCACCCTCGGTGACCGGTGAAGCGGGATCACCTTTTATCTTGATGACTTTGCCGTTTTTAACATAGACCAGAACCCCATCTCCCATGTAACACTCCTGACAGACGGATTGAAATACGATGGTATTCTTTGATTTTTTCATTTAATGATCTCCTTGGAAACTCCCTGTTATCCCTAATTTATTATTCGCCTTTTTTTTGTCAAGCTCTCTCACCAGCTTTGCTTTGTATTCAAACTTTGGCAAACTGTTCGGTGCGACCAGCTCTACATGCGCTCGAAAGATAAGCTTTCCACGAATGAGCGCTGCAATCCTTTGTTTTAGTTCGAGCAAATCATCGGTTCCTTTGCCGGATATCAGGGACGTGGGATAAAAACAATCAGGGCATATTTCGGCTATGAGGGAAAGGGCGTGGTCTATCAGCTCTATCAAAGCAGTTGATATCTCTCTGTATGCTAAAAAGCCACATCGGTTGGGTCTGGGGGCGATTAAAAAACTGTTTTCATCGAAATGAACCAAAAACAAAAGGGCACCTTATATAGAGACGTCTTTTTTTACTTCTATGATATTACCCCTTTATGCTCCGGGGCAGAAGCATCTGGTGCTGGGGACAGATTGATTTTGGATTCTGGTAAACAGCACCGGCAAAGGCCATCAGATATTTTCTGATATCATTCATGGTTGAGATTTCATCCACAAACCCATTTTTAGCGCAGTAAATCGGCCTGGAGTTATCGTGATATTCCCGGGCTATTTTGTTCATCTTTTCGATTACCGGCCCCAGTGGCCTCCCGGCGTCTTTTTCTTTAACCAGCCTGCGGGAAAAGCTGGCCGCAGCGGCTGTTTCGCCATGCATTACATATATTTCAGTGGTCGGTATGCCGAGGGTGAAGGCGTTATGCCGGTTGGCCGTCGGCCCTCCCATGATATAATGGGCCGCAGCCGTCCCTTTTCTTAGCAGTACAAGCATCATCGGGATCTCGGTCTGCTGAATCGAATAGATCAACGCCTGGCCGAGCCCGAGCAGTTCTGCTTTTTCAGCCGGATCCCCCACATCAATCCCTGTCGTATCCTGGAACCAGATGATCGGTATGCGATCTCTGCCACATAATGTTACAAATTCGTTCATTTTTATTAGCCCCTGGCGGTACAGTTTTCCACCAATACCGGCATAGGGGGCATACTCAGGATATTCTTCTCCCAAATACCCCTGGCGGTTACCTATGCAGGCCACCAGAAATCCATCCATTTTACACAAACCTGTATAGACCTCAGGTCCATAATCCGGTCTAAACTCCATATGTTCACTTCCATCGGCGAGGCGTGCCAAAACCTCTTCAAATGCGTACATCTGTTTCTGATTAAATGGAATCAGACGGTATAAGTCTTCGGAAGGAAACCTCGGTGGTGCAGGTTCAGCCACTCGATAAAATTTGGGATTATAGGCGGGCATATCCTGCATGTAATCTTTCAGACCATCGAGCACCCCAGTTTCTTCCTCATAAACATATCTGAAAAAGCCGGTTTCATCGAAATGGATCTTTGCAGAGCCCGGTGGCTCATCCTTGTACTGTTTAGCCGACTTGATCAGCGCTTCCGCACCCTCTTGATCAAAGTAGCCTTTGGGTGTCATGCCGCTCAATATGCCACCGCCCCCAACGGCAACATTACAGTTTTTGTGAGCAAAAAGGATGGTAGGACTGATCGCATGGTATCCTCCACCTGCAGGGTTGGTACCGTAAATGCCTGTAAGAACCGGTATACCCAGTTGTTCAAGCTCAGCATGCCTGAAGAAAGCGGCACCGCCCCCTCTGCGATCGGCATAGAACTTTTCCTGTTCAGTCAGTTTTACACCGCTGCAGTTGACCAGCCAGACCAGCGGGATGTTCAATCTTTTTGAAAGATGGGTCGCCCGTAATATGTTATCACTCTGTCCCGGAAGCCAAGCACCAGCAAATACCTTATTATCAAATCCGATAATCACTGCCCATCTATCTGAAATTTTTCCAAGCCCGTCTATAACATTGGTCGTTCCTTCATCATTTTCAGCTGGATCGTACAGGGTGTGCATCGGGCACCATGTTCCAGGATCAACCAGGTATTGTAGTCGTTGCCAGACCGTCAATTGTCCCCGGACATTAATTGTTTCTTCGGAGAACCCGGCATTTTTAACCCGATCCACTTCCTTTTTTACTTCATTTTCGACTTCTTTTATTTTTTTCAGATTTTCTTCGGTACTGGTAATCTGCCCTTTGCTCAGTTCACTGCCGAATGCCGTCATTTCTTTGAAATAGGGTTTCATGTGATCACTCCCACCCTTGCTTTTATGATTAAGGTGTTGGTGCCCGGCCGTATCTACCTGGCCGCCGGACACCAGATTTCGATTCGGTTTCTGAGGATCACGAAGAGGGTTTTCGAGTTATCGTCCTTGAAAATGGGGATCGCGCTTTTCCATAAAGGATTTCACGCCTTCCTTTTTGTCCTCGGTTCCACAGGACAGGGTATGCAGATATGATTCATGCGCCAGCCCTTGGGATAGTGACCCTTCTGCAAAACGGAGTATGGCTTCCTTTGCGTATTGGAGGGCGAGCTTGGGACGGGATGCCAGCATCGTGGCAAGACTTCTAACTTCTATCATCAGTTGATCAGGTTCCACCACACGATTCACCAGGCCGATCGCGAGTGCCTGGTCGGCATTCACAGGTTCGCCGGTAAGAATCAACTCCATGGCACGGCCCATTCCGATAAGTTTCGGTAATCGTTGTGTACCGCCGGCCCCTGGGATAATGCCTAACTTCACCTCGGGCTGACCCAAACGTGCCTTTGAGGACGAAATTCGTAAAGTGCAGGCCATGGCTAGTTCCAGACCAGACCCCAGTGCCCAACCGTTAATAGCGGCAATCGATGGAATCCCCAGCTCTTCGATTCGGGTATAGACCTCTTGTCGACGCCGTGTTTCGAGACGCCCGTTCAGTCTGTCCCGGCGGTCGAGTTCATGAATATCAGCACCGGCAACAAACGCTTTTTCTCCTGCGCCGGCTAAAATAAGGACCCGGAGATCGAATGCCTTCTCTATTTGGTCCAATAATTGATCGATTTCCTCGACCGTGGCATTATTAATTGCATTGAGTTTTTCGGGACGGTTGACCGTCAGAGTTGCGATCGGACCATCAGTTTCAAACAAAATATTCTCAAACATCACTTGTCTCCATAATTATAAAAACCCCTGCCGGTTTTTTTGCCTAGCTTGCCCTCTTCGATCATTTTATTTAAAAGTTCCGGATGTTTGTACCGAAAATCCCCAAGCTCCTTAAAAAGCGTTTCCATTTTTGTCCGATGAACGTCCAGTCCGATGAGATCGATCAGCTCCAGTGGCCCCATCGGATGGTTGGCACCGAGTTTCATGGCCTTGTCCACATTAGCCGGTTCAGCCACATTGGAAGCTACCAGCCAGGTGGCTTCGTTGAGCATTTGGCCTAAAATGCGGCTGACAATGCCGGCCGGTGCTTCGTTTTTACAAACCACCGGATCTTTTCCCAACTGTTTGGCAAAAGCTTCCGCCGCTTCTAAAGTTTCTGCAGCGGTTTTCCGGCCAGGCATAATCTCCACCAATTTCATAATCGTTGGTGGATTGAAAAAATGCATTTGTACCACTTTTTCCGGACGGGTGGTCGCTTCTGCCATTGCTGAAATGGAAAGTGAGGTCGTGTTTGTAGCCAGAACAACCTCTGGCTGAACCCGGGTATCGAGCTCTTTGAAAATATTTTTTTTGATTTCTAAATTTTCAGACGCACTTTCGATTACAAAGTCGGCCTTGCTAGCAGGTGATAGATCCCCTGCTGTGGAAATTCGGAAAAGAATTGCGTTTTTGTCTTCTTCTGCGATCCTTCCTTTTGCGACCCTGCGGGAAAGCCCTTTTTCAATGTTGGATTTTGCCTTATTTGCTAACTCCTGATTTATATCTGAAATTACAGCATCGAAACCTTGCTGGGCGCAAAGCTGCCCAATGCCGGCCCCCATGACACCTGAACCGACCACGAGCACTTTTTTTATTGTCATGAAATCATCTCCTTATTAAAGTCTTTCGACCACGACTGCTACGCCATTGCCACCGCCAATACACAGGCTGACCAAACCGAACTGCACATCACGGTCTTTCATTGCATATAGCAGTGTACTCATAAGCTTTGCGCCGGTGGCGGCCACCGGATGGCCTAATGCGATTGCACCTCCATTTACATTGACCTTGTTTCGGTCGATATTCAGCGCACGTTCGCAGGCGATATATTGTGCGGCAAAGGCTTCATTGAGTTCAATTAGATCAATATCAGAAAGTTCCAATCCAGCCTGTTTAAGAGCGAATGGAATTGCCTTAACCGGCGCCAGGCCGAACCGTTTGGGTTCATAGCCGATAAATGCATACCCGCGAATACGTGCCATTGGTTCAAGTCCCATTGCTTTGGCTTTTTCACGTTCCATAATCACCTGTGCGGCCGCGGCATCGCATAGAGCACAGGCATTCCCCGCAGTGATGGTACCATTTTTGTTGAATACCGGCTTTAGTTTGGCCAGGGATTCAGCTGTGATGCCTTCACGAAAAATTTCTTCATCTTTAAAAACAGTGGCCTTACCTTTACGAGCCGGCACTTCAATCGGAACGATTTCATCCGCAAACTTTCCGGATTTGACTGCGACTTCAGCCTTGTTGTGGCATTCGGCTGCAAATTTATCCTGGTCTCCCCGTCCGATATCGAGTTCCTGGGCAAGTGCATCGGTCAATTCACCCATCAAGCCACCGCCCAATGGACAAAAAAAACCGTCTTTATGCATTAAATCCAGCAGTTCTCCCTTCCCCATACGATATCCCCAACGGGCCTTTGACAATGCATAGGGAATTTGGCTGGCGCTTTCGGTCCCTCCCACCAGGACAGTGTCCATATCGCCCGTCTTAATCGCTTGGGCTCCGAAAATCATGGCCTGTATGCCGGACCCACAACGGACATTAATGGAAACAGCAGGCGCATAGGTCGGTACACCAGCCCGGACAGCGGTGATGCGAGCTGGATTTGGTCCTACCCCTGCTTGCCAGGCATTGCCGATTATCGATTGATCGATGACATCCGGTGAAATACCCGCACGTTTTATTGTTTCCCGAACCACCACCGCACCGAAATCCGGGGCGGTCATGGAGGCCAGGGAACCACCAAATTTGCCGCCCGCCGATCGGGCGGCGCTTAGTATGACGACTTCTTTCATTTGTTCCTCCTTAACTTATTTTTATGATGTCTTAAAAAGAAATAGGCTTTTATGAAATCATGCGCACGTTGTTCTTAAAGGAAAATGGCAACAGAGCAAAATTAGCTCATGATGGCAAATATCATACCATCGAATAGTTTGGGCCTCCCCCTCCTTCAGGACATGTCCAGGTAATATTTTCAAACGGATCCTTGACTTCGCATGTCTTGCAATGAAGGCAATTGGCCGGATTGATTACTAGTTGCCTTTTCCCCTGTGGCCCTTCTTTTATCTCGTAAACTTTTCCAGGGCAGAACAAGGCGCAAGGGTTGCGATAACTCTCAAAGCATTTGGTTTCACAAATACGTGTGTCATGAACAATGAGATGGCAGGGCTGGTCCTCTTCGTGCTTGGTTCCGGAGAGATAAACACCGGTTAACTTGTCAACGTAAAGAGTACCATCAAAATGTTGAGGGACCGCTGTTTTGGTCTTATTTGCCTTTTTTGGCGTCAGTGTTTTCAATGTGGAATTGTCTTTTCTTATGGTGAGCGGATCTTTTAACCCTCTACCGCCGGTAAAATACTGGGCACCGATGTGCATGAACTTAAGGAATCCTTTTTGGGAAAGGGCTTGGGTAAAATTGCGCGCCTTATACCGTTCGTCCTTTATCCAGCTCTTCTCCACCCCCAATTCATATTTTTTCAGTGTTTTTGTCGAAAAATCGTTTTTTTCCAGTGCAAAAATAATTGCTTCCGCCGCTATCATACCCGATTTCATGGCGGTGTGTATACCTTTCAATCGCTGTGTGTTCAGCATTGAGGCGCTGTCGCCGACAAACACCGTCCCATTGGCAACAAGCGCGGGCATGGTGTAATATCCACCGGCAGAAAGGGTCTTTGCTCCCTGCTGCAGCACCTTTCCACCTTGGATAATTTCAGCAATAAGGGGATGTCTTTTGAACCGTAAAAAGGCTTCATAAGGCTCTAAAAACGGGTCTTGATAGTCAAGCGCGACCACCAAGCCACAGCAGACCCGGTTGTCTTTCAACCTGTAGAGAAATCCTCCACCTTTTTTATTCAGCCTCAAAGGATAGCCAAAGGTGTGGAGCACGGTGGTTTCTGCTGACAGGAAAGGGCTCGATTCGGGTATTTCAATTACTTCTTTGATTGCTGTTTCAAACACCTGGGGCATTTTGTTGGAAAAAATATCCATTTTCTTGCCCAGGTCTCGTATAAGACTCCCCTTGGAACCCTCGCCAAAAACAGATACCTTGGCAATTAAATCGATTCCAGGTTCGTAGTTGGACTTTTTTTTACCATGCTTATCAATGCCTTTGTCACCAGTTCTTACACCGATTACACAGCTGGCATCAGCATTATAGAGCACTTCGGTTCCGGCAAACCCGGGGAAGATGTTTACCCCCATTTCTTCGGCCAAACCTCCCAACCATCTTGTAAACTTAGAAAGGCTGATAACGAGGCATGCTTCATTATGTAGGTATTTTGGAGTAAAGGGGATCGAAAAACCGCCTTTACGGGTGAGGAAATAGAGGTTATCACGGCACTCGGTTTGTTCTATGGGGCATCCCCTTTCCAGATAATCGGGGATGAGCTCTTTTAGTGCGATGGGATCTAGAATGGCACCGCTGATAGCGTGGGATCCAATGGTATTCCCTTTCTCAATCATGCCCACTTCAATTTTCATTTTCTTTTCTCGGGCTAACTCCATCAAATGAATTGCACTCGCCAGATTTGCAGGCCCAGCACCTACGAAAAGAATATCAAACGGCAATTGTTCTCTCGTCTGATCCATTTATATCATCCCGAACTTTTTTATTGAACTCCCTCTCTATTTATTGACCGTGGGTGCATTCCCGGCAGCAAGAGGCAGAGGGCTTTTGTGTGGTCGTCTGAATCTGGGAGGGTTTTTGGTCTTATTGTATTATGTCATGTTTTTAATTGCTTTTATAATTTCCGGAATCAGTTCAAAAAGATCCCCCGTCACTCCGAAGTCGGCTTTTGAAAAAATGGGAGCTTCAGGATCTTTGTTTATCGCCACAATGCATTTGGATGTGGACATACCCGCCAAATGCTGAATGGCCCCGGAAATGCCACAGGCAATGTATAAATTTGGCGAAACCACCTTTCCGGTCTGGCCGACCTGATCGCTATGGGGGCGCCAACCTTCATCAACAGCCGATCGTGATGAGCCAACGGCAGCACCCAGCAGGGCCGACAGATCTTCAATGACAGAAAAATCACCGCCCGTACCCCGCCCTCCGGACACAATAATATCCGCTTCGGTTAATTCGATCTTATCACCTGTTTCGATTTTTTTTTCGAAAACCGATGTCTTAACTTCTCCAACTTTTACGGATGGTCTGTCGACCGTTGCGCTTTTGGGTGTTTCTACGATAGACATTACATTCGGTCGTATGGCGACAATTTGAGGTGTCCCGGCGATTTCGACATCGGCCAGAACTTTCCCGCCAAACATCGGACGGGTAAAGACCAATCCACCGTCGGTTTGTTTAATGGCGACGCAGTCCATTACCAAACCAGCGTCCAATCTCGCAGCGAGACGGGCCGACAGATCTTTGCCCTGGGTAGAGGCCCCAATAATTATCAATTCCGGATCCTGTTCCTCTATCAAATCTGTCAGGACATTGGTATAGGCATCGGTGGTATATTCCGAGAGCCCTGAATCATCGGCGACCAATATTTTTTCTGCGCCGTATTTTTTGATTTCCCCGCTCATTGTTGCAATATCCGCCCCCAAAATCGCTGCCGTCAAATTTGTGTTTAATAGATCGGCAAGACGCCTTCCCTCGCTGACTGCTTCGTATGAAATTTTACGAAAAGTGCCATCTCTTTGTTCTGTAACGACAAAAACACCTTGTGCCATCTTTATCTCCTTCATATCAGGCCAGAAACTGTAGGGTGTGGCCATTGTTTTTTGGTTAATCAATCATAGCCCTGTTTAAATGGCCTTGATTTCCCCATGCAATATTTTTACCAAATTTGCCGCCTTTTCTGCTCCGGATTCACCATCAATCATTCTCACCGCCTGTCTTTCAGACGGAAAATTCAGCGTTTTAATTTTTGTTTTGCTTCCGGCTTTTCCGACAATTGCGGGATCAATACCGATGTCGGCCAGCGTTTTGATATCCAGCGGTTTCTTTTTAGCTTTCATGATTCCGGGTAGCGATGCATATCTCGGTTCATTTAATCCGCGCTGGGTGGTGAACAAAGCTGGAAATGGAGTTTCTACAACCACAGTTCCCCCTTCAAATACGCGGTGACACCTGATCTTTCCGTTGAAAATTTCCTCTTTGATTACCAAAGAGATTTGAGGAATACCCAAATATTCGGCAACAGCAGACCCCACCTGATAATTATCCCCATCAACGGCTCGCTGACCGGCAATAATAAGATCATATGGAATCTCTTTTAGGGCGGCTGCAAGCACTTTGGCGGTTGTCAGTGCATCCCCGCCGGCGGTCATGGGGTCGTTGATAAGAACACCACTATCCGCACCCATGGCGAGGGCAGTTCGTATTGCCTCGGTGGCTTTTTCCGGTCCCATGGAAAGTATGGTCACCGTTCCACCTTGGGTTTCCCTGATCTGCAATGCTTCTTCGACTGCAAATTCGTCGTACGGGTTGATGATCCATTTTAAATCGCCGGTTTTTATGCTCACACTATCTTCCGCGATCTGTATTAGAGATTCGGTGTCTGGTACCTGTTTAACTAGAACAACAACATCCATTCTTAAACTCCTTTCATATTTTCGTCACGGCATTGGACCCATTGCCAAACACGCCGGCAATAAATGCACGCAGAATACGCTTTGTTCTACCTCCATTCTCAGCGATTTGCTTTTTTAATTCCGAGCTGATCCAAAGCGATGATCCATTTGCAAATATTGGCCGATCCCTCAACCATTGTGTACGTCGGTGTATCGCGATAGAATCGTGCAACAGGATACTCTGTAGAGTAACCATATGCACCGAGAATTCTCATGGCATAATTGGCACACTTTGTCACTACTTCTCCAGCGAAATATTTTGCCTGGGCAACATCGAGACCGTTATTCAGTCTTCCCCGATCTTTTGCCCAAGCCGCTTTGTAAACCAGCAACCGCGCCGCTTCAATTTCTGAAGACATTTGTGCGATCATATCTTGGTTCATTTGGAACTGACCGATCGGATTTCCAAACTGCTTCCTTTCGTTGCAGTATCTAATTGCTTCCTGCAGACAGGCCTGGGCCACTCCTACAGCCCCCGCCGCAGCTGAAAGACGGGTCTGGTTCAGGGACCCGAATAGAATTTTGGTGCCATCACCAGGATTTCCGATAATGTTTTTCGTGGGGACTTTTGTATTTTCCAGATAAATTTCACCGGTGGGTGAGGAAAATGACCCCATCTTTTCTATACCTGAGGTTTTTATGCCGTTGAAATTTTTGAGTTCAACGATAAAGGCAGAAAGACCCTTTGAACCCTGAGAACGATCGGTATAAGCGTAATAAACAATCACATCTGCTCTGTCGGCATTGGAAATCCATGTCTTTGAACCGTTCATGAGCCAGTGATCACCCTTGTCTTCAGCCTTGGATAACATGGACATGACATCGGAGCCGGCATCGGGTTCGGTCATGGCGAATCCGCCAAGATAATCGGCGCTGACCAGATCAGGTATATATTTCCTTTTTAAAAAATCGCTACCATATTTGAGTATCGTGTAAGCACAACCCAAAGCCTGCATATTGATCTGAACTCTCAAAGAGCTGGACACCCTTGCAATCTCTTCGGTTGTTACCATAGCCGCGAGCCATCCCATATCCGAACCGCCGTATTCTTCCGGGATGACCATTCCGAAGAATCCCAACTCACCCATCGGTTTTATGGCTTCTTCATACGGGAAATAATGTTTTTCATCCCATTCATCAACAAACGGGGCAACCTTTTTGGCCATAAAATCTTGAACCATCTTCCGCATAATTTCAATTTCTTCCGGCAGATTAAAATCCATATCCATCTCTCCTGTTCTCAAACGTTAATGTGTAAAGCACCCGTTTTCGAGGCCGCCGGGGGACAAACGGTGGTTGTTTACACAATATATAAGTAGATTTTTGTGCAAATTTGTCCAAATGAGATGTGTTGAAAACCAAATTTTGATCTATCTCAAAAATATTAAATTGTTGTCAAGAATTTTGTATCAGCAAGATAAAAATGAAGGGCTATTTTAAAGGAGCGAAGCGCTTACCGTTCAATTAATTTATTTGCTTTTTGAAAAGGGAACAGTATTTTTTTTTAGGACTGCTTGTCGCCTGAGACCGGTGGCTCTATTTTTCAGCCGTGTTCAAGACAGTATTTGGAAAGATTTTCATCAAAACTTACCGGATAGCACCCGTCAAAACATGCCTTGCAGAAGTTGCTTTTCGGATGATCGATTCCGGTCGCCTCAAGAAGACCCTCAAGGCTGAGGTAATCAAGTGTGTCGAGATTGAGGCATTGGGTCAATTGTTTGATAGATTGGCCTGCAGCAATCAGCTCTCCACTGGTTGAAAAGTCAATTCCATAATGACAGGGAAATCGATGAGGGGGGCCGCTCACACGCATATGTATCCGCTTTACCCCTATATTCCTCAGCGTTTTTACCCTTGTCTTAACGGTGGTCCCTCTTATAATTGAATCTTCAATGATGATGATGTCTTTTCCTTTTAAAATCTCTTTTATGGGGTTCAGTTTTACTCTTACACTGAAATCACGCATGCTCTGGGTCGGTTGGATGAATGTTCTCCCGATATAATGGTTCCGGATCATGCCCATTTCAAAAGGGATGCCGGATGCTTCAGAATAGCCCAAAGCAGCATATGTTCCCGAGTCAGGGAACGGCATCACCAGGTCCGCATCTATAGGCGATTCTTCCGCAAGCCTTCTGCCATGAGCTTTTCGTGTCAGATAAACATTTTTCCCGGATATGATACTGTCCGGCCGTGCAAAGTATATAAATTCAAATATACAGAAGTTGTGTCGTGTTTCGACATGGGGTTTAATGCTTTGAATTCCGTTTTCACCTATGATGAGAATCTCACCCGGGTCGAGCTCCCGAATCAGTTCAGCCTCGACAAGATCGAGAGCACAGGATTCAGATGCCAGTACATATTGCCCATTTAGTTTTCCAAGGCAAAGGGGTCTGAAACCATTGGGATCCTTGACGCCGATCACTTCTCCTTTACTGGTCATTACCAAAAAAGAAAATGCACCTTTTAGCCTGGAAACTGTCTTGATCAGGGCCTGGTTAAAACCGAGTTTCAGGTTTTTTACAAAGAGATGCAAGAAGACCTCGGTATCCATAGTGGTCTGAAAAATTGACCCGGTTTCCTCCAGCTCACTTTTTAAGATATGTGCATTGACAAGGTTGCCGTTCAGGGCAACCGCATATGATTTTGTCTTGTGGCGTATAACGAATGGCTGGGAATTGGATAATATTGAACTTCCGGTCGTAGAATACCGTACATGGCCAATGGCGCTCTTCCCTTTAAGATGGTCTAAAACGGGCATGTCAAAGACATCGGATACCAGGCCCATGCCCTCGTGATGAACAATGTTTTTGTTTTTTACAACAGCGATGCCGGTGCTTTCCTGTCCCCGGTGTTGAAGCGCATACAGTCCGAAATAGCTCAACTTTGATGCTTCGGGGTGCCCGTAAATCCCGAATAGTCCACATGATTCACGTGGTCTTTGTAAATAGTTCATTTTATCTCCAGATTGAGAAACCTTTTCAGCTTTCCCGCCAATCTTCGCCCCATTCTTCCGCGGAAATCGATTCCTTGGCTAAAATGTCGAGGGTCACCGCCTGCACTTTTCGATATACGTCCTGATAGTTTTTTTTCTCACCATTTACCATCAACAGATCGTTCTCGATGGAAATGCCAAGCAGTCTCTCGTTTTCCTTTAGATACTGAAAAATTAGATTCCAGTCTGCTTGAGTCATCTCAACCAGCTCACCTCCGTTTAATTGATCATCAACGACTTTATAAAATGGGTCTCTCAGATAAATCGCACCACCAGATGCCAGAGAGAAAAGGTTGGAACCGGGGTAGGGGGTGTCCTGGTCGATAATTTTACCTTTTTCGTCAAACTCAATCCCGTTTAATATCACAAACCCGCCTCCGTTTAGGGAGTCGCCGGCCATAAAAGATTCCGCAAGGTAATCTAGACAGGTGCCGTTGATCACAACACGGGGAGACCCGCCAGCATTGATAAGCGGGCGACCGGCCGCATTTCCCATCACATAGAGATCACCTCCTTTAGCGCCATATAAAAATGTCTGGCCCACATCACCATGCACCACCACCCGCCCGTTCTTCATGATCTGGCAGAGCTGGTCCTGGCCGTTATCATGCACGTGGATATCTAATCCGTCGACACCTGAGCCGAGGTAATCGCCGGAACTTCCATAAATGTCAATGCGCACTCCCTTACTGTCAGGTCCGAACCCGCAGCCATGGAACCGCTGGCCTCTCAACCCGTAAAAGATAAAACGCTTCCAACCCATCTGATATGCCCGCACTGCCAGCCAGGCATCACAGTCTTCACCTTCCGGGGGGAAGTTTCGGCTAGAGATCACAAGGGTATTCTCATCATCGACGGGTGAACGCAGCGCCTGCCGAGTCTCCCAATCAATTCGCTTGAAAGATCCTGATTTTTCCGAGGTGATGGATGAAACAGCGTCCAAAAGTCGGTCAATCCGAGCGCGAACAACCTGGAGCAGAGCGCTTCGTTTCATTCGGCCACAATCATAGCGACGATCATTGAGGAGCGTAAGGAGCGAGAGAACCCCATTAAAATGTTCACCCTGTTTTTTTACCATCCCCGCGATTTCATCCATAACCCAGCCAAGCTGATCAAGGTTCCATGGAGGGAGCGATTCCAGGACATGCAAAAGGGCTGACTCGATGTTTGCCGAACTGATTTTCTTTTCAACCTGATGCATCAGTTCGGTTCCACTCTGAGGCGATTCCGGGTCTTTTTTGAAATTGATCTGCCATTCACCTGCTGGTGAAGTGATCGGGTTTCCAAATTTGTCGGTACAGCTCAAGGCGGAAACACCATTTTTCTTTTTGACGGTGAAGGAAAATGCACCACCATCTGTATGGCTGCCACCACGGGCGTTCCAATAGCGGTCAGCAACCAATCTGAAGCGGTTATCTTCCTCCGATAGCGAGTGCAGAGTCGCATCGATTGCCTGCTTCTCAGATGCGACCAGCCCGATGCTTGCATCGCCCTCCTGTATAGCGAAAACCTGTGGGCGGAGCATAGCAGTGTCTGTAATCCCCAAGAGTTGGCAAACACCCAGGTCTGGATCGCTTCGGGCAATGATGAAAAACCATGGGCCGTCAGGTGAGCAATGCACATGCGACGTCTGAATGGCTTGGTAAATTCGTTGTTTTTCCTGGGGAAGCCGATCAAAATCGAGCTCGGTTGTGGGGGCAATCGCCTCAATCACATACTCCAGGGGGTACCGGTACACGCGGTGTAGCAAATCAAAGAGAAGAACTGCTACCTCGGTGTCGGTTAGAAATTGCGGAACGATGTTATGCTGTCTGAGGTACTCGGCAACACTATAATAATTGGCAAAGTCGCCGTTATGGACCAATGCCTCGTTCATCCCAATAAAGGGGTGAGAGCCTGCTGGATGCCATACCCTCCCTTTGGTTGGATAACGCTGATGGGCAATCCAGAGATGTGCCTTCATATCGTCAAGACCATAATACTGCACCACGTTTTCAGCATATCCCACGATTTTGAAAAGAACAAGATTTCGCGCATGGGAGAGAACAAACGCTCTTTGCTCACCGAGAGAAGCATAAAAATGTTGGTTCAGCCGAGCGCTGTTTTGATAGATGAACTCGTCCTCTACCGCTCGTTTTGGTGCTTTCGTCATGCCATGTTGCTCTGAAAATCGCGAGAGGACATCATCTTTGACACGGACGAAATATTGAACCACTTCAGGGGGCCGAACGCCAAGGCCGAGATCGCGGTAATCAGCTGCAGGTTCGATTCTGAATTTATGATTAATTTCGAGGTCTTTACTGATATATGTCTGCTCAACCTCGTTCTCTGCCTCCGGATCGAGCAGAGCTATTTGAAGGAGGTAGTTAGTTTGAAGCGTCACCGCATCAATACCAAACTGCTCGGGAATCAAGCCGGCAGCGGCGATTCCGCCACCCTTTCCATTTCCCCTATTGTGCATTTGAATAGAAGGCTCGAAGATATGCCTTCCCCGAACGGCAATGCTTGATGCAAATCCGACGACACCACAGCCACCTTCTTCGGAAGTCCGCCTCAGCGGCGCTGGAGAATGGGGTGAAAAGAGGTCTTCTCTTGATAGGAAAATGCGTTTGATCAAATCGTTCATATTCTGTAACCTACATTATTACCTGGCTGCAGCTTTTTAAAAGGGTTATCCTGATGTGACTGACCTTTCTGTTTACGGTTTTGTTCCAACTGTTTTTATATATAATCCCTGTGAACCAGGAGATCGGTTTTTCCGACCAGTTCCCGGATGCTTTTTAACCCAATGCGCCTAAGGATCTCTTTTAGCTGGACAGAATAGGAATGAAAGAGATTTTCCAGTCTCCGGGTTCCCCAGGACACTTCATATGCAGAGGCAAGCTCATCGTCGGTGGTTGCGATACCCCTGGGGCAGCCGCGGCCGCTTTCGCAGTTTCCGCAACGAACACATTCGAGAGCAACGAGTTCGGCCGTACCGATGACCACACCATCGGCTCCCAGGGCGATGGCCTTTGCGATGTCCCATGCAGAACGAATGCCTCCTGAGGCGATCAAGGTCAACTGGTTGCGTACACCCTCTTGAATGAGAAATTGATGGACTTTGGGGATCGCGTATTCAATCGGCATGGCGATATTTTTTTTAGCGATATCCGGCGCTGCCCCGGTGCCGCCGTAGCTGCCATCGAGGTGGATAATGTGTCCCCCGGCGTAGAAGCTACCTACGGCTACCATGTCTACATCGATTGGAGTTGAAACTTTAACAGAGACGAGTGCCCGGGGATTGATGTGTTTGATCCAATCCACATGTTTCTTATGATCTTCCACGGAGTAAACCGAATGAAAGGGGAACGGAGAAAAAAGGGCGCTCCCTTCGACGGCCTGACGTATTTTGGCCACTGCAGGGGTCACTTTATCGCCGAGGAGGTGACCACCCAACCCGGGTTTGGCACCTTGGGCATATTTAAACTCGACGATCCGGACTCTTCGGATTGTTTCCTCCATTACGCCGAAGAGGCCGGTGGCAACCTGGGTGATGACGTGGTCGTCGTAAGGTTTTAGCGCGTCAGGATAGCCGCCCTCTCCGGAACAGGTAAAAGAGTTAAATGCCTTATATGCCCTGGCCCGTGCAACCATTGTGGTGAGACTGATTGATCCGAAGCTCATGCCACCGCCATAAATTGGGAACCCGATGGTCACCCGCGGTCGATTATCGTCTTGCCTTCGGTTCAGCGGAATAGAGAGGTCGATGTCATCATAACTGAGCAATGGATCTGGTGGCTCATCCGGGAAGACAAATTCCATTTTATCAAAACCACCACCGGAGTCACCGATTTTGTATTCAAGCCCAGAGCCATCGGGCGGCATCGAGGTCTCTGCTTGCATCCAGGTGCTGGTAATCAGATCAGCGGTCCATCGGGGATCTCCAAAGGTCTTCCACATAGGATCTATCCCGACTTTGATGGCATTCTCAGGGCATCGATCCATACAGAAAGATCCACCGGCTTTGCACACTTCGGGGCCTTTGCAAAGCGAGACTCGGTGAGGAAGAACGAAGTTGTCACTTTTTATAAGTACACCGTGGCGGCAGGCTTCTGCACACTTGCCGCAATGGTTGCAATTGTTTTCAAGGATTACGGTATATTTACCGAGCGGATTTCGATATCTGGATCCCGCAGGTTTGGCATCAGACCGGGGTTGGGTCAATTTTTCGGTTTGGCTATGTTTGGACAGGGTTGACGGTTTCCAGTTAAAACTTTTTTTATCAGGTGAATCGGCCCAGTCAGGCGCTTTGGGCGAAGCGTCATTTTCTTTTTTTTGGCTAAAAATAGGGCTGAAGTTATCCTGTTCGAGATCTTTGAAGAACATCGCTCGGCCGACTTCACCCCTTAACCGCCTTACCTCACGAAGACCCATGGCTCCTAGGACCTCAATGAGCTGTGCGTGCCAGGACCCCAGAAAGTTCACTATACGCCTTGCACCCCATTCCTCTGTCACCTGATCGATTTTTACCGGACACTCGGCCTGCTCTTCACAGTCCGTACAGAGCCGGCATTCGAGTGCGATCATGAGCGAGCGGTCCACCCCCGCACCATCGGCACCGCAAAGAATGATCTTGGCTACATGTTCGGCCATGGTAATACCGCCGCTGACCAGAAGGGTTATCTGATCGCGGATCGAATTGTCGACCAGGTCAAGATGGACCTCACGCACCAGTTCAGTGACATGTTTTTTCTGGTTCTCTCCAAAGCCACTTCCATCCGGGCCGGCTTGGAGGTGAATGATATCTGCCCCACTATTAAGGAGCTTACGGGTCCGTCCTTTCGCCTGTTCGTCGAGCCGGAGGCGTATGGATACAATGATCTCCGGATAGGTTTCTTTTATGGTTGAGATTCGATCCATCATGTTATTTTTGAAAGGAATCTCTACGATTTTTGCTCCTCTGAGCGCGGTTCGGTCATCTTTGTCTGGATCGAACTTTATGATCAAAGAATCTCTAAATTCAGATAGCTTTCCATTCGCTTGTTCACTTTTTGTTATCGAAACGGTTTCCAGTTCAACGGCTGCCCGGGCCATTGTCCGGTGCGTACCGTCTCCCATAAATCTAAAATCAGGAATGTCGAGGACCACCGGAATCGATATTGGGTACAACGGTGGCAGGTCGGTCAATATTCTGCCGTCAGTGTCAAACGACAACCCCTCAGGTTTTCTGCCGAGCTCGATGATGGTACTGATAGATTCTCGTCCGTGAATGCCATCCCGAGTCGGTCGAATGATCTCAGACATATCAGTCCAAATCTGATCAAAGCCCGGTCCGCAGAAAGGGCCACGATACCCGGACCCTGAAACCGGAATTTTTCCGGTTTCAGCCTGATTCCATATGCTGGCAATGACGTCAGGGGTCCAATAGTCATTTCCCATCCGATTCCAACGCGGGTTTGTAGCACGGGTGAGAATGTTGTTTTTACATTCCTGAACACAACGCATGCAGCCCACGCACATGTGGTCGCCGGTATCAAGGATTTCCACGGGATCGAATTCGCGTTTTTCGTAAGTATTATAGATACAGGATGTATCCTTTATACAACGCCGACAACCCAGGCATCTCTTGATCTCAAAGGAGCTAATTTTCGAGATCGGCGAAAATCTTGGGGGAGCGTGCTGGAGATTAACATGAAATTTATTCGACATGCTGTTTCACCATCTATTTTTTTTTTTCATGGGGTTTGGGCCAAGAGGTCGGACATCCTCCGCATTTGCTTTTGCCATGTTCAAAAGATCTTCTCTGGTGAGCCCGTACCCATTGATCATTTTGATTCTCTCAGAACCGAAACCGATTTCATCCAGCAGCTTGCTGACCTGCTTCACCCGCTTTTCGGCCACAATGTTTCCATTTAAAAAGCGGCATTGATGCTCCGGACACCCAACCACCTGAACAGCGTCAGGTCCATGTTTAAATAATTTTACAAGATGGTCGATCTCGGCCTTGCTTGAACAGGGCATAATCACCCAGCGGGCCGTATGATCTGAAAAGCGTCTCGATGAATCGGTGAATGTCACATCCTTACCAACACAATGCCGGCAAAAAAGAATGACGATTTCAGGCTTGAAATTTTTGTCCGGCGATTTCATGGTTCTCCCTTATCTTCCCCCGTGTAAAGAGGTATAGACACTGGTTACCTTCATGGATTCTCGAACAGGTTTAATGCAGAGAAACAAGGCGGATTTGAGCTTTTATTTCTTTATTGTTCTGAAGGAGAATGCTACAGCAAAAAAGACGTCCTTTTATCAAATGCGGAAGATAGACGTCTTTGTCTTTCAGTCGAGAAAAACGTTGTTCCCAGTTTTGCAAAGCTCTATTTAACACATAAAGGGAGTCCAACTATCTCAATCAAACATTTTTGTCAAGCTATAAATTATCTTTTGGCCTATGCCGAGCCGGTCAGGCATAGCAGCTCCCTTGGGTTCCACCATTATCAAGACAGTTAGATGAGGACTTTGGGAGTTTTGGTTGCATTGTTTGTACAATAGCGAAATGGGTCATTAGATTTTTAAGTTGTGTTCAGATTGAGGCCATTTGGGGCTGTTTTAGGAAAACAGATTTCTGAAATTGAAAAAATATCCTTTTGCGAATATAAAGAGAAAACCCTCGAAAAATTAATTGGAAGCGTATGAATACGAAGTGGGAAGTCTTTTGCAAGGCTGCAGAAAAAGCGGATGTCAAGCCACCGGAAGACCCGGACCTTGTTGACACGCTGAAACGTGTTTTCTTTTTTAGCGATTTTGTGGCGACAAGTTGCATACGTAATCCGGAAATGTTGGCCGACATGGTCGCGAACGGTGATCTTGAGAAACAATATCCAGCCGATGAATACAATACACGGTTAAAGGAATCTTTACCTCAAATCGCTGAAACGATAAAGCGAGATAAAAGCCAAAACTTGGATTCCACGATAAAGCATACGCTCCGTGTGCTTCGACAGTATGAGATGATGCGGATTGCCTTCCGTGACCTTTCGGGGCTTGCCGGGTTATCCGATACCATGACGGAACTTTCCGTTTTTGCAGATAGATGTTTGAAGTGGTCGCTTTCGGTTTTATTTCAGCACCAGTGCGAGGAATTCGGTACACCCAAAAAAAGCGATGGGTCAATCCAGCAGCTTGTTATTATCGGGATGGGTAAACTCGGCGCAAGGGAGCTGAACTTTTCTTCAGACATTGATCTCATCTTTGCGTATCCGGATACCGGAACAGCGAGTGGTCGCCCAAAATCGGTCAGTGGAGAAGAATTCTTTGTAAGGCTTTGTCGCAAGCTGGTAAATGTGATCAGCGAAACCACTTTGGATGGTATCGTGTTCCGAGTCGATCTAGATCTTCGTCCTTTTGGAAAAAGCGGGCCGATTGTGATGAGTTTTGATGCAATGGAAGATTATTACCAGCGCCAGGGGAGAGAATGGGAGCGGTACGCATGGATTAAAGCGAGGGTCGTGGCCGATGGAAATGGGGAAGGGGTAAGGTTCCTGAAAAAAATGAAACCGTTTGTTTATCGGCGATATCTAGATTTTGCCACCTTTGAATCGTTTAGAGACATGAAAAGGCGGATCGAGGTTGAGGTAAAACGAAAAGGAATGAAAAACGACATCAAACTCGGCCCCGGCGGCATACGGGAAATAGAATTTTTCGGACAGGTCTTTCAGCTTATACGAGGCGGCATTTTACCCGCGCTTCAGGAACGCCGCATTCAGAAAGTTTTACAGATCCTTTTTAGGGAAGGACATATCGATGAGAAGGTATGTGAGGGATTGACCAGCGCCTACAAGTTTTTGCGCAAAACAGAACATCGGCTTCAGGAATTTGCCGATCAACAGACCCATAGCCTCCCTCTGCATGCGGAAGGAAGAAAACGACTCGCCGTTTCCATGGGATTCGATGAATGGGAACCTTTTTCATTTCAGCTCAAAAAACACATGGAATATGTACATCGCCATTTTATGATCCTTTTGGAGGCCAAAGACAAAGACGATCAGGCAGATGGTAAAAAGAAAATTGAGAAGAGATTTGAATCGATCGGGTTAGATCCGATTGAAGATGGGAAAACAGGAAAAATACTTTCTGATGCCGGATTTGATGCTCCTGAAGAGGTGATGCGTTTGCTATACCACTTGCAAAGCGTTCCTGCGACCAAAGCGCTCAGCGCCAAAGGTCGTAAACGTCTGGATCGTCTGGTGCCACAGATATTAAAGGCTGTTGTTTCATCTGATCACCAGGTGCTTGCCCTGGGTCGAATTATTGAACTGATCAAAACCATTGAGCGTCGTACCAACTACCTGGCCCTTTTGCTGGAAAATCCCACCGCCTTAACCCATCTTGTCAAATTCGCGAATGCAAGCTCCTGGATTATTAACTTTTTCTCTCGCCATCCCCTCCTCTTAGATGAACTGCTTGATCCACGAGCACTTTATGCCCCACCTAAAAAATCTGAACTCGAAGAGGAGATCCGCCACCGTCTTGAACAAATATCTCCCTTCGATATTGAGTTTCAGATGGAAGATCTCCGTATTTTTAAACAAATAAATGTATTGCGTGTGGCTGCATCGGATATCGCCGGTGTACTTCCTTTGCTTAAAGTAAGTGATCATCTCACCAATATCGCAGAGGCGGTCATTCATAAGGTTCTTGAACTATCCTGGAACCATTTGACCCAAAAGCACGGTAAACCAAAATGTATTCTGGACGGGGGAAAATGTGACCGGGGATTTGCCGTTATTGCCTATGGGAAGTTGGGTGGGATTGAACTCGGGTATGGATCGGACCTCGATCTTATTTTTCTTCACGCAGGCGAAAAAGGTGCCACGACAGATGGCAACCGACCAGTTGATAACGCGCAGTTTTTTGCCCGTTTGGGACAGAGGGTTCTTCATATTTTAAGCTCCCATACGCCAACCGGCGTATTATACGAAACCGATATGCGCTTACGTCCGAGCGGGGGGTCGGGCCTTTTGGTGAGCCATATCCACGCATTTGAAAAATACCAGGCAAAAAGTGCCTGGACATGGGAACATCAGGCGCTTATAAAGGCGCGGCCCATTGCCGGTGATATCCGCTTAAAAAGACGGTTTGAACAGATTCGAGAAAAAGTGCTTGCCTGTCGACGCGTGAAAGGAGAGCTACAGAAACGGATTGCCGGGATGCGAGAGCTGATGAGAAAGGAGCTTTTCCGCCACGAGGCAGGTGTTTTCGATCTTAAACAGGGCGCAGGGGGTATTGTGGATATTGAATTTTTGGTCCAGTACCTGATGCTTTTGAGGTCAAATGAGCATAAAAAGCTAATCAAATGGACGGACAATGTCCGCATTATTCGTGCCCTGCTTGAAACAGGAATAATCGATGGCTATACAGCGCATGTCCTGCGCCATGCTTATCTGGTTTACCGTTCTTTAGGTCACCAGCTGAGCCTTCAGGAAAAACCGGCTAAAATTCCTGAAAACGATTTCCTCGACCTGCGGGAAAAAATAAAAGAAATCTGGAATTTTTTTATTGAAGGCTAAAATTTCATTTTTGTAATTTTCTATCTATTTTCTTACAATAATGTAGTTTATTATTTTTTTTATCTCACCTTTAATAAACATATCCGTACCAATTGATTCGAATGATGGGATGTAAAAGAAAGCTGGTTCCGGTGCCCATGTTTATCCGCCTCCGAGGGGCTCCGCCACTTGAGATCCTCACCCAATATAATGACCCCACCGCATCCGCACCGACGATTACTGACCGACCCGAATTGTCCTACCGAAGCTTACCTATAATTAAAATGTAACTCGGTACACCAAGGACAAATATGCTCAAATTCGTTTAAATTCAACAACCTGCCCTCGAGGTTCCATATTGACATCTGAGCTTAAAAGCAACTTCAGCCGGGTTCTTCTTCAAATTCTTCCCCTGTTATTTGAAGCTTCCTTGTTTTCCAATTTCGATGGTTCCATATATTCGGGGGCCTTCTCGAAACCCGAACCTAATCGAACACTTTTCCTTCATTTATCCTCAGAAAGTGACTTCTTATCAAAAACTTCACTGGATTACCCCTCTTTGGTACAGATATTGCTTATGATGTTCCATACTAAATAGATCTTGTATCATAAAAAAGACGTAACATGTTGCGTCTCTATAAAAGGATCCTTTCATTAACAATATTAACAAAAGGAGTTACTATGAAAACATTACTCGCAATTTCGTTTATTTTGTGTGGATTTGAATCACAAGCTTGGGCAGGAGATCCGGTCACGCAAGAAATGTTTACCATTAACAACACATGGATGTTAGTGGCTACTTTTTTAGTTTTTATTATGCATCTTGGATTTGCCACCCTTGAATCAGGCCTCACTCAATCAAAGAACACCGTAAATATTCTTTGTAAAAATACAACTATTATTGCCATTGGTCTTTTAACCTATGCTTTAATGGGTTTTAATTTAATGTATCCTGGTGACTTTGCCTTAGGCAAGTTTTTAGGCTTTGCCGGCTTTGGAATTGCAACCGATGAAGCGGGTATTACAAGTGCTTACAATGTTGGGTATACGTACTGGACCGACTTTATGTTCCAAGCCATGTTTGCGGCAACAGCGGCAACCATTGTTTCCGGAGCTGTTGCTGAACGTATTAAACTCAATAGCTTTCTCATTTCTTCTGCATTTTATGTTGCTGTTGTTTACCCTATTGTGGGTTCATGGAAGTGGGGTGGAGGCTGGCTCGATGCTGCAGGTTTTTATGATTTTGCTGGATCAACAATTGTTCACTCTGTTGGTGGATGGGGAGCTTTAGCAGGAGTTATTCTTTTGGGGCCACGAATGGGTAAGTATATTAAAGGTAAGGCACATCCCATATTGGGTCACAACATGCCTCTAGCAACCATTGGAGTCTTTTTACTATGGTTGGGATGGTTTGGATTTAATGGGGGATCGGTTTTATCAGCTGATGCAGGGATGGTTTCTTTTGTTTTTACAACCACAACGCTTTCTGCAGCGGCAGGAATTATAGGCGCCATGTCTACCGCTTGGATTGTGCTCAAAAAACCTGATTTATCAATGATTCTTAATGGATGTCTTGCAGGGTTAGTGGGTATTACAGCAGGTGCAGATACCGTGTCGGTTGGGGCTTCAGTTATTATTGGATTTATTGCTGGTATTCTGGTCGTCTTTTCCGTTATAGCTTTCGATAAAGTTAAATTAGACGATCCTGTTGGAGCTATATCGGTTCACTTAACCTGTGGTATATGGGGAACATTAGCTGTAGGCATTTTTAGCACAAATCCACAACACACTTTTTTTATCCAACTTTTAGGTGTTGCTGCTGTGGGTGTAACCTGCTTTACTATGGCATTTTTATCCTTTTGGGTGCTTAGAAAAACAATTGGTATACGGGTTAGTGAAGAAGAAGAACGCGAAGGCTTGGATTTAGGTGAACATGGGAATATGGCTTATCCGGACTTTCGGCCTTCAACAGGGGGGCATGTTTAATACGTACTATTGGTTTGCTGTGCTATTGATATGTCGAAAAAGAGTATCGAAAAGAAAAGCCAAAACGGAATGGAGATATTGAAACAAAAAAGGGAACGGCTCATATCCCGTTTTTTAAAAGGGGAAATACCCGATTTCTTGATTCAACACGCCCGGATCCTGGATGGCTATTTTCAGAACTGCTTTGAAACCAGTCGGGTTGGTCTTCAAATAGACATTGTTAAGAATCCTTACGCCATCATTGCCATCGGCGGATACGGAAGAGAAGAACAGTGTATTCATTCCGATGTCGACCTTCTTTTTCTGTTTAAAAAGAATATTCCGGATAAAGCGGAAGAACTGATTCGAGAGATTGTTTATCCGATGTGGGACATCAATTTGGAGGTTGGATATGCGATTCGTTCCATGAGCAAATGTCTGAGCCTTGCTGAAAAAGATTTCGATGTGCTGACGCCTTTGCTGGATGCCCGCTTTGTTTGCGGACATTCCCTCCTATACACCAAGCTGATGGAAAAGATGAGGCAAAAAATCATTGCCAAACGATCCCACCGGATAATTAAATGGCTGGTTGAAAAAAACCGGAAACGCCATGTCTATTTCGGCGATTCAACCTACCTTCTCGAACCCAATCTGAAGGAAGGTCAGGGCGGTTTAAGGGATTACCACACGATGTTGTGGGTCGCTCACATAAAATTTGGTCTAAAGCAATTAAAAAATTTTGAGTCTGATGATTTTCTATCACGTGATGAGTACCAGACCCTAACTCATGCGCTTGCGTTTGTTTGGAATGTGAGAAACCGTTTGCACGCTTTGACAGGCAGAAAATGTGACCAACTTTGCTTTGAAGACCAGATCAAGCTGGCAAACAGATTGCAATATAAAAAAAGAAACGGTCAACAACCTGTTGAAAGTTTTTTAGGAGAGCTTCACGGTAAGATGGAATTCATAAAGCAACTGCTTCTGATATTCCTTCATGAGATGAGATATGCAAAAAAGGGAAGACGATTAGGAAAGCGAGTTCCAACGACCCGTTTCCAGGGTCTGGAGGTCAGGGGGAAGATGCTAAACTTTTCCTCGCCTGAGGTTGTCCGGCAAACCCCCGATCTTTTGATATATATTTTTGAAGAAAGTGCGCGACTGGAGTTGCCTTTAAGCATTGAAGCCAGAAGACGGGTAAAATTTTTTTTGTATCTCGTTGACGATGAATTTAGAAATTCCGATGCAGCCATCAGATCCTTTGAGCGGGTTTTAACCACCCCGACCCCAACTTTCAACGTTCTGAACGAAATGTTAAGCACCGTATTCCTAGGGGCATTCATACCAGAATTTAAAGGGATCGCCAACAGGATTCAATATGATGAATATCACGTATATCCTGTGGATAGACATTTACTCCGAACGGTTCAGACCCTGAAAGGATTCGACAGCTCCGGAGATAAAGATATCCCCTCCTTGTGTAGAGATATTTATAAAGAGTTGAAAGACCGTAAGTTGTTGCTTTGGGCGACACTCCTTCATGACATTGGCAAAGGTAAACCAGGAAAAAATCATTCATTAAAGGGTGCTAAAATTACCCGGGCTTTGTTTACAAGAAGAGGGTTTCAACCGAATGAGGTTGACACCATATCTTTTTTGATTCAGGAGCACCTGCTGCTGATGAAGGCCGCGACAAGGAGAGATATAAACGATGAGGAAACAGCACTTTTTTGCGCCAAAAAAATAAAAGACGTCAACAGTTTAAAAATGCTATACCTTTTAACGGTTGCCGATGCGATTTCAACAGGCCCTAAAGCGTGGACCGGTTGGTCATCGGTTCTCTTAAGAGACCTTTGCCTAAAAGTGATGCGAATTCTGGAAAAAGGTGAACTGGCATCCCAAGAGGCGGTGGAGCAGGTTGAAAAGAAAAAGAAAAAAATTTTTCGTTCCGCAAAGCAGTTACAGATTAGCGGAGAATTTAAGGAGCTCTTCAATGTTATGTCCCCGCGGTACTTGCTATACACACCGGCAAACGAAATACTTGAACATATCCAGCTATACAAAAGTCTTGACGGGGCCGATTTTGTCTGGAACATAGCCAAAATTTCCGATGCCAACACGAGAAGGGTGAACATCTGCGCCAAAGATCGTCCTGGACTCTTTTCAAAAATTGCCGGCAACTTTACCCTAAACAATTTTGATATTTTAAGCACCCAGGTTTATACCTGGCACAACCATATTGCTTTGGATATTTTTGAGGTGAAAGCACCGTTGGATGAGACTTTTGAAACCGATAAATGGGTTCGGGCTGAAAAAAGTCTGAGTGCTGCCCTTGCGGGGAGGCTAGACCTTGCATCGGCCCTCGGGAAAAAAATGTTTTCTTTTCGATCCATTGCCCCTCGAACCTCGGGAAAACCCAATAAGGTCGTTGTGGATAACACGAGTTCCAGTTTTTTTACCATTATTGAAGTGTTTACTTACGACTTTCCGGGACTTCTTTTTTGCATTGCGGACACAATATTCAGGTGCAGGCTCGATATCCGGATCGCAAAAATTGCCACGAAGGTTGACCAGGCCGTGGATGTTTTTTATGTAAGGGATTTTGATGGACAACCGGTTGATTCACCGGATCAGGAAAACAGAATTATAGGGGCTATTCACGAAGTATTACCGGTTTTTTAACGCATTTGTTCTGTGAAAAATTTTTTTATTCACCCCAAGCTGGAGGAGAAAAACCGATGGTTTGAGGGTGTGAAACTTGAGTTACTACTCAAAAAACAGATTCTACCAATGGAGGACTTTTTATGAAAAAAATCGAAGCAATCATCAAACCGTTCAAACTTGACGATGTTAAAGAGGCATTGAATGAAATCGGTATTCAGGGGATGACTATAACAGAAGTGAAAGGTTACGGGAGGCAAAAAGGGCACAAAGAGATCTATCGTGGTGCTGAATATGTGGTCGATTTTATTCCAAAGATCAAAATCGAAATCGTGGTCGACTCAGACTTTGTCAATCAGGCTGTGGATAAAATACAGGAGGCCGCCAATACCGGCAAGATCGGGGATGGAAAAATCTTCGTTTCTTCCATTGAAGAGGCGATTCGGGTTCGAACCGGTGAAACTGGAATTGATGCGATATAATTTTAAAGGAAGGGAGGACTTTGAAAGGAGGACATTGAAATGACACCAAAAAACGTATTGGAATTTGCAAAAGAGAGCGACGCACGGGTCGTTGACCTTCGATTTATGGACTTTCCGGGGCTATGGCAACATTTCACAGTCCCCATCTGTGAACTGGATGAAGGGAGCTTTGAAGATGGATTCGGGTTTGATGGATCGAGTATTCGGGGTTGGCAGCCGATCAACGCCAGTGACATGCTCGTGGTACCGGATCCGAGCACGGCGAAAATGGACCCGTTTTTCGAAACCCCAACGCTGGTGCTGATTTGCAATATTGTCGATCCGGTCACCCGCGAATCCTACACGCGAGACCCTCGCTTTATCACTCGGAAGGCGGAAGCCTATTTGAAGAGCAGCGGGATCGGAGATACCGCATATTTCGGACCTGAAGCCGAATTCTTCATTTTTGACGATATCCGGTTTGAAACGTCGAGAAACACGGCCTTTTACAAAATCGATTCCATCGAAGGGATCTGGAACTCCGGGCGGGACGAAGGCCCCAACCTGGGGTACAAACCCAGACACAAAGAGGGGTATTTTCCAGTGCCGCCTATGGACAAATTCCAAGATCTGCGGACCGAAATGCTGGTGACCCTGGAGAATCTTGGAATTCCGATCGAAGCGCAGCATCACGAAGTGGCCACCGCCGGTCAGGCGGAAATCGATATGCGGTTTAAACCGTTACTTGAAATGGCGGACCAGCTCATGTGGTTTAAGTATGTGCTGAAAAATGTGGCGGCTCAAAACGGCCATACGGTGACCTTCATGCCCAAACCGATCTTTGAGGACAACGGCACCGGCATGCATACCCATGTCAGCATCTGGAAAGATGATAAACCGCTCTTTGCTGGCGATCAATATGCAGGGGTTTCCCAAGAAGCCCTTTACGCCATTGGCGGCATCTTGAAGCACTGTAAGGCACTGTGTGCATTTGCCAACCCGACGACCAACTCCTATAAACGGTTGGTGCCGGGTTTCGAAGCACCGGTGAACCTTGCTTATTCCAGCCGTAACCGGAGCGCAGCGATCCGAATACCCATGTACTCCGCCTCGCCCAAGGCAAAAAGAATCGAGTTCAGAACGCCAGATCCGTCGTGTAATGGATATTTGGCTTTTCCGGCCATCCTCATGGCGATCCTGGACGGTATTGAAAATAGAATAGATCCCGGCGAGCCGCTTGACAAGGATATTTACGGCCTGCCGCCGGAAGAACTGGCTGATATTGAATCGACGCCAGGATCCCTGGAAGATGCGCTGGAGGCCCTGAAAGAAGATCAGGCGTTTTTAAAAAAAGGAGATGTCTTCACCCAAGACGCCCTGGACATGTGGACTGAATATAAGACCGAAAACGAGGTCAATCCGGTCAAACTACGTCCCCATCCCCATGAGTTTTTTCTCTACTATGATATCTAGCCGTTAAAATCGTGGATATTTTTAAGAATGACATGGTGAAAATTCTGGAGATGCCCGGATAAGGCGGGAAGCAGCGCTTAAGATTCTTTTATTTTTGAAGAATTCAAACCCGGTGGATAAGGTAGCGAAAACAAACTGTACCCCGCTGTTTTTCCGAATCAGCGATATTGTCGGTAATCGACCCCATATTTTTGGGATTTATAGGTAAATTTTCGAACCGTGGTTTTCAGCAGTCTGGCCGCTTGAGTCACGTTTCCCCGCGTGTTTTTCAGGGCATCTACCAGCATGTCCCGCTCCACTTTTTCCACGGCTGCTTCCAGAGATACGACCGGCAGTGTGTCTGATTCGGTTCCGGTTTGCAGCGTTGGGGGAAGATGGTAGCTGTGAATGACTTTCTCCTGGCACAACAAGACGGCCCGTTCAATGCAATTTTCAAGCTCCCGGACATTTCCTGGCCAATGGTAATACATCAGCATGTCAATGGCTGGTGTCGAAAAGCGGCGAATATCTTTGTTATTTTCTTCCCCGTAAGTTTCGAGAAAATGATCGGCCAAAAGGAGAATGTCTGTCTTTCGTTCTCTGAGCGGCGGCAGGTAGATGGGAAAGACATTGAGTCGATAATACAGATCGTGCCGAAAGGTCTCCTTTTTCACAGACCTCTCCAGATTCCGGTTGGTCGCAGTGACGATGCGAACATCCACACGTATGGTTTTGTGCCCCCCTATACGTTCCAATTCCTTTTCCTGAAGAACCCGAAGGAGGTTCATCTGAATATCGAGGCTGACGGAACCGATTTCATCTAGAAATATCGTCCCTTTGTGGGCCAACTCAAACTTACCCAATTTTTGTTTAACAGCGCCTGTAAATGCCCCTTTTTCATGCCCGAAGAGCTCGCTCTCGATCAGATTAATGGGAAGTGCCGCGCAGTTTACCTTGACAAAAGGGCCTTTTGAACGGAGACTGTTGTAATGGAGAGAGTTGGCAACGAGTTCCTTGCCGGTTCCGCTCTCTCCCCGAACCAGCACCGTGGCATTGCTTTTGGCAACCTGGGAAATCATTTGATAGACTTCGCGCATCTTGTTGCTGTTTCCAATGATATTGTTGATTCGGTATTTGTTTTCCAGTTCGTTTTTGAGCCTTTTGTTTTCTTCCCTCAGTTTCTCTTTTTCCAGACGAATCGTTTCCAGGTTGATGACATGTCTTGCAATCATGGTAGCGATGACAGATAAGAGTTTTTTCCCCTTTCCCAAAGGATACGAGGGATCAAAAGGTTTGTCGACGCTGAGCGCACCGATGACGTGGTTCCCTTTTTTTATCGGAACACATATAAAGGAAATTTCATGGTTTTGTTTTGATTTTCTTGAGGCGGTACGATTGAGAAACTGGGGTTCCTTACTGATTTTGGGTATGGCAACCGCCTTTCCAGATTGGATGACTTGGCCGGTAATTCCTTCACCGAGTTTGTATTTCCCTTTTTCCATGGCAACTTTTGAAATGCCGTGGGCGACTTCAATGCTGATTTCATCCCGCAGGGGGTTCAAAATTGATATGGTTCCACGTACCATTTCCATTGAATTGGAAAGAATGTCCAAAACCGTATATAATGATTTTTTCAGCCGAAGATGCTCGTTGAGTGCTTTGCTGATCTCATATAAAAGCGTTGTTTCCTCTTTTTTTTTCATCATTTAAACTTTCTATTTCATGCCATGGGGTATTATGGTAGATTTAATGAATCAAGTTTCGCACCCCCCAATCGACCGCAGGTCCGCTTTCGGCTATTTACAAAATTTTACATGGTTTTTCTCCAATCGGCAAACAAATTATCATACACTGAAAAAAGTGCTGGGAATTGTTTATGAACTCAAATCATCTGGACGGCGAAAAACCTGCAGTCAATCAAAAATGGCAACAGACCTGTAGTTTACTGGGCGCCCATTTTTCCATTGCAGGGGGGCTTCACAAGGCGCTTTATAAAGCCGTCTCTTATCAGTGCAATACACTTCAGATATTTACTAAAAACGCAAATACCTGGAAAGAACGATATCTTTCCCAAAGTGATATCGATCGCTTTGAAAAGGCAAAATCAGAAACCGGATTGGCCCAGATCGCTTCGCACACCTCTTACCTGATCAACTTGGCTACAGATGAAAAGAAAAAGCATTTCCTATCACACAATGCATTGAAGCAGGAATTGATCAGATCTTCAACCCTTGAGATTCCTTATGTTGTACTCCACCCGGGTTTTTCCATGGGAAGCGGTGAAGCTTGCGGTATTCGGCGAATCGCTGATAACATCAACGAGATATTCGCTGAAATTCCATATTCAAAAACAAGGTTACTTCTTGAAACTACTGCGGGTCAAGGTTCCGGTCTGGGACATACCTTTGAACAAATTAGGTCAATGATGGATAAGATTGAAAATAAGAAAAGGATTGGGGTTTGTCTTGATACATGCCACATTTTTGCTGCAGGTTATGATATTCGGACAGAGGCGTCGTATAAAAAAACGATTCGTGAGTTTGATTCAATCATCGGCCTGACAAATCTTTATCTTATTCACTTAAATGATGCCAAAAAAGACCTTGGTACGAGAGTCGACAGGCATGAACATATCGGACTTGGGCTCATCGGGGTGGATGCGTTCAAATATTTTATGAGTGATAAACTGTTTATCCATATTCCTAAAATTATCGAAACCCCGAAATTCATGGAAGGCAAAGATATGGACAATATCAATCTGAAACGGCTGAGAGGATTGACGAACTAACCTTCCCCAGAATATCCGCCATTTTTTTCTTCAGTATGGAGCGGTCAATATCATGATAAAAATAGCCGGCTTGATTCTTATTTGTTATGTTTTTTACAGCGGCTTTTTATTTATGGTTCAGCGGAAGATCATGTTTCCCCGTTACATGATAGATGTTCCCCCGGAGGGCGAAGTGAATGTTTCGGGTATGGAAAAAATCTGGTTGAAAACCGGCCGTGGAACAATTGAGTCATGGTATTTGCCCCCGGTAACCAAACCGGGTGCTTTACCCAGGCCGGCGGTTATCTTTGCCCACGGCAATGGGGAATTAATCGATTTCTGGCCGTTTGAGTTGAAACGGTTCACTCGTTTCGGCATCGGGGTGTTGATTGTGGAGTATCCCGGGTACGGGCGTTCAAAAGGGGCACCATCTCAAAGCAGTATCACCGAAACCTTTGTTACCGCTTATGATATGCTCTCCGCGCGAGCGGATGTGGACGCCCCAAAAATAATTCTGGTGGGGCGTTCCCTTGGCGGCGGTGCTGTCTGTGCACTCGCGGCAAAGCGACCTGCGGCAGCCCTCATTTTAATGTCGACCTTTACCAGTGCGCGATCGTTTGTAACAAAATACCTGATACCCGGTTTCCTGGCCAGAGATCCCTTCGATAACCTCTCCGTCGTCAGGTCTTTTTATGGTCCTGTCCTCATCATGCACGGGAAAAGAGACGAGGTCATTCCTTACAAGCATGGCCTGGCGCTCTACCGGGCAGCAAGAAACGGCAAAATGATCATGTATGATTCCGGGCACAACGATAGCCCCCCGGACTGGGACATTTTTTGGCGGGATGTGGAATCGTTTCTTAAAGATGCCGGTATTCTTTAGCTGATTGAGACAAAATAGCAACCGTCTACCTCCTTCCCTTCGTAACCGTATTATTGATAAACCAAGTGTAATTTAAAGTTTGTTTTGGTTATTTTGAGTTGTAATATTTAATTAAATATTAATATCTTGATATATAATTACAAGTATGTATACATTATAACCCGATTGAAACACGATTATAAACGGCCGATAAATCGCAGAATCGGCACTCGGATTGTGACAAGCGGTCTACTATCGATAGACAAGAAGGAAAAAAACAATTAAAGAGCTCCTTTCCACAAAACAAGTCGCACAGTTTTTAGATGTTAATGAGAAGATGGTCTATGCCCTCGTGGCTGAAAAAGCGTTACCGGCAACAAAGGTCACCGGTAAATGGCTTTTCCCGAGACACCTGGTGGAGCAATGGATAGAAACCCATACCGTCAACTATCCGGAAGCGGTACCATCATTTTCATCTTGCCAAGGATTAATGATAATCGCAGGGAGTAACGATCCACTTCTGGACCGGACGATTTCCATGTTCAACACCTGTTACACCGATCATATTGCGGTTTTTGGAAATCTCGGCAGTATGGGCGGGTTAAAGGCCCTTCGGCAGAACCGGTGTCATATCGCATCCAGCCATCTGCTCCAGAACAACGAAATTGAATATAATTTTGAGTTTGCCTTAAAGGAACTGAATAGGCATCCGGTAATCGTCAACTTTTGCAAGCGAGAGCAAGGTATTCTGATACAAAAAGGGAATCCCAAAAAAATCCAAGGTGTAGCCGATTTCGGGCGACCGGATATCAGAATTGTCAACCGGCCTTTGAGCACCGGCACACGACTTCTTTTTGACCGGGAGCTTCGGAAAGCGAAAATCAATAGTGTCGGAATTGATGGTTACGACCATGAGGTTAACAGCCACCTGGAAGTTGGTTTTGAGATTTTATCCGGATGCGCAGATGCCGGCCTTGGAATACGGCCGGTCGCTTCCATCCTGGATCTGGAATTCATCCCTATGCGCTGGGAACGGTACGACTTTCTCATCACAAAACAGAGATTTTTTGACCCAGGGGTACAACTGTTTCTCGGTAAGCTGCATGAAAAGCCGTTCCTTGAAATGGCTGAAAAACATCAGGGATATGATGTGGCATTGAGCGGGAAGATGGTGTTCCCAAATGAAACCAAAAGAGAATAGGATAAAGAATGAAATCTGGTTTGGTTCTAGCGGTCTGTATCATTCTCAGCATCGGTGTTACTGCTGAAAAGGTTCGGTCCGGCAGTAAAATGCTAAAGATGTCCACAACCACCAGTTTACAGATCTCGGGTCTGTTTGACATACTTTTACCCGAATTGGAAAAAGAGACCGGAATCGGTGTAAAAATCATTGCCAAGGGGACAGGCGCCGCTATCCGTGACGGTATAGATGGAAATGTTGACCTGATTTTTATACATTCCAAATCAAGGGAAGAAAAATTTGTCCGGGACGGATACGGGACAAAACGGTATCCGGTCATGCACAACGATTTTGTAATCCTGGGTCCCTCAAGTGATCCGGCGGGTATAAAAGGGATGCGAGATGCTGTGGCCGCGTTTGAAAAAATTGCACTTATCAAAATCCCGTTTGTATCCCGGGGAGATGATAGCGGCACACACACAAAGGAGCAAAACCTTTGGGAAAAAACGGGGTTAAATCTCAAGAAAAAAGTCACCTATATCAGAACAAAAGGGATAAAAAGAGAAATTGGTTTTTTCCACCCAGAGGGGTTGGGAAGGTGGTATCTCTCAATTGGCCAGGGTATGGGAAAGGCCATGACTTTTTCTGAAGAAAAACAGGCTTACATTCTTGCGGACAAAGGCACCTTCATCAAATATAAACATGGAAGAAAACAAGGCTTCGATTTGGAGGTTTTATGTGAAGGAGACCCTATACTTGCAAATCCCTATGGTGTGATACCGATTAATCCATCCAGACACCCCCATGTCAACCATGTGCTAGCGAAAATCTTCGTGGAATGGGTGGTATCAAAGAGAGGGCAAAACATTATTGCAAATTACAGGCTTCATGGAAAAGCGCTTTTTTATCCGGATGGAAAGGTTATTTTTAAATAAAGATGAATTTGCTGACCGACAGTCTGATTTCAGCCCTTCATCTCGTCGTTTCTCTGGACGCTGACATGGTCTCAATTGTTTTTGTTTCTTTGAAGGTCAGCAGTACTTCAACCCTTGTTGCCAGCTTGATAGGGATTCCCCTCGGTTTTTTCATCGCTTTTAAATCCTTTCCGGGTAAACCATTGGTGTTGACCATCCTCAACACCTTACTTGCACTGCCCACGGTGGTCATCGGCCTGTTTGTCTATTCTTTTATTGCCAGGAGAGGCATCTTTGGATCATTGGGACTCCTATATACCCAAAAGGCGATCATCATCGGGCAGACCCTGTTGGTCCTGCCGATTGTCGCTACATTTACCATCGCAGCCATCAGCCGGATTGATACGAGATATCGTAAAACCGCCATGACACTGGGTGCAAATCAGATTCAGACAGCGGTGGTTCTTTTCTGGGAGGCTAGATTTGGAATCATTGCGGCGGTGATAGCCGCATTCGGTCGAGTCATTGCTGAAGTCGGCATCAGCATGATGCTCGGGGGAAACGCCAAAGGTTTTACCCGAACCATAACCACCGCCATGGCCCTGGAATTCGATAAAGGTGAATTCACGCTGGCGGTTGCCCTGGGGATAATTCTGCTGATGGTCAGTTTTGGAATTAATCTCCTTTTCCATTCCCTGCAGGGAAGGTCTAGGATCTAATGCTTTATGTTATTTCACATCTTAAAAAAGTTTTCGATAATCGAACTGTTCTCGATATCCCTTTTCTGGAAATAGAAAGCGGGATCATCTACGCTCTTCTGGGGTCCAATGGTGCCGGTAAAACCACGCTCTTGAACATTCTCGGTTTTCTTGAACCACCGACACAGGGCAATATTTTATACCGTTCCGTGCAGGTCATTTTTTCAACATCACACCTGCAAAATTTACGCCGGAAGGTGGTTCTGGTTGATCAGAACCCCATCATGTTTACAA
Source organism: Desulfobacteraceae bacterium UBA2156 (assembly GCA_002328165.1). GTDB lineage: Bacteria > Desulfobacterota > Desulfobacteria > Desulfobacterales > UBA2156 > UBA2156. The sequence goes on along the minus strand of DCWS01000019.1, from coordinate 60,904 downwards.
CATCGGTTTTCAAGAATGTGGAATTTGGATTGAGAATCAGACGAATCCCGAAAAATGAGCGGGTTAAAATTGTAACCGAAGCTCTTGACATGGTGGGAATGCGGCATTTTGCTCAGGCTCAAGCACAAAATTTATCCGCGGGTGAAACCCAGCGCGTGGCGCTCGCACGGGGCCTGGTGGTTTCCCCTCAAGTGCTTTTGTGCGATGAACCGACTTCAACTGTTGACGTCGAACATCAGACCATGATTTTAAATATTTTGAAACAGATCACAGAGGAGAGAAAAATCAGCATTGTTTTTACGACCCACGACGGTTACCAGGCAGCCTTTTTGTCCCGTCACACCCTGTCACTCGATCATGGAAAACCGGTTTACACCGACCGAGACGCCGGTTTATTAGATTGACGGTCAACCATAGGAAAGCGCCAAAAAAGTATACCCCCGGAAAGGGCAATAAAACCACTGACCATAAACAAAAAATATGAGCCGGTCCTTTCATACAAGGCACCGCTGATGAAAAAACCGGTCATCAGACCAAGCCCATAGGTAACCGCATTGTTAACGGCCTGTGCCAGGGTTTTGGCCCTATCCGGTGCCAAGGAATCGATGTATAGAATACTGGCCATATGAAATGTTCCGTAAGTGATGGCATGGGAAATTTGTGAAGATAGTATTGCCAAAGGTGATTTGACAACAAATAGTACAAACCACCTTGCTGTGGCCACAATGAATGAGTATTTCAAAACATTTTCAAGGGGAAACCGCTTAAAGATTCGGTTTGATTTTATCATTACAAGGATTTCGGCAGAAGAGGCCAAGGCCCAAGTCATGCCGATAAAGCTGTTTCCATACCCCAGATTCTCAAGATGTATGGAGAAGAAGCCGTAGTAAGTTCCGTGGCTAACCAGCATCAGAAAAGCACAAAGAAGAAAAACTATAATACGCCCGTTTAAAAGTGCATCTGTCTCAGGAACCATGGGCGGTTTCTTTTTGATTGTCATCGCCGGTATTGTGGTTGAAATGAACGACTGAAGCAATGATCCGACAAAAATAGATACCAGTATGATTTCAATGGCAAAAAGGTCTATCATTTTTCCGAAAAGAATAACCATCAGGATAAAACCGAGGGAACCCCAAGCCCTGATTCCCCCATATTTTTTTTTCTCCTTTCCCAAAGAGTCGATGGTAACTGCTTCCAAAAAGGAAATAATAGGGGAGTAAAATATTCCAAAGAAAAAAGTAATAACGAGCATTTGCAAAAAATCGGAAGTAAAGATATAGAAAATCCACAGGGTGGTGCTTAAAAAATGGCAGAGTATGTACAATGGTTTTCGAATCTGGAATCGGTCGGCTAATGCGCCCCAAATCAGGGAGAACAGAACCAAAATCATAGATCTTAGGCCGGATAAAATACCGATTTGAAAACCGCTGAAACCGATATGGTAGCAGTAGAGGTTAAAGTAGGGGAGGAAAATACCGAGCACACCAAAGAACAGGAAGTACTGGGAACCCAGCACAAAATAGGTTTTGTTTGCTGAGTTGATACTCAAGTTGTGCCCTCCGAATCCACCGGTCCTTCACCTCCGGCATGGGATGAAAAAAAATTTTTCACACAAAAATACGATGACAAAGACTTCGGCAACAGCCCAGAACCAATAAAAACCACGTATTGCTCAAAGCAACCGAAGGTATAACCGATAAACCGGTTTATGAAGGAAAGGAAGTTTTTGAGTGAAAAAAAGCAAAGCCGGAGGTTGGCCAAAAATGCTACTCAATATCTACACTAATATGTTTTAGTTTCTCTTCTTCGGGTTTGGGAACTTCTACTTCAAGGATACCGTCTGTAAATTTGGCCTTGATCTGGTCCGGTCTCACAACAGATCGGAGTGTAAACGATCGGTGAAATGTTCCAAAGCATCGCTCTTTACGATAATATTTTTCTTCATCAATTTCCGGATCAATGCACCGTTCTCCCTTTAATGTGAGGACATTGTCTTTTATTTCAACGGAAACAACTTCTTTGCGGACACCGGTTAACTTTGCCTTAAAGACAATGGCACCGTCCGCTTCGTATACATCCACCGCGGGCTCCCATGCGCACAAAGTGACGTCATCATCCAGTGTTTTGGTTTGGGACAATGACTCGTCGGACAGTCGGTTAACCCGTTCTTGTAAAGCTGAAACACCTCTAAATGGATCCTATCTTACAACGGTCATATCATCACCCGCCTGTTTTTTCCCCACTGAAATGGCGAACACATAATAAAATTTTCTGGCCTACTTGTACAATTGAAGATTACACGAAACTCAGTATGGTAAAAGTTAATCATATCTGATACCTTGTCAAGCGATAAGAAAATCACTCTCTGCAGGGTTGGAATCCGCATCATTAAATACTTCTCTTTACATAAATAGATTAAAATGTTATTTATGATCAAACAATTGAGTTTAAAAAAACCTTGTGATTACCCTAGGTAATCTTAGGAGTTGAGGATGGATTATATCAAAATACGTTTTGGCGATGATCCCGATACTATTGAATCTAAATTTGAAAAAGTCATCGAGGACATATTCCGACCGAGTCCGATCAACCCGATGTTCATCTCTTCCGAGTGTATGTGGAGTCCGCAAATGGATATTTATGAAACACCTGACGAGATTGTTATCCTGGCTGAAATTGCGGGCGTTCAGAAAGAGGATCTGGACATTGAAATCAACAGTAAGGCGGTTAAGATTTATGGGCACCGCTATCAAATACCCCGCGTGGAGAACACCACTTATCGGCTGGCAGAGATTCAATACGGCAAATTTGAGCGTATTCTTTTTCTCCCAACCCCGATAGACACCGATAAGGTTTCAGCGTCTTTTTTAGACGGTTTTCTTCAGATACGGCTCCTCAAACTAAGGATGGATATAACCTACAAGATTCCCATCATAGATGGATAGTGATTCTGACGGGAATTTAGGGATTTCTCATTGTGATCCCATGCTAACCCGATCTCCCTTTATTTTGTCGGGCGCACCTTTTTGGAGGTACATATGGCAAAACAGCAACCATCGCCGGATTTTAGCCCTGAATTACTACCTAAGGTGCTTCCAATTCTTCCTCTTTTTGACGCGGTCCTTTTCCCTAAAATGGTTTTACCCCTGTTGGTCATGCAGGATGAATCTATTCGGTTGATAGACGAAGCAATGTCCAAGGATCGCATCATTGGACTTCTCTTATCCAAAAAACCGGACATAAAAAACATATATTCTGCGGAAGAATTATATGCGGTGGGTACAAGCGCTCTGATCCTAAAAATGGCCAAAAGCGAAGACCAAAAAGCACAGTTGCTTGTGCAGGGTTTAAGCAGGTTTAAAGTAAAAAATTTGATGGAAGGAAAGCCTTACCTTGAAGCCGCCGCTGTACATATCAAAGAGACAGAAAAAAAGGATACTAAAACTGAAGCATTCATGTCAAATCTGATCGGTTTATTTACAAAAATTGTCGAATTTTCTCCAGGGCTGTCAAAAGAGATCGGGGCGATGGCGAAATCGATACAAGAAGTCGGCACTTTGACCGATATGGTGGCATCCACCATAAACCTTACCCTCGAAGAGAAGCAAAAAATACTTGAAATCAGTGACGTAAAAAAGCGAATTAAAGAGGTGTCTCGTCTGGCAAATCATCAGCTGGAGATTCTTGAACTTGGAAATAAAATCCAGTCACAGGTAAAAGGTGATATGGATAAAAAACAGAGAGAATACTTCCTGCGTCAACAGATGGATGCCATAAAAGAGGAACTGGGAGAAAAGGATGATACATCCGTTGAAATTGACGAATACAGGGCCAAAATAGAGGAAAAAAAACTTCCGGATGAAGCAAAGAAAGAGGCGGAACGTGAGCTGAGTCGTCTGTCACGCATGCACTCGTCTTCTTCAGAATATACGGTGGCATCAACCTATCTGGATTGGCTGACATCCCTTCCGTGGCAGAAAAGCACAAAAGACAACCTCAACATAAAGAAGGCTCGAAAGATTTTAGACGAAGACCACTATGGGCTTGAAAAAGCAAAAAAGCGTATTATAGAGTACCTGGCTGTCCGTAAGCTCAAACCGGAATCAAAGGGCCCCATTCTCTGCTTTACTGGTCCCCCCGGTACTGGAAAGACCTCTTTGGGTCGCTCCATCGCCCGATCATTGGGACGAAAGTTTTTTCGTATTTCTTTAGGGGGCGTCCGGGATGAGGCTGAGATCAGAGGACATCGGAGAACCTATGTGGGGGCACTCCCCGGCAGAATCATACAGGGAATCAGGCGATCAGAATCAAATAATCCAGTTTTTATGCTAGATGAGATCGACAAGCTGGGGGGCGACTATCGAGGCGACCCCTCCTCGGCATTGCTGGAGGTCCTCGATCCAGAGCAGAATTTCTCGTTTTCAGATCATTACCTGGATGTCCCGTTTGACCTGTCCAAAGTCATGTTTATCACAACCGCAAATATTTTGGACACAATACCTTCGGCTCTGATAGACAGAATGGAAGTTCTAAAACTTTTGGGTTACACACTGGATGAAAAAATTAGAATTGCTTTTCGCTTTCTTATTCCGCGCCAACTGGAGGCACACGGTCTCGTGGGCGATCAGCTTACATTTACAAGAGTGGCCATAAAAAGAATCATATCGGACTACACCCGGGAGGCCGGGTTGAGAAATCTGGAACGGGAGATTGCCACTATTTGCCGTGGTGTTGCCAGCAAAATCGTACAGGAAGAGACAAAAAAAGTGATGATAAAGGTAAAGAACATCGCCAGATACCTCGGACCGATACGTTTTACTTCCGAGACAAGCGCACGGGTTTCAACGCCTGGAGTCGCCACGGGAATGGCATGGACGCAGAGCGGCGGAGAAATTATCTTTGTTGAAGCCACCGCCATGAAAGGAAATAAGCATCTTACATTAACCGGGCAGCTCGGAGATGTGATGAAAGAATCCGCAACTGCTGCTTTGAGTTTTATCAGGGCAAACGCAGAGGCGATCAAAATCGATGAGGATTTTTTTGAAAAAATGGATCTTCATATACATATACCTGCCGGTGCAATCCCCAAGGATGGTCCTTCAGCCGGAGTTACCATGCTGACGGCGCTCGCTTCACTTCTCACCAACCAGACGATCCAAAAAGATCTTTCCATGACCGGCGAAATAACGCTCAGGGGACGAGTGTTGCCAGTCGGGGGGGTAAAGGAAAAGGTTCTAGCTGCCCACCGCGCAGGTATTAAAACCATTATCGTGCCAAAAGGGAACAAAAAAGATATAGAAGACATCCCTATAAAAATTCAACGGGATATCCATTTTCACTTTGCTGACAAAATGATGGATTTTTTAGAAATCGCCCTCAAAAATAAACAATCCATTCAAAAAAGTTGGGTGAATAATTCAGCAAATTTTACATTCTAAAGCCTCAACGCGCTATCCAACCGGTGTGTCGGCCGGTTTAAAACATTAGACCCAACCCATGATCTTTTCATCAAAAAATAAATATACGCACCGCTTTTATCGTTTTCTTTTGGTCAGTGGCTATACTCTACTTCTGGTCCAGGGTTGTTTCAACTTAAAAAAGCCTCCTGATCGACCCGCAGGATATTCCAAACCGTATCGGGTGATGGGAAAATGGTACCAACCTATTCCATATTCAAAAGGATTCCAGCAGCAGGGGATCGCATCATGGTATGGTAAAAAGTTTCACGGTCGGAAAACTTCCAGCGGAGAAATTTACAACATGTATGCGGTTTCAGCCGCCCATAAAACCCTTCCTCTCGGTACATATGTGAGGGTACACAACCTTAACAACAACAAAAAACTCGATGTCAGAATTAACGATCGTGGCCCATTTGTTAGCGGTAGAGTCATTGATCTTTCTTATATGGCGGCAAAAAAAATCGGCATGGCCGAGGCCGGCACCACCCCGGTAAAGATTATGGCTCTCGGCGCGCCAGGAGGAACGAGCAGCCAAAGCAAGATGGCTGCTTCCTATGTCCCCATCGATTATTACCGGGGCAATTTCACCATTCAGGTGGGCGCTTTCTCAAAACGACAAAACGCTGATAAATTTAAACAAAAACTTGATCAAAAATTTAAGAACGCACATATCACCATTGGCCAGACTGGCGATAAAAAGATCTATCGAGTACGCGTCGGTAAATCCCGCACGTTGAAACAAGCGGTCGAATACGAAAATATTCTGATTCAAAATGGACACCCGGATGCGTTCGTGGTTGCAGAGTAGTTGAAGGTGGCGCATGACACTGGAAAGGGTCGTTTTCCTTGATAGGGATGGTGTAATCAATCGGGATTCCCCGGATTACGTCAAGAGCTGGTCTGAGTTTGAGTTTCTACCGCGGAGTATAGAAGCGTTGGTCCATCTGACATTGGCCGGATTTTCCACAATTGTCATTACAAACCAGTCCGTTATCAACCGAAACATGATGTCCAGAAAGACCCTTGAAAGGATCCATGATAGGATGACAACTGCTGTGGGCCTCCGGGGGGGTGAAATCAAAGATATTTTTTTTTGTCCGCATCTACCTGAAAATAGATGCAGTTGTCGTAAACCGAAACCTGGATTGATTTTCAGATCACAACGAGCATACCAGATCGATCTTGCAAAGACATTCATGGTCGGGGACAGCATAAAAGATATCGAGTGTGCAAAAAATGCCGGTTGCGGCTATTCTGCTTTAGTAAAAACCGGCAACGGCAAAGCGGCTGAAAAAATATTATCCGAAAGAAATATCTATCCCGACCATGTGGCAGAAGACCTTTATGAAGCCGTCCATTGGATCACTTCACAACAGGAAAATAAATAAGGCCCAGTTGGCTATCAAATCTTACAAATTTTCTTAAAATTTCCAGTGTTTAACCTGCCATTGATATGACCACCCTTGAGGGCCACATAGAACGAATTACATTCCATAATCCGGATAACCATTTTACCATTGCCCGATTTAAAATCCCAAAAACGAAAAAACCTGTAACCGTGCTTGGCTACCTGCCTGATCCTAAACCTGGTGAGACGCTCGAGATCATTGGAAAATGGGAAACCCATGCTAAATTTGGGGACCAGCTGAGAATCGAGTCGTTTGAAGTGATACTCCCGGATACGATTGAGGGTATTCGAAAATATTTAACCTCCGGATTTGTCAGTGGGTTAAGTGCAAAGAAGGTTTTGGGTATCATAGATCATTTTGGAGAAAAAACTTTAGAAATCATTGAAAGAGAGCCACATCGATTGTCCGAGGCGAAAGGGATCGGTGTTCTGACGGCTGGTCGAATTGCAACCTCATGGAGAAGGAACCATGTGGTTAGAAACCTGATGCTGTTCCTACGCGAGATGGGAATCAAAATATCCTATGGTGCTAGAATTTTTAAAGAATATGGCGAGGACGCCATGCAGATCATCCAGGACAACCCTTATCAGGTTGCAAGGGATATACCCGGGATCGGTTTTGTTGTTGCGGATGCGGTTGCGCAGAACGTCGGTGTCCCAAAAGATGATCCAAAAAGAATCGAGGCATGCATCAATCATCTGGTGGAGCAAGCTGTTTCAGAAGGGCATCTTTTCATACACGAAGATGAATTGATCGGAAAGTGTGCAGAACTGTTCCAAATTGATCGAGAGATGGCTGAAAACGCACTGGCTTTCCTCTCCGAGGATGGATCGGTTTTTATCGAGCAGGATAAAAGAATATCCGAAGTCCGAATGGTTTACCCAAAAATTCTATATGAAACGGAAACCGGTGTTGCCGATAGACTGCTTGCCAGATTATCCATTCCAGCAGATTTGAAAGGGCCGGACTCGGTGCGAATTACCGAGGAGATCCTGAGAAGACTTGCCATTAAGCTTTCTCCGGAACAGCTTAAAGTTCTGGAAGGCATTTTTTCCCATCGAGTGGCCATCATCACCGGTGGACCTGGAACAGGAAAGACGACTCTTATACAATCGGTGGCCGCTATTTTTGAATCCCTAGGAAAACGAATTCTCCTTGTAGCACCCACGGGTCGTGCTACCCGTCGGTTATCGGACGTTACCCGAAGACAGACTTCAACAATACACAAACTCCTCGGTTATAATTTGGCGACGGGGTATTTTGAAAAAAATGAGGATCATCCCATTGATGCTGATGGTGTAATCATTGATGAGGCCTCAATGGTGGATATCCTGTTAATGTTTCATCTGCTCAAAGCCATCCCAATGCGTGCCATCCTGATTTTGGTTGGTGATGCTTTTCAGCTTCCGCCTGTGGGGCCGGGCAATGTGCTGTCTGACATGATAAAATCGAAAAAAATCAAGTTGTTTGAGCTGAAAACGATTTTTAGACAAGAGCTTGAAAGCCCCATCACCGTAAACGCGCATCGGGTGCGTCGTGGGGAAATGCCCTTTCTAACTAAGATGGATATCCGGTCCCCTCTTTCCGGGTTTTATTTCATCCAACAACGTGAACCCGAGAAGGTGGTCAAAACCATCGTTAAATTGTGCACGAAAACACTACCGAATTCTTTTAACTTTGATCAGTTGAATGACATTCAGATTTTAACTCCGATGCACAGAGGAGAGGTGGGTACCATCAACCTGAACCAGATCCTTCAGGAGGGGTTGAATCCGAATTCCGGTATTCCGATGGTGAAGGGAATACCATTTAATTCCGGGGACAAGGTGATGCAATTGAAGAACAACTATCAAAAGGAGATCTTCAATGGAGATATCGGAAGGGTTACTTCCGTTCAAGCAGGAGAAGAGGTGCTTTTAGTGGACTATTTCGGACGTTCGGTGAGTTATGACTTTTCAGAATTGAACGAACTCACACTGGCTTATGCCATAACGGTCCATAAATCACAGGGGTCGGAATATCCGGTGATCATAGTTCCGATCATGGGACAGCATTTCGCCCTTCTCAACCGAAGCCTTCTTTATACTGCCTTAACGCGGGGGAAAAAACTGGTCGTTTTGATTGGAACATCAAGGGCACTTGAAATCGCTTTAAAAAACAACCAACCTCAAAAGCGTATGACAAACCTATCGGTCAGATTGGTCAATTGAACAGAAGTGCACCGCCCGGATCAAGCAATATCATCTGTCATGAAAATTAAGAATCCGTATCAGATGGCGTCGGCATCGGAAGTTTGAAAAACTGGATGCCCTCCTCTTTTAAGGTCTTTTCTTCCTGTTCGGTGCTGCTACCCCTGATATTTCTGGCCTCAGAAACCCCATAATGGATTTTTAGGGCCTCTTTGGCAAAATTACAACCGACATCATCGAAATTTTTCTCCACAAAATCGACAATTTTTTTTCCGAGTTTCGCAAGATCGGCCTGTTGGGCGGCAGGTTTTTTTGCAAAATGTGAAGATTTAATTGCAAAGGTGGAAGGGATTTTAGATACAGAAGTATCATCACAAACTGGGCAACCGACGAGACCGTTTGTTTTTTGCGCCTCAAATGCCTGTCCATCCTCAAACCAGCCCTCAAACGTGTGGCCGTTGACGCATTGCAAATCGTATGCGATCATAATTTACAATCGATTAACCGAAGTGGTGAACCGATTCTCCAATTTATAATATTTTAAAAGAAAATATTGACAGATTTATCCGTTTCAACACAGAATGTCCAACATTAATACCGATTTTTAATTTCGTCAATTTGAAAAGTTAAAACCGGATTGTATATTTAATCATCAGGTCGATTAAAAAGGGAGTGTGCCGCACATGAAAAAAGTTACTTTCATCGGAATTTGCCTCTTCTTGTTATGTTCAATAAGCCAGGCTGAAACACTGTATATCAGTGACTTTTTGCGGATTACCATGAGGACCGGTCCGGGAATTGATCACAAAATTATTGAGATGATTAAATCCGGACAGACGGTCACTGTTTTGGAGCAAGGACCTGAGTGGACCAAAATCCTGCTTCCCACGGGAAAGGAGGGTTGGGTTCTCAATCGTTTTATCACCCCAAAGCCACCCAGCGGACTTTTGCTTAAAAAATTAGAAGAAAAACATGCGGAATCGAGTCTCCAAATCACCACCCTTATTGATGAAAATAAAAGACTCCGCAATGAGAATCAAAGGCTCGACGCTGAACTTAAAACCAGCAGCCGCAACCTGAAAAAAGTGACCGATTCTTATCAAAAGCTCAAATCGGGATCAGCTGAATACCTCGACGTCAAATCAAGATATGAAATGATGGTCGTGCAACTCGACCAACAGAAAAAAAGGGCTCAAGATATTGAAAAGGAATTAGGATCGATTCGGTTTCATAAAAATATCAGATGGTTCCTAAGTGGGGCGGTCGTATTGATCATCGGTTTTTTGATCGGGTTTAGCTCCAGACACCAGCGCCGTCGATCGTCTTTGCTTTAACGGTTTCGAAAATTAAATGCCGCCGGATTCGGTGATAGAAGGGGAAAATCAAACCGATAACAGAACAGCGATCCGTCATGGAATTGCAAAAATGAATAGAAGTTAGAGATCCTTTTCACGGTGTTTGTTCATATATTTTTCGTTGACAAGCTATTATACTGCATTAAATTATCTGGATAATTCATCCATAGATTTTCGTCTAAAAAAACTTTTAAAATGGCTGTAAAACGAGATTACTACAACATTCTGGGTTTAAGCAGAGATGCCACTGATGATGAGATAAAATCCAGGTATCGCAAGCTGGCTTTAAAGTACCATCCGGACAGAAACCCAGGAGAAAAAACGGCTGAAGAAAAATTCAAAGAGGCTGCAGAAGCTTATGAAGTTCTGCGAGACCCACAGAAAAGGAGTATTTATGACCAATATGGTCACCAGGGTCTTGAGGGAACCGGTTTTTCTGGGTTTAGTGGCTTTGATGACATTTTTTCAAGTTTTGGAGATATTTTTGAAGATTTTTTTGGATTCAGCACGGATGGGCGTTCCCAAAGTAGAACCCAGCAGGGCTCTGATCTTCGGTACGATATGACCCTCAGCTTCATGGAAGCGGCGTTTGGAACTGAAACCGAAATAGATGTAGAAAAAACGGAAGAATGCCCAACCTGTTTGGGTAGCGCATGCGAGCCAGGAACAGCACCTGAACCCTGCAGGTATTGCAACGGCACCGGCCAGGTTTCCCGGAGCCAGGGGTTTTTTATGGTGCGTACAACTTGCCCGACGTGCCGTGGTGTGGGACAGACAATAGCGAATCCCTGCCTCAATTGCAGAGGATCCGGTAAAGTTATGGTTCGAAAAAAGGTATCAGTAAAAATCCCCGCGGGTGTGGATATCGGATCGAGGCTCCGGTTGACAGGAGAAGGTGAAGCCGGAGGTAATGGTGGACCACCGGGAGATCTTTATGTCTTTGTTCAAATCGAACCTCACGAATTCTTTAAGCGTGATAATACAAATGTGATTTGTCAGATTCCCATTTCCTTTATCCAGGCAGCGCTAGGTGATACAATAAAGGTTCCCACCCTAAATGGCAAAAAAACATTTGAAATTCCAAAAGGGACACAACCTGGGGATCTATTCCGTTTCCGCGGTGAGGGAATCCCTTCTCTCAGAAATGGACGGCGAGGGGACCAGGTGATGCAGGTTTTGATAAAAACACCAACAAACCTGAGTAAAAAACAACAAGCCCTTTTGAAAGAATTTGCAAAATTGGAATCAGGGAAGCTTTCCAATAAATTAAAAAATATTCTTAAACCCGGCACCCCTGATAATGCAAAGTAGTATCAAATGTTTGAACTGAAAATTACCACCTGTTTCGCAGCCGCCCATCAGCTGAAGATGGTAGAAAAAAAGTGTGAAAATCTCCACGGACACAACTGGAAGATTGAAATTTGTGTGGCGGGGAAAAAGCTGAATAATGCAGGTGTATTAATAGACTTTGGAGAATTGAAAGCGCATTTGTCAAACATCGTCTCAAAATTGGATCATCGATTTTTAAATGATCTTAATTGTTTTGATCTCCAAAGGCCGCCTTCTTCGGAGGTCATTGCCCAATATATTGCCAACGAGTTACAACGGGAAATAAAGGACCCTGACATAGTCGTCGACAGGGTAACTGCATGGGAATCTGATGATGCCTGTGCAACCTATATCGTTTGAGCTGTTTAACCGCCAATCTCACCTCAACAATCCTTTTTGTCGGTCAAGTCGGTCAAATTGAAACTTTCCAAAGAGGGTAACGTCATGAAATCAAATGTAATGTCCCTATCCTTATTTGTTTTCTTTGGATGTCTGATCTTATTCCCGATTATTAGTTCGGCCACTGGGACTGAGGCCGCATTTACGCTGCAACAGACGATCGTAAAGGCTCTTCAAGTCAATATCGGGCTAAAATCGTCACAGGAGGAAATAAAGGCGGCCGGTGCCATTAAAAACGCGCAGCGAACCTATTTTTTCCCCACGTTTGGTGCCACATATCGATATGTGCGTAATGATGAAGAATTGATTTCGCCTGTGGTGGGCACTATTAGTACGCAAAATGAGTTTCACCTTTCAACAACGGTCACGCAGCCACTTTTTGCCGGATTTTCTCTGTTGAAGCAGTATGAAATGGCAAACCTCGGGCTTGATGCAGCCCTGATTAACGAAAAACTGACGACTCAAAATATTATTCTAAATGCAAAAACAACCTATTTTCTACTGTTAAAAGTGCAAAAATTGCGGAACATCGCAATGGATACCGTAACGCAGCTTGAGGCCCATAGAGAGATTGCCGATAATTTCTATCAGGTAGGTATGATCCCTTTAAACGACCTGCTTCAGGCAGAGGTTGAACTCGCAAACGCCAAACAGGAATTCCTGGTTGCCAAAAACAATCTCGATAATGCGGAAGCGAATTTTAATGTTCTGCTTCGCCGACCTATTAATGCCACCGTTGAAATAAAAGACATTGTGGATTACACTCCTTTTGAAAAGAATCTCGACTACTGTTTTAAAGAAGCTGAAAAAAACCGTCTAGAATTTCAGATTACCGATTTAGATATTCAAATTGCCGAAATAAAACTCGCCTTGGTCAAAAAAGACTATTATCCATCGGTAAACCTGCTAGGGACTTACTTACAACAGGGCGAGGAATGGAATGCCCGGGGAGGGCTCGGTGTTTTTGGGGATTCAAGTGGCTGGACGGTTTCTGTTGTTGCTTCCTGGGATTTCTGGGAATGGGGTCGAACCAATTTTAGAAAAAAGGAACAACTTTCGCGTGTGTCACAGGCCAAGCTTAGAAAAACAGAGATTTCAAATAATATTCGGCTGGAGGCAAAAAAAGCATATTTGACAACCCAGGAAGCAGAGAAGGCGATCGTCACAATAGAGAAGGCGATTCAACAGGCAAAAGAGAATTTTAGGATAAGCAATGAAAGATACGAGGCGCAGATGAACACCTCAACCGATGTCTTGGATGCCCAGACACTCCTATCCAGAACCATGGCGAATTATTATAATGCCCTCTACGCGTTTAAGATTTCAAAAGCTTCACTCTACCGCGCCATCGGCCAGGAAATTATGGAATGATTGATGGGGGTGACAACAGCTCAATCATCCGGATGTTTCATGTCCACAAACACTACGGCTCAAAAAAAGCGCTGATTAACGCAACCCTTGATATTCATAGAAATGAATTCGTTTTTATTTGTGGACCAAGCGGCGCAGGCAAAACCACACTCCTTAAGCTTCTGTATTTGGGGGACAAGGTATCAGCAGGTCAGATCATCGTCGATGGAATCAACCTGTCTAGAATTCCCCGAAAACGGATCCCTTTTCTTAGACGAAAGTTCGGTATCATCTTTCAAGATTATAAATTGATCTCCACTAAAACCGTATTTGAGAATATTGCCCTTGTCCTTGAAGTGACGAGAAACACCAGACGCTTTATTGAAAAGAAGGTAAAAAGTGTTCTCAGGACCGTGGGTATGGAGGGAAGAATCAACGCCTATCCACCTAGCCTATCGGGTGGTGAACAACAAAGAGTCGCGGTTGCGAGAGCGGTAGTGGGCGATCCCAAGGTTATACTTGCCGACGAACCCACAGGGAATCTCGACGCCGAATCCTCCCATATTATTTTCGATTTTTTAAATCAATTTTACAACCGTGGGGCCACGGTTGTTATTGCAACTCATGATCTTAACCTTGTCCGGAAAACAAAAAAATCGGTTATTCATCTCAATCAAGGACAAATTGTCGCGTAACATCAAAAAGTCGAACCGATCCTTTTGGGTGGATTTTTTAGAGCGATATGAAGGGAGCATGAAATCCTCAAATGACGAGCCTTTTTTATAAAAGAGCGATTGAGGGCATCCTGGAGAATAAATTTTTGCAGGGAGTGACTATTCTCACATTTGCCCTATCCATCCTCATCGTCTGTGCTTATCTCCTTTTTTTCATCAATGCCAATGATTTCATGAATTCATGGGAAAAAGGCATACGGATAATGGCATACTTCGGATCGGATCAGCACCAGGAGGAACTGGAAAACGTAAAACGGAAAATTCAAAAAATGCCGGGTGTTCAGAGCGTTAGATTTATTTCTAAAGAAGAAGCACTGAATCGGATGAAAGAAAAGCTAAAAACCCAAGCATCTTTACTTATGGATCTAAAAGAAAATCCGCTGCCCGATGCGTTTGAAGTCAAGATAATAGCGGCATCACAAAGAATTGGTAAAATTGAGAATCTGGCAACTCAAATCAAAGCGATACCCTCGGTGGATGAGGTTGAGTATGGGCGGAGATGGCTCAACCGATTTTCAAATGTTTTAGCTCTCTTCAGATTAACCGGTTATGCGTTGGGCGGCCTTTTTTTTATGGCCACGGTCTTTATCGTGGCCAATACTATCCGCCTCGCCCTGTATTCAAAACGCGAGGAAATTGAAATAATGCGACTCATCGGTGCGACCGATCGGTTTATCAAGATCCCATTCTATATCGAAGGCCTGATCCAGGGGGCTTTAGGGGGGCTGATAGGACTCTCATTGTTATTCATTCCCTTTAAGTGGATCGCTACAAATATTGAGCATAGTTTTTCATCTGCACTCTTTCCAATTCGGTTTTTCCCGCTGGAAGTCTTTTTAGGCATCATCATATGTAGCATGTTCGTGGGATGGTTAGGATGTTACCTTTCTCTAAAACAGTTTTTAGAAGTCTAATATTTATTGGAATAACTATTCCGTTTGTTTTTTCCCCTTATGACCTTTTGGGTGCTCAATCGGGTGAGATGGGCATTATCGTTGCCAAAAGACTCCCCATAAGGTCTGAACCTGACGAACTTGCCACACGGGCATTTGTGCTTAAAGCAGGTACAAGAGTTAAAATCGTCAAACATTTAAACGGATGGCTTGAGATTGTTCACGATGGAAAGGCCGGTTATGTACAAGATTTGGAGGTATATGTACGTGTTATAGGACAAAAAGGAAGAGAGGGGAAAAAAAACAAAAGGATTCTACGGTTAAAAGGAGAAACAAAACAGATCGGGAGAAAAATCAAGGAACGAAAATTGACAATACAGGCGATCACCGAAAAGGAAACCGTTTACATCAGACGCTTTAATAAAATAGATCAATCCCTGAATCGTTTGAGAAAGAAAGTCTCCCATGTAAAGTCTGAACTCTTCAATCTTGAAAAAAATATTGCCGAAATTATGGATCGTTCGAAAGCATTGACAAAAGAGATTGAGTCGATTGAAGAATACGCATCCAGACGTTTGGTCGCCCTCTATAAACTCAGTTGGATGGGCAGCACGAACCTTCTCGCTTCTGCCGATTCCTTTTACGAGCTTATTCATCTGAAAAAAGGACTTGAGCGGATTCTGGTCCATGACGAAAATATCCGGGCGGATCTGATTGACAAAGAGGTGATCCTTTACAGGCTCCTCAATGAAATGAACGTCAATAAAAAGAAAAAACAAGCGATAGAGGCAGCTTATGATGATCAGATTAAAGCCATATCAGAGGAACAACAAAAACGCTCGGGGCTCTTGAGTGAAATACGAAATAAAAAATCTCTTCAAATTGCAGCTATCAAAGCTTTGAAAGATGCATCCGGCACCCTGGATCAGACTATAAAATCTTTGAGTCGGAAACAAAAACCCTTCCAACCACTCAAAAAGATGTCTCAAAAACCGTTTAGAGCTTTGAAGGGGTTGCTTAATATCCCTGTCGAAGGTAAAATAGTCGATCTGTTCGGCTCCTATAACGATGCCAGGTTCAATATTGTAAATTTTCGAAGCGGGATTGGCATCGAGACAGAACAGGGTGAACCGATTCATGCCGTGCGTGCTGGAAGGGTAATTTTTTCCGGCTGGTTTAACGGATACGGCAACATGATGATCATCGATCATGGAGAGAGCTATTCTACGGTATATGCCCATGCCCATGAGCTCTTTAAGAAATTGGATGATATAGTCGATACCCATGAAGTCATTGCCACTGTTGGGGAGACCGGTTCAATGGCTGGGCCGAAGCTTTATTTTGAAATGCGACATCGTGGAAAGCCGGTGGATCCGCTGGAATGGATGAAAAAAGGTTAAAAGGGGTACCTTCCATGGTTAAAAAGAAAAAACAATATGTAAGATTCGGATTGGCGGTTGTCATCATGACACTATTTTGGACCGTCGGAACAGGTTATTATCGTGATCTTGCAGCGAAGAGCGAGGAGAGCTATAAGGGGCTTAAAATCTTTTCCGAGGTGATCGAGTTGGTTGAAAAAAACTATGTTGACCCGGTCGATTCCAAGGAACTCATCAATAAAGCGATTCAGGGGATGGTTCGCAGCCTCGATCCCCATTCTTCATTTCTTCCGCCGGAAGCCTTCAAGGAGCTTAAAATCGATACGCAAGGCAAATTTGGCGGTATCGGCATCGTTATCACGATGCAAAAAGGTGTTTTGACGGTAATTTCACCCATAGAGGGTACGCCGGCGCACAAGGCTGGGATAAAAGCCGGGGATAAAATTATCAAAGTCAACGGAGAGTCCACAAAGAATATGATGCTTTGGGAAGCTGTAAAAAAAATGCGGGGACCCAAACGAACGTCCGTTGTTATCACCGTCCTTCGTGAAGGTTTAAAAGAATCTGTTGATTTCAAACTCATCAGGGATATTATCCCGATTGAAAGTGTAAAGTCTTTTTCTTTGAAACCGAGGTATGGATACATTCGAATCACGAACTTTAATGATAACACGTCAACAGAGCTCAAATCGAATCTGGAAAAATTAGAATCAGGCGCTCTCCCGTTAAAAGGCCTTATCATTGATCTTCGTGATAATCCGGGCGGACTCCTCAACCAGTCGATCAAGGTTTCAGACATGTTTCTTGAAAAAGGCACCATCGTTTCCATCAAGGGCCGGCAAAGTGCACACACAAAAACATTCAAGGCACATGCCAATGAAGTGAAACAAGAATACCCGATGGTGGTTTTGATAAATGGCGGGAGTGCCAGTGCATCTGAAATCGTTGCCGGCGCCCTTCAGGATCACAAAAAAGCTCTGATTTTGGGGACAGCTTCTTTTGGGAAGGGTTCGGTCCAGACCGTCGAGTCTCTAAGGGATGGTTATGGTCTTAAATATACCATCGCCAGATATTACACACCGAGTGGGAGATCCATTCAGGCACAGGGAATTGTTCCTGACATTGAAGTGAAAAAGAGATTACTGGGTGAATCGGCAATAGTTGAAAGTGAAGAAGGCTTGCTCAAGGAAAAGGATCTTGAAAACCATCTCGGTGTGGAACCGGATGACCGTAATAAGAAAAAATCAGATTCATCCGGGAATGGGGATGGGAAGGAAAAGATTAAAATTCCGAGACCTGACAGTAGATACGGTCCACTAAAAATTGAGACGCTTAAATCCGACAACCAGGTTATACGCGCCCTCGAAGTCCTTATCAGTTATAATATTTTCAAGGATGAAAAATGATATGTTACTGATTTTCCCCAACCGTAACAACCGCAGGTGCAAGAAAAGCGCTCGCTGCCTGGATCTTTTAAATCGATAGACCCAAAACGGTGCCCTAAAAAATTGCCCCTTTGGCACTCCGGGATTCCTGACAATCTCCGATCCGGTGAACTTCAATTCCCAGGGTTTTGACTTGATTGATCAATTGCCGTCTTATTTAAATATCCGCCGGACATCCTCGATAATCAAATAAATTGCAGGAACGTAGAGGAGTGTCAGAACCGTGGCAAAAAGGAGCCCAAAACTGATACTAATCGCCATCGGAATGAGAAATTGCGCTTGAAAACTCCCTTCGAGAAGTAGGGGAAAGAGCCCTGCAATGGTTGTCAGTGAGGTTAACAGGACCGGTCTGAATCGGGCTTTTCCGGATTCAACGACCGCTGTCAGAATATCTTCACCACCCCGAACTGCCCGGTTGATAAAATCGATGAGAATCAGAGAGTCATTTACAACAATACCCGATAAAGCAACAATTCCAAAAAGACTGAGGATGGTAATCTGCATACCCATAACCCAATGACCAACGACGGCTCCGATCAGACCGAAAGGGATGGCCATCATGATGATTATCGGTTGGACATAAGAGCGGAATTGACTTGCAAGGAGAAGAAATATCCCCATAAGTGCCAGAATAAAACCGTTTTTTAGATCATTGATGGAGTCTCGGGTCCGTTTTTCTTGTCCCGCCAAATCTATTTGTAATCCAGGGTAGCGTCTCGATAGCTCCGGTAGAAAATCTGTCTTCAGACCGGCAACGATTTTGCTCGCATTGCCCACGGTTTCATCGAGATCCGAACTGACGGTAATCACCCGCTTACGGTTTATCCGCCGAATTACCGAATGGGCCTGGCCATAGGTTATTTCTGCAACCTCTTCGATCGGAATTGCATTTCCTTCTGGGGTTCGAATATGCATTTCCTCAACCCCGGAAATCCGTTGACGGTCATATCCGGCGTACCGGACCATAACCTTTAAATCATCCATTCTTCTTTGTATTCGGAGCGCCTCTTCTCCATAAAAAGCCTGGCGTAATTGTCGGGCAAGGCCGGCCATGGTGATGCCCAAGGGTTTTGCACCTTCTTTGATTCGGATCTGCATCTCTTTTTTCCCGGGTCTGAAGTCGTCCACAATGCCATACGTTCCAGGATAGGTTCCAATCTCAGCTTTCAGTTTGTCAGCAGCCCGGGTCAGTTGACTAAAATCTTTGCCTGCTAGCTGGATCTCGATGGCGTTTCCACCGGGTCCACCGTGCAGGGTTGAAAAGGTGATTCTATCCAAACCGGGTATTTCTCCAATGATGGTTCGCCATTTGCTCAAGATGATGTTTGCAGAAAGGTCAGGGCGTTTCTCAGCCGGAACAAGCTCAAGCCAGATTTCGCCACAGTGCCCGCCAAAATCTCCGGGCTTCCAGTCTTTTCTGGGAATGACCCCCACCAGAGAGAAGATATTGACAACCACCTTGTCATTTTTATCGGTTACTTTTTTGAAACTGGGATTGAGCTCTAGGGATTTGTTCTCAATATATGCAATCGTTTCTTCAGTTAATTTAAAGGGGGTTCCAAGCGGATAACTGACCTCGGCGATGACCCAGTCACTTTCAGCTTTGGGAAAGAATACAAAAGGCACGTATCCGCCGATCACAACCCCAAGGCTTATAATGAGAACACCGATACCGATGGCAAAAGAAAAATATCTGTTTTTTACGACAAATGTAACGGCCGAATGGTAATAGTGATTTATCACATGGTTCAATCCCTTTTCAACCCGATTCCTCAGATCTTCATGCCATGAAGTGATCTTTCCGGCTTTTGATAAACTCCCGGTCAGGGCACCTTCCAGGTGTGCCGGTAAAATCATAAGCGCTTCAAATAAGGATACCACGAGGATCGCAATAACGGCTTGGGGCATCACAGCGATAAATTTGCCAATAATACCGGTGACAAAAAGGAGCGGAGCAAAAGCAACGACAGTCGTAGAGACTGCTATTGCAACCGGCCAACCGACTTCTTTGAGGCCGCAAACAACAGCATCAGATGGAGATTTCCCTTTTCCGAAATGGGTATAGATGTTCTCTCCCACAATGATGGCATCATCCACGAGAATCCCCAGTGTCATGATAAAAGCAAACAGAGAAATCATATTGATACTTTCGCCGGCGAACTCGAGTACCATGAATGCCGCCATAAACGATATTGGGATTCCGGCGGAAACCCAAAATGCAAGACGAAGATTTAGAAAAAGGGCGAGGATCAGAAATACCAAAATCATTCCCTGAACACCATTTCGAAGCAAAAGATTGATCCGGCCTTCAACCATGGGGGCTATATTTCCCCAGATAGCGATTTTTATCCCTTCGGGGATCGTATCCTTTTTTCTTTCAACATAATTGCGTACAATTCTTGAGATTTCTATAACATCCTCTGTTTTTGTTCGGTTTACCTGGACAACAGCGGCCGGCTTGCCGTTGAACCGGGTTTTTAACTCCACATCTTCAAAACCGTCATTTACGGTTGTCACTTCTTTCAACCGAACCGATGTGCCATTTTGAAGTGTAATCAGTGGGATTTCTTCAAACTCCCGGCCCGTGTAAAGCTGTCCCTTGGACCGGACAAGGACCTCTCCGTGGCTTGTCTTAATGGCACCGCCGGGAAGATCGGTACTCCCGGTCCTGATCGCCTTTGCAACTTGTTCAAATGATATGCCATATCTTCGGAGGTTTTCCTCAGAAACCTCAACCGAAATTTCATAGTCTCTTACGCCCAGGAGATCAGCCAGGGTGATGCCGCCCATATCTATTAGATCGTCCCTGATCCTCTCAGCCACCTCCCGCAACCGCTTTTCTGAAGCATCACCATATACCGCCACCGAAATTGCCGGGGTCCGATTGATGATTTCAGTGATGATCGGATCTTCGGCTTCAATTGGAAAGGTTTCGATATGATCCACTTCCATCTTGATATCATCGAGCACTTTTTTCACATCTGCTTTTGAATCAAGCTCCACCGTAACCGACCCCATGCCTTCACGCGCAGTCGAAAAAGTTCGGGATATTCCTTCAATGCTCTTTATCTTATCCTCGATCTTGACACATATGCCCTCTTCTATTTCCTCCGGAATAGCGCCCGCATAAGGGACGCTGATATTAATCATGTCCAGTACAAATTGAGGATTCAGTTCTCTTCTCATTTGAATGACGGTAAGGGTACCGGCAACAATGATGAAAATCATAATCAGATTCACCGTAACCCGGTTTTTTATCGACCATCTGCCCAAAGATTCCATAACGATATCAATAAATTTAGGTACTAAAAATCGTCTATTCTAATTTGGTTTTTTTATTCTCACCGGTGATCCGTCCACTATCTCTGACAAGGGGGTTTTGATCACCAGATCGCCGTTTGTCAGGCCTTTTTGTATATATATCGATTCCTTGAAACGTCGCAGCACATTGACCGGCCGGATACGCAATCGGTTCTCATGCACAGTATAAACCACATTGCCCGTGTGAACCGTGTGGCGGGGGAGGACAAACACCTGATGAACCTTTTTCCCTTCGATCCTGACCTTGACGAACATGCCCGGTCTAAGATCAAAGAGGTCTTTTTTTTCACCGCTGTTCATTGGGGGGGTGATTTCTACAACAATTGGGAGCCTTCGGGTTTTCTCATCCATGTTTGCTTTTATTCGCGTAACACGTCCCATCCAGGTGCGGGTGTTCCCTTGATGACTAAAAACGATCGTTGCCTGAGACACCGCTTTGGGTCTTTGTATGGATGGAAGCCATTTCAAGTCATTAACGGTAATCCTGGCATCAATTTCAAAGGCGCCCTCCTTATAAACCTGACCGAGATATTGTCCGGTATTGACGTGCTGGCCCTTTTCAACCGTTTTTTCAAGTACCCAACCGTCAAACGGCGCAACAATTCTTGTCTTTTCCAGATTCAGTTTTGCCTGACGCCAAAGGACGGTCGCCAGTTCCCGCTGGGCATCCAGTTGTTCCTTTTGTGGTCCGGTCAGGGCTATTTGATTTTCGATTGCCTGCAGACGCTCAAGGCTCTGCAGGTATCTCTGCTCTGCCTTGTCAAGGTTGGTCCTGGCTACAGCCTTTTTACCAGAAAGTTCTTTTAGCCGAAAAAATTCTGTACGGGTCAGGGCAACGTCTGATTTGGCGATTTTAGCGCTCGCTTTAAAATTGAGCACCTCCTGACGCAAACGCTTCAACCCGGCGTCTGCCTGTTTAATCGAAACTTTCCGCCGCTCTACTTCCAATCGGTAAGTCCGAGGATCAATGGTTAACAGAACGATTCCCTTTTTACCAAAGCTTCCTTCTTTAAAAGATGGATGAATATCAACAATTCGCCCACTGATTTCAGAAACCAGTTTCAAAACCTCCTGAGGCCTTACTGTCCCATAGGTCTCAATTATCACGGGCAGGCTTTGAGCCTCCACCGAAAACACTTCTACCAGCGGTTCTGCTTTGATTTTTTGGCGACGCTCTCCTTTAGGGCGATTGTCATATAGAAATATCGCGACCGCTGCTGCCGCAGTAAGAACGAAAATAATTCGCACCACCCTGAAAATAAGCCCTTTCTTCATGCGCGTTCCACTCCACCGGATATGATAAAGGAGATATTTTGCCCCTATTTTTTGGTTATGTTTAAAATCGGTCAGATCACCCAACCGTTTCCATTATAAGATTTTTTTTAAAGTAAGCAAATTAATAATTATCGGCTCACACGAAAACCGGGTGTATCAAGCATCGAACTGAAAGCTTACTTGACACCCCGATGCCGTTTCTCTAAACTTTCAAACTTTAAATTAATCTCTTTGGTAAAAGTTATGTCTGAACTGTTGGAAGTTAAAAATATCGTAAAAAAATTTAAAGACGTCATTGCGGTCGCTGACGTCAGCCTTTTAATTCCAACGGGGATCTGTTTTGGCCTTCTTGGTCCCAATGGCGCGGGGAAAACAACACTGATCGAAGTCATTGAAGACATCATCTCTCCTACATCAGGTGAGGTTTTATACAAAGGAAAGCCCCGGGCATCATCATTTCGGGAGGAAGTGGGTATCCAGTTCCAGCAAACAGCGCTTCTTTCCTTTCTGACAGTCCGGGAAACCCTGGCAACATTTCAGAATCTTTATCAGAAAACCGACGACCTGGAGGATCTGATGTACGCGTGCCACTTAAAGGAAATTCAAAACCAGTATAATGACAAAATATCCAGCGGTCAAAAACAACGCCTTTTGCTCTCCCTCGCACTGATCAACAAACCGGAGCTGATATTTTTGGATGAACCATCGACCGGACTCGACCCCCAGGCGCGGCGGAATTTGTGGGATATTATTGAAAAAGTAAAAGAACAGGGGAAAACCATGATATTGACCACCCACTACATGGAGGAAGCAGAGTATCTTTGTGACGAGGTGGCAATCATGGATCATGGAAAAATTATCGCGCAGGAGACGCCAGATCAGCTGATAGCAGAACATTGTAAGGGCGAGACGGTCAGTCTTCCCAAAGAAAACTTTAAAAATCGTGTCGACCGGGTCTTTATGGACCATCGGGAGATTCAGGGCCGCATCGAAATAGAACCGGATAACATCAACGCTTGCATAAAAGAATTGCTGTCACAAGGTGTCGAATTAACCGATATGATCGTTAAATCACCTAACCTGGAAAATGTCTTCCTAAACCTGACCGGTCGGCAGCTGCGATCGTAGAGATGAATTTCAAGAGACTTTGCGCCATATTTATAGCCAGAAACCGTGAGTTTTTCAGGGATCGAGCCGCCTTTGGCTGGAACTTTCTGTTTCCTTTTTTAATCATTGGCGGATTCGGTGTTATTTTCAGTGGGAAGGGATATACCGAATATAAAATCGGAGTATTTCCCTATCCATTAGAGATTGTTTCTGTCCAGAATTTAAAAATCCCTGAACAATTTCAAAAAAACAGTTACGTGGAATTCATCGGCTTTAAAACATTGGAAGACGGGCTGGAAAAACTGAAACATCATAAAATTGACTTTCTCATGAAAATTGGTTCTCCCTCCCACCAATACTGGCTCAGCGATTCATCACCGAAAGGTTACATCATTGAAAAGGTTTTTATGGCCAGCCTTCAGCCGGTTGATCGTCAACCGATTGCTGAAAAGAAAGAAATTCAAGGTAAAGAAATAGAGTACATCGACTGGTTATTCCCGGGAATACTGGCAATGAATATGATGTTCAGTGCCCTTTGGGGTGTTGGATACATTGTGGTCCGGTACCGGAAAAACGGTGTGCTCAAACGCCTGAGAGCCACGCCCTTAACTGCCTTTGAATACCTGGGTGCCCAGCTGCTTTCGAGAATTTTTCTATTGATGTTCTCGCTGGTGGTTGTGTGGGTTGGATGCGATTTGCTTTTTTCCTTTCACGTGGAGGGAAGCTATTTCAACCTTTTTTTGGTTTTTTTTGTGGGTGGTCTCAGTCTGAGTTCCCTGGGGTTGCTCGTCGCTTCCAGGGGAACGAGCGAGGAGTTTACCGGCGGAATCCTAAATTTTATCACCTGGCCGATGATGTTTTTATCGGAAGTATGGTTTTCCATTGAGGGTTCCCCCCAGTGGATCAAGATGATTGCACAGGTGTTTCCCCTGACCCACATGTTGACCGGTGTACGAAAGATCATGAATGATGGCGCCGGGTTGCCGGATGTCGGCCTTGAGCTTTCCATAATGCTTTTGATAACATTGATTTGTTTGGGACTTGGCGCCCGTTTGTTTTCGTGGAACAAGTGATTGATCAACTCTAAAATGAAGTTAACACAGGTCGGTTTTTGTCTCAATCCAAACAGATGGTCACACATTGAATCAACAGGGTTGGTGCCAGGTAATTTTCGCTTCATTTCTAGGGGGCAATCGCTGATATTTGAATTTTGGATACCCGACCATCATTGCGCCGAAACTGACGTGATCTCCCGGGAACCTCAATGCTTCCTGCATCGGTGCCCAAT
This sequence comes from Desulfobacteraceae bacterium UBA2156, assembly GCA_002328165.1. Taxonomy (GTDB): domain Bacteria; phylum Desulfobacterota; class Desulfobacteria; order Desulfobacterales; family UBA2156; genus UBA2156. The sequence continues at coordinate 35,972 of DCWS01000019.1, read as the reverse complement.
TCGTTGCCGCTGCATTAAAATATCCCCCCCAGCAAGTCCCCAGGCCGAACGAAAAAGCGGCCAATTCCAAATAGGTCAACGCAATGGTACAGGCTGCGGGTGCAGCCCGGTTTTTCTTGTGTGCATGGGCTACGATGACATGCGGTGCGCTTCTACACACCCGATCTTTTCCCGCTTCCCAGGCGGCAACAAGACGATCCAGGTGCATCGAAGAAGCCAGTGGCGATTCCGCTTTTATCAGACTGCGCATCCAGTCAATGACAAATCCGGCTAGCTGTCGGACTTCCCCGCTATCGTGAATGACTCGCCACTCGACCGGTTGTAGGTTGTGGCCCGAAGGGGCAAAACGCGCCACATCGATCAATTGGACCAGAACCTGGCGATCCACCCTCTCTTTCTTGTATGTCCGGATCGATCTGCGGCTGCGCAGGAGATGTTCCATCTGTTCCGGCTTGAGAAACCACTCATGCTGAACCGGTGGACAGTTTTCCGATTCCATGATGGCATGCGACATCGCCCCATCGGGACATATCGCAACACAATGGCCGCAGCTGATACAAAATTCCTCACCACCATCAATAAGGGTGGGAAAAGCGTCTTTCTCCTTAAATTCAATGATTGCTGCCGGGCATTCGGCGATGCATATCCCGTCTCGCTTACATTTTTCATGATCCACGGTTAACAAATCCATACGTACTCCTCGCTGCATCAAGGTTAATTTTATGGAACAAATCGGTTTTTATTCTGCTAATATCAAGAGTGAGGGGATGTCAATATATAATTGTGGATTCCATTTCCTTTTTTAAACACCTGCAATCGGGAGTTGAAACAGGATATAGTTATCCTGCCTTTAGACTAATTTCACATCTGCAATGGTTTCCCTTGACCCTTTGCCTCACAACCGATATCTATCTGCAGCGTTCTTAAACGAATCAAACTGTTTGAAAGGGGTTTATCAGATGACAAAAAGTGATGATCTAGATGGCAAAGTGGGGGTGGTGACTGGTGGCGGAAAGGGTATCGGTAAGGCGATTGCTAAAGGCCTGGCGGAAAACGGTGTCAAGGTGGTTGTCTGCTCCAGAACAAAAGCAGAGCTTGACCAGGTCGCCAGGGAGATCAAGGAAAACGATGGGGAGGCCACGCCGGTGGTAACCGACTTGACGGACAGTGATCAGATCAACGGACTCGTAGATGCGACGGTCGAGGCCTATGGCCGGATTGATATTTTGGTTAATAACGCGGCAAGGAGTTTCCTAAGACCGCTTATCGATCTGAGAGAAGATGGTTGGGACAAAATTTTCAATACCAACTGCAAAGCCGTTTTCCTGCTCAGCAGGGCCGTGGCTAAAATCATGGGCAAACAGGGCGGAGGACGGATAGTCAACATCACCACAATCGGGGCGGTTCGCGGAGGTGCCGGGATGGGGGTTTATCATGCCAGCAAGGCGGCGCTTTCGATGCTGACAAAGTGTATGGCCGTTGAATGGGCACCCCTTCAGATAAACGTAAACGCCGTTGGTCCGGGGTTGACCAAAACTGCCTTCAGCCAGCCGATCTGGGATAATCCGGATATGGAACGGATGATTACCGCCAGAATCCCCAAGGGGCGACTGGCAGAGCCGGAGGAAATCGTCGGTGCGGTACTTTTCCTCTGCTCAAACCAATCGAGTTTCATTACAGGTGAATCAATTTATGTGGATGGGGGCAGTCTGGCCCACAGCTGATTGTCAGGTCAGGAGTGGGGCTATTTTATCCTGAAAAACGACTCATCAAATTCGGGTTTGTCCTCATATCGTTTGAGAAAATATCCCGGCAACTGTTCGATGTTTTTATAAAAGGCGGGATCGACTTTGATGCCTGCTTTGTTGAGGGCCTCTTCAATGGACATCGGCGTTGGCGGGCACCCTTTAATGGCAATCATTTCCTGGATGTCCGGATGGTCCTTGTTGAGCTGGTACATGCATTTGCCAAACAGTACGGTCTTTTTCTTCCCCGGTGTCGGCGCCATCACTTTTCCATTGAGTATTTCAACATCATCCCAAGGTTCTCCCCTCCAGGCAAAGGCGATCGAGGTGAGGGCCGGACCGATCAGGCCGGAGCAGTAAGTGCACAGGGAGAGATCGTATTTTTTAAAAGAAAGCCCCTGAATACCCATCTTTTCCATCGGTAGGGGCAGGGTGTCGTCCTTATTGTAGGGAAAGTCATATCTATGATGAGAAGTTGCTGATTCTATGGATTTGCCAACCACTTCCACATCGGAGAGATCATAGGGCCTGTCACGGTTGTTGGCTGTGTTGGCGAGATGCTGCACTTCCGATGGCTGATATCCAAGAACCCCGGCGCCGACCATGTCTGCGGAAAGCACATCTGATGAGGCAACCAACAGATTGCTTCTGCGCATTCGCCCGTCAAAACTCGGGCCCTTTTCCAGGGAATATATTCCGTCAATCAGCGTAAACATTGGCGGCATTTTATCCGCCAACCTGGCAACCATAAAATGTAGATCCTTTTCAGGGTGGGTGTTGTGACATTTTTTGCGAGAAGGGATGTCGATCATCCCTTTCAGGTTTTTGATCCCCAAACTAACCGTCGTCATCGCGTGGGTCTTTAATACCGGTATGTTCACCACAAAGTCACTGTGAAGGATATCTGCATTAAAATTGAGAGCAACCCCTTTTCCCAAATCGATCTTTTCAAAGGGCCGGTCAAAAATGCTGATCGCCTTCACACCATAGCGATCTTTTAAAACTCGATACCCCAGGGTCTCAAATGCATGTGCCGGTGTTTCTTTATCCCTGGGTTTCCGCATCACCGTACCTTCTCCGATGGTTATATCATCGATTCCTCGTTCTTTGAGAATAATCACCATATCCTCGATAACCCGGGAGGTGGTGATCACCCCCCACTTCGGAAAAGCGGTCGCGCGGGTCCAAAAAACAATATTGGGTTTGATAAATACTTTTGCCTTTGCCGGCAGGCGGTCCATGCCATTTGAAAGCGCAACCGCTTTTCGAACAGATCTCAGTGGTTTTTCATATGCCACAATGGCAACTTTCGATTTTTTCATAAGAGATTCTAATCAGATCGTAATAATAGAAATTGATGCTGGGTTCAATAGCACAATCTCTTACAGTTTAATGATATATTGGTCAATCGGAAACCTAAAGTTGGTGGTCCTCAAGATCCAAAACAGGATGCTTTCGGGTTGCAATTTGATTGATTTATTGGTAAACATTACTACTCTGAACAGCCGGAGGGTTTGACGCATGTATGATCTTTACCCAATAACCAATAACATAAGGGGGGTATTATGAAAACACGAAGTATTTTTTTGAGTGTGGTGCTGGCATCTTTTTTTGTGATGACCATCAGTTTTCCGGTATGGGGAGCCAAAACCATCAAGGTCGGAGTGATCGGTCCCATGAATTTTATGCAGGGCAAAGGGCATTGGAACGGAGCCCTTTTGGCCCAAGAGGAGATCAATGCCAAAGGAGGCATCCAGGTCGGTGGTAAAAAGGTGAAGGTTGAAATCATAAAAGCCGATTCCAACGAATTTTTAAACATCACCGATGCCACCAATGCCATGGAACGATTGATGACCAAGGACAAGGTGGATTTCGTTGTCGGCGGTTTCAGGTCTGAAGCGGTTTTGGCCATGCAGGATATCGCCATGGACTACAAAAAGATCTTCCTGGGCACCGGCGCATCCCATCCCAAAATCTGTGCCCGGGTGGCCGAGAATTATGATCGGTACAAATACTGGTTTCGGGTTACGCCGTTTAATTCCAGATACCTGGTCAAGGTGACATTGATCAATCTGGCCACCGTCAGTGGCATGCTGAGAAAAGGGCTGGGCATCGAAAAACCGAAGGTGGCCATTGTCGCCGAAAAAGCGATGTGGATAGACCCGATGATCAAGGCGATAAAAGCAAATGTGCCGAAAATGGGTATGGAGCTGGTCGGTATCTGGCGGCCATCTGCGACGGCTACCGATGTGACCGCAGAACTAACGGCCGTCCAACGGGCAGACGCCCAGATTATCTTTACCATTTTTTCAGCCTCTGTGGGAATTACTTTTGCAAGGCAGGCCGGGGAGCTAAAGATACCGGCCGCCGTTACCGGTATCAATGTCGAAGCCCAAAAGGATGGTTTCTGGGCTGCCACACAGGGCAAGGGCAATTATGCCGTGTCATTGAGCACCTTTGTTCGCGGCGTGAGTTTCAACGAACTCACCCAGCCGTTTGTTCAGAAATACATCAAGCGATTCGGTGAACTGCCGCCCTACACAGCCGTTACCTATGATGCCATAAAACATGTCCTCGCCAGGACCATAGAAGAGGCCGGGACTACGGATGCGGAAAAGCTGATCCCGATACTCGAACAAACAGAGTACAAAGGGACCGGTGCACCCAAGACAAAATTTGACAAAAACCATGATCTGGTTTTTGGACCGGGCTATGCAACCTCCCTCACGATTCAATGGCAGGATGGAAAAATGAAGGCCTGGTGGCCGAACGGCTGGGAAGGTGTCAAATACGACGGTATGGCACCCTATAAGATACCACCTTGGATGATCGAAAAATATAAGAAATAATAAAACCCCGGGTTTCACGCCTCATCCATCCCTTCTCGGTGAATGAGGAGGGATGGCCGGGCTCACATACCGAAGGCGATATGATAATCGACATAATCATCAGCAGCCTGATAAACGGGAGTGTCTATGCCATTCTTGCCATCGGGTTTTCATTGATATTCGGCGTGGCACGGATCGTCAACATTGCCCATACCGCCTTCTACATGCTGGCCTCTTATTGGATCTATTTCGGCACTCAAACACTGGGCATTAACCCCATCCTATGTATGCTTGTGGCCATCATACTGGTGACGTTGATCGGACTTATCTCATACAAGCTCTTCATAGACCCGATACGCGAACATGAGGGCGCTGTTTTGATCGGAACCATCGCTTTGGCTATGGTCTTTCAGGAGATCATGCTCATTTCTTTTGGTGGAGACTTTCTGGGTGTACCCTCTCTGGTTGAAGGATACATGAAAATTTTCGGAGTGAAAGTCGCTTATCAGCAGCTACTGACCTTTGGTGTAGTCCTGCTGGTGTTGGCCGCGGTGTGGGCCTTGTTGCTGAAAACCAGGCTGGGGCTGGCTATCAGATCTACGGCAAATGATCGGGAGGTGGCCAACCTGATGGGGATGAATGAAAGCCGGGTGGCCCTGATAACCATGGGGATCTCTGTTGGGCTGGCCGCTTTTTCGGGGGCCGTGATTGTTCCGCTCAAGATCGTTAATCCTTTTATGTGGATGGGGCCCTTGATCATGATGATGGCCGTGGTGGTTCTGGGTGGACTGGGCAGCATCAAGGGTAGTTTTGTCGGGGCCTACATTTTAGGATTTGCCGAGTCACTCGTTGTATTTCTGATTCCGATGGGTGCTTACCTCAAGGGTTCTGTGGCCCTGTCAATTATGATTTTGGTACTGTTGATCCGGCCGGAAGGGCTCTTTGGCGTTGCTTTTGAGGAAGAGAGATAGAGCATGGGTGCGGTGGGTTACTATCTGAGAAAGCTTTTCACCATCTTTAAGGGGGAGGTTCTGGTGCTCCCCAGTCGCGTTGTCGTTCTCCTTTTTTTTCTGTCTCTACTATTATTACCTGTTTTTACCCAGGATCCTTATCTGCTTCGCATACTGATTTTGACCAGCATCTTTGCCATCTTTGCTGCCAGCTGGGATCTGCTGTCCGGGTTTACCGGCCAGATGAATTTTGGGCACGCCCTTTTCTTTGGTGTGGCCGCATACACCGCTGCACTTTTAAACCTGCACACCCATCTGCCGCCATGGGGCAGCATTCCCTTGGGAGCTCTGGCCGCGGTTCTGGCCGGTCTGATTATCGGAATTCCCTGTCTTCGTCTCAAGGGCACATATTTGGCCCTGACCACATTGGCCTTCCCGATTATTTTGATTGGAATTGTTTTCGCCATTCCCAATATAACAGGAGGGGAATTGGGTGTCTCCGGTCTGGATCGTCTTTCCGGGTCCCGCCTTGGCGATTACTACATTACGGTGGTGCTCATGATCGGTTTGGGCACGATCATGTGGAAAATAACCGATTCGAATACCGGTATCATTTTCCATGCCATCCGGGAAGATGAGTTGGCGGTAAAGGCTGCGGGTATCAACACGACCCGTTACAAACTGTTGGCCTTCTGCCTCAGCGGTTTTTTTGCCGGGATTTCAGGGGGACTCTATGCACATTTTATGAGAATTGCCGGCCCCTCCAATCTCCAAGTTTCGATGTCTTTCACGGTTATTATATGGGCCATTTTCGGGGGTATCGTCACAATTTACGGACCGATTGGCGCCGTCTTTATCCTTTTTCCTTTGCTTGAGTTTTTTCGCTTTTGGCCCGAGTACCGCATGTTGATGTTCGCGATTGTTATCTTACTCATCCTCCTCTTTATGCCCGAGGGGCTTTTCCCATGGGTGAGAGACAAAATCGAAAAAGTGTGTCCCAGGTGTAAGATCAGAAATGTAGCCACTCGAAAGTCATGCCGGATTTGTACGGCCCGGTTAGATTAGAACACGCGTGAGGATAACCTAAATGGATGCCAAAAAAGCATATATGGCCAAACCCTGGTTGAAGTATTATCCGGAAGGAGTCCCTGAGGACGTGGAGACCTCCAACGTATCTGTTCCGGAAATATTTAATCAAACCGTAGAAAAATACGGAAACAAAACCGCGTTGATTTTTTACGGTAAGAAGATCAGCTATTTGAAACTTGGGGAGCTGATCGACCGGTTTGCAACAGCCCTCGTCAGCCTGGGTATCCGCAAGGGAGATACGGTCGCCCTCTATCTTTTAAACTGCCCCCAATATGTTGTCTCCTATTTTAGTGCCCTGAAGGTAGGGGCCAAGGTTACGCCGATCAGCCCTGTTTATACGAGTCAGGAGGTGAAACATCAGCTTGAGGACAGTGAGGCGAAGACCGTTGTCTGTGAGGACATTCTCTACGATAATGTGCGGAAGTCATCTGTTGAGCTAGACACGGTGGTCCTCTCGAATATCGGGGATTATCTCCCTTCTTTGAAGCGTATATTCGGAAAGAGTGCTTTGGCGAAGACTTACCGGGGGACTGAGGTTCCTTCTCCCCAGTTGATTGAAAAGGCCGGGCTCCATCTATTTCAAAATCTGGTCAAAAAATATCCCCCCCAACCTCCACAAGTCACCATCGATCCTCAAAAGGATATTGCTGTCTTGCCGTATACCGGAGGAACCACCGGTCTTCCCAAAGCGGCCATCTTGACCCATTACAACATTGTTTCACTGCAGGCTCAGACCTTTGCTTTCTGGCCCATATTTGAGGAAGGCAAAGAGACGACAATTGCTTTCTTACCCTTCTTCCATATTTACGGGCAGGTGGTTGTGATGCTCAACAACCTGGTTCAAGGTGCCACACTGGTGCTTTTTACCACACCTGATATCGATGATATTCTCTCAGCTATGGAACGGTATCAGGCTTCCGGTTTCTTCGGTGTACCTACCCTATTTGAATATCTCAAGGAGTATGAAAAGACAGATCGGGTAAACTGGAAAAGGCTCAAATTGATCGCCTGCGGTGCCGATACGCTCCACGAAAGCACTATCAGGGAATGGGAGAAAAGGACAGGGACCAAGATATTAGAAGGGTACGGCATGACGGAAACGACCGCCGTCAGTCACAGCACCCCATTTAATCGACCCAAGACCGGCTCGTTCGGTGTTCCCCTCCCGGGGATTATCGCCGCTGTTGTTGATGTGAATGGCACCGATTTTAAGCCGGTTGACGAGGTGGGCGAGTTGATCCTCCATGGCCCCAATATGATGCAAGGCTATTGGAAGAGACCCAAGGAGACAGAGGAGTCGATCGTTGAGATCGACGGGAAAAAGTGGCTCAGAACCGGCGACCTGGTCAGAATGGATGAAGAGGGGTATTTCCATTTCTTTGATCGAAAAAAGGATTTGATCAAGTATAAGGGTTATTCCGTATTTGCCCGTCATGTGGAAGAGGTCCTCTATAAACATCCACAGGTCAAGTCCGCAGGGGTGGTGGGCGTGCCCGATCCCAAAGTGGGTCGGTTGATAAAAGCGTACGTGGTTCTTCAGAGCGAAGCCAGGGGCAAGGTCTCTGAGGAAGAGATAGCCGATTTCTGTCGCCAAAATCTGGCCCATTACAAAGTGCCCAAAATCATCGAGTTTAGGGGCGAACTGCCGAAGACAGACGTGGGGAAGGTCTCCAGGCGAGAGCTGCGGGAAGAGGCTGAAGAGAGCTGATATGGCCGAGCGGTTTCTGAAAGTAGAGAAACTCTCCAAGGACTTCGGAGGGTTGCGAGCTGTAAACGACGTCAGCTTTCCCATGGATCGAAAAGAAATAATCGGTTTAATCGGCCCCAATGGCTCGGGTAAGACAACGCTGCTAAGGCTTATAATGGGAATATTGAAACCCGATCCAGGGGTTATTCAGTTCAAGGGGAAAAATATTGTCGGTTTAAAAACCTGGGATATCGTGAACCTGGGTATTGCCTGTACCTTTCAGAATATGAGACCCTTTCGACGTCTTCCGATTATTGCCAATGTGATGGTTTCCTGTCTGTCGCCGAGGGCCATGAAAAGTGGAGAATGGGTCAAAAGGGTTGAAAACAAGGCAATGGATGCTTTGGAGTTCTCGGGTATCTCCGACATGGCTCTGGAAAAGGCCTCCACCCTTTCCCAGGGCGATCTCAAACGTCTGGAAGTTGCCCGGGTAGTGGCTACAGAACCGGAGCTGTTACTCCTGGATGAGCCCTTTGGCGGGCTGAGCCCGGCTGAAACCGATCTGATGGCCAAATCGATAAAGCGGCTGCATAAAGGCGGGCGATTTGGGCGATTGCACAGTGAAGGGCCGGCCATGATCATCGTGGAGCATAAACTCCAGCAGTTAATGAAGATTGTGGACCGGATCATCGTTCTCAACTTCGGAACCATGATTGCGGACGGGACACCGGAGGAGGTCGTGAAAAATCCAAAGGTTATCGATGCCTATCTTGGCGGAGGGGGTTAGGGTTGCTGTTGGACGTACTTAATTTGACGGTTTGTTATGATAAGGCCATGCTCATTAATGACCTGAGTATGGGGGTAGATACCGGTGAGTTGGTCAGTCTGATAGGCCCGAATGGCGCCGGTAAATCCACCCTTCTCAGAGCCATTACCGGATTGGTCGCCTGGGAAAAGGAGATTACGCGCAGGTCGGCCGGTAGGAACGTAACCCTTGATGGCTCGATAACATTTGCGGGCGAGAGAATCGATCGGATTCCTGCCCATGAGATTGTCAAAAGAGGATTGATACACTGCCCTGAGCGAAGAAGACCGTTTCGTGAAATGACGGTGCTTGATAATTTGCATGCGGGCGCGTACCTACTGAAAGAGAAAGCGGAAATGGAGGAGAATCTAGATAAAGTGTATCAATTATTTCAACCACTTAAGGCTCGATCCCGCCAGATATCCGGCACCCTTTCCGGTGGAGAGCAGCAGATGCTCGCCATCGGCAGGGCACTGATGTCTCGGCCTAAACTGTTGTGTATTGACGAACCCTCTACAGGTCTCGCCCCCATTATGCGGGCGGAGGTGTTTGAAAAAATTGGTGAGATTCGCGGTCTCGGTATCACCGTCCTTCTCGTCGAGCAGGAGGTCAGCGCGGTCTTCAAAATGGCCTCCCGCAACTATGTTCTTTCTTCGGGCAAAATCATCGCCGAAGGACCCGGCGACAGATTACTTGAAGATGAAGTCCTTCGAAAAACATACCTTGGTTTGTAACACCCCAATATTCTTTTCCCTCGATATGGAGGATTATCGAGTTTTTTCATTTTTTTACAAACTACCAGATTCGGTGTTATCAAAAAGTATGATTGAATTGATTTCTTTTAAAACAAAAATAAAAAAGAGATAGATGTAACCATGGCACAGGTGATTGCGGATCGAAGAGACGTCGATTTCGTTCTTTTCGAACAAATCGAAGTGGATCAATTCCTCAAATATGAAAAATATGAGGAATTAAACAGAAAAATGTTTGAATTGATCGTCTCCGAGGTGAGAACCTTTGCGGTGAAGGAGATTTTGCCGACTTACGCTGAAGGAGATCGAGAAGGTGTAAAATTTGATAGGGGCAAGATGTTATTTTTCATGATAGAACATTAAATGAACTTGTAAGTTATCTTCCTGATTCTTTGGACGAAATGCATGGCATTCACGGAATTGGAGAAGCTAAATTGAAAAACTACGATCAGCGGTTTCTCGAGGTGATTTCAGGGCATATTAAGACATATGGAACAAAAGAAAAGGTGTAGGCAGTGATTCAAAAATCACGGAAGAATTTTAACTCTATGATAACAGCCAGGCTAAGGATGGTAAGCTAGGAATCTTTACCAATATATTCTCCTTTTCTATCCACAATTATAACAGCACGATGTTTTTCTCGAAAGGCGGGCAGTTCACTGTGTTGTCTTTTTGGCCATGAAGAGGACGCGGTGGCATTTGGGTTTCATGGCTTTCCTCCCTTAGAAAAACCATAACCATAATGTTTGGAATTTAAAACAGAAGCAAAAAAACCAAATTTAGAGAAAATGGGTTTTAATCTTTTCTGAAAAAAGAAAAACAGAAGCAAAAAAAACTTGACAAGATTTAAGATCTGATTTATAATATTTCTTAAATAATAATTATTCTAATCAAGGACAACATGGCAAAAAAAGATTCTACCAACATGCTGGTGGATAGGTTCCGGGCCGCCGGTTTTAAGATAACCCCCCAGCGGATGGCAGTTTTTCAGTTTTTAGAGGGAAACACCTCTCACCCTTCCGCCTATGAGGTCTATGAGGTGGTCAAGAGAAGGTTTTCCACCACCTCATTTGCTACCATATACAACACCCTGAACGCCGCCCAGGAGATGGGATTGGTACTGGAGCTTACCCTTGATCCGAAAAAACGGCACTTCGATCCCAATACCTCACCCCACCACCATATCCTGTGTATGAAGTGTCGCCGAATAGACGATGTAAGGGGAAAGGTGTTTGGCGACTTTAACATCGATTCTTTTGAGATAGGCGATTACCAGGTGACAGGTTTCGGTGTTGACTTTCACGGCGTTTGCCCGAAATGTCGGGCCCAACAGCACTAGAGGATGGTCTGATGCCGACCGGATAGACGGCGGTCGAGACCATATATATTAACCATCAATCAAAAATGGAGGTAACAGCAATGGCAAAATTGATCAATGAGGTTAAGTTAGGAGTAGCAAAGGGTACAGGCGTTGAGAAGGCCGTGGATGCAAACTTCAAAGGGGAGACATCCGAGGTCGGCCTGTACCTGGCCATGTCCAGGCAGGCCTTCAGGGAGGGATACCCTGAGGTAGCTACGACCCTGGAGAAGTTGGCTATAGATGAAGCCTGGCATGCGGCCCACTTTGCTGAGCTAAACGGGTTGATCTCCGGAAGTACCAAGGAGAATCTGGAGAAGATGCTGACTGGCGAAGAGATGGCGAACAAAAGCAAGAGGGAGGCGGCTGTCAAGGCGAAGGAAGAAGGCTGTGACCCCGCTCATGACTTCTTCGATGAGTCTTCCCGTGACGAAGGAAGACATGCCAACGCCCTGGAAGGGCTCCTAAAAAGATATTTCAGTTAAAAAGGCATTTGGGGAATTCGTAAAACTTAAATGTTGCTCGAAATTCATGGGAGCTTTCTGAAACATTTTACAAGTAAGGATTTGGGAATGCCAGAGCACTCAACAGCCCGAAAATACTGAAGATGAGGAGAGGCGGCCTCCCTACCGCGTATCCACGCTGAGGTCTCGCATCGTCAACAACGGTTTTGGACCTCAGGAAGGCCTGAGACCTGTGTACTGCAAACCAAATCTTAAGCCAACATGAAATGGATAAATATTACGTATGTTTAGAATAGTGCCGGACATTTTTCCCTGCCTATTGTAGTTGATAATCGCCTCCGTGCGTTTGTTACCCACAACAAAACGGAGGCGGTTATGAATTTTCTAATGTTTTAAAGCGGTTGGCAAAAGGCAGCCTTCCATGGAAAATAGCTATTTCAATTGACAGTACAATACAACACAAATCAAGATTGCACACGGATAATTTTCGAGGAATTAAAAGGAATTATATTAAAGATGGTAACCGTTAACCGGTGGGATTGGTCAGGATTGGTGCCGGTTAATTTGGTTGGGAATTAAATCGGTGTTACCGGCGGCGTGTCAAATGATATCAGTGGACACTTGGAGCCCCAGGATAAGCTTAAAAAGATCAATCGTGAATTGCGGAAAGAAATTGAAAACTGTAAAAAAGCCGAAAAGGCGATAGCGAACAGGACCGAACACCTAAAGGAAGTCAATGTCGCGTTAAAAGTACTGGCCCAAAAGAGGGAGGAAGATAGAAAATCGTCTGGTAGCTGGTCGTTGATAATTGAAACTGCCCACTCTTGCGTATCCATGATCAAAATTTGACATTAAGTATCCGGGAAATTGCAATACTCCTTAATAATTACCAGAGAAACCGGGTTGCTCTATCGGTGGTTAAGAGCGGTAAAGAGTTTTTTAAGTGGGATTTCACCCCTCCTTAAGATTTTTGGGGTTTCTTCAGACACATCAACGACGGTTGATCCCGATCCCCCTTTTAGCGGTCCTGCATCTAGTATAAGATCGACCTCCGAAATAATTACAGGGTCGATATCCGCAATCCGAGAGGCGCCCAGGGATCCTGAGATATTGGCGCTCGTTCCGGTGATGGGACCGTTCGCCAGATGAACCAGACGAGATGCGACCGGGTGACCGGGTATCCGGACACCAATTTTACCAGTCCCTGCGGTAAGCGCAGATAAAATTACAGGCAAGGCTTTAAAAACCAGGGTAATTTTTCCCGGCCAGAAACTGTTCATGATTGACTTCGCTTCGGGTGAGACATGCTGGACCAGCCTACCTATATCTTTGTGATCCTTTACCAGGACGAGGAGGGGATTCTGAAAGGAGCGTCGTTTGATCCGAAAGATCCGTTCAACTGCTCTTGGGTTCGAGGCATCGGCCGCCAGTCCATAAAGACACCGGGTTGGAAACAGGACAACGTCACCCTCCTCGATTACTGATACCGCCTCCTCGATGATTCTAGCGGAAGGGTGGGCCGGGTTTATAATCCTGGATTTTTCTCGGATCGCTTTATTTGTGTGCCCTGAGCTTTTTTGCCTTTTGAACAACCTGTGATGCCATCTCCTTCTTATAATTTCCTAGTCTTTTTTCAAGATCGGGGTCGCTTAATGCAAGTATTTGCGCAGCGAGGACCCCCGCATTTTTCGCTCCGGGTTTCCCGATTGAAACGGTTGCCACCGGTACTCCGGGAGGCATCTGCACCGTGGAAAGGAGTGAATCGAATCCAAGAAGACAAGAAGAGTCGATCGGAACACCGATGACCGGCAGAGAGGTGTGAGCGGCCATTGCCCCTGCTAGATGGGCGGCATGCCCGGCCCCGGCGATAATAACATTTATGCCCCTCCGGCGGGCGGAAGATGCGAATTGGGCCGCCCTTTTAGGGCTCCGGTGGGCAGAGGCGATGGTCATTTCAAAGGGAATCCCTAGTTTTTCCAAAACACCTGTTGCTTCCGCCATGACCCCCAGATCAGAATCACTCCCCATTACGATTCCGACTTTTGGATTCTGTTCAGGGGTGTTTTTTTTTCTTTTTTTTTCGGCTTTCAAAAATGCATCCTATGTTTTACGTTATCAATCCCGGATTAACCTTGACCGTCATCGATCAACGTTTTTTTAGCTTACCCTCTTCAATACCAAGCTCGATCAATTTATCAAGCACCGTGGGAAAAGAAATTCCGGCAACTTCTGCAGCTTGAGGAAACAGGCTGGTTGCAGTCATGCCGGGAATCGTATTGGTTTCAAGAACATATAATTCTTCGTTATTAAAGATCATATCGGTCCGACTGTATCCTCTGCATGAAAGCGCATGGTGTGCTATTTTCGCATAGGTTTTGGCCTTTTCTGTCAATGCATCATCGATACGGGCCGGACAGATTTCTTGGGTTACACCTGCTGTGTATTTTGCTTCATAGTCAAAGAAAGCGTTCGCCTTATCAGGAATGATTTCGATTATCGGCAGGGCGTTAAGAACTTCATTTCCGATGACGCCGGCTGTCAGCTCTATGCCCGGTATAAAGGCCTCAATCAATATCATGTCATCGTGATCAAATGCCGATTCCACAGCATCCTTAATGTCGGTTATAGATTCGACAATGGTAATGCCGACGCTGGATCCGGCATTGACCGGTTTGACTACCAGCGGCAAGCCTATCTGTTCGGCAAGGTCTTCTGGATCGAAAACGTCGCTTCGCTTAACTGCGCTGTAAACTGGAACCGGCAATCCGGATTTTTCATAAAGCTGTTTTGATATCACCTTGTCCATGGCAACCGCACTTCCCAGGACACCGGATCCCTGATAGGGAATATTTAAAAGATCAAGAAACCCCTGGATGGTCCCGTCTTCACCGTACGGTCCATGTAGAATTATCAGGGCAACGTCAATCTGAGGCGCGTCAGAAACCAAACGGACAAGATCAGTTTTGGGGTCATACCGGAAGATCGTGTATTTTTCTTTATCCAGTGCTTCATAAACCTGGTCGCCACTTTTAATCGAAATCTCTCTTTCAGAGGATATCCCGCCGGAAAGCAGGGCAACTGTCAGTTTTTTCATGGTATTATCGCCCTTTTTTTGAAAAAAAATCTTAATTTTTACCGATCGATCTCGCCCTTTAATGACGGCACGCCAAAACGTTCCACCAATTCTAACACGTATTTCTGGGGAAGATCAAATACAAAGGACGTGTTTCGCATTGAATTCAACTTCATGATCAAATAATTTAGCTTTCTTAAGGTTCGATATTTCTCGGCGGTCTCTGTCATGCCGGACAGGAGATCTTCCGTCACCCTGGATTTATCTTTAAATTAAATTTTGACAAAACCAATAACTGATAACGAGTAACATCTAATCAAGTTTTAATTCGATTAGGGTTTAACATGGATTTTTAAATGGATATATACAACAAACGGCTTATTTTCAAGTCCAAAAATTACTTTGTCCTTTTACCGAAAATACCCAAGCGCTCCTGATGGTTTCTTTTTCAGGATCCTTGTAACGGTGATGAGCAAAAAGGGGACGACCAACACCATTTATGATTTGACCCTATCCATACGGTTTTGATAACAATAGGTGTGTTGTATTGGCAGGTTTGGTGATCACGTGAATAAAATAAAATCGAATCAGGGGAATTAAAAAACTCATGAAAAAAATAGCATTTGCCGGAACTGATGGAAGGACCTTATTATGCGCCCAAGTGGTATCCACGGCAACCAGTGAAACGTATAAAGAAGGGTTTGAAGCCGTAGTGGTAAGAGGAACGCCGGCAATGCCATTGTTTGTCCAGATAATGAATTGGCCTGTTCGATTTGTTCCCACCAAGAGCAATTCAATCCATGATTATTCTAAAGCCATCATCCAGGCCCTGAAAGAGGGCCGGATTGATTACGTTTTGCCGATGCCCGAAGCACTCCTGTTTGAGGGGCTTATCGATGCATTTGATGCGGCGGGATTTGGGGATCGGATTATTGGTTTAGATCAACAGGGTGCCTTTATCGAAAGAGACAAGATAAAGTGCAAAATGCTATGCGAGGAGGCGGGTATTCCGGTGGCGCCTTCTTGGGAAGAAGTCGATACCAAAAACTATAAGGATGTTTTGCGTACCAGTTTGGCCTTTATAGATCAATTCGGCGGAGCGGTTCTCAAGTTCCCGTACAGTGCTGGAGGAAAGGGTGCGCGAATTATATTAAATTCGTGGGAAATAAGAGAGGTTTACGACACGCTGTTCAAAGATTATAAACCGGTCTACAGGCAGATGTTTGGAAAAAAAGCAAAGTGGCCACTTTTGATAGAGTCGCTGATGTCCGGCGTGGAGATCAGTTTTACCATATTGGTTGACAGGGTCGGAAATTTTCAAATATTGCCGACCGCCATGGACTACCCGGAGCGCTTTGAAGGGCCTGCGAGCAAGAGCAATCCAATTACAGGAGGCATCGGGGCGATCTCGCCCCATCCGATGGAAACACCGGATTTGATTGAAATGGCCGGAGAGGTGATTGCAAAACCATTGATAAAAGAGATGAAACGACGGGGCATTCTCCGTCCCTGTGTCTTGTACCCGGGTTGTTTCGTCTCACTTGATGAAACCAAACGTCCGAAGAGCATTCGGATCTGTGAAATAAATATCCGCCCCGGGGAACCCGAATCCCAGCCGATGGCAAGAAGATTAAGAAACTTTGGCGCTCTTATCAAGGCGACCCTTGAAGGTAAATTGTATGAAGTGGAACCGGAAGTCAGATCAGATCAGTTATCGATCTGTTTTGCATTGGTGACAGGCCCGGGCGGCCCAGATGGCCAAAAGGGATATCCCTGGTCATGTACCAAGGGAGAACCGTTGGAGATTGACTTTAATTATCTTAAACGAAAAGGGATACAGATAATTCCGTCGGCGATGACCTATTCGGCATCAGAAAATAGATTCAAATCCGATGGCACACGGGTTGCATATCTCAACGCCAATGTGACGGTAAGAAAAAATGAGGCTCGGGGAGAGGTGGCAGAACGTCTGAGGAAAAAGCTGATAACGGCTTTTACCAGTGGGAAAGTCAGGGTTATTCCCCGCGAAAACAGTGAAGGGAATCGTCTGGATATCCGGCAGGATATCGGTTTACATTATCTGAAGGCGGCAGAGATTTTTTCACCTGGTGGCGATGCAGGGAATTGAACCCCGGACACTGCGGATATGAGCCGCATGCTCTGACCATCTGAGCTACATCGCCACAACATCGATAAATTTCATCAAACCTTTGAAAAGACTGTTCATCCCTTGCTCAATTGCTGGCTCCGGCCTCTTTAACAGCTCGTTTGAGAGCCGTCAAGTCCGAAAACTTTACCTTATCGGGGAAGATTCTTTAACCTCAACGGTAAATTCATCAAGATCGCCAGGCAGATTGTCAAACACAAGCATAAAGGGAAGCACTTTTCCCGGCTCTACATTGACAACGGTTTTGTTTGTGAGGCGTTTTTTAATTACGTTTAATTCGAGACTTGAAAGATCCTGTTTTGACAGGATGTTTCCAGAGTAAATGGTTTCCGTTTTTGTAAGCTTCTTTCCTTTGGTGTACAACCTTCCGATCACTTTGATAAAATTTCGTGTGACGGGATATGAATTTTTAACCTGGCCGGTAATAACGAAAAGCCTTCCATTTTTAGCATTATCTACAAAACTGCTGTTGATGTCGAATGGGGTTATTTTGAGGTTTCCCAAATCCTGGGATTTCGGTTTCAGGAAGTCGATGATATAGGGAATCGTTACTTTCGGTTTATCGAGGAAAATCCATGCCCCATAGGCCCCCCCGCCCAGAATGGCTAAAAGTAAAATCACAAGGAGCGGAGAACTTACCCCCTTTTTCCTCATCGGTTTGATTTCCTCGTCATCAAAGTGGGGTATTTGCAGTTGTTCATCTGTTTCACTCTGTTCGAGATCTGATAAGGCCGAAGCTGATTCTTTAGATATCTCTGTAGGAGTTGCCGGATATGCTGTAAAAATGTTTTTGCATTTCGAGCATTGAACTTTGGAACCTGATGGTTTTAAAATGGTTTCATCCAGGCTAAAAGTGGTGCTGCATTCCTCACAGGTGATATTCATAGTAAACCCTCTGTGGTTAAAATTTTAATTTGTAGATCTCAGGTAAACCCCGATACTTTTCGGCATAATCGAGTCCATATCCGACAAGAAAGCCTTTTTCCACCACGTGGCAGACATAATCGATAACCGTATTTTCCTTGCGGCGTTCGTGTTTGTCCAGAAGGGTACAGACTTTGACGGTTTTTGGACCGAACGACCTCAGATAATCATAAAGGAAAGCAAGCGTCAGGCCGGTATCGACTATGTCCTCTATCACCAGTAAGTCCCTATTTTTTATATCAATTTCTATCCCTTTTGTCAAACGGATATTTTCTGAAGAACTGATGTTGGAACCATAACTGGAAGCACGAACAAAATCGACGGTGACCGAGATGGTGAGATGTCGGATGAGGTCAGAAAGGAAAATAAAAGCACCTTTTAGAACTCCGATAAGAACCGGTTCACGGTCTTTATAATCCGATGAAATCCTAAGTGCCACATCAACGACCATCCTTTCGATATCCTCTTTTTTTAAGACCGGAATAAATTCAGGCATGATTTGAATAAAAACCTAATCTTGCATTTCATGCAAATCGAAGATCTGGTTCACCGATTGTATAGGATCCTCAAACGATCCGTTTTATAGGAACATCGTTGAGCCGGAATCTTCATCTCATAACGACTGTCTTTTTCGGTATATGTATCAAAAATTTTATTTTGTTACAAACCGGTCTTTGCCAATTGTTTGATTATTTTTTTTTGTTGAGCGGTGAGTTGCTCGGGAATGTTGATATGAATGAGGATATAAAGATCGCCTGTTCCTTTTGCTTTCATGTGAGGAAGGCCCATTCCCGGCAGGCGCATCTTGGTTTTGTGTTTTGTTCCAGGAGGGATGGTCAGGTTTATTTCTTTCTTTTCTAAGGTCGGGATGGATAGGGTTGTCCCCAATATGGCTTCACTTAATTTAATTTCACGTTTCATTGTGAGATCGTATCCGTTAGCAGAAAAAGGGGGACGGGCGACCACCTTCGACTGGATAAAAAGATCTCCCGGTGGGCCACCGTAGGAACTGGAGTCACCTTTTCCGGCAAGTCGGAGTTTCTTTCCCGTTATCATTCCCTTTGGAATTTTAACTGTTAAATTTTCAGACCGTCCGCCATGTTGGAAGTTGACTATTTTGCGGGTTCCGGTCGCAACCTCCTGTAATGTCAACGGAAGCTCATATACGAGGTCCGCCCCTTTCACCGGGGTCTGTGGCCGTCTTTGATGAGGGCCAAAGGGAGATTCGGGACCGAACGAAAACCGAATTCCGTTTCCCATCCCCTTGGAGCGTCTTCTTCCGCCAAATCCAAATTCTTTTAATATATCGCCAAGGTCAAATCCCCTGAAGATATCTTCCTGTGAATAGCGTTGATGAAATCCGGTTGAACCGAATGTGTCATATTGCCGGCGCTTTTCTTTGTCACTTAAAACCGCATAGGCTTCACTGATACTTTTGAACTTTTCTTCGGCGCTTTTATCTCCTTTGGTTTGATCGGGATGGTACTTCATCGCCATTTTCCGATAGGCCTTTTTGATCTCTGCAACAGACGCGTTTTTGCCTATACCAAGTATTTTATAATAATTCGTTTCAGACATTTTCCGGTTGCCTTTATCGCTGTACTCCTAAATATCTAGTCTATTTCTGCAATAGTTTGCATGTGATAAAACCATTTGACATTTAAAAATAAGTTGAAAGTTTCAACGTGTCAAGATGGTGGTTCAATTTTTAACATTTGATGGATTCCCAGCGTATTTGAGGGCAATCAGGATAGCAGAAATCGCAGCAGGGGTAATTCCGTCAATCCGGGTTGTCTGGCCCAGAGAGGTTGGTCCGACGTCTGACAGCTTTTCTTTTAACTCATTTGAAAGCCCATGAATTTTTAAAAAATCCAGGCCTATCGGTATCTTTTTTTTCTCAAGGTTTTTAAATTTTCTGATCTCCTTTAGTTGTCTCTGGATATACCCTTCATATTTTATCTCTATTTCTACCTGTTGGGTAACCTTATGGTTTAGATTATTCGGCGGTTTAGCGATGGTTTCGATCGTCCTAAAATCGAGACCGGTCCTTTTTAGAAGCTGATCCAGGTATATTCCATTTTTTAAAGGTCGTACCCCCTGATCGATTAAATAGTTGTTTACTTTTTCAGAGGGCTTGACAACCGTCTTTTTTATTCTTTTGATCTCTTCAGCGACCTGTTTTTTCCGCTCTTGAACATCTTTAACCACATCACCATCGATAAGACCGAGTTCATGTCCGGTTTCCATCAAACGCAGATCGGCATTGTCCTCACGAAGCATCAGCCTGTATTCCACCCTTGATGTAAACATCCGATAAGGTTCGCGTGTTCCTCTTGTTACCAGGTCATCTATCATGACACCCATGTAGGCCTGGGATCTATCCAGAATAAACGGGGGTCTCTTCTGGACAGCGCAGGCCGCATTAATACCTGCCCAGAGTCCTTGGGCAGCTGCTTCTTCATAACCCGAAGTTCCGTTGATCTGACCGGCCATGAAAAGGCCTGAGATTGATTTGGTTTCAAGGGTTGGTTTGAGTTGTACTGGATTAACATAATCGTACTCTATTGCATAGGCCGGCCGCATAATTTCTGCTTTCCCCAAACCTTCGATCGATTGGATCAAAGAAATCTGGATTTCAATCGGAAAGCTGTTTCCAAGACCGCTCGCATAAATTTCTTCGGTATCAATCCCTTCCGGTTCGAGCATGATCTGATGTCTGTCTTTATCGGGAAATCGGACGATCTTATCTTCCAGGGACGGACAGTACCGGGCAGAAACTCCTTTAAGAAGGCCCCCGTAAAGGGCGCTGCGTTTCAAGTTGGCTTGAATGATTTTGTGACTGTTCGGATTGGTATATGTAAAATAACTCGGCTTTTGGGGCAGAGCAATCTTTTGCGTAAAATAGGAAAAGGGAGTGGGGTGTAAATCTGTATTCTGTTTTGTGAATTTTGTGAAATCGATGCTGCTACGTTTAATTCTGGGTGGTGTGCCGGTTTTCATCCGGCCGGTTTCGAATCCAAGCGCTTTCAATTGTTTGGGGAGGCCACGAGAAGCAAACTCACCCGCTCGTCCAGCCTCGAACGAATGAAATCCAATGTGGACCAGACCATTTAAGAAGGTACCGGTGGCCATTATTACCGTTTTTGCCGAATACCCGAACCCGGTATGATCTTCTACACCTGCTATCCGGTTTTTCTCGATAATCAGCTTTTCAATCATTATCTGCTTGAGCTCTAGATTGACCTGATCCTCTAAAACCGATTTTATGGCCATATGGTAACGGATCTTGTCGTTTTGGGTTCGAGATGAATGGACAGCGGGTCCTTTTCTCGTATTCAGAGTCCGATATTGAATGGCTGTCTTATCTGCCGTTTTTGCCATTTCACCGCCGAGCGCATCAATCTCTTTTACAAGCTGTCCCTTCGCCGTTCCGCCGATGGACGGACTGCAAGGCATCGCTGCCACCTTATCCAAGTCTATGGCCACAAGAAGGACACTGCATCCCATTCTGGCACCAGCAAGAGCGGCTTCACATCCGGCATGACCCGCACCGATGACGATGATATCGTATTTTTTTATTCCAGAATCCATTTAGGGCTTTTGTCGTTTTTCGCTTCCCCTTTTTTTTATCATTATATATAATTACTTTGCAATGAGGTCAAGTATGCAGATGGAACGTATGATTAAAAGATACTATGATTTCAACACCTATCTCAGAGATATCTTCGGATGTAGGGTTCAAAAAATCGCCATAGATGTGGGCCTTTCATGCCCCAACAGAGACGGCACCCTCTCGACAAAAGGATGCATCTATTGCAACTCCCGCGGGTCGGGGACAGGCGCTTACGCAAAAGGCCTTTCAGTAACAAAACAGGTGATCGGTGGGAAACAGGTTCTTGTCAGACGATACGGTGCAAAAAAATTCATTGCTTATTTCCAGTCCTTTTCCAACACATATGCCCCCTTGGAAAAGCTTCAACGTCTTTATGATGAGGCCCTTTCGGTTGAAGATGTGGTCGGGCTTTCCATCGGAACACGTCCCGACTGTGTGAGCGAGCCGATATTAAAGATGCTGCAACAATATGCTGAAAATCATTTGATCTGGATTGAGTATGGTCTGCAATCCTGTTTTGATAAAACACTAGCGCTCATAAATCGGGGGCATGATTTCGCTTGTTTTAAAGAAGCAATAAAAAAGACAATAAACAGAGGAATAAAGATATGTGCCCATGTTATCCTCGGGCTTCCCAGCGAAAAGAGAGAACAGATACTTCAGACCGCGAAGGTCATCGCTCGACTGGGTGTCGATGGTATAAAGCTGCATCTCCTTTATGTGGTGAAAGGGACTGTGCTAGAGAAACTTTATCAAGATGGGAGCTACACATGTTTGGAGCAACATGAATATGTGGACCTCGTTTGTGACTTCCTGGAACTTATTCCTGATGATGTGGTCATTCAGCGGCTTACCAGCGATCCCCATTTAGAAGGACTTGTTGCGCCGGTATGGTCTCTCAAAAAGGGTGAAACCCTGTCCATGATCAACGATTTTTTGGAAAAAAGAGATTCTTGGCAGGGAAAGTTTGCGGTTTAAAAGGGACCTCCCCTCATAGTCCCAAGACTTCGTTGATCAAAACAACCTACCTCTCCGCATACAAAAGCTCTCCAGATTCTTGATGGTTTCTTCGTCAAGACCGATGGATTGCAGATAGAAAGATAGTTTTCTAAGCCGGGCCCGCTTCGTTTTTCGGGTCCGGCGCAGCCTGCAGAGCTGAGGGCGTGGGTTCAACTTGTTTTAATTGAACGGGATCGTAGGTGAGGGTGTCGGTGAAAAGCATATGGCCCCATTTGAGCAGAGGCACCAACAAATGCAATCGATCTGGGATGGAAGAAATATCCCAATAATTTTGGATCAACAGGCGGTTGAAATTCATTCTTTCAGCGGAAGGTATGAAGATAAGGAGCATAACACAGTTTTTTGGAGGAGTAAAACAGACGGATTGAGCCGACATTTAGAATGATCCGCTGTTTGAGGAGAGAGTAAAAAGTTCCGATGTTATGCTTTTTACTTTTCGTTACAGTTCAATCTTGACATGTAAAACTCATTTTCCTACTCTTTAACAAATATAAAAGAGCATTATCGTTTCCTTTTCATCTAAACCCTGTGTGACAGCGGGTATTGGTCTGTAACTACCGAATCTTTCCTTATTTTTGTTTGTCGGATCGGTTTGTCTATTTTGGATATGCCAAAGGATATTGTCTTGCCATGAACCGACGTACCTTTCTCAAGATATCCGGTATGGGGAGTCTTTCATTTGCTGCAGGATGTAGCCGTGAACCTGAAAAGACCCTCTTTTCCATGACCCACACTCCGGATGACAGGGTAACCGGGAAAGCCAACTGGTACGCCTCCACATGCCGGGAGTGCCCTGCAGGTTGCGGCATCCTTGCCAAAAACAGGGAAGGACGCGTGGTCAAAATCGAGGGAAATCCGGTTCATCCGATCAACAAGGGGAAACTCTGCATGCGGGGGCAAGCCGCCTTGCAGGGCGTTTACAATCCTGACAGATTAAAAACCCCTCTGTTCAAAGCAAAAAACGGTTGGCAGCCGCTTTCCTTTCTAAAAGCCAAAACTATTTTGAAAAATAAGGCCGATGAGGCGGCCCAAAAGGGCTCGAATCGGGTGCGCATGTTGACAGAGACCATCGGTGACAGCCTGATGGGTCTGTCATCAACGGTTTTGAAAAACCTAAAATCACATACCCCAATGGTGTATGAACCCTTTGCATATGAATCCTTAAAAGCGGCCAATGAAACGATGTTCGGCGTCAATGGCTTGATCTCCTATCGTATGGACAAAGCGGATATCCTGATTTCATTCGGCGCAGATTTTTTAGAAACCTGGTTGTCTCCGGTCGAATATGCCTGGAAGTTTAAAGCCATGCACTCGCTCAAAGAGGGTAATAAAAATCTGTCTTTCCATATCAGTTCCTATCAATCCTTGACCGGCGCAAACGCCGATCACTGGCTGGCATGCCATCCTGGCACCGAGGCTATGGTGGCGCTCGGCCTGGTTAAAGAGGCCCTGGATATCGGCAAAGGTAATCATCTTCCTCGATTCTTTCATGAATTATTAAACAAAGCCACCGCTCCTTTCACCCGGAAGCAGGTCCATCAGCGCTCGGCAATTCCCCCGGCGCTCTATGAAAAACTGATTGTCCGGCTTATGGGGGCACGAAACCCGCTGGTGCTTGGAACCGCCACCGGCGCATCTGACCTCAACGGAGTGCAAACCAATCTGGCTGCCAATATATTAAATCTTCTTCTCGATCCGGACCTGCTGTTGTTTGACTTTCACAACAGGTACAGCGTGGAAATGGCGGCAAAACATCATGACATTCTGAAATTTTTTAATACCCTAAATGCGGGTAGAGCAGACCTGCTGCTGCTTAACAATGTAAATCCGGTATTTACCCTTCCTTCCGATAGCGGTGTAAAGGAAGCACTTGAAAACAGCGATCTTTTCGTGGTGAGTTTCAGCAATTTCATGGATGAAACCTCTGAGACGGCTGATCTTATCCTACCGGTCCAAATGCCACTTGAAACCTGGGATGAATATGGTGGTCTAAAGCCGGTTGTATCGACCTTGCAACCGGCCATGGGTAAACTTACCAATAAACCGCATCTCGGAGATGTCCTTCTTTATATCGGTTTTGAAAATGATCAACCGACAGACAATTACAAAGCCTATCTTGTTTCCAGACTCGCA
Source organism: Desulfobacteraceae bacterium UBA2156 (assembly GCA_002328165.1). Taxonomy (GTDB): domain Bacteria; phylum Desulfobacterota; class Desulfobacteria; order Desulfobacterales; family UBA2156; genus UBA2156. Next base: position 11,365 of record DCWS01000019.1, on the reverse strand, counting down.
AAAGATCACGGCATTACTAATGAAGCCCAATGGGTACAGATGCTTCAGCACGGTGGAAAATTCAACCCATCCGTCAATCCTGTCAAGACGCCCAAACAATTCCATTTGAAAAAGCTTGAATCTATACTGACCCAAAAATCAAAACCGCCGAAATCGGATCTTGTCTTTGCCGCAGCACCATCCATCCGATTTTTTGACGGAAGGGGAGCCAATAGACCCTGGCTGTGCGAAATTCCGGATCCCCTGTCACGGATTGCCTGGCAAACACCGGCCATCATTCATCCCACGACAGCTCGAGAAAACAGCATTGCCCAGGAAGATGTCATTCGGATTCAAGCCAAATCCGGTGCGCTGGAAGCCCCTGTATACCTAACCGAACTTGTAACACCCGGTCTGGTGGTGATGGGCATCGGTCAAGGCCACCCTTCATACGGCAGATATGCAGAAGGGGCAGGTAGCAATCCCTTCAAACTTCTCAACGCTAAACCCGATCCGGATTCCGGTGGCACCAGCTATACCATCGATCAGGTTTTTATTAAAAAAACCGGCCGTACACTGAGACTGGCACACACGGATGGCAGCCGGACCCAACATGGTAGAACATACGCCCTTTCCATCACTTTGGTAGATTTAAAACAACCCAAACAGCCCCAAAAGCGTGGCCTGACCATGGACGATTTTCCTGTAACATTGCCTTTACGCGAAGGATACGATCCTAAACGTGATTTTTATTCGCCCCATGACCATGGGAATTACCGCTGGGGCATGGTGGTGGATTTGGACAAATGCATCGGTTGTGGGGCGTGTTCTGTCGCCTGCTACGCTGAAAACAATATCGGCATTGTCGGAGTGGATCGGATCATGGACGGTCGGGAAATGGCCTGGCTCAGCATCGAACGCTTCCACGATCCCGATCAGATGGGAAACATCACGTTTCTGCCCATGCTCTGTCAGCACTGTGACAACGCTCCCTGCGAACCGGTTTGTCCAGTGTATGCATCCCACCATTCAAAAGAGGGATTAAACAATCAAATATATAACCGCTGCATCGGAACCCGCTTTTGTGCTCAGAACTGCCCATACAAGGTGCGCCGATTCAACTGGTTTGAATGGAAATGGCCCGAGCCGATGGATTTGCAGTTGAACCCGAATGTCACCGTACGCAGCAAAGGAGTTATGGAAAAATGTTCCTTCTGTATCCAGCGGATAAAGACCACCCATGACATAGCAAAAAATGAAAAACGAATGATCCGGGATGGGGAAGTTAAACCGGCCTGTGTACAGACCTGCCCCACGGATGCCCTGGTCTTTGGCAGCCTGAAGGACAAGGAAAGCAGAGTAAGAAAGCTTGTTGATGATCCGCGGGCATACCAGGTCATGGGGTATTTGAACACCAAACCTGCGGTGATATATCTGAAAAAAGTTATTCATAAAGCCTAGATGCTAGAGATATTTTGGTAAACTGGATTAGCCTGTTGTGCAGGTGCATGCTTTGTAAGCTTGGAAGGATTGGAACAGATAGATAAGTTATGACGCAACTCACTTACGATCAAATCGATCAAACCATTCTGGACTCGTTAAACCCGCCGAAAAAGAGCTATTGGGGTATTGTTGCCATCCTGCTTCTGGGTGTGCTCATCGGGGCGGCCTCCTGGGTTTATCAAATTTTTGTCGGAATCGGTGTGGGCGGCCAGAACAACCCGGTGGCCTGGGGCACCTATCTGATCAATTTCGTATTTTGGGTCGGTATCGCCCACTCCGGAACCCTCATTTCAGCCATTTTGCACCTGTTCAGGGCTGGATGGCGCAATCCGATTGCCCGGGCTTCCGAAACCATGACGGTTTTTGCCGTATGCATCGCAGGGCTGTTCCCCTTTATCCATCTGGGCCGTGTCTGGATGGTCCATTACATGTTACCGATTCCAACCCAGAGACTTCTTTGGCCCAATTTCGTGTCGCCGCTGATGTTTGACGTCATCGCCATCAGCACCTATCTGATCGTCAGCTCGCTTTTTTGGTACACCGGATTATTGCCGGACTTGGCCGTAATGAGAGATCGCTCCACCGGGACTCGTCATAAAATTTTTAAATTTCTTTCCCTGGGCTGGACCGGAACCCACGAGCAATGGCGTCATTATTCCCGCGGCTATCTGTTCTTCGCAGCCCTGGCCACTCCTTTGGTCATATCTGTCCACAGTGTGGTTTCATGGGATTTTGCCTTGGGTATTACGCCGGGCTGGCATACCACCATCTTTGCGCCCTACTTTGTCGCCGGTGCGATTCATTCGGGTTTAGCCATGGTGATGATCCTAATGATTCCGTTGCGGAAAATATTCAACTACCAAAAATTTATTACCCAAGATGTTCTGGAAAACGTGGCCAAAACCATCGTTTTCACCGGCCTGATCGTTGGATTTGCGTACGTGACGGAGTATTTTATTGCCTGGTACAGCCAAAATATAGTGGAAATGGAATCTTTCCGCTGGCGTGCCACAGGAGAATACCGATGGGGATTTTTTATCATGGTGCTTTTCAACACGTTGTTCCCCATGCTCTTTATATTTAAGAAGATTCGGAGGACCATTCCATTGCTGTTTGGGATTTGCCTGCTGGTCAACGTCGGTATGTGGTTTGAACGGTTTGTGATTATCGTCGGCGGTGTGGCCCACGGATTTTCACCCCACGCCTGGGGACTATATGCACCAACCTTGGTAGAATACGGAATTATGCTCGGCAGCTTTTGTCTGTTTTTCTTTCTGTTCATTCTGTTCGTCAAGCATCTGCCGTCAATTTCCATGACCGAAATGAAAGAGACGATCGGAAAAGGAGCATTAGATCACCGTGCCTGAACGTTACCTTATGGGGCTCTTTACCAATGAAGACCAGGTCGTTTGTACGGTTGGTGCGCTGAAAAAATCTGTCTATCAATTTCACCGGGTTAACAGCTCCTTTTTCAGTCATAAAATTATGGCTGCTTTGAAATTAAAAAAGAGCGCTGTCGGCTGGTTCACCCTGGCCGGGGGTGTCATCGGCTTTTTTTCAGGCTTTTTCCTTGCTATTTACACATCAGTTCAATGGAATTTGATTGTCGGTGGAAAGCCAATTGTTGCTTTCGTTCCATTTATAATTGTCGGGTTTGAAGCCACCATTTTATTTGCTGTATTCGGCAATGTCATCGGGCTTCTGACACAGGCCCGCATTCCGAGCTATAAATGGTTGAAGAATTATGACCCCCGTTGCTCGGGTAAACATTTTGGTGTTTTGGCTTCCTGTAAGCCGGGGCAGGTTGACGAACTGAAAAACTTTTTTCAGAGGCAGGGAGGAGAGATTAGGGAATTTGACGATCACCGCCAGGCAAAGCCGCCAAGCTGGCAAGGTTAATTAGCAAGGCTTACCGATATGAAGGAAATCAATACGCAGGAATCGTTTTTACAAAAAACGCTTCGATTTTGGGTTGTTATCGCTTTTGTCCTCATTGGATTTGCAACGTTTATTTATGGTGTCTTTGGCCCACACCCTGAAAGGGCCTGGCAGGCGTATTTAATCAACTTTCTTTTATGGTCGGGAATGGCACAGGGAGCGGTGTTATTCTCGACGGTCGTGCACCTGACCAAAGCGCGCTGGAGCGGTCCGCTTGCCGGCCTCTCGGAATCATTTTCAGCGTTTTTCCCGCTATCTTTTGTATTTTTTTTGTTGTTATTTTTGGGAAAAACCCACCTATTTCCTTGGTTAAATGAAGATTTGGCCGAAAAGAAAATCTGGCTCAACATCCCGTTTTTATTCTGGCGGGATTTTTTCGGCCTGTTGATTCTTTATGGGATCGGTTTTGGATATCTCAATCAGGCGTTACAGCTTAAATTGGATCCAAACCAGCCACAGATGGGTATCCGCAAATTGATCTACAAAAGGTGGAAACAAAACGGCAACAATATAGAACTAATAGAAAACAGGATGACCATTTGGGGTGGTCTGTACATCCTGGCGTTTGCTCTGGTGTTATCCCTAATCGGGTACGATCTTGTTATGAGCATGGATCCCCATTGGGTCTCCACCCTCTTTGGTGCTTATAATTTTGTTAAAGCGTTTTACATTGGCATGGGTGCTTTGATCATTTTGGCATCGGTGTTTTATCTGCGATATGGTGAGGCTAGCGGTTTAACATCATCCCACTTTCACGATATCGGTAAATTGTTTTTTGCGTTTTCTCTACTTTGGGCAGACTTTTTCTATGTCCAGCTGGTTGTTATCTGGTACGGCAATATCTCTGAAGAAGCCCATTATATTATCCAACGTACTATGCTGGCGGATTGGAATTCGCTAGCCTGGGCAGTTTTGATTCTATGCTTTGTCCTCCCGTTTATTGTTCTTTTAAACAAAAAAGTGAAGACAAAACCTATTTTTATGATCCCGATCTGTGCAGTGGTTATTATCGGAATCTGGCTTGAGCATCTGTTGCTTTTAGGACCGGCGTTGAGCCATAACCCTGATTCAATTCCCCTGGGAGTTTCAGATGGATTGATTTTTCTAGGTTTTTTTGGGGTGATGGCTATCGCGGTGACATATTTTCTCAGGCGATTTCCCGAGCTTGTCAGGTATAAGGAAAATAAGGTGGCCTGATGGGAAATATTGCCGCCCTCAAAGATAAAAACGTTTTAACCGGCAATAAAAAGCCGCTTTTCTTAGCAAGCACTTTGGTGGTCACGGTCGCGGTGTTTATGTATTATTTCTATATCCCGCCAGGTGTCGATATCGGACCCGAACAGCCGATACCTTTCAGCCATCGGCTCCATGCCGGGATTAAGGAAGTTCAATGCCGGTTTTGCCATCCATATGTCAGCCGGTCGATTAGTGCGGGAATACCACCTGTGGGAAAATGTCTCTACTGCCATAATTTCATTATAACCAAACACCCCCAGATTGTAACAGTACACCGGTATTTTAACAACAAAACCCCGATATCGTGGGTTAAAGTTAATTATCTGCCCGAGCACGTGTTGTTCAATCATCAGCGACATATCAAAAAGGAAATCGCCTGTCGGCAATGCCACGGTGCTGTTGAAACCATGGACCGGATCAAGAAGAAACAATTTGAGATGGGATTTTGTGTTGCATGTCATCGTGAGAAAAAGGCCAACCTCGATTGTTGGCTGGCATGTCACAGCTAAAGACCCAAGTTTTGAACTTTGGATGTTACGAAGACTTGCCTTCGCATAATGTATAAATGGTTGGTGCACAACTAACAAATGACAAATGATGAATAGCTGATAAAGCGAGATGCGATAAAGGGGAGAATCGAAACTGCCAACTCCGGAACAAAAATTATCTCCAAGCTATGCGACCGCCAAAGGGTTTTGCATAACTGCGGCGTTCTGGATGGTAATCGGTACTCTGTATGGACTGGTCGGTGCAATCGAATTAGTGGCGCCGGATCTCCTGGGTAATATCGGCTGGCTCGTTTTTGGCAGAATCAGGACCGTACACACCAATCTTGTTGTTTTTGGTTTTTTGACCCCGGCATTGCTATCTGTCGGCCACTTTGTTGTGCCACGGTTGTTGCGAACGCAACTGTTTAGCGAGAAACTGGGCATATTCATCGTCTGTTTGTGGAATGTCATCGTGGCTGCGATTTTCATCACACTTTCCATCGGCTTAAGCCAGGGCAGAGAGTATGCGGAAGCGATATGGGAGATCGACATTTTGGTGGCAATCGCTTTTGCCCTCATCTTCATAAACATGATTATGACCATCCGAAACAGACAGGAACCGCTGCTTTATGTGTCGGTCTGGTACATCACCGCTGGGATCATCTTGACCCTGATCGTATATGCCATCGGTAATGTAATCTGGGTTCCGGGCGCTGGCGCACTGACGGGAATTCCCGATGCGGTTATCCTCTGGTTTTACGGACATAACGTACTGGGATTGCTGCTGACCCCGCTGGCAGTGGGCATCGCCTATTATGTCATACCCAGTGCCACTCGAACACCACTTTACAGCCACACCCTTTCGCTGGCGGGTTTCTGGTCACTGCTGGTACTCTATTCCCACATCGGAACCCATCACCTCATCCAGGTTCCGGCGCCAACCTGGCTCAAAGTGGTTTCTATCGTTGGCAGTATCGGCATGGTCATTCCGGTGATGATTGTTCTGATTAATTTTTGGTATACCGTTAAAGGGAAGATGAGAACCATTCACGAAAATATCGGCGCCAAATTTGTGTTTACCGGAACGGTCTTCTATTTATTTACCTGTATTCAAGGTCCTATCCAGGCTCTGCCACAGGTTCAGCGGCTCACACATTTCAGCAACTGGGTGGTGGCCCACGCGCACATGGGAATTCTTGGGTTCTCAGGGATGGTCGCCATCGGTGGCATCTATTTTATTTTACCCAAAATGACCGGTAGATCCATTTACAGCAAAACGTTAGCTGAATTCCAATATTGGATGATTCTTATCGGGCTTGTGGGCTTTATGGTGGTGCTGACCACCGTGGGTCTGGTTCAGGGAAACAGCTGGTTAAACGGCGAAACCATCTACCGAATCCTTCCGCAGATCCATAATTACAATATCGTTAGGGCCGGACTGGGGGTTTTGATCGTTACCGGTGCAATCATCGGCCTGTACAACATGGTTCGAAGCATATTTTTTAATTTAGGAGAAACCGCATGAACCTGAAAATGACGCCGACAGCCGTTGTTTTGGGAGGTATCGTTATTTTAGCGGTCATCGTATTCGGGGTGGTATATTGGCCGTGGGCTACAAGAATTGAGCAACCTTCGGCGATATTTCGACACCGAAGCGCTGAAGAAGAAAAGGGAAGACTGATTTATATCGCCAATGGCTGTGTTAATTGTCACACTCAATCCATCCGTCTGGTAGACTGGGGTCTGGGAGCCGAAAGGATTGCCCAGGCCGGCGACTATGTGGCAGACAGGCCTATTCTTTTAGGATCGGTACGTACCGGACCGGATCTTTCTCAGGAAGGCGGGGAACACCCGGATGATTGGCATGTGGCGCATTTTATCAACCCCCGTTACACCCGGCCGAATTCCATCATGCCGGCATGGGAATTTCTAGGCAACGAAAAGATCCGGCTTCTGACACGTTATGTTCAAGGATTGGGTTTGAAGATGGCCGATCGCCGGTTGGAAAGACAGAAATTCTGGAAGAAGAAATCGATTAAAGCTTATGAAGCCGGGCCTGAAAAAAACGTCCAGTGGCTTCATTCCCAGGTACCGGAAGGCTGGCGTAAGATCCCCAACCCGTACCCGACGACTAAGGCCGGTCTTGTCAGAGGGCATAAAATCTATCAGGATTTTTGTATCGGTTGTCACGGTCCCGTGGGAGACGGGATGGGACTGGCACAACCCTGGATTTATCCGCCGCCGCTAAACTTCACCATCCTCAAAGGACGTGGCGCATCGGGTGGGATCCTTTACTATAAAATTATGAACGGCATCACCGGTACCGCCATGCCGTATTTCAAACGCGAGCTTGAGTCCCAGAAAATCTGGGAAGTCGGAGATTACATCGCTGTTAATTTTATCGATGAAAGCGATGCCGACCAAGAACCCAAAGGGATTGATGCAGCATGGGAACCTTAATGGATTGCGGATTACGGGGTTTGTGGTGGCGTTAGAGATAGTGAGTTCATATATAAAAAAGGGTTTGAATAGCATAAGGTTTTATTGAATTCTATGGTTTACTTCTTTTTCATCTTATTTCTTTTCTCCGGCCTAGTCTTTGGCGCCGTTGTATTTGTATGGGCACTGAAAAACGGTCAATTTAAGGACCAGCAAAGGGCCAGATATCTTGCGATAGACAGCGATGAAGATAAGTCGTCTTAATGGGAGGAATTTACGATGAGATATTTTGAATTGCTGGGGTTTCAACATGTGGTACTCGCGCTCATGCCGGCTGTTATTTTTATTATTCTTTTTTATATCGCACTGTCCCGTACCCATTTTCATAGCAAAAATTCCGAGCGGAGAAAAACAACGAGGATTCATGCTTATCCCGATGGACTCGAAACAAAAAACGCTCCGGTTCCCCTTATATTGATTCTTATTATTGTTGGATTCCTGCTTTGGGCATTTTTCTATGTTTTAGGAACAGGTTTAACGGGAGTAAAAATATAATTGACTGACAACAAATCACAAGAATCGGTTTTTCTCACATGGATCTGCATTATAGTTCTGGCAGTCGGGTTTCTGATGTTTAACTTTTTTGCTTATAACATTGTCGGAGACATGGGTCCGCCAATCTGGAACTATGGAACCGTAAAAGACGTTCCCGCGGATTCAGCATATGGCATTTACAAAAAGCTGCCTTATCCGCAACATGTGCAAGGCGCTGAGGGCGAATAGATGAAAAAAATCTTTCTGATTGTCATTGCGGCAGCTACAGTTATTTACTTGGGTTACAAAGCCCTATTGTTTTACGACAATGAATTTCAAAGTGGACGTATGTGGGAAACCCCTGCCGTCAGGCCCTACGAGCAGCCGATGCTGATAATGGAAGCGGGGTTGGTTCCGTTTTCAGCAGGTGAGGAAAACTTTAAAGCCGTCAAGGCAGAGGCTTTGAAATCTCCTTTGCAAAGAAATGGCAATGAAACTATCAAACAGGGCAAAACGGTTTACTCGACCTATTGCACCCAGTGCCATGGGAAAAGGCACGATGGAAACGGTACTGTCGGCCAGAGCTTTTACCCTCTGCCCACCGATTTGAGAAGTGAGAAGGTTCAATCCAAATCCGACGGCGTCCTCTTTAAAGAAATCAGTTACGGCAAGCCGGACGGTCGTCAGCCTGCCTTGGCTACCACGATATCAGTGATGGATCGTTGGCGGGTGATCGCCTATGTTAAATCCCTTGGCCTCCGGTAGCGATAGACTTAAGTTTCACACCCCCAATCCATTGAAGCGTCACGTCCGGCCTATGTCGAAAACCGGTCTTCGTAAAACCAACGGTGCGAAACTTGAGTAACAGGGCTTCACATTTTCCTTCTGATGCGTGCGATCTTTGTGGCCTGCCTTTGCGCCATGGAAATATTACAGCCGTATTTTCCGAAAGGTCGTATTCATTTTGTTGTTTTGGATGTCGACAGGTCTTCAACATCCTGCTCGAATCAATGGATTCTGCTGATCCGGAATCATTCAAAGAAACCGGTCTGTTCAAACAATGCCGTGAGAGGGGCATCATACCGAAATCAGAAACTGATTCAGCCTCGAAGGCGTTGGCCATTGAGCCACAATATTCATCATTGGTTGCAACAGCGCGGCCTGACAGAACGTTTACCGAATCATTGGCAGACATATTGAGTGTCAATCTTAAGGTTGGAAATATGTGGTGTCCGTCCTGTGCCTGGCTGATAGAAGAAATTCTAAAAAAAACATCCGGCGTCATTGATTCATCCTGCAATTTTTTCACCGACCGGATTCATATTCATTTCAATCCGATTCAAACTTCTCCGGCCCAAATTATCCGGACCATAGGAAAATTAGGATATAATTCAGCTGTTCCTGAAGACTCCTGTGATGCCGGACAAGGAAGAAAAGAATTCTTACGGTTCGCGATATCGGCCGTTTTGACGATGAATATCATGATGATGTCTTATGCCCTTTACTCCGGGTTTTTCACCGAGCTTACTCAGAATGCGGTTTACAAACTCTCCTTACCCGCATTTATTATGGCCACAATTGTGCTGACCTATGGGGGCTTTAATTTTTTTAAAAAGGCATGGTCCGGGCTGACCCATGCGGCCTTCAGTATGGAAACTCTGATTATCATTGGCTCTTTGAGTGCCTATCTTTATAGCTCCATAAATCTTTTTACAGGGAGTATTCACCTTTACTATGACACCGCATCCATGCTGATCACACTCGTACTTTTAGGGAAAACTCTGGAACGCCGAGCCAAAAGTCGGGTCATAGAGGGCCTGGAACATTTTTTTTCATTGAAACCGACCAAAGTTAGAATCTGCACGGATCGGTTTTCTCAGGGTCGCTATGTCGCAATTGAGCAACTAGTAAAAGGGGATAGATTTCATGTAGAAGAGAATGAAATCAGTCCCGCAGATGGCAGGATCGTTTCCGGAGGCGGCACCGTAGATGAATCTTCACTAACCGGTGAGGCCTTGCCGATCATTAAAAAACCTGGCGACATATTGCAAAGCGGCAGCCGGCTCATTAGCGGAACCTTAAAAGTCAGGGCCGATAAAGTAGGGGGTGATTCCACCCTAGGGCAGATGATGAATATAATCCAAAAAGCGCTGATGACAAAAGCGCCGCTTGAGGGCAAAACCGATACTATTTTGCAGTGGTTTGTTCCGGTTGTAATTGCGCTTTCTGCAGGTACAGCATTTATTTGTTTGCTGGCAGGCCTGACTACAGAAGAATCCATGTTGCGGGCCATAACGGTTTTGGTTATTTCCTGCCCCTGTGCCCTAGGGCTTGCCATTCCTCTTGCCCGGGTCGCGGGCATTTCGATTGCGGGCGCCAAAGGAATTTTGGTGCGGGATTTTTCCGCTTTTGAACGGGCAGAAAAGATCAATGCCTTTGTTTTTGACAAGACCGGAACCGTTACCAAAGGCCAATGGCATTTACTTGATATTATTCCTGTTGCTCCGATAACGGCCGATGAAGCGTTGGCCTTGGCGGTTGGTCTTGAAAGGGATGCCGACCATTTTATCGCCACAGAGATTCTGATACAAGCGCGGAAAAAAAATATTGAACCTGTCATGATTGAGGCGATTAAAATCGAAGCAAAAGGGATTACAGGTGAAGCTGAAGGTAAGAAACTTAAGATCGGCTCGGCAGATTTTCTAACACAAGAACTTGAAGATACAGATTCATTGGAAAAAACAGGGCTTTTTAATGAACAAACCAAACACTCTTTGGTATATTTGGGAGTAGATGGAAAACTAGGCGCGGTATTTATATTTGGGGACCACTTACGTGAAAAGATTTTGCCAACGGTTCAAGAATTAAAGGAACGGGGATACCGTCTTGTGCTTGTTTCTGGTGATGGCATTCAGACCACCCAGACCATTGGAGACAAAATCAAGATTCAGGAATCATATGGCGAAAAATTACCTCAAGAAAAGGCGGTCTTTGTCCGTGAATTGCAGAAACAGGGAGCCCGGGTGGCCATGGTAGGCGACGGTATAAACGATGCTCCGGCTCTAGTGGTGGCAGATCTTTCAATCGCGGTCCGCTCAGTCGGTCAGCTGTGCAAAGAGACGGCCGATATTACCATTATGCGAAGCGACCCGGTGCAAATTCTGGATTTTCTGAAAATGGCTAAAAAGGTGAATAAAAAGATCCACCAGAATCTCATATACGCATTTATTTACAATATCCTCAGTATT
>DCWS01000036.1 GCA_002328165.1 Desulfobacteraceae bacterium UBA2156 | reverse complement strand
ACTAATTCGGAGATGATCCAAATATTTATATTATATCAAAGTTAAATATTTTGAGGATGTTATACAAAAATAAATGACAGGCCTGCGGGCCGTGCGCAGCGGCGTTTTCCTGGGCACTAAAATGAAGAAAGTAAATACACCTCAGCACCGGACCTAACAGGCCTTCACGATAACAGTCTGTATAACGATACCATACCGGACCGTAATACCACCATAAAAAGGAGGTGATACCAAATGAAGAAAGTAAAGAAAATCAATACTACTTACCTAACCGGCTACTGCTCCTCTCTCGGCCAACCGGCCCCCTGGCCTTCCTAGTTTTCAAATTAATTAAATGGAAAGGAGGTGATACCAAATGAAGAAAGTAAAGAAAATATCTCTGTTTTTCGATCTTTGTCTTTTCTATCGTCTGTCCATGGTAGGGCCATTTCCTCAACCTAAAAGAAAACAATGAAACTCCCCGCCGCAAGCGGACGGAGTATCAAAATGGAATAGAATCTGATTTATACTTGGGGGAAAACGTAGTTTCCCCCCAAACCCCTCTTCCGCAAGTTTACCCCACCGCAACAAGTTTACCCCACTGCAAGCGGATGAGGTATTAAAAACCATAATAAAAAAGGACTTAGAATACAATCTAAATCCTTGATATCATTGATGGTGATCCCAGGGGGAGTCGAACCCCCGTTACCGGCGTGAGAGGCCGGCGTCCTAACCACTAGACGATGGGACCATATATTCGGTTTGAAAACGGTCCAGAATCCTTATTTTAAAAGAGGCTTTTTGTCAAACATTATTTGCCAGCCCCCCCTCCTCCCTGTTTCTTTCCTTTTCTGAATCCAAAAACAAGATAAATCAACCACCCAATGAAAGGTACCACCGCGACCAGCCCCCAGATGGCTTTCTTTTGGATAGTACCGAAATCCTTTCGAGTAACATCGATAATTGCTAATAGAGTTAAAATGAGAAAAACAAAACCGATTTTGATCCATGCTATGACGGTTTCCATTTCAACCGATTATCCCCTCAAAAGTTCAGCAATTGTTAACACGGTATTCACATAATACGAGCTGCGGTTGTATCGATAGACAATTTTGTATGCTTTTTTCAAGTCAATTCCTGGATGCCATCCGTAATTCTTCAGATAGCCTGCAATGCTGGCAATGGCATCTGAGTGGTTGAACAGATCGATGCGCCCGTCATTATTTCCGTCTTTTGCATAGGCCAAAATACTACTCGGCAAAAACTGGGCAATCCCCATGGCACCGGCAAAGGACCCGTTCACCTCTGAAGGCGGAATTTTCTCTTTGGCACTATATTTCAAATAGGCTTTTAGCTCGCGATAGGCCCACTTTGATTTTCTTGCTGACCATTTTTCAAATTTCTTTTGGTCCAGTTTCCTAGTTCTTGAAATCTCTTTCCACAGGGTATCCCTTACAATAGGATCCGCTAGGGCGGCCAAAGTTGAAAAGGTATTTAAAATGGATTTTTTTCCCGTCACCTTTCCAAGCTGTGTTTCAACCAAAATGATCGCGGTGATGATTTCCCTGTCCACACCAAATTTTTTTTCGGCTGTTTGAAAAGCATCCATATGTTCTCTGATATAGGTTCTAGCCTTTGTGATCGATTGCCGGGTGGTGAACTGATCGTAATTCAATTTGGCTTCCCGGTATGTGAAATAGACTTTTATGATTTTTTTATCCAGATAGACCTTCGGGTCTTTGTAAACAGATCTTATCATCGTCTGGTTAAAACCGTCACGGATAAGTCGTGCCTGCAGCGACAAAAAAAAGTCGCCCTTTATTCCGGCGCTTTCGATATCAGAAATTGGAAACAGAAAAATCGAAATGAAGAGACCGAAGAGAAAAATTAAAAACCGGCACGTTTGGAATCGAAAAAGTATCATTCCTTTATTATCCTCTAAATGATGTGTTTGAAAAAAAGTTTCCGGTTGCAGCCGCTTGGGAATTCGTGCTAAAATGTCATATTTACATCAGGTTGTCAATTATTAAGGGAAGCTTCAATTTGGCAAAAAAAGACGTAAAAACCATTTTCTGCTGCCAGGCATGTGGATATCAGACCCCGAAATGGATGGGGAAATGCCCTGAATGCGGAGAGTGGCACACCCTGGTTGAGGAGGCGGCGTCGTCAGGGTTGACCCAAGGGCCGATGTACGGCCTGCCCGCTTCCCGCAACGAGCCTGTTCCGATTGATTCAGTAAAAATTGAAGATGCCGCGCGTCTTTCTACGCACATCAAAGAGTTCGATCGGGTCCTGGGCGGAGGTCTTGTTCCAGGCAGTCTGATCCTGATCGGCGGAGATCCCGGCATCGGCAAATCGACGCTGATGCTTCAGGTCCTGCATGGCCTTACAGCCAAAGAACATAAGGTGTTGTATGTTTCCGGTGAAGAATCGATCCTTCAGATTCGCATCAGAAGCAAACGGCTTTCAACCATTTCTCCTGGTCTCCTCGTCGTGTCGGAAATAGAGATTGAATCGATCCTGTCGATGTTGGAATCCGTAAAGCCGGATGTTCTGGTAATCGATTCGATACAAACCATGTTCAATGCAGACCTCTCTTCAGCGCCGGGGAGCGTGAGCCAGGTGAGGGAGTCGGCCATGAGGCTGATGCTCATGGCCAAAAAAACTAATATCCCCACCTTTTTGGTCGGTCACGTGACAAAGGAAGGCGCCATCGCCGGACCCAGACTTTTGGAACATATGGTCGATACGGTGCTCTATTTTGAAGGAGATCGGAACCATGTTTATCGGATCCTGCGTGCGGTAAAAAACAGATTCGGCTCGACCAATGAAATCGGTGTCTTTGAAATGAAAGAAAAAGGCCTGGACGAGGTGGCCAACCCGTCAGCCGTATTTCTTTCCGAGCGTCCGGAAAACTCACCGGGATCGGTGGTTACCGCAAGCATGGAGGGCACACGGCCAATTCTGGTGGAAATTCAATCCCTGGCAACCCCGTCCTACCTTGGAACACCACGCAGAACCGTATTGGGTATTGACCACAATCGGGTGGCATTGCTGGCGGCGGTCATGGAGAAAATACTGGGGATGCATTTGATGTCACATGACATCTTTATGAATGTGGCCGGCGGAGCCAAGGTGGATGATCCGGCTGTCGACATGGGAATCGTCTCTGCGATGGCATCGAGCCTTTTGGACCGGGCCATCACCAACGGAACCGTTGTGCTCGGGGAGGTTGGTCTGACAGGGGAAGTTCGGGCCATCGGCCAGGTCGACACCCGGATATCTGAAATCAAAAAGATGGGATTTACCCGGTGTCTTCTGCCAAAAAGCAACCTTAAACGTATGTCGGTCACAAAGGGAATCGAAATCATCGGGTTAAAGCGTATAGAGCAGGTGACGGAGATGCTGTTTCCCTGATCCGGATCAGGGCTAACCGGCGCTTTAGCTCGCTAAAATCTGGGTGGCAAATGAAGCCATGGGAAGACCATTATTCGCGGCAGGCAAAAAAAGAAGGGTTTCCTGCCCGGTCGATCTATAAAATTCAGGAGATTCATCGCAAGTACAACCTGATCCGGAAGGGGGATAGGGTTTTGGATCTCGGTTGCCACCCGGGATCCTGGCTGAAATTTTCAGCCGGCCTGACCGGGGACCGGGGCCACGTCATCGGCATCGATCTAAAACCGGTTTCAATCAAACTACCTGCCCATGTCAGAACCTATACCGGTGACATCATGAGGTTTGATGAAGATCTGGCGGCATCGGTTGGGAACGGTTTTAACGTCGTGCTGAGCGACATGGCACCGAATACAACCGGCAACCGGGAGACAGATGCTGCCCGGTCCTTTCATCTTTGTATGCTTGCGCTTTCCACTGCACAAACCAGGTTGATACGGGGCGGATCTTTTGTCTGTAAAATTTTTCATGGGGGAGATTTCAAAAATTTTTCAGAATCGGTAAAATCGAGTTTTTATCAATATAAAGTCTTCAAACCATCGGCCAGTCGCAAGGCAAGCAGGGAAATTTTTATCATCGGACTTGGGAAAAAAACAGGAGGACACCGTGTCTGGACACAGCAAATGGTCGACAATAAAGCATAAGAAAGGGGCCACCGATGCCAAACGGGGAAAAATCTTTTCCAAACTGATTAAAGAAATTACAGTAGCGGCGAGAATGGGGGGCGGCGGTGATCCAGCTTCAAACCCCAGGCTACGGACCGCTATTCAGGCGGCAAAAAATGAAAACATGCCAAAGGATAATATTGAGAGAGCCGTCAAAAAAGGAACTGGAGAACTGGAAGGGGTGAATTATGAAGAGAGTATCTACGAAGGATACGGTCCCGGTGGCGCCGCTATTTTGGTCGAATCTCTCAGCGACAATAAAAATCGGGCGGTTGCAGACATCAGACACATTTTCAGCAAACACGGGGGTAATCTCGGCGAAAACGGATGTGTTTCATGGATGTTCAGCAAAAAAGGGTATCTGGTGGTGGAAAAGGGAGCGGCGGATGAAGAAGTCCTCATGGAGACTGCCATTGATGCCGGTGCTGAGGATGTCCTGGAGGGGGGTGATAATATTGAGGTGATTACCACTACCGAAGATTTTGAACCGGTAAAGGCAGCCCTGGAGAATAGCTCGATCCCCTGTCTGGTGGCTGAAATCACCATGCTTCCCCAATCAACAACAAATCTTCAGGGTTCAGAGGCTGAACAGATGATCAGGCTGATGGATACCCTTGAAGACAGCGAGGATGTCCAAAAAGTTTATACCAATGCCGATATACCGGATGATGTCATGGATGTCGTGTAGAGCTGAAATCTGTTCACCGGTTCGGTTCTTCGAGCTGAAGCACATCAACTCCGTCGGGTATATTAAATCGGAAAAGGGCGCTATCGAGTTTTTGCTCAAACCGTAATCGGCTCAATTCGATTCGGGTTTCATCTTTATATATATTATGTGTGATGATTTGGACGACCTCAAACCGATTCCGGTCAATCGTCAAATAGATCTCCGACACACCTGCCATCTCTTTCTTTGGTAGAAGTTTTATGACATAATTTTCGTTTTTATCCTTTTTTTCATTGGCAGCATCAAAATATTGCCGGACACGTTTGATATCAGATAAAAAGCCGGCGCCTTTGCCATCTCCAAAAAAAGATGGCGCTTTTCCCATCATCACCTGATTCTCACCCGGCCGGTATATCCATAGCCTCTTTCCGTCTGTTAGAATAATCTGCTTTTCAGGGGTTTCATACTCCCACCGCATCATCCCGGGATATTTGACAAAGATCCTTCCTTTGGCCGTATCGGTGATCTCCACCGCTTTCAATGTCGATACCTGATAAAACCGGGCCGAAAAATCCGCGCCTTTGTATCTTTCTTCAACCTTGGAGATTACTTCATCGAGTGTCAGAGATGATGGCCCTGCCTGCCGATTAAATCCGCTGGAAGATTCCTGGCCATATGTCATATATGGAAACAGAATGCTCAGACTGCACAACACGATGGCCCATTTTTTAAGTGTCATTTATCCATACCCCTTCTAAATATATCGGCTCATTTTCATCATGATATCATGTTTCTGCATTGATCCCACAATATTTTCCTGGAGACGGCCATTATCAAATATCAACATATTCGGCACGCCCAGAACATTGAATTTCGACGCTGTCTGGGGACTGTTATCCACATTCAATTTTCCGACCCTAACCTTGCCCTTTGAATCTGCAGCAAACTCGTCTATTACCGGCGCCATCGACATACAGGTGGGACACCACGGTGCCCAGAAAAAAAGGAGAACCGGTAAAGGAGATTGCAGTACTGTGGTGTCAAAATTGATGTCTGAAACAACAACCGGCTGGGGTAGAAAAAGCGCTTCGGTTTTAAGAGTCGATTTGCATTTTCCGCACCTGGCATTTGCGCCGACCTTATCCGAAGGGATTCTGTTCTCAGTACCGCAAGTGGTACACCTCATTTTATAGAAGCTTGATGGAGCCATTTTCTTGTTTCCTTTGATCCTAGATCAATATAATCACTTTGAACCAAACCAGCGAGCAAATTCTCTGTAACTAGTCAAAGCGCAGCGAAGATCCAGACATGCGGGGCTGTAGCGCTTTTTGTTCAAGACATCATCCCATATTTTTTCAATTTTTTATGGAGCGTCTTTCGGGTGATGCCCAGCCGTCTGGCAGCTTCACTTTTATTTCCACCGGCAGATTTCAGCGTCCTTAAAATCGTGGCCTTTTCGACTTGATCCAATGGAACATCCTTTTCAACATCATCAACGCCAGGGAGGGAATCCGGTATCATCCGGGAAGAATCACAAATGACAGAGAGATCTTCAGCATCGAGGTACTCCGACCGAGCCAGTACCACACTTCTTTCGATGGCATTCGTCAGTTCCCGGACATTTCCAGGCCAGTCATATCGGACCAGAAGATCCAATGCCTGTGGAGTGAACCCTTTAATCTTTTTTCGGTTCTTTGTTGTGAACTCCTTTAAAAATCGTTGTGCCAGAAGCGGGATGTCTTCTCGCCTCCCGCGCAGGGGAGGTATTTCAAGCCTGACCACATTGAGTCGGTAATAAAGGTCCTCCCGGAAAGTCCTTTTCTTTATCATATCCAGAAGCGTTTGGTTTGTTGCCGAGATGACCCGAACATCCACCGGAATTACTTTTTCACCACCCACTCGCGTGATCTCTTTTTCCTGAAGAACCCGTAGAAGTTTGACCTGCATGCCGGGGGACATTTCACTGACCTCATCCAAAAAAATACTTCCCCCGTGTGCCTGTAGAAAACGGCCCTCTTTTCGCCGATCCGCGCCGCTAAACGATCCTTTTTCGTGTCCGAAAAACTCGGATTCAAGTAAAGTCTCGGTAACGGCCGCACAGTTCATCTTAACAAAAGGGCCTTCTTTTCTTTGACTATTAAAATGAATTGCACCGGCAATCAATTCCTTCCCTGTTCCGGATTCACCGCTGATTAAAACCGTTGCTTCAGATGGCGCTACCTGGGCGACGGTTCGGAGCAGTCTTGACATGGCAGCGCTGTTGCCGATGATGTTCTGTCGGTCAAAATGCTTTCCAAGATTCTCTTTCAAAAGACGGTTTTCCTCTTTTAGCTGGGTGTGCTCCATGGCCCTTTCAATGGTCAGTTTCAACTTATCGAAATCGAGGGGTTTTGTCAGATAATCGTATGCCCCTTTTTTAAGAGCTTGCACAGCGGTTTCAACCGATGAGAAGGCGGTCATGATGACCACCGGAATACCCGGGTTGAAGACTTTGATCTGATCAAGGGCCTCGATCCCCGAAACTTTTAACATTCGAATGTCCATCAACACCAAGTCAAAAGGGCTCCGCTTCACCGCCTCGACGGCAACTGAACCGTCATCGGCCTCAGAAATTCCATATCTCCATCCGCCGAGAAGGGTGCGCAGCATGGTTCGATGCGCATCATCGTCATCCACAACCAGTATTTGGTTTTTTCCTTTCTTGATGCCCATCTTTCTCTTTACTTCTCCCTGTTGTTTTTTTAATTCGGTAACAGGAGCCTTATCGTGGTTCCCTGACCCGACCGGCTCTCCACCTTTATTTCGCCGCCGTGGTTCTCTAAAATATTATGAACGATGGCCAGTCCCAGACCGGTTCCGGAGTTCTTTGTTGTAAAGTAGGGATCAAAGATGTGCGCGAGATCATCGGCACGGATGCCGTTGCCGGTATCTGAGACCCGAATTTCTATCTGTTCTCCATCTTCTAAAACCGACAGGGCTACCGAAAGACAACCGCCCTCATTCATCGATTCGATGGCATTTAAATAAAGATTTAACAGCACTTGATTGATTCGGTCTGGATCTATAAACCCGAAGTCGACTTGAGAATGAAAATCTGTTTGAATCGTTATCCCCTTCTCTTCTGCCTGGCGAGTGACCAGCTTCAAAGAGTCCTCGATAAACGGTTTCAAAGAAACCGACACCTTTGAAATGATGACCGGTTTTGCAAAATCGAGCAGTTGGCCCACCACTTTATTTAATCGGTCGACTTCTTGGATCATGATATTTGAAACCTGCTGATCTTCAGGTTTTTCCTGATATCTTTCTTTGAAATAGGTGGCAAATCCCTTAATCGAACTGAGCGGATTCCGGATCTCGTGGGCAATCCCGGCTGCCAACCTTCCGACGGTTGCCAATCGCTGACTCCTAACAACCTCCTGCTTGAGTAAACGAACTTCGGTCAGATCCTTAAAGAGGGTCACAAGGCCGAGAACGGTTCCTGCTTCGTCTTTGAAAAAAGAAGCACTCACCTCCAGGGGGACCACACGCCCATCATGCATCGAGCAGTCGATCTCCTTTCCCACAACTCTTTTATCCACACTGATCCCCTTTAATTGCCCCCACAGTTGAGGTGGAAGTATCTTTTTCACATCTTCGCCAATTGCATTTTCGGATGATAGGTTCAGGATATGACCGGCCACTTGGTTGAGAGAGGCGATTCGGCCATCGTTGTCGGTGGCCAAAAGTCCGATCGGCATATTCTCCACCAGATTACCGGAAAACGCCTTAATTCTTGAGAGGGATGCCCTGGTACTGCGATAACCCTGGGCCAGAAATAGCAAAATAATCCCGGCAAACCCGACCAAGAGGAGGATTGATGTCATAATCACTGTGTGCCGCGTGTCCGTCCTCCTCGCTTCCTCAACAGAACGCATGTCCAGGCCCACAAAGATTACCAGATCGACCAATTCATCACTTTTCCATTGGTTGAAACGCTGTTGAAACAATCGATTGAGCATCATGTGACCCCGTCGAAATCCTGGAAAATCACCTGTGGGTGAAAATTTTCGAACAACTTCAAAAATCTTCTTGCCATCGGGTCTTGACAAAAGGCGCCAGTTCAATTTTTTCGAATGGGAGATGAGGCTCAGGTCCAATCGCTTTCCATGTTTTCCACCAATCCGGGCTGCATCATTGTGCGCGAGAATCGTTCCACGATGGTCGGTGACGAGGAGATAGACGATGTCGGGCTGCTGGGCGGTTTCGGTCAGCAATTTTTGAAGTTGAAAGCCATCCCAACCCATTCCCATCATTCCGGTTCGGGTTCCTGCCTCAAATGACCGTATCAATGCCGCTCCTTTTTCCAGCAGGAGGCGTATGCTGCTTTCCTTCTGGCGGTTGATATCCTCCAGGGTTACAAAGGTAAATATCGGAAAAAGTACGACTACGGCTCCAATAAATACCCACGGGGGCACCGCCGCCAAAAACCGTTTTTCTCTTGATCGATTTTTCACAAAATTGTTCTATCCTGCTCGGCTTTTTCAGAAAAAATTCTATTTATCCTTTGTCCGATGCGGCTTTTCTCAAATTATCAGGTGCGAATCTTGAGTGGTTAATATCCCTTATTTCGATTTCCGTTTCAAGACATATTGAAAATGAAAGACCAGCAGATGCCCAAGCGCTCGTTTGTTTTCTTAATCGGCAAATCTGACAGCCTCGTAAAAAGTCATGTGCGAACGATTTTGAGCATTTTGGGATAAAGCGTTTTGATAGGTGGCATGTTAAGAAATTCGAGCTGTTTGAGGAGTTTACGACAAGTTCTTGAAATTTAGTATCGCTTATCCAAACGCCCCAAAATGGTCATTCAGAAAGCAATATGGTCTTTTTACGAGCTCATCAAATTTAAAAAAAATCCCGCGGCACAAAGCGCACACGGGATTTAAAGGGATTGATAATCGACAGCTATTTCTTATCGTCTTTTACCTCTTCGAAATCCGCATCAACGACTTCTTCATCAGAGGCCGGCCCTTCGGCCTGCTGACCGCCGCCTTCTGCTGCCTGGGTTCCCTCCTCAGGACCCGCCTGCTGATCCGCTGTCTGAGAGGCCTGCTGGTACATCGCCTCTGCCAGCTTGTGAGAGGCCTGAGTCAGCTCTTCGCTGAGCCGCTTAATCTCCTCGGTGTCCTCCCCCTCCATCGCTTTTCTGAGGCGGGTGGTGGTATCCTCAACCTGGGCTTTCGTTGCACTATCTACTTTTTCTCCCAACTCTTCGATCGACTTTGCACTGGAATAGATCAAAGCATCAGCTGTGTTTCGCGCCTCCACCACTTCTTTTTTCTTTTTATCCTCTTCCGAATGAAGCTCGGCATCTTTGATCAGCTTATCGATCTCCTCCTGGGACAGACCGCTGGACGCTGTGATTTGGATGGACTGTTCTTTTCCGGTTGCCATATCCTTTGCCGCTACGTGCACAATACCATTGGCATCAATATCAAAGGTCACCTCGATCTGAGGTATCCCCCTTGGCGCAGGGGGTATGCCCACAAGTTCAAAACGCCCAAGGGTTTTATTCCCTGCTGACATCTCCCGTTCACCCTGAAGCACATGTATCGAGACCGCCGGCTGGCTGTCGGCAGCCGTTGAAAAAATCTGGCTTTTTTTAGTAGGGATTGTCGTATTTTTTTCAATCAACCGGGTCATCACGCCGCCAAGGGTTTCGATACCCAGGGAGAGCGGCGTAACATCGAGCAGTAGAACGTCTTTGACATCCCCTTTCAATACCCCGCCCTGAATGGCAGCTCCGATAGCAACGACTTCGTCGGGGTTAACCCCTTTGTGTGGCTCGCGTCCAAAAATTTTCTTGACGCGCTCCTGAACCGCCGGCATCCGGGTCATGCCGCCCACAAGGATGACCTCGTTGATCTCCCTTGTAGTGATCCCTGATTCTTTGATGGCAATTTGGCAGGGTTTTCCCAGTTTGTCCAAAAGATCACTAACAAGCGATTCCAGCTTGGCCCGGGTCATTTTAATGTTGAGATGCTTGGGACCACTCTCATCGGCGGTAATAAATGGAAGATTAACATCGGTTTCCACCGCAGTCGAAAGCTCCATTTTCGCTTTTTCCGCCGCTTCTTTTAACCGTTGCAATGCCATTTTGTCATTTCGAATATCAATTCCCTGATCCTTTCTGAACTCAGAAGCCAAGTAATTGATCAGCCGAAGATCAAAATCTTCACCCCCGAGGTGAGTGTCGCCATTGGTCGCTTTCACCTCAAACACACCTTCCCCGATTTCAAGTATGGAAATATCAAAAGTGCCGCCTCCCAGATCAAAAACAGCGATCTTCTCTTCTTTTTTCTTATCCAAACCATAGGCCAAAGACGCAGCGGTCGGCTCGTTGATGATCCTCAACACATTAAGGCCGGCTATTTTTCCGGCGTCTTTGGTCGCTTGTCGCTGGCTATCGTTAAAGTATGCGGGAACAGTTACTACGGCATCGGTTACCTTCTCACCCAAATAGTCCTCCGCGGTCTTCTTAATATTTGCAAGAATAAAGGAAGATATTTCGGCAGGGCTTTGAAGCTTTCCCCGAAGATTAATGCGCAGATCACCGTTGCTGGCCTGTTCGAGCTTGTAGGGGAGGATCTTAATATCCCCTTGTACCTCCGGAGTTGCATATTTACGGCCGATAAGACGTTTTACGCCAAAAACCGTATTTTCAGGGTTGGTAATGGCCTGCCGTTTTGCAATTTGGCCCACCAGCCTCTCTCCGCTTTCTGAAACCGCAACAATTGAAGGTGTGGTGCGACCCCCTTCAGGATTTGTAATGACTTTTGGCTCATCACCTTCCATAATCGCCACACACGAATTGGTGGTGCCAAGATCGATACCTATTACTTTACTCATTTGTTGTCCTCCTTACCTCACACAAAATATTTATTTTTTTTCTATTTTTATCTTATCTGTTTCATCATTTATCAGATCGTTTTTTTCCCCTTTTGACTTCGAAACGATAACCATAGCAGGTCTGAGCAATCGATCATGCATCTGATATCCTTTTTGCAATTCCTTCAAAACAACATTATCAGGGTAATCCTCGGTTTCCTCCTGCATGACCGCCTGGTGGAAATTCGGATCAAATGACTCATTAAGAGATAAAATTGGTTTGACATTGAATTTTTTAAAAATTTTGAAAATCTCATCAATGGTCAAGGTCACACCTTTTACGATCGTGTGATTCTTTACTCCATCGTTCTGCGACGAATCCACGGCCCGTTCTAAATTATCCACTACACAAAGCATGTCCTTTAGCAAAGATTCATTTGCAAATTTCCTGAATTCATCAATTTGACGCGTCGAACGCTTTTTGTAATTTTCAAATTCGGCCGAAACCCTCAAAAAACGATCATAATTCTCTTTGGCTTCATTTTTCGCAGATTCAAGCTTTGACTCAAGCTCCTTTAAAGACGCCTTTGGCTTGGTCTTTTTTACTTTCTCTGGATCGTGTTTTTTGTTCTTTTTTCTGTCTGAATCAGTCTTTTCGGTTTCTGAATATATGGGTATTTTCTTGCTTTTCGTTTCGGTCATCAGCCTATGTTTTCTCCGGATTTATTCAACTAAGGACGCATCAAGTCCTTCGCATCTTTTATATAACGGTGTTTACCGCTCAATTTTGATAAAAAATAAGACTGTCTGATAGGATGTCAAGATGGTAAGGGGTTTTAATACCGATAGAAAAAAGCGAAATGCCGGGGGTGTCAACTCCTGTAGAAGATTGAGATAGAGTTGGTTGTGCACCCTCCATCGAGATTCTTCTGAAAACAGAGGTCATCCAGATGATCGGAATCTTTCCACGACACAGATAACGTCACTTATCGCTGCTTCCTTCCGGACCTGACGAGGTTCGTGGGCTTCTGTTGCGCGGTGACCGATCATGATGACGCTCACGTTTTCAAAATAAAACCCTCTTGAGGGAGTTCAGCCCCGCATGGAGCGGATTTCGGGAAAAGGGAACCGCTAGCTCCCCGCCTAGCACAACCAGAACTATATTTAACTCAAAAAATATAAAATTCAAGAAAAAAAGAACCCCGCATACCATCTTCCGATCAATGCTTACTGGTATAACCGCCCTTGATATTGTCTGTTTATTATTGACAGAAACCCATTATTCGCTATAATTAACTCAAGCTTCGCACCTGATATTTTAAGGGAGGTCGCATCAGGCGTAGGGTAAAAAGAAATTGTTCTGGAAAAAATTGTTGATGAGCGCTTTGACAACGGCACAAAACCTTTTAAGAATTAGCATTTCAGAAGCAACTGATATTACAAAAGAAACCAGACCATCGCATGCCTGTGCACGGTTATTACTTTAGGTATACCGGTTCAAACTGATTGCCGCATTGTTTTTCCAAAAAATTTTATTTACCCACACCAAATGCGACACCGTGGTCCTTTGGGGGTGCGAAACTTGAGTAATTAATTATAACCGCTCAACCGGGATCATCCATAACGCAACCATACGCTCTATCCACCCCATGTTTCCAATACCATCAAACAAAAATGGAAGTCCATATCGCCTCAGATTGCTGCATACCGTAGAAAAGACCATCGCGACCTATCAAATGTTTCAGCCCGGCGATGCTGTCCTCGTCGGTGTCTCAGGAGGGCCCGATTCGGTTGCACTTCTCCATGCACTGATCATTCTGGCGCCTAAGTTCCCCCTTCATATCGGAATTGCCCATTTGAACCACTCTCTTCGCGGCAAGGATTCGGATCATGATGCCCAGTTTGTCAAGTCCCTGGCCAAACAGTTGAACCTGTCGATTTTTCAAAAAAAAATCGATGTGCGTAAATATCAGGATAATAACGGGGGTTCTCTGGAAGAGGTGGCGCGAGATCTTCGCAATGCCTTTTATCACAAAGTGGCGGAAAAAAAGGGGTTCAGCACAATTGCCTTGGGTCACCAGGCCGATGACAATGCAGAGCTCATTTTGTTATATATCTGTCGGGGAAGCGGTGCTCTAGGTGCCACAGGGATTTCTCCGGTCAGAGAGGTCAGCGGCAAAGTTAAAAAGATTGTTCGTCCCCTTATTCGGGTTGGACGATCCGAAATTATGGGTTTTTTAGAACAAAACAGATTACCGTATGTTTCAGATGAATCGAACAAAGATCTGACCTTTCTTCGAAACCGGATACGTCATCAACTCATTCCCAATCTAAAATCATCGTATAATCCGAAAATCATCGATGCCCTGAATCGGTTTGGATTAATCTTAAGTGCCGAAGAAGAATGGGCTGAAGTGGTCATCGATTCCGTATTTAAAAAGACAATCCTGGCAAAACAAGACGATTTAATGATTCTCTCGGCCAAGCGGATTGCGGAGCTTCATATCGCAGCCCAAAGAAGGATTATCAGAAAAGGAATCGAAACGGTGAAAGGAGATTTGAGACGTATCCAATATTCCCATATCGAGGCCATTGTTCGACTTCTCAAAAAGGGACCGATGAACGGCACATTAGATCTTCCCGATCGTATTCGGATTTTGCGAGGTTACGAACGGCTCCTAATTTCAAAGGAAAAAGACGATTTACGCAAATTTAAAACAGGCTTTGGCATTGTTTTGTCATTTGAGTACAAAATGTTATCTCCCGGATCCTTATTTATAAAAGAGGCCGACATATCCATAAAATTTTCTGAAATAGAGGCAGAAGACCTTACCAATGTCCGTAAAACCGGCGGCAGCGTTGTTTTTATGGATAAAGATAAATTGAGTTTCCCCCTGACCATCCGAAACGTTAAACCGGGAGACCGCTTTACACCCCTGGGGATGACCGGTACTCAAAAAGTAAAATCCTTTTTTATAAACAACAAAGTTCCCAGACCAAAGCGTTGGGTGTGCCCCATAATGTTGAGCCGAGAAAAAATCATGTGGGTCGTCGGCCACAGAATTGATGAATCGGTTAAAGTGATGCCTTCCACCCGAAGGGTCCTGAAAGCAGAACTTTTTCTTGCCTAATCCCTAAAGATGATTAATATCAATCTTACAATATCGAAGTTTATGGGTACAAAGTCGGGATCTTTGATACGCTTCGACAAGGTGCGGGAAATGCGCTCGCTTTTTCGATTCAGCACCCTTTTTACATCAAAAACTGGGAGGGATAGATTTTGAATCCATTTCATAAAAATTTGGCATTATGGTTGGTCATTACATTGATGATGATCATGCTCTACAACCTTTTCAGCCAACAGCAAACACCAGAGACGACAATCAGTTATACCGAATTTCTATCAATGGTAGACAATGAACAGGTGGCCAGAGTCGTTCTGCAGGGTCAAGAACTTTTTGTCACAGATGTCAACCGGAACCATTTTAAGGTATTTGCGCCACAGGACAGTGACATGATCGGGATTCTCAGAGCAAAGGGCGTGACAATTGAGGCCAAACCGCCACAGGAAGCGCCCTGGTATATGAATATACTCGTTTCCTGGTTTCCGATGATTGTATTGATCGGAGTGTGGATCTTTTTTATGCGCCAAATGCAAGCGGGCGGCGGTAAGGCGCTATCTTTCGGAAAGAGCCGCGCCCGCCTCCATTCCGACCAGCAAGCCAAAGTCACCTTTGAAGATGTCGCTGGGATCGACGAGGCAAAAGAGGAATTGGGAGAAATCATCGAATTTTTAAAAGATCCTAAAAAATTCACCCGCCTGGGGGGACGGATACCTAAAGGCGTGCTGCTGATGGGCTCACCTGGTACTGGAAAAACGCTTCTCGCCCGAGCGATTGCAGGTGAAGCAGGGGTTCCATTTTTTAATATCAGCGGTTCTGATTTTGTGGAGATGTTTGTCGGCGTCGGTGCGTCGAGGGTACGGGATCTTTTTGTCCAAGGGAAGAAAAACGCCCCCTGTATCATCTTTATTGATGAAATCGATGCCGTTGGAAGACATCGTGGAGCCGGCCTTGGCGGCGGGCATGATGAAAGGGAACAGACACTGAACCAACTGCTGGTCGAAATGGACGGTTTTGAATCAAATGAAGGGGTTATTCTGATATCCGCGACCAACCGCCCGGATGTGCTCGACCCTGCCCTTCTCCGGCCCGGGCGATTTGATCGCCAGGTGGTGGTTCCGCTTCCGGACATCAAGGGACGTGAAAAAATTCTAGATGTCCACATGAAAAAAACACCTGTCGCACCCGACGTGGATTCACTTGTGCTGGCAAAAGGAACCCCTGGGTTTTCCGGAGCTGATTTGGAAAATCTTGTCAATGAAGCCGCCCTTTTGGGCGCTAAAAGAAATAAAGAAAAAATCGATATGACTGACTTCGAGGATTCCAAGGACAAAGTTTTTATGGGTTTGGAGCGAAAGTCGAAGGTGATCAGGGAAGAGGATAGAAAAACCACGGCATATCACGAAGGCGGGCATGCACTGGTTGCCCGTTTTCTACCCGATACGGATGTTGTTAACAAGATAACGATCATTCCCCGGGGCCGTGCGGCCGGTATTACCTGGTTCTTACCTGAGGAAAGGGATTTCAAATATAAAGATCAGCTCGAGAGCGAGTTGTCAATCGCATATGGCGGGCGGGTCGCCGAAGAAATTGTTTTCAATCGCATCAGCACCGGTGCTGCCAATGATATCAAACAGGCGACAGAGCTCGCTGAAAAGATGGTTCGTTCCTGGGGAATGAGTAACGACTTGGGGCTCCTTTCCTATGCAAAAAATGAGGAACATATTTTCCTCGGGCGTGAAATCGCACAGCATAGGGACTACTCGGAAGAAACCGCAAACAAAATAGACGCTGAAATAAAAAACCTAACCGATCAATCCTATAAACGTTCAAAAAAAATCTTGAATGAGAATGTAGATATCCTTCATAAACTGGCCGACCTCCTCCTAGAAAAAGAGACGGTTCTGGGGAAAGAACTCGATGAGCTTATTCATTCCTTAAGGCCGGAGATCGAGATTCCAACAAAAAGCCCTGAAAATGGAAAAGAGGCAGATAACTCCGCCGCAGAGGCGAAGGCATCGGCATTTGAATCGTAATCAACCACTCGTTCTTCCAGATGCACACCCAGTATCACAGAACTTCGCCGATAAAGACCCATTCGATTTTATGGGATGGACACCGCCTTGACATTGGTAAACGTACCTTGATTATGGGCGTTGTCAACGTGACACCTGATTCTTTTTCAGACGGCGGTAAATTTTATTCATGTAGAGATGCGGTTGCTCAAGGTTTAAAGCTTACCGAAGATGGGGCCGATATCATCGATATCGGCGGAGAATCCGCGCGTCCGTATTCCGATGAGATTCCTGAGGAAGAGGAAATCCGACGCGTGGTCACTGTGATCAAAGAACTATCGGGACAAATCGCCATTCCCATCTCCATCGATACCACCAAGGCCGGTGTTGCCAGGAAAGCGATTGAAGCAGGGGCTTCCATTGTCAACGATATCAGCGCGCTCTGTTTTGATGACGAAATGGCGGGTATTGTATCCTACTACGAAGTTCCTGTTATTTTGATGCATATGCTTGGGACGCCCAAAACCATGCAGGTGGCGCCCAATTATGATAATGTTGTCCAAGAAATCAAAACGTTTTTAAAAAAGGCCGTCAAAAGGGCGGAAAAAGGGCAGATTCGCCGATCGAAGATGATCGTTGACCCCGGGATCGGTTTCGGAAAAACAGTTGAGCACAACCTTGAACTCCTCAACCGGCTGGATGAATTCCACACATTGGGACTTCCCATTCTGATTGGGCCATCTAGAAAAGCCTTCATACGAAACCTTCTTAAAAAGAAAAATGGTAACGATATTTTTTCGGATTACCAGATGGTGGAAACCGGAACCCAAGCAGCTGTCGCAACTGCAGTCCTCCGTGGTGCTCACATTATAAGGGTTCATGACGTTGCCAATACGTTCGCGACCGTTAAAATTATCGATGCCATAAAAGGCACATAAAAAAAGTCTTTACAGTTGGGTATGTTTAAAGATATAGAAAATTTTATATCTTTTAATCCTTAAAACCCTAAAACACAAAAATCAGAATTGGGAAACCATAGGGCATCAGTTGCCAAGATGAGCATGTCCTATTTATAGATTGCGGCATTGAAGACAGGACGCTCAAATAAATTCACGTTTCATTTATGTCTATTGGGAGCAGCTATTCTTCTGCTCTTCAACTGTTCATCATCATACGAAACCGACATATTTATTCCGATTGATGTTCAAAATATCCCTACGGGGTTGATCATAACCGAGCACCCACCAAAGGGAATTGAAGCTCGAGTCCGCGCCTTGGAAGCCCTGGCAAAAACCCTTCCTGAGATGGAACTGCGATACAAAATGGACGTATCCGATCTATTGATCGGTGTTCATGCCATTCCGGTAAACCCTGAAAACGTCAAGCTCCCACAGGGAATTTCCATCCTTAAGGTCAATCCGTCTTTTCTAACGATAAAAATGGAAAAGGAAGTGAAGAAGGCCGTACCGGTTGTCATCTCTATCTCCGGAGACCCAGCACCCGGATTCGAGGTTGTTGCAACAAAAGCAGAGCCGTCATTCATCATTTTGAGAGGTTCTGAGAAAATCGTATCCCAACAAAAAGAAATCCCGACAAAGCCAATTGATGTAAATGGCATATCTGAATCATTTCAGAAAAAAATAGCGCTTGATCTCCTTGAAGGCACCGAAGCTCCCTTTATCTCTAAACCGATACACGTTGAAGTACAAATCACAGAAAGGATCGTTTCCAGAAAATTTCAAGATATTCCTGTTGAGGGAAAAGGATCGCCGTATCCTTACAAAATCACCCCACCTGTTATCAATATTGTGGTGAAGGGGCCTGAGAATGTTTTGGCAAAGCTCCAAAAAGACAAGGAAATCAAAGTGCAAATCGACCTGAACGCTCTCAAACCCGGAATATACCCAAGACGTGCAATCATCACCCTGCCGGTGACCACGACCCTGGTCAATGTAAAACCCAAAATATTTACGGTGACAATAAAAGACGGTTAGTAATCCAAGCAACGCAGATCTCTGCCTTCAACTGACCGAGTACCTTTTGTTTGGCGGGAGAAGTACAATGCCGATTCTATATGCTGAGCGCTTTGGCTAATTGGTCTTTATATATCTGGTAAAGGATTTTCTGGTCGGACAGGCCTCGTTTCAAGATCTGTTCAGTCTGATAAATTTTGCCGGCATCAATGATCAAATTGACGCTTTTGTTAAACGCTATCATCTGATCCATGGTACGAAACCTTTTGCTGATCATGACCACAATAAATATTCCGGCGCACCGACATGTTCAGATCTTCCAGATGCTTCATCACCGGATTGGTTTCCGGGTTGTCGGTGTCAAAATTCTCATCGACTACTATAAGATCAAAAAGACGATACCACATCATTACTTAGAGCATCACGGGCGTTTTGGGCGTTTAAAATATGGTACGCCATCGATTACTCCAGGTTAAAACGGTATGCTCTTTTTGAGTTATAATGAAGTTGTTTCAGATTTTTTGAGCAATTTTACTTTCGAATCTTCTTCATCCATCGCCTTCATGTCTTCTTTTCCAATTTCTAAAAGCTTGGTATGGGTTTCGATGATCGAACGGATTTGAACTTCTATCTGTATGCGCTGACGTTTCAACTCCGCAATATCCTCGTGGAGCTGAGCCAGACGGTTTTGGGTCCGAGTTAACATTTTTTCAGCCACCACCTCCGCACCTGCAACCACGAGGTCAGCGCTTTTCCTGGCATTTTCCCTCATCTGTTCCAACGCTTTTTGAGAATTCGACATGGCCTGCTCAAAAGCCTTCTCCCGTTTTTTCGATCTTTGGGTCTCAATTTTCAGTTTTTTGATCTCTTCATGGAGACCGGCATTTTCCTGAAGAAGAGATCTAAAGGAAATAGCTAACTGCTCAAGAAAATTATCAACCTCCAGAATGTCGAAGCCTCTGAATTTAATTCTGAATTGCTTTTGCTGGATATCAAGTGGTGTTATTTTCATGATGCCTTTCCTCCTGAATCAAACGGTCAAAGTAATGTTGATGACAATCTGAAAAGACTGCTGACAATAAAGGTTCGCAAAAAAATAACACAAAGAAAAACGATAATCGGAGAAAGATCGATGCCACTGAATCCAACGGGGAGTTTAGTCCGTATGGGATACAGAACCGGCTCGGTTATATTATGGATGAAGCGGACGATCGGGTTAAAAGGGTCGGGATTCACCCAGGAGAGCAGTGCACGAGCAATCACGACCCACATGAATATGAGAAGAACAAAATCGAGAACTTTTGCGACAGCCATCAACAGATAACCCATAATAAACATACTTCTGAAAGTCCTTTTATTCTTTTAATCGTTTCGCGGTGAGATTTTTAGGTCTTATGCCGTTTCGTGTCGTCTCTTTGCACCTCTTCGGGCAAGAATTAAATATAATCATATGCAAAGTCAAGATATTTCGTGCAAAACCGTTGACATACTAAATTTATAGACAGTAAGAATACAAATCGGCATTTATTGGTACTGTCAAGTTTTTTGTG
>DCWS01000051.1 GCA_002328165.1 Desulfobacteraceae bacterium UBA2156 | reverse complement strand
GGGGACCGAGGTCATTATCCTCTTCTCGAAGCCCCCGGGAAAAAAAACCGCAAAGAAGCTCACCGGCCTCATTGCCGACTGCAAGAAACCCGTGGTCGTGAATTTCATAGGAATTGAATCGGACCAGGAAGTTGAGGGGGGCCAGTGGATTTCGGTGTCAACTTTAGAGGATGCGGCAATGGCAGCCATCGCTCTTGTGAACAAGCGAGAGGTTGAGCAAGCTGTCTTTGCCCTAGAGAAGGATGAGATAGTCGCCACCGTG
This sequence comes from Desulfobacteraceae bacterium UBA2156, assembly GCA_002328165.1. Classification (GTDB taxonomy): domain Bacteria; phylum Desulfobacterota; class Desulfobacteria; order Desulfobacterales; family UBA2156; genus UBA2156. Next base: position 7,043 of record DCWS01000051.1, on the reverse strand, counting down.
GAGAAAGAATGGCATAACTTCAATCAGGAGCAACAATACGTGCGTGGCCTTTACGCTGGAGGAACGGTTTGCAGCGAAGCCACTCTCATCCTCTCGGACCTTGTTTCGCCTGTTTATTCCAATGCACCTTCCAGACCTGAATTGGAGATGCTTTATACTAAGACCAGTCATGGACACGTGTGTCTCGACATGGGAGATGAAGAGTTCACCGTTGGGAGGGCTCATCCGATGATTGATCCCACTTTGCGCCAGAACAGGATCATTCAGGAGGCCGAAGATTCGAAAACAGCGGTGATCCTGCTGGACATTGAACTGGGATACGGGACCCACTCTGATCCGGCAGGAGCCCTGGTCCCGAGCATCCGAGAAGCCAAGAAGATCTGCGCTTATAGAGGTGGACATCTGGCTGTTGTCGCCTCAATCCTGGGGACCTATGAAGATTTCCAGGGTTACGAGGATCAAAGGGCAACGCTTGAGCAAGAGGGTGTCCTGGTTATGCCCAGTAATGCCCAGGCGTCCAGGCTGGCTGCACTCATAGCCTCAAGGGGAAAGCTGGCGGCTACTTTTTTTGGTGGAGATGAATGATGTCTAATGAAAAGTTACTCCTTGATCAAGAGCTCAAGATTATCAATATCGGCCTTGATTCATTTTATCAAGACCTGAAGGATCTCGGGGTGGAAGTGGTCCACGTGGATTGGCGCCCTCCTGCAGACGGTGACAGTAAGATGATCGATATACTCGATAAACTCGAGTTACTATAAATGAAGAGGAGGGAGACAGAATGGCAAATAAAAAAAGCTTATCGATGCCGCCAATCTGCAGGCAGTGGAAAGAATGATAGCATCACGCCCAATTGTCGTGGACGTCAAGCCGGCGATTGAAGTGGTTGCCGGTATGAAAGAGAGTTTCAATCATAAGTCACTGGAGACGCTCACATAGAGCTATCTTTTTTGCTCGCTAAGGTCTTAAAGCATCGGCCTATTTATTTACTTTAGAAATAAAAGCGATTCTTTCTTCGACCATACGATCTGCTGCTTGATAGGTGGGGATTTTTTCCTGGTCGGCTATCTCGAAAACCCGCATCATATTATTATATATCGGAGACAAGCTCAAAGCGATTGGGGCCAACTTCGGGATAAGCGAGTCGGCCGTGTCACATGCCTTCAGAAAGGTCAAGGATAGGATCAGAAGAAGCAGCAAGCTGGGGAAACAAATCGAACAAATGGACAAAAAGCTCAATCAGTCAAGATTCAAGACCTGCCCCCGATGTTTCCAGACGGCAGAGTAGAGCGGAGCTTCCTACCAGTCATAGGGGAAACTCCGGTCACTCTATGGGCTCTCCCTCTGTTGTCCCTCGCACTGAAACCTGAACTTGGTTGCTGTCTAGTGATGTCAATTGTGTTGTTTTCATAAAAACTTCTTACCTGCACTCTACACTAATTTTTCGAGGGTTGGTGACTCATTTTCACTGGCACAGAGGGATCCGGTGCCAAAATCAAAACGCCTTTTAATAAATTTTAAAATCATACGGGTGTCCGTCCGAATCACGCCATCGATTTTGTTTATCTTTTCAAATATCAACTCGTTGAGTTCATCAATCGAGTTAGTTAAAAATTCCAAATAGATATCAGCGTTGCCCGTAGTAAGAACGATAAACGGGCAGGCTTTGAGTTTCTTCAGTTTGCTTATTACTACCTCGAATTTTTTAATGTCCACATTAATTCGAATGTTGCCTACAGTATTAAAACCGAGCTTCAACGGATTACTTACTGCGACGATCTGTATATACTCTTCTTGGATCAGACGGTTTAGACGGGTTCTGACCGTTGCTTCGGAAATACCCAAATCCCTGGCAATCACCGTGTTGGGTAATCTACCGTCCTTTTGCAACATTTCGATAATTTGACAGTCAATCTTGTCTATTGCTTTATTCCGGTTATTCGAATCATTCGAGGCGCTTCTTCCCATATCTCCACCCATTTCAGGTAATTATCTTAAACGAAATGCAAATTTATCGTAACCAGTCAATTTAATCTAATGCGGTTTTTAGATTTTTCCCCAGCCCCCAGAATAGTTATATATCATTTTATGCTATCGATAATCAATCCCACAATATAGAATAAAATGTCAAGTAAAAATCTGAAGATGTGATCAAACCCGCCTGGGCCCTCAGCGGGCTGTGATTTCACTGATGCGGTCAGATTGTGATTAGGCGGAATTAAAAAAACGATTGAACTCAGAAATTTAACCTCCACACCCATTTTATAATGGTCATTCAATTTGTGTAATTGGGTATGACGATTCTCACAGGCTGTCACCAGAATTTCGGTGTCGATGGCTTTGACCTGATCAACTTTGACTTTAGCCGAGTTCATCCGAAAATCCGGGATGAGCCCTTATCTCTGGTGCGTTGGATTCTGTACAAAAATAAATTTTTTTAATTTTTTCCTTGACATTTAATTTTAGGAGGATAATAACGATATTCGTTGTTATCTGCTATTTTTATTGTTTTATATCGTATTGTTTTGGCAAAATTTTTTTTATCGTATAAGTCAACTCATATTTTCACATTCTCTCCAACGCACGGGTAGATACTTCCCAGGTGAGGGCATATAGTATTAACTCAGCAAGGTGTCATGTCAGGCAGGGATCTATTTATTAAATTCTGTATCATGAAAGGAGAAATTTACAATGCCGAAAATCAAGAAAGAGGAGTACGATGTGGTACTCCAAGGACAACCAGCAGTTGAGCCGATGATTGTATCACAGCGGGAGGGGGAAGCATTCAGGGTATGGTCTCCGGATGAGTTCTCCCGGTTGAAGCGGGTCCTCATCGGCAGACCGGAGGGAACCAACATGCCGGCCCCTGAACCGGCTTGGCGGTACGATGTTCCTGGTTGCAAGCTACCCAGTTATATGCCTTTTCCCCGAGAGATGGTGGATGCAGCCAACGAGCAGATGGACTATTTCGTGAAAACGCTCGAAAGCCGGGGGATTCTCGTTGACAGAATCCCGATTCTGCCGATGATGATGAACCGACCGTTCAGTAGTCCCATCGGCTGGGGACAGCATAACATGCACGGGGTCAACAATGTGCGTGACGTAACTTTGGTTCACGGCCACGTCATTGTCGACGCGCCAACGGTTCGACGGACCCGCGTTTATGAGCGGTTCAACCTGCGGCCGTACTTCAACCTGCTCGCCAAGGAAGACTCCAGCTGTTATCACACGTCAGCTCCTTTCCCGATGCTGATAGATGAAGACTACGACATGGACTACTATCACGATCGGACAAAACGAACTGATGCAGAACAGCGGGAGATGTTGCTGGCGGCCCAGTTCCAGCAAAAAAACGGGGAATTCCCCTGGGAATCCCTCTGGGACGGTGCTGACATCTGGAGCCTCGGCAAAGACATGTTTTACCAGCCCTCAGCAGTCGGCAACCATGCGGGCGCAGATTGGCTGCGGCGGTTCTGTAGAGAGCACGGATTCCGTTTTCACTCCGCAAAGTTTGATACGCCGATCAACAGTGATCGGCCGACCAACTTCCACCCGTGGCACATCGACGTGAACATGTGTACGCCGCGGCCTGGTCTGGTCATCATCAACGAGGATTGGCCCCCGGTTGATGAAAGGTTCACCCAGCTCTTCAAACAGAACGACTGGGAAGTCGTGGTGGGCGCCCGGCCAACCCGTGTTCACAAGAACGACATTTACCTGACCGGGTTGTACGAGGGTAAATCCTGGATCTCCCTTAACACATTCAGTATTGACGAGAACGTGATGTGTGTGGAAGCCGGCGAAACAGCTTTCATGGAGCAGCTCGACAAGCTGGGCGTGGAAGTGATTCCGATTCCGTACGAAAAGGTGATTCCGTTCGGCGGCGCCCTGCACTGCACCACGCTCGATATCGAGCGAGACACCGGCGAGAAGGGCGAGAGAGGGGAATACGAAGATTACTTCTCGAATCAGGTCGAGGGATATTAGTGACCCCTGATTTGATATAACGACTAGGTAAAAGGCAGAAAAGTTATTCCAAAAGACGGGTAAAATAGAAAAAAAGGAAAGAAGTAGGGTTATTATTAGTAAAATCCACTTCCTCTGGCGGTGGTTGGGTGTGGGGGTGGAGGCCCCACTTCTTTAGCGAAGCGTCTATGGCGCTGAGCCGCAGATAAAAATGACTCTATACCTTTAACTACCATTGCCTCTGGCTTAGGTAGTTGATTCGATAAATTCATTATTACATCCCAACTATAAAGGCGAAACATGGGTACCGGAAAACCGATCGTTTTAATAGCATTCGGTGGGAACGCCTTGATTCAAAAGGGCCAGAAGGGTACTGCCTCACAACAGTTTGAAAATCTCAAAGTACCCATGCAACAAGTCGCCCGATTGTCAAAGGATTATCGATTCGTTATTACTCATGGTAACGGTCCTCAGGTAGGTAACCTGCTGTTGCAGCAGGAAAGTTGTGAAGAAGTTCCGAAAATGCCGTTGGAGATTATCGGCGCCATGACTCAGGGTCAGATCGGTTACACGATCGAATCTTCTTTGGACACGGCATTAATGGCAATGGGGATTAGCGATCTCTATTTTGTAACACTGATTACATATGTGGTTGTCGACGAGAATGACCCGGGATTTCAAAATCCGTCCAAACCGATCGGGCCTTTTTACACGGAAGAACAGGCAGCCGATCTGACATATACCCTTGTAAAAACAGACAAAGGCCATCGCCGGATTGTAGCTTCTCCTATGCCGCTTGCCATTGTTGAGCACCGTGAAATCAAAAAGCTTGTTGATTTGGATTTCATCGTGATCTGCTGTGGTGGCGGCGGAATACCGGTGGTTCGCAAAGAGCGCAGGTTTACCGGCGTGGAGGCGGTTATCGACAAGGATCGTGCCAGCTCGGTTCTGGCTCGGGAGATCGATGCCGATATCTTTATGGTCGCTACCGATGCTCACGGCGCCGGAGTCCACTGGGGTCAACCGGAGCAGAAGCTCTTAGGCAGGGTGCCGTTGGCTGAGATGGAGCAACATCTGAAGGAGGGGCATTTTCCGGCCGGATCAATGGGGCCCAAGGTGGAGTCGATGATCGAGTTTTTCAAAGCCACCGGAAATCGCGGAATCATCTGCCATCTGGAGGATATTGAGAAGGCCATTGCAGGTGAGGCTGGAACGGAAATTATTTAAAAATTTGGTCTATCACAGAAAAAAAATGATATTTTTCCTGAATTTGACAGTATAGCAGTTTTCAAGAGAATTATAGGAGGGCATTATGGCAAAGAAGAATGTGATAATCATCGGAGCGGCGGGCAGGGATTTTCACAATTTCAATACTTTTTACAGAAACAAAAAAGATTACAACGTGGTGGCCTTTACCGCTACCCAAATTCCGGATATCGAAGGCCGAAAGTACCCGGCGGAGCTGGCCGGAAAACTCTACCCAAAAGGAATTCCGATTTACGCTGAAGACGATCTGCCCAAGTTGATACCTGAGCTGGATGTGGATGATTGTGTATTTTCATACAGCGACGTGTCCTATCAACACGTTTTGTCGGTGGGGGCCATTGTCGGGGCAGCCGGAGCCAGTTTTGTATTGCTCGGGCCCAAACACACCCAGATCAAAAGCAAAAAACCGGTGATTTCGGTTGGAGCGACACGTACCGGATGCGGCAAGAGTCAGACGTCAAGGAGAATTATCGAAATATTGATGGCAAAAGGCCTCAAGGTGGTGGCCATTCGTCACCCCATGCCTTATGGCGATATTGCCACCCAAAAGGTACAACGGTTTGCGAAAATTTCCGACCTGAAAAAGCACAAGTGCACCATTGAGGAGATGGAAGAGTATGAACCGCATGTCGTACGGGGCAACGTGATTTATGCAGGAGTAGATTACGAAGCCATTGTGCGAGCTGCTGAAAAAGATCCCGATGGGTGTGACGTGATCCTGTGGGACGGCGGAAACAATGACTTTCCGTTCTACAAGTCCGATTTGCATCTGACGGTGGTCGATCCCCATCGTCCGGGTCATGAGCTGACCTATTATCCTGGCGAAATTACATTGAGAATTTCAGATGTGGCGGTGATCAACAAGATGGATAGCGCAGATGCGGCAGGTATACAGACCGTACGGGAAAATATTGCTGCGGTCAATCCAAATGCGGTCGTGGTGGATGCGACGTCGACCTTGGTGATGGATGATCCCTCGGTCGTTCGTGGAAAACAGGTTCTGGCGGTGGAAGACGGACCGACGCTGACCCACGGTGAGATGAAGATCGGGGCCGGAGTTGTGGCAGCTCAAAAATTCGGTGCAGCCGGTATTGTGGATCCGCGCCCTTATATTGCTGGCAGGCTGAAAGAGACTTTTGAGATCTATCCTGAGATCGGGGCTGTGCTGCCTGCAATGGGTTACGGTAAGCAGCAGTTAAAAGATCTGGAGACCACGATCAATAATACCGACTGCGATGCCGTCGTCATTGGCACCCCCATCGACCTTGGCCGAATCATCAAGATCAAAAAACCGCATACCAGAGTTTATTACAACTTGCAGGAAATCGGGTCTCCGAATCTTGAAGAGCTGCTGGATGATTTCGGTAAAAAACATAAACTGTTTTGAGAGGAGGTGATGCCTGGAAGCGTGGTGTAAATGTATGGTAATCATTGGTATTGACATTATGGAACAAACAACCCAGTATGAACGTACTGAACGCATAGGAGGAAAAGGAGATGAATAAGATTATTGTCCATTGGATGTACCCCAGATCACTCACAACGGTTTTTATGCGGTCCATTAAGGAGCGAGGCGATTTCACGACCGTCTTTGAACCATGTCTTCCCATTTACTGGCGCGACCGCAAGGAAGCGGGCGTTCAGACACACAAGGATTATGAAGGCTGGCCCGTCGTTTACGAAGACATCATAAAGAAGATATATGAAATGGCCGAGGAAAGTCCGCTTTTCATTAAGGAATGTCCGTACCATGCGATTGACAAGTATTTGGCGGACGAGGAATATCTGAAGAGGGTTACCAACCTGTTTCA
>DCWS01000015.1 GCA_002328165.1 Desulfobacteraceae bacterium UBA2156 | reverse complement strand
TTTATTCTGTTTTTTAATACCCCGTCCGCTTGCGGCGGGGTAAACGGCGGTGATATAGTTCCGTCGTCATGGAATTAGGTAAAACCTCACACAGCGTATACAAGATACGCTACCATATGGTAACCGCGGTCAAGTACCGCAAAGTATTGCTTGATAAGGCATGAAGACTGTATCAAAGCAACCCTACAAGGGATTTCTGAGCGCTATGAAATAGTTATTGACGAAGTTGGTTTCGACAAGAACCATATTCACATATTTTGTGGAGCACCCCTAAGGATGTCTCCATTACGTGTAATCAGCGTAATCAAGTCAATAACCGTAAAGCAAATATTTGCCAAGTTCCCGAAGCTGAAAAAGGAAGGGCTTTGGGGCGGTGAGTTCTGGAGCGATGGTAAATACATTGGCACCGTGGGAGAAGCAACATCCGAGAAGGTAATAAGAAATTACATTCGCAATCAAAGCCTCGATAGAGAGGAGGCTGACGATCGGATGAAGCAACTCAAATTATTTAAAATGTAACTGGATGCCTTACCAGGCACCAGATACCCCGCCCGCTTGCAGCGGGGCTATTCATTACAAAATTGGAGCCTGAAATGTTAAAAAAATTGTTTATTTTTAAAGTGTCATTATATTTCCTATTATTGGGGTGCTTTTCCTTGGCCTATAGCCAGGGAAAGGGCCATATACATGAGACAATCTCTATTCAGAGAGCCGTTGAATTGATTGCGAATCATAAAGATGATGCCGATTTTATCATCGTGGATGTAAGGACTCCTGCAGAATTTAAAGAAGGACATATTGAAAACTCAAAGTTGCTAGACTATTACTCTAAATCTTTTGTTGATAATTTAAAGCGATTGGACAAGACAAAGACATACCTCATCTATTGTCGCAGCGGAAACAGGAGCGGTAAGACGCTCGTTTTAATAAAGGATATGGGCTTTCAGGAGGTTTACAATATGGGAGAAGGTATAAAGGGATGGCGCTCAGCAGGTTTTCCATTAAAAAAATAGAAGCTGAGATGATCCTATGTGTTTCAATCACTTTATTAGATACTTGATGCTCGATACTGGATTCTGGAAAAAACAGAAGTAATGCCAGCTCTTTGGGATTGTTAGTCAAGTACCCGCCTATAGATCCTTGATGTTTGATCATGTATCCTTGAATTTACCTCTTTAGCCCTATCCCGCTGAAGCAGGATATCAAGTATCAAATATCGAGCATCCAGTATTCGGTATAACATAAAGATTTAATAATTATTCTATTTTTAGGTATTGAAATTGAGTTAATAGCGATATGAGGATATATGATTTTAAAATATTGGCATGTTTTCTTATAAGTGTGGGTTTAGTATGGCTATCAATACCTCAGGATGTTCGGGGGAAAACAACAGCCCCGATGAATACAGCAAAAGGTCTCCGGACAGAGAAATTGAATCTCTTCCTGGTATAAGATTCGACAAAGATCTATTGGAAAATTTTGAAGAGAGGAGAAAGGTTTGTGGGCCTACTTATAAGCCACGGACCAGACACATTAGCTCGGACGGCCGTCCGAAATACACAAACCGTCTTTTCCTCGAATTGAGCCCCTACCTTTTGCAACACGCACACAATCCTGTAAACTGGTATCCATGGAGGGATGAAGCCTTTGAAGCGGCAAAAAAACTCAATCTCCCCGTACTTCTCAGTATAGGCTATTCAACCTGCCACTGGTGTCATGTGATGGAAGAGGAGTCTTTTGAAGATGAACAGATTGCCAGGTACCTCAATGAAAACTACATTGCAATCAAAGTGGATCGCGAAGAAAGACCTGATGTGGATGCCATCTATATGAGCGCTGTTCAGGCTTTGACTGGCAGAAGTGGATGGCCAATGACCGTATGGCTGACCCCGGACAGAAAGCCCTTCTATGGGGGCACATATTTTCCCGCCAGGGACGGTGATCGGGGAGCGGGTATCGGATTTCTGACACTCTTAAAAAAGGCAAAGGAGGGTTATGAAACCCAGCATGATCTTGTAGTAAAATCCAGTCTCGCTCTGACCGAAGAGATCCGGAAGATGCTCTCTCCTGAGGCCGGAGACCATTTACCGTCAGCAGATATTTTCCTGGAGGCCATCAATTTTTACAGGAATCGTTTTGATCCCAATTTCGGCGGCATGAAAGGCGCTCCCAAATTCCCCAGCAGCTTTCCGGTCAGACTTCTTCTCAGATATTACCGCCGCACGGGAGAGCAGGACGTCCTGAAAATGACGAACATTACGCTCAAGAAGATGGCCTGGGGCGGAATGTATGATCAGGTAGGAGGAGGATTTCACCGATATTCCACTGACCAGAACTGGCTGGTGCCACACTTTGAAAAAATGTTGTATGACAACGCCCTTCTTATCATGTCCTACCTTGAGGCCTTTCAAGTGACTCATGACGATGATTTCAAGCGAATTGTGAAAGAACTCCTGAATTATGTGATTAGGGATATGACATCCCCTGAAGGTGCTTTTTACTCTGCAACAGATGCGGACAGTCTGACCCCCGGGGGACACATGGAGGAAGGATATTTTTTTACATGGACCCCGAAAGAGATTGATGAGGCGCTGGGCAAGGATCGCGCTGAGGTGGTAAAAAATTTCTATTCCGTAACCCATTCCGGTAATTTTGAAGGCCGTAACATTTTAAATAGTCCAAAAGCTGCTATTGAAGTGGCTGAGAAACTTGGTATTTCTGAAAAAGAACTCAGGGAGATCCTGGAAGAATCCAATGATATCCTCTATAATACACGAAACAACAGACCTCCACCTTTGCGTGATGAAAAGATCCTTATGGCATGGAATGGTCTGATGATCTCGGCATTTGCAAGAGCAGGACTTGTTCTTGGAGATTCGGAATACACTGCACGTGCTGTCAAGGCCATACGGTTTATTTTGGATAAGCTATATAAGGGGAATAGGCTCCACCGAAGCTACAAAGATAATACTGCACGACATAAGGCCTATCTTGACGACTACGCCTTTATCATTACCGCGCTCCTATATCTGTATGAAGCAACACATGAGCTTGAATGGCTCCGGAAGGCGATCGAATTAGATAAGGTATTAGAAAAATATTTCGAGGATAAGAAAGTAGGCGGATTCTATATGACAGGTACTGATCATGAAGAATTGATAGCCAGGGAAAGACCGAACTATGACGGGGCCCTCCCTTCGGGGAACTCTATTGCCGTGCTGAACCTGCTTAGGCTTGCTGAATTTACGACAAAATACAGTTACAGGGAACGGGCGGAAAAGGCGTTGGCCTCTTCTTCAAAGGCCTTGATATCCAGCCCTGCCACATTTTCCGAAATGCTGCTGGCATATGATTTTTTCTTGGACACACCAAAGGAGATCGTAATTGTAACACCAAAAGGCAGGAAAGGAGATGCAGGCCCGTTTCTGACAGAATTCAGGAAACAGTTTTTACCCAACCGGACCTTGACGGTTGTTGAAGAGGGGGATGATCTTGAATCTCTATCTAAGATTATTCCTCTTGCCCAGGGTAAATATGCCATCCAGCAAAAGGCCACTGCATATGTCTGCGAAGAAGGGGTATGCAAACTCCCAACATCTGATCCGAAAATTTTTTCCCAACAAATAAAAGTGGTGAAAAAACTGACGAGATCATAAATTAAATAAGGGGGAAAAAGAATAAACCTTGGCGTCCTTGTAAGGATAAAGGATAAGAACTTGCTTTTTGGGCGGTATTGTATGGCGGAATGATGGTTGTTTGTCAAGAAAAATACACCGCTGAATGTTGTATAGGCCGAACTGTAATTTGGATTGCAGTCAGAAGCGACTTCCGATCAAACTTAAGCATCGACACGGGGGGAAGCCAAAATTTTAAATGAGATTTTCAGTCGAATTTTAACGTGGATTTCCGTTAAACCCCAAAACGCTTTTCCCACTTCAAACTATCAAAAAAATAGATACGGCTTTAAGCATCCAGAGTATTGCCGATTATCTGGATGAAGCGACAACTCAATTCGACGATACCATGGACACGCTCGACTGATCTCAACCTTAACCTTTACTCAAAAATATTCCGAACAACATTCCGATTCCCTGGCCAATAATCGGCTCCAAGTCTTCCTTTGTTTTAGCGGCGAGTATTTGATCTAAAATACCATCAAATGATTTCATCATTCCGAGAGCCTTTTGTTTTTCTTCGACTGTTATTTTTTCCGAAGTTTCAGAAAGCTCATTTTTTATTTCCGATATTTTTTCCTTCCATTGACCTGCCAGATCCTTGGGAATCCATTTATTGTCCACTTTAATAAATACGACCACTTCGGGTTCTTTATCGGGTACTTCAATCTTAATTGTCGTTTCTTCATTTTCAGTTTTAATTATTGACGTTTTGATCCTGGTTAATTTATCAAGTTCTTTGTTGTATTTATTCTCTTTTTCAAGCTTTGAGACTTCAGATGCTTTTTTCATCAGACTTGATACGGTTCCTGCTAGGAATTTTTCTATACTCAATTTCCTTATTTTATCAAGATCCGCCAATTCGCTTTTCACAATAATTTCTAAAATAGCGATGAAGGAACCCCAGCTTTCAGACATTTGTTTTTTATCGAAAGGCGCTTTATTTACCATGTCACCGGTAAGTATAAGTTCCTTTTTTGTTTTTAGAATCGTGATAATCTTCTGGATGAGTTCGAAAGTCTTGTTCCAGATATCTTTGTCCATTTTAGCTGCAAAATCAGACAGCAATTCATTAACATCTTTTTGATAACCTTCAGGCAATGCATTCCAGAGTACTTGGGGTTGGTTTTTCGACAAACCTTGGGCTACGGTGTCAACAACCTTATCCGGGGTTGTGGCGGCAGATTTTGAACAACCACTGATAAAAACTATAACCACGATACTTAAAATTAATATAATTGTCCTGTTGAAAAAAATATTTTTCATACCCTGGCCTTTCTTGAAATAAGTTTGGTTGATTAAATAATGTAGAATCAAATTAAAAGAGAAAAAATCCACCTCTGTTTTGGCGATTTTTTAGGGATCAGCGGTGCTGATCCGTTCTCGGGGTGCCCGATAGGCATCGGAAAACCTTTTCGTATCTTCGGTTTCCAGCCATTCCCACCGACAGATCAGAGAAGAATAGGCCACCGGCCCTACCACCTCTCCCACCGATGCGACGATGTGAGCCTATCTTTCGAGTTCAAGTCGCTGAAGATATGAACCTTGTTAATGAAAATAATCGGCTTCCCCTCTGCGCCAGGAATTCATCATATCTTGAGTGGACTGCTTGTTGATACCATCCACCTCGTCGAGGTCGACACCTTTCCTGCCGGCACCGTAGCGCAACATTGCTTCAGGTTGCCCTCCGTGAACATACATAAATTTACTACCTTTCAGCTTATCCCATGTGAAGTGGCTGTCGGTTTCTCGTGCAGCGACAAAAAAACCGTCAAGGGTATTGATTTGGGCAAACTAGGCAATGGAAGGCTTTTCACCCTTTTCAAGATCTATCCAGCTTAAAGAAACTGCGGCCTGACCCACATCCATACGTTCGGAAACGATCTCTTTGGTAATGGAGATGTCCGATGGTAACAGAAGGCGATACCGGGATTTCCACTTCGCTACAACCTGCTTGCCCGGGTTAGGAGTTGAGCGAGAAGACTGATGCCTGCCTAAGCGATTATATTATTAGGAGGATAGCCGCTTTCGTGTTTTAACAGCCATTCTTTGCGCCAAAGACCGCCACCATATCCGGTCAGGCTCCCATCGCTTCCGATGATCCGGTGACAGGGAATGATTATGCAGATAGGGTTTATGCGATTCGCATTTCCCACCGCCCGACTGGCGTTGGGATTGTCGATGGCTTTGGCAATGTCTCCATAGGATGCTGTTTCACCAAAAGAAATTTTTCTTAGTTGTTGCCAGACACGTTTTTGAAAATCTGTACCCAGAGGCTCGAGGTTCAATAAAAACTCTTTACGTTTCCATTTAAAATATTCGTCTATCTGCTTCAGACACGCCTTTAAGCAGAAAGGAAGCTCAGCATCTCCTTGTAGCATATCCTCCACAAAGCCAAGGGATAAAATATTATCCTGAGCTCCAACAATTTCAATCGGTCCTAGGGGCGATTTGTAATAGGTTTTATAAGTTTCCATGGGGTGAAAATTTACTATCATGTGTGATAGTTACCGTCAACATAAAAGGGCGCTTGGTTTAGCAAAGTTGATTACAACAGTTGGTGTCTGTTTACAAGCTATTACAAAACGCCCTCCATCGAGACCAGCTCGGCTGTAAAATGACCGACAATTACTTTGCTCCTCGCCTTGACCACCAGGCGGCGATCATCGGCTGTGACCCAGATCTGAAGTTTGGCATCTTTACTTTTTCTGAAAATACCACCGATGTGTTTCAGGTCCGGTTCAATCAGGAAGGTATCAAATTTTCCGGCAACCACTTTTACCCTTTCCTGTTTAATAACCCGGGCCTTGCCGATGACGAGTTTTTTCCCGTCGGTCACCGGCGCTTCAACTTCAAGCTTTGATTTCAGGGCGAAGAGGCGGAAAGCGTAAAACACAGCCAGCGGATCGAAGGTCCCTGGCAAAAGGTCGATCGTCTTTTTATACTTTCCTTTGCGATAATAATGCGTTTTTTGTTGATTCCAATCGAATTTTGTCAGGGAATCTTTTTTATAACTCCCTTCGCGCTGCTTCTTTCTGTATAACAGGGAATGGGTCATGGATCGGTCTGCGTAGGATTCAATGCGATCCCGTACCTTGTAAATCAGGTCGATGACCGGGTATGACCGGGCGGTGACCCGAAACAGAAAGGCCGGTTGGCCCAATTCCTCACTTCCATCCAAAATTTGGAGCTCAGATTTGCCGACAGGGATGATACCCCACTTGAGGACATAGCTGAGCTTTTCGCCCACTTGAAAAGGGATTCGGACATCGGCGTTTGATGCAAAGCCCGCATCTGTTGCGATCATCATTACCAGCAGTAGTGATATGGGAAGGGTGAGCAGGCGCAAAAATTTATTCCTTGTTGCAGGATTTTAAAAAAGTCGGACTTTCTTTACTCCAAACATATACCAATAAATATCAAACATCAAAGGATTCCCTCTACCCGCGCGCAAAACGTATTAAATGTTCTGCCAATGGCCGTGTTAAAAAGACACGCCCATGGCATATTTACTGGGAATCTGCCGGTATACCTATCAACATGTAGTGTCCAATCGATTTTTTTCGACGGGAGAACTCTCGATTGCATACCGTGCTACGGATGTAATACTTAAATGTTAAATGAAATTCACTAAAATTGCTGTGGGCTCCTATCAATTCGGCACTTAAAGGAAGATTTGCTTGTGGAGGCCTGATTTCCAAGGAATTAACGAAAAAAGAGATGGGACTTTCAAAAGAGCGTATCGAGGGAATATACATGTCCGGCGTTATCCATGACGTGGGCAAGGTATCGGTACCGACTGAAATTCTCTCAAATCGCGGGAGGATAACCGAAACCGAATTTGAACTGATTAAAAACCATGCCCATCAGGGGTGCGAAACTTGAATATTAATTCGGACTCACTGACCGCCTTTGGTTCAATTCGGCCATAAGATCCGAAGCGGTAGCAACTCTTAACAAAGGGTAAAGGGGATTTGACGGTAGGTAGCTATCGTTTGCCGGCGGAGGTTTTTCGAAAATGAAGCAGAGCAGTCTTCAAGCAAAACCGCCTTAAAATAGTGGCAGATGGCATCCAGGGCAGTGGTCAACACGCAAAAATGGGCAGCAACACGGCGACCGCACAGAGGATTATGTTTTTTTCCCGTAGCCATCGATCCAGCCCGGTTTTAAAAAAGGCTGAAAATCGGAGTTTGGGGAGCCAGAGGTCTTCTTTTTTTCGATCTAGCTCATCGATGATTTCCGCTCCTTTTGTCCCGGAAATGGAGTGGGGTGTCATTTTTCCCTTGAAAAAAAATCCTGTCTATCAAAGGCGTCTGTGGAAAATATTACCGGCCATCCATTTTGTCTGAAGACCGATATCAGTCTGTTTATGGGAGGGATGATCTGCCGTGCAATGAGGGTGATGGGGAGGGGGTGCTGGTTGTCAAAATAGTCTTTGACCATATCGATGTTCAGGAAAGCCGGATTTTCTGTAATTTCATCCGTCTTTTTTTCGTATGTATATGGTTTTGTATTTATCTGGTGAAACTTTCATGCATTCCGTGCACTCCTGGGTTTCTTCCGGATGAAACGGTTCAAGGTGAACCCTGAAATCGAGTTCCCTGTACATCTCCGCCAGTTCAGAAAGCCGTGGTTCGTCATTTGTCGACTGCTTTTCCCATCCCTCCCGGGTCAATTCTTCTTCGCGCATCCTGATTTGCCCCCGCCTATTAATGAGTTTGTTTAACGGTTTTTGAAAGATTCATATTGTTATCTATTTTTCCACACCGGTTTTCGTTTTTCCTCGAAACTGCGGATTCCCTCAAACGTGTCTTCGGTCTTCATGAGGGTATTGAGGAAAAGATCTCCAACCCCCTGAAGAGCCTCTGAAAATTCCATGCCAATGTGTTGTTTCACCGCTCGTTTGTTGAGCCGGATGATAAGGGGGCTGCTTACCTGGATTTCGTTCGCTATTTTATCGACCGCCTCGGAAAACATTTCATCCTCGACCGTATGGCTGACAAACCCCATTGATTTTGCCTCTTTCGCCGTATATCGTTTACCGGTGGTACAGATTTCAATCGCCTTTGCCTGTCCCACTAGGCTTGGAAGTCGAATGGCGGCGTAGGGCGGAAAGAAACCAAGCTTGATTTCCGGTTGACCAAAGATGGCACGATCCGCCGCAACAATGATGTCGCAGGCGATGGCCAGCTCCAGGCCTCCCCCGAGACAGGCCCCGTGAACCCCCGCGATGGTCGGCACTTCAAACCGGTCAATCAGCTCGAAGATGCGGTTGAAGGTGGCGATCATATCATCAACCTTTTCCGGTTTGTGGTCATTCACCTCAACGCCCGCACAAAAGCTGGGGCCTTTTCCTAAAAATACAAGACATTTGAGCTGAGGGTCATTAAGAAGGTTTTCAAGCCCGGCGTTCAGGTCCCTCATCATTTCTATGTCAAATACATTGTGTTTTGGCCGGCTCAGTGTGATTTTGGCCACACCATCTGAAGTTTCGATTTGAATGTTTTTTAATTCGGTCATCGTCGGATTATCCTTATTTTTAAGATTTATGATAAAAATATGCTATCATACCTTTTGAAAAACATAGCTGAGCTGATTGTTTGGTAACCGGGTGACTTTTGTTTCCATCTCCATTCCCAGGGTAATCTCGTCTTCCGGTATGTCACCTGCGATTCTGCCAAAGACTTTAAAATCCTCGTAATCAAGAATGGCAATGGCATAGGGGAGATCATCTTCAAACCCTACCGGTCCGAATTCTAATTGGCTGTATGTGATGAGCTTCCCCGTTCCCGAGACCTCAAACCATTCCATGTGACTGGAAAAACAGTGAAAACAATCGGCCCTGGGGGGGAAAAATTCGAGCCCGCAATCCCTGCAACGGGTTCCCATTACCTTACCATTTTCCAGATGTCCGATAAAATCATTGGTCTTTGTAATGGCGGTAAAGCTAACCGTCCCGAATTTTTTAAATCGATCATCCGTTTCTTTTTTCATAGCCATTTTTTACCTCCCCAGTATGGTAACGCTTCCGTACAAACCGACTCCTCCGATGTTATGCACCAGGCCGATCTCCGGCCGGCGGACCTGAATTTCACCGGCCTCATCTCTGAGTTGAAGCACAATCGTTCTGATCTGTGATCCGCCGGTGGCGCCAATGGGGTGGCCTTTGGATAAAAGACCCCCATCCACATTTACCGGAATGGTTCCCTCTTTGTAAGTCTCTTTTCCTCTGATCAACTCTTTTCCCTCACCCGGCTTTGCAAATCCTAAATTTTCATAGGCCATCAATTCAGCAATGGTGAAGCAATCGTGCACCTCGGCAACATCAATATTTTTTTGTGTGATGCCGGCCATTTGATACGCTTGATCAGCCGCCTGTTTCCCAACGGTCAGGCCCGTAAAAAGATCCCTTCCAGCCAGGTTAACACTTGTGGTTGCCGCACCCAATCCTAGGATCCAAACCGGTTTGCTGCAAAATGCACGGGCCTTTTCTTCATTTGCGACGATAATGCAGGAACTGCCGTCTGCATTGGCACAGCAGTCTCCTACACGAAGCGGGGTGGCTACCGGACCGGACATTCTATTTTCAGTATCAGAGAACATTTCAGCTGTGACCGGTTTGCGGTAAACCGCTTTTTCGTTCATCTGTCCGTAGGTGGCTGCTTTTACCCTGACCCGGGCAAGATCCTCAAGGGTTGTGCCGTAAGCGTCCATGTGGGCCCTTGCATACATGGCATAATAGGCCGGCATCATGGTGCCAAAGGGGCTTTCCCACTGAATATCCGCGCCACGACCCATTCTTTCCTGTGATTCGGAAGAGGAAATTTCCGACATTTTTTGAAACCCGATGATGGCCACCACATCATGGAGCCCGGATTTTACAAGGGAATAGGCGAGTCGTAATCCCATGCTGCTGGATGAACAGAGGCTCTCCACATAGAAGGTAGGCTGGGGATTGAGTCCGAGATATTCAGCAAATATGCCGGCGGGTGACCGCTGCTTATCGTATTCCGGTGCAGAACAGATCATGGATGCATCAATATTACCGGTTGTTATATTTGCATGCTTCATGGCATCCTTGAAGCCTTCAAATGCCAATTCCCGTATGGAACCGGGGTACTGCCGGACAAAATTACTCTGCCCCACACCGATAATTCCGACTTTTCCCATAAATCACCCCCTAAATATACTGTCCCCCATCCACCTTGATCACTTCTCCGGTGATATGCCTGGCTTTTTGGGAGGCCAAAAACACGATGACGTGTGCCAGATCCTCCGGCTGCCCGACCCGTTTGAGAACGATTTCATCCAAAGCCAATTCGATGATCTTATCCCGGGCTTCAGCCTCCCTGAGCATTGCGGTTTCGATCAGGCCAGGTGCCACTGCGTTGACATTGATACCAAACGCACCCATTTCTTTTGCAAGAGCCTTTGTAAATCCTATAATACCCGCTTTGGAGGCAGAGTAGTTTGTCTGTCCGAATTTTCCACGCAGACCGTTTATGGACGTCACGTTGACAATTTTTCCTGATTTTTGCGCTTTCAACAGGGGTACGATCTGACGAGTGAAGTTAAAGTAACCCTTTAAGTTGACTTCCAGGACGCGATCCCATTGTTCCTCGGTCATTTTCCAAAAGACCCCGTCCCAGTTCATGCCGGCGTTGTTGACAAGAATATCGAGGCTTCCGAAAGCGTCAACAGCGGTTTTAACTACCTGTTCTGCCTCAATAAAAGAAGAAGTATCACATTGAAGCGCAATGGCTTTTCTCCCCATCTTCTCTATTTTATCTGTTATTTTAAAGGCCTCTTCTTCATGTTTTCGATAGGTCAGGCAGATGTTTGCTCCCTCCCGTGCCAGTTCGAGGGAGGTGGATGTCCCGATGCCCTGTGAACCGCCGGTGACAATTGCATTTTTTCCTCTTAAAAGCATGTTATTCTCCTGACATCAGATGATAAAGTTTATACCGATAAAAGAAAAATTGAGCTACATTACAGCTACTTTTAAAGTGAGTCAAGGCATAAATTTGAATGATGGGTCGGGTTATATACGCCGCGGAGCAAACAACGACTTTTTTTCAGTTTGAAAGGGGTTTCCTGGCGGCGATAATAGATTATTTTTATTGTTTATCGATCAAAAAATGATTGACAAAATCTTTTTTATTTAGTCACATTGTAGCTATAATATAATGTTTTTTTGTTTATCGATTTAGGATTGGCTCTGCGTAAAACATTTTAAATGTAAACCGATGTAAACCGGGTGATATTGGAAGGAGGGCAAATATGACAAAATACCGGACCGGATAAAGACCTGGCAGATGGTTCGACCTACTTCATACAATAAGGAGACAAAAGAGACCATTGAGGGTCAGTTTGAAAAAAGAGAAATACCGGTTCCTGAATTAAATAATGGAGAGGTTCTGGTGGAGGTCGCAGGCTGTGGGGTTTGTCACACCGATCTGGGTTATTTTTACGATGGTGTTCCCACGGTTTCAGCCTCCCCCCTGACCCTCGGCCATGAAATCGCAGGGACGGTGGTGGCCGGAGACGCGGGGTGGATCGGCAAAGAGGTCCTGATTCCGGCTGTTATGCCATGCCGCAGATGTATTTTATGCAAAACAGGTAGGGGCAATAGATGCCTGGCCCAGAAAATGCCGGGGAACAGTCTGGGGTCGTATGGCGGCTTTTCCAGCCACATTCCAGTGCCGAGCATCGACCTTTGTGAAGTAAAAGATCGAGGGGACGTTCCCCTGGCGTATCTGGCGGTAGTCGCGGATGCGGCAACAACACCCTTTCAGGCGGCCAAACGAGGGGATTTACAGCCGGGTGACAATGTCGTGGTTGTGGGGATTGCAGGGGGCGTTGGACAGTATATGGGACAGATCGCCAAGGCCCTGGAAGCCAAAACCGTTGTCGGAATCGATCTAAACGAAGAAAAGCTGAAACGGGCATTAAAATACGGTGCAGACTTTGTCATTAATTCCAGCGACAAAGATCCGAGAACGGTTACCAAGGAGTTCAAAGACCTCTGTAAATCGAATGGACTGCCGGGCTTTGGCTGGAAAATATTCGAGGTGACCGGTGCCAAAGGCGGCCAGGAGATTGCGCTGAACCTGGTCGGTTTTGTGAGTAAGCTGATTATTATTGGCTTTAGTCTTGCGAAAGTCGAATATGCCTTTGGTCGGCTGATGGCGTTTAATGCGGAGGTATTGGGAACCTGGGGGTGTCTGCCGGAACACTATCCGGTTGTTCTGGACATGGTCCTGAATGGGAAAATTAACATAGAGGCTTTTGTGCAGACGCGCTCCATGGGCACTATCGTCGATACATTCGATGAGGCCCACAAACGGCCGCCGGATAAACGGATTGTCTTAACCCCTGACTTTTAGTAATGTAGGTGGGTCAATCGCGCAAAAAACGGACTGTTAACATTTAATAGAAAAAGGAAAAAATCATGACTTTAGAATGGATGCCAAGAGACAACGAACAGAAAGATCATTCCCTGCACACCAGCGTTCATTGGGATACGGAAGCGCCCGGCGTGGTTTATGAAAAACGTCCTTTAACCGATCCGGAAGGAAACGTGGTGGATAAGCTTTATGTGTCCTGGATCCGGTTAAACAATCCCAATCAGTACAATTCCTACACCACAGGGATGGTCAAGGGAGTCATTGCAGGATTTGAAAATGCTTCTTTGGACAGAAGTGTTGTGGCGGTGGTTTTCACGGGAATCGGTCCCTATGCCTTTTGCACCGGTGGGAATACAAAGGAGTACAGCGAGTTTTATAGTTTGAGGTCTGATGAATACGGCCAGTACATGGAACTTTTCAATCACATGGTCGATGCCATCCTCGGTTGTAAAAAACCGGTCATCTGCAGGGTGAACGGAATGCGGGTAGCCGGTGGACAGGAGATCGGAATGGCCTGTGACATCAGCATTTCATCGGATCTTGCCATTTTCGGACAGGCCGGTCCGAAACATGGTTCGGCGCCTGACGGCGGCTCCAGCGATTTTCTCCCCTGGTATCTCGGGATCGAGGACGCCATGTGGAACTGCGTATCGTGTGAAATGTGGTCGGCCTATAAGGTGAAGGCCAAAAGTGTGATCAGCAAATGCGTGCCGGTCCTGAAAGTGGGTGGCGAATGGGTCCGTAACCCGATGGTGATCACCGATCGATACGTGGAAGACGGAGAGATTGTTTACGGCGAATTTAAATCCGGAAATGAGTTTCAGGAAGCACGGACCTTTGTCAAGGAACATCAGCCCCAGGCGGATTTTGAACTCCTTGACAAAGAGGTTGACAAAATTATCTGGACCTTTGCCAACCTGTTTCCCGGGTGTCTGATCAAATCGGTTGACGGGATTCGCATGAAAAAGAAATACTTCTGGGATATCTGCAAAAACGGCAACCGGCACTGGCTGGCGGCGAACATGGGGGGCGAAGCCTTCCTTGGATTCGGTGCTTTCAACACAAAGAAGATTACCGGGCAGGATACTATCGATTTTATCAAATTTCGCCAGAACATCGCGGATTCCAAAACCTGGAATATGGAGATGTTTGCCGAGGTGCTGGGAAAACCTAAAGATTGACTATTGGGTATTGATGAACTCGTAAAAAGATCATATTGCTCTCTAAATGACCATTTTGGGGCGGTTAGATAGGTGATACTAAATTTCAAGAACTCGTCATAACCTTCTCAAACAGCTTGAAATTCTTAACATACCACCTATCAAAACGCTTTATCCTAAAATGCTCAAAGTTGTTCGCAAATGACCTTTCACGAGACTGTCGATATTGACCAAAAGAACAAAAATATCAGAAACAGGGAACCAAGGAGGATCAGTTGATGGCAAAACAGTTATTTGAATGGGATTATTCATCCTATCCCAGAGCGAAAATCTATCCCCATCTGTTTAAACCGATTCAGACTGGAAATCTCATTGTTCCAAACCGGTGGAAAGACGATCAGGGCGGCGTCAACCGGTTGCGTGAGGCAATCGCCAGCGATTTAGGTCCCACAACGGCATTTAACGAAACCCGGGTGACCATCCATAAACATGTTGATTGAACTGACAGCAGTTGTCCAAAAACCCAGCATTTCGGACTGTTTACAAGAAAATGCCTTCTTGACAATACCACCGGTATCCGATATCTGAATCCAGTCGTCTGTTGCCGCAGTATGGCTAACGTTTTAACATATATACCGGAAGACCAGGCGCCCGAACAGGAGATAAAAAAGGGAGATTGTCATGAAGGTAAATAAAGTTGATCATATATGTATTGCAGTGAAAAATCTGGAGCAAGCCAAAAAAGTTTGGAAACCGGTGCTGGGCAAGTCTGAACCTGACGATGCCTACATCGATGAATCTGAAAAAATCAAGGTGGCCAGATACTGGGTGGGCGAAGTGGGTTTCGAACTGATGGAGTCAACCTCGCCGGATGGGGAGGTCGCAAAGTTTATAGAGAAAAGAGGAGAAGGGGTGATGCTCATCAGTTTTAACGTAAACCATACCAGGGATGCCATGGACGAGTTGAAAAAGAAGGATTATCCCTTTATCGGGGGGTCCAGGCCGTTTCGTGACTGTGAGTTTGCCTTTGTTCATCCAAAGAAGATGAACGGAGTGCTGCTTGAGCTGATCGACTACAAGTGGGAAGAGCTCAAAGGTCGATAAGAAAATTTTTAAGAAAGAAATTGCAACCATGCCGAAGCAACTGAGAGACTTTGAAGTCTATCTCGTCCATGTCGATTCCGACAAGTGTGATGGATGTGAGGAGTGTGTCAAGCTTTGTCCGGGGGCGCGGCGCAAGCAGCGTCTATCCGGTTCCAATTCATTCTGTCTGGACGAAAAGCAGATTTTTTGTTAATAACGGTAAAGGAAGTCGTTCTGAAGCGGTTAGAAAATGTGCCTGGAGACAAAAAGGAGGTCACTTAATGGAAAAAAAAATCGTTACATCATGTACCCGGGATTGCCCGGACTGTTGCGGGATCATTGCAACGGTAAAGAATGGAAAAATTGTGTCCCACCGGGCGAATCCGAGCAATTCATATACCCGAAATTTTTTATGTACCAAGGGCAACAATTATCTGAAACGCTTTTACAGCCCCGAGCGGCTGTTGAAACCGATGATACGCAAGGACGGCGATTTCGAACCGGTTTCCTGGGATGACGCCCTGGATCTAATTGCGGAAAAACTGACTCAAACCCGAAAAGAGTACGGCCCACTATCTTCCCTGTGGGCCCAGTATTCGGGCTCTCTTTCCTTTTTAAATATACTTATGCCGCGGATATTCTGGATCTACCTCGGGGGTAGCACCATCAACACCGGTGGGCTTTCCGTTGATGCGTTGCAGGCGGCCCAGAATAACGATTTTGGTGCCTGTCTCTTGCATAGTCCCGATGATCTGCTCAACTCGAAAAATATCGTATTCTGGGGGAAAAATCCGGCGGTCACAAACGTGCACCTCAGCCCATTTATCAAGAAAGCCAAAAAAAACGGAGCCAGGATAACCGTAGTTGATCCGCGTTATTCTCAAACCACGCAAATTGCGGACAGACACATTGCTCTGGCGCCCGGGGGAGACGGATATCTGGCCATTGCAGTGGCAAGAGAAGTTCGACGCCGCCAGGGCAAGGAACCTGACTTTGTTCGAAGTCTTGGCACGGGATGGGACGAATACAAGGCGATGCTGGATCGCTATGACGACCAGGACCTGTTCAAACGGGCTGATGTAACCGCCGATGAGGTTTCGCATCTGGCCTCCGTCTATTGGGACGACCAACCGGCAGCAACCTACCTCGGGCTGGGTATGAACTGGTATAAACAGGGAGGTGCCCACAGCCGTTTGATTCATTCGTTGATTTTTTTCAGTGGAAACGTGGGGGTTCCCGGCGGCGGAGCTAATTTTTTCATAATGGGCTTGCCTTTTGACACCAAAATCATGCGGGAAGAAATGGCCAAAGCCAAAGAAAGAGGAGTAGAGCTTGTTAAACCGCGCCGGATCCTCAACCCGTATCTGGCCCGGGAAATCGAAAAAGCTGAAAACCCGCCGATCAAGCTTGCCTGGGTTTCCATGATGAATCCGGTGGCTTCGGCTCCTGATTCTCAACACCTGACGAAGGTGCTGCAGAACCTGGATTTTGTTATCGTAACCGAGCAGTTCATGACGGCTACGGCCAGGTGCGCGGATGTGGTGCTTCCGGTCACCACATATCTGGAAGAAGATGATGTGATTGCCAGCCACGGTCATCCTTACGTGGGGCCGGTGAATGCCGTTGTTCCCCCTCTAGGAGAGGCTCGCAGCAATCTATGGATTTTCAGCAAGGTGCTCGACAGGATGGGGCTTGAAGGGGCCATGCCGGTATCCCCCTGGGAATGGATATCCCGTTCCTTTGGATCTCTCAACGAACAGGGCATCACCCTTGAAGACGTGAAAAAGGGGCCGGTCAGGCGCAATCTGCCGGACATCCCGTACCAGGACGGTAAATTCCCCACCCCGGACGGCAAGTTTCAGTTTATTCCCGATTACGAGGGAAGACCGGAACCGGAAGCCGGTCTTACCCTTCTGATGGTGAAAGTGAGGTCTCTCCTCAATTCTCAACTTCTTTCAGAGGAAGCAAAGTCCATACCGACGGTATATCTGAACCCCGGCACCATGGGCGATCTGGGAGTTGTTGAGGGTGAGCGCGTGTGGGTACAAAACAAGCTCGACCGTCTGGAAGCCTTGGCAGCTGCCTCAGATAAAACAAGGCCCGATATCGTCGAGATGGTTCCCTGCCATTGGAAAGATGATCAGGGCGGCGTCAACCGGCTGCGTGAGGCAATCGCCAGCGATTTAGGTCCCACAACGGCATTTAACGAAACCCGGGTGACCATCCATAAACATGTTGATTGAACTGACAGCAGTTGTCCAAAATCCCAGCATTTCGGCCTGTTTACAGGAAAATGCCTTTTTGACAATACCACCGGTATCCGATATCTGAATCCAAGTCGTCTGTTGCCGCAGTATGGCTGCTGTTTGATATATGTCCCTACTGCATATTGGGATACATCCTGAATGAGATTTATGTACCGCAATGTAATCTACTGAAAATAAAGATAATTAACTGTTGACATCACGTATAAATAATTCTATGATTAAAAAAATACAGACTTCGAGATTCTGAAAAATCAAGGAGGTCTCGAACTTGTAACAGCGGGATCACTGGCAGCTTTCCTATAAGCAATTTTTGGTTCGCAATTACTTAAAAAGATAACGATACGGTCCATCAAACCATCATCGGAGTCATGCTGTTTTTATTGTTAATTATCCTCGGCATCGGGTTGGTCTATCGGTCGTCCTTATCGTTCCGTTATGTTATCACTCGCTGCCATGCGTTCCCATGTGCCCAACAAGGACGAACAGATGGTTCGCTATGGAGTTTATCCATCTAGGCGGATTGATACAAATTTAACGCTCATCTATGGACTTTATCTCCCTTTTTTGGATCCTTTGGCCTGTTCGATCAGATCCAACAGAAAAAGCGTTTTCTGCTTCGGTCTGTTCATAAACACCGTCTTCCACTGTTCCGGCGTCAGTTCTTCCCTTAAATATTCCGCAACCGAAAAATGGGGATTCCAGCAATCGAGGGTTTTAAAGCAGGGGAGTCCCTGATTCTCTCAACGGCAGTATGAAGTCGAGGTGATTTTCAAGATCATACGCCCGATAAAGAGGCGCCGGTCGCCAGATCAAGTTTTTGATAGGGATTTTGTGAGTTCCATCAACCCACTGCTGCGTTCTAAAAAAATTTGACTGTGCGGAAAGGGTATCTCTATGCCGGCATCATCTAAAGCGCGTTTGCAGAGTTCAGTATATTCCCATTTGAGAGAATACTGCATCAGTGGATCCTGCGTCCAGAAACGAAGCTGAAGGTTGATGCTGCTGTCCCCAAGCCCCGCGACAATCACGATGGGTGCGGGTGTCGCGAGAATTCGTTGATCGTCTTTTATCGTAGTCAAGATTACCTCTCGAGCTGCCTGAATATTTTCCTTATAGGCGATTCCAATCGGTATTTTTACCCGGATGCGGGGGGTCAGAGTGAAATTTCGAATTCGTTCCTGGGCGAGAATTTTGTTCGGCACGACGATTGTCTCATTGTCAAACGATGTCAACACGGTGGTA
This sequence comes from Desulfobacteraceae bacterium UBA2156, assembly GCA_002328165.1. Taxonomy (GTDB): domain Bacteria; phylum Desulfobacterota; class Desulfobacteria; order Desulfobacterales; family UBA2156; genus UBA2156. The sequence continues at coordinate 6,715 of DCWS01000015.1, read as the reverse complement.
CGCAGTTTCACTTCGGTCACCAACGCATGCAGATCACCGAAGCTAATCCAGTCGCCTTTCTTAAACGGGCGGTCTATGAGCAGAGTGATCCCTGATATCACATTTCCAACCGTATCCTGGGCAGCAAATGATATGGCTAAGCCGGCGATACCGAGTCCAGCGATCAGTGATGTGATTTTGATGCCGAGTTGACTGGCGATGGTCAGCATCGCAATGATGCCTACAAAATATCCGGAGAAGCGAACGACAATATCACTGGCCTCTTCAGGCACTTTTATCCTGCGCATAGCGGTTGACAACATCCGTTTCGTCAGTTTGAGGATAATCCAGAAAATACATGCCAGAATTACAATAGCTATGAGGTTTGGCACATAAGCAACTAGCTTTGTCATTATCGCGCTTACATTAAGCTTTTGCACAAGTTGATCAAACATCATAATCCTCCTTTTTATTCAGAGATCAGCTGATTATACAGAAGTATTTCAATACAGACCCATTAATGGGATTTCACTTATTTTCCAATCTGAACCTGCTGACTATCAATTCGATCGATGATATATTTCTCATTATCGGAAACGAATACCTTGTTATTTAGTGTCGCTTTTTAAAAGATAAGACATTGCTTTTACGAAGGAGAAATATAGTGGAATCAGCTTTGTACGTCAAGATATAATGGGGCGCAATATACGGAATTTCAGGAATGCGGTATGGCAGAAAGGCTGTTGTTTGTCAATAATCAGTACTCGTGTACCGCTGGTACCTTTATCAATGGCCATAATGTGCTGCGCGGACATATTGCAGATCTCCTCTGGTGCATTTCTTTTCTGTTTTACCCGCTATAAATTGATCGGATAATAACCAAACTCTTCTACGGCATCTCTCATGACAACTAGATTTTCAGGAGGGACATCTCCTTGAACGTTATGGACCGGTGCGCAGATATATCCACCTCCAGGAGCTAAGGCTTTGATGTATTTCCTGGTATGCTCGCGAACCTCTTCTGTTGTACCGAAGGGCAACACATACTGGGCATCAATGCCCCCGTGAAAGGTCAATTTGTCACCAAATGCGGCTTTTAACTCAAAAGGATCCATACCCTTAGCCTTTGGCTGAATCGGATCCAAAACATCTATCTTCATGTCGATCCAGTCCGGAAGGAACGGACTCACAGCCCCGCAAGAGTGCAGCATTATTTTGGCGTTCTGGTTCTTTTTCAACAATTTCTCTTTGGCATAAGCCCACAACTTTTCTAAATGGGGCCTGACCATGCGACGAAACATCAGAAGAGAGATGATAGGATTTTCCTGGGTTCCCATGTCTTCCCCACTGAGGCGCAGAATATCGACATACTCACCGGCGGCCTCTATCAGTACCCCGTTAAGGGCCATCTGGATCTTGCCGATTTTTGTCAATAGTGCCTCAACAAATTCCGAATTTTCTACCAAGTCTAATAAAAATTTTTCCATGCCCCGCAAATACCAAGCTTGCTCAAATACAGCGCCGCCAAACCTAGTTAAAATTGCAAATTCAGTGTCATTGTGGATATGTCTGTAATATTCTCTTACACCCTCTACGATACCCGGATCAAAAGGGTCCGGCCAGTCAAAATCTTCCAAATCCTGGACAGTAGCATCCTCCAACGGAGGGCAGGTCATCTCGTTATAGTATCCTCCGTTAATTAAAGGTATTTTCGTCCATTCTACACCCCATTCGTCATACCATTTGTTTGGATCGTCAGATTGCCTTGGCTTTTTGTGTGCCTTTCCGATAGGCAGCCATATGACATCCAGCCCAAACCTCTCAGCTACTAAAGGGTGTATGGGCACTTCTGTCCAGCGGCCTGGGTTCAGATCCTCTTCTAAATCCATTCCAAGATAATGCTTTAGGTTGTCATATGCGTTAATGGTAATGGACATACTCAATGGTACACAATCCGGCTCCTTGTGGTCCAAAGCCGCAACTACCCGTTCCCGCCGAGTCATCGATCTTTTGCTTTTATTCATATATCTTTACCTTATCAAAATTTTATTAAGATAACTTTAACAGTTCTTTAGCCTTGGTTACCGCTTTCGGAGCATCTTCGGCATATCCGTCAGCACCTATTTCGTCAGCAAATTTAGAAGTGATGGGCGCTCCTCCAATTAAAACCTTGACCCGATCTTTGATACCGGATTTCGCTACGACCCCAATGGTTTCTTGCATTGAAGGCATCGTCGTTGTCAGAAGCGCAGACAGGGCAAGAATAGCAGCATTTTTTTCATAAATGACTTCTACAAAACGTTCAGTCGGCACATCAACACCTAAATCAACTACATTAAATCCGGCACCCTTCATAATCATGCCAACAATATTCTTTCCAATATCATGCAGGTCGCCCTTGACAGTCCCAATCACAACTGTAGCTAGAGAATTTGAGCCGCTTGTGGAAAGAATGGGCTCAAGGTGTTCCAGACCGCCAGTCATGGCTTTCGCTGAATAGAGCATCTCGGGCAGAAAATATTTTCCCTGGTGGAAAAGTTCACCAACCGTAGACATGCCGGGTGTCAGTCCTTCTGATAAAATGGTCGTTGCTTCCAAGCCTTCATCCAATCCTTGAACAACAAGACGACTCACGAAGGGAGCATTTCCTTCAATTACAGCCTTAACTAACTCCTCCATTTTCATATCAATTTCTCCTGTAACTTGATCTCAACTTCATGCCTTCTTCCCATTAGGGTACATTTCCCGTAATCCATATGACCGAATACGCGCTTGCCGTAAATATATTTCATATTGTTTGTAAAAAAACTTGCAATTTCTTCATAGGCGACCAATTCACCGGAACCCCCAGTCCCATATCAAGAGCCTCTCAGAGGCCTCATGAACATTCACTGCAAGCTGGGATGGGTCAGTTGGCCAAATATAGACCGCTAATGCGATGGAAGGCTTCGACTTGTTCGTTTCCCCATTCTTGATTGCGCCCCAATTCTTTCTACTGGTGAATAAAACCATAGGGGCTTTTTGCCCCTTTTTTTAAATAACATTTTGGATCAACTAATGCGTTTTCGCACGGCCGCAGAAATGAACTCGCTGACAACGACCACGCCAAATACGGAAAGAAGGATTAGGGCAACTTCCCGCCACAGAAATTGATTGAGTGATGAATAAAGAAGGATACCGATGCCGCCGGCACCGACGAAGCCGAGTACTGTGGATTCGCGAATGTTGATATCCCAGCGGTAAATAGTGGTACCAAAGATTACGGGCAAAACCTTGGGCAGAATACCGTAAAGGAGGACCTGAAGACGTGAGGCCCCAGTGGCTTCGATGGCCTCCACAACGCCCTCATCGATTTCTTCGATGGCCTCAGCCACGAGCTTGCCCATGAAACCTATGGATCGGGCTGTGATTGCCCATATACCCGCCATGGGTCCGGGACCAAAGATGGCAACAAACAAAAGTCCCCACACCACTGTATTGACCGAACGCGATGTGACCAGGATGAAGCGTCCGATAAACCAGGTAATCGGGTTAAAGGTCGTGTTGCGGGCGGCCAGAAATGACACGGGGAATGCAATCAAAACGGTTACTGCGGTACCCAGGGTGGCAATATGGATGGTCTCGATTAATGGCCCGAGCAGCTTATCGACATATTCCCAATCCGGCGGCCACATACGGGTGACCAGATCGCCTGCTTGAACGTGAGCGTCCAAAAAATAAAACCATGGAATGTCTAAATTCCTGATCGACCAGACTGCCAGACAAACGACTACCAGATACCAGGTATAGCGTAACAATGTTTGCCGGGGATTGAACCGGCGCCACACTTCGGGGTATTTGATGGCGTGTTCGTCAGGCGTCATCTCAAGTGCCCCCGCACCCAATTGGAGAAAAATTCACCGAGGAAAACAAGAGCGATGATGGTTAACAGGATGGCCAGACTGAAATCGTAGTCGTAACGGCTGAAAGAAGCAGCCAGCACCTGACCAATGCCGCCGGCACCGACAATGCCGACCACTGTTGAGTGGCGGATGTTAGCATCCAGGCGATAGATCGACACTCCGATGTACCGGGGCAGGACCTGGGGTAAGATGCAGTAAATCAGAAGTTTGGGAAAGCTGGCCCCGGTGGCGCGAATAGCCTCGAGATGACCCGGCAGCATGTTTTCTATGTCTTCTGCCAACATTTTCGAAATAAAGCTGGTGCTGGCGATGATCAGCGTCAATAAACCGGCCAGCGGTCCGAAGCCGAATATTTTTACAAATAGTATGGCAATGACAATTTCATGGAAGGTGCGCGACAGGATGATGATTGTGCGTGCCACAAGGTAAACCGGCCTGGAAACCAGGTTGGAGGCCCCGCAAAGTCCCAGTGGGATGGCCAGAAGCATGCCGAAAAAACTGGCCGCCAGGGCCATCTGAACACTTTCCAGCATGCCTCTGAGCAGCAAGCTCCAGCGGCTGAAGTCCGGCGGCACCATACGAGCAAACATGTTTGCGGCCCGGGGGATTCCGTTGGCTATGCGGGGCCAGTTTATTTCAAGCGTACTTGCAGACCAGAGCAAATAGGCAAGTGTCAGCAGAATCAGGCTGTAGCGGAACAACGGGTTTTCAATGATTCGGATTCTGTGCCACTGAAGATTGGAGGTGGTCTGGGATTGACCTGATGGCATCATCCGGTTGTGGTCTCTCTCACCAAACCATTATCCTTGCTGGATTTCTTTTTAGGATCATCAACAGGTCCATCGTCATCGGCTTTGCGGATGGTGGTACTCCAGTCTTCCTCGCCGTAGATTTCGGTGAGAACATCGGCACTTATATTTTCAGAGGTACCGTGGAATACAATCTCGCCGTCGCGCAGACCAATGATGCGGTCGGAAAAAGATTGGGCGAGCCCCACGTCATGAATGTTAACCAGCGCCGGCGTACCCCTTTCATAGGCCAGCTCTACAATAATTCGCATAATCTGACGTGAGGTTTTTGGGTCAAGACTGGCCGTCGGCTCGTCCACTAGCAAAAGATCGGGCTGCTGCATCAGGGCACGGGCGATGCCGACTCGCTGGCGTTGGCCGCCGGAAATTTCATCGGCCCTTGTATCCTGATAGCCATCCAGCCCGACACGATCCAGTAATTTAAACGCAGCCACGATGTCTTCGGATGGAAATTTACGCCGGTAGGCCTTCCAGAAGCTGACATAACCCAGGCGACCGGAGAGCAGGTTTTCCATGACCGTAAGGCGATCGACCAGGTTGTACTCTTGAAATATCATGCCGATGCGCCGGCGTGCCTTCCTTAGTTCGCCACGGCTCAAGGTCACAACATTGGTTCCGTCCAGCATTACCTGTCCGGATGATGGTTCAACCAGCCGGTTGATGCAACGTATCAGGGTACTCTTCCCCGCCCCGGACGGGCCGATGATGGCCACCACCTGGGGTAGATCAATCTTAAAGCTGACGCCCTTCAAAGCCTTGGCACCGGTACGGTACTCTTTTGTCAGATCGATGATTTTCAGCACTGCAAAATTATTTTTTCTTCTTTTTCTTCTTTTTGACCTTCAGTCCTTTCAGGGCTTCGTCACTGTATACAATTCCGTTAGCTTTTTGAATCGTACGGATGACCTTCCAGGTATCTTGATAGGTAATGGGAGAAAATTTGTCCCATGGAATGACCCCCCATTCCTTTTCTAATCCTGTCCCGCTCCAGTCAAAGCTGTAAAAGGCGTACATGATGTTACGGGCCAGATCGGGATCCAGGTTGTAAACATACCCGTAGGAGGTGCCAGGAAATGGATCCGATTCCCAGATAAACCGAAGATCGTCCCGATTAACGACGCCTTTGGCTGCCATCCGGTCAAGGATGGTGGAAGCGATCGGAGCGGCATCATAATCCTTGTTGGCCACGCCCATGATCGAGTTGTCATGTTTGCCGGAATAGATTACCTTGTAGTCTTTGTCCGGTATGATCCCCAGATCTTTGAACAGGGCCCGGGGTGCCAGGTTTCCTGAATTTGAGGACGGGGTCACATGGGCGACATTTCTGTCTTTTAGATCCGAGACTTTCTTGATGCCCGAGTCTTTGTGGGTGATTAGCTGCAATGTGTATCCAAAACCCTTGGGGCCATCCATGATGCCAAATGGTACAAATCCGGCCAGATTCACCCCAAAGGGGGTCGGGCCGGTTGAAATTCCGGCAACATGCAGCCGGCCAGATCGCATGGCTTCCACCTGGGCGGCATAGGATTCAGCACCATACCATTTGACCTTTTTACCCGTTTTCTCTGCCAGATAGGCCATGAACTCGGTAAATACATTTTCGTAAACCGACGGGTCCGTCACTGGAGTGTATGAGAATACCAGGGTATCCGGATCAAGCCACTGGCCGGGATCTCTGGGGGTGTCGGCCACGAGATCCCCATTGTCATCGCAGTAGCGGGTATCCAGGTCGCCACGGTTTTTACAGTCGGCAGCAGCCACCGCCGTGCTAAAATTCCCCAGAAGCAGTGACAGCGCAAATAGACAAACGATTCCGGCCATTGAGGAACGGCGAAAAAATGATGAAAAAAACATACTTGCCTCCTTTACGGTTAGTATATAATTAATTGTGTGAAATTCAAAACAGGTTGAAAAAAAGCGCCTTTCCTTTTAAATAAGATTTTACCCCAAAAGATTTTAAAATCAATCTCCTCTATGTAATGACTCAAGTTAGACATATTAAGGGTGTTGAAAAGTAAAGCAATT